>DJUX01000004.1 GCA_002440665.1 Dechloromonas sp. UBA6271
ATTTCCCCAAGGGCTCTAATCTCTCCGGCTTCTCTCAAGCAGAGCTCGACGCCGTGGCTTGGCAACCCAATACTCGGCCGCGCAAGAGCCTCAACTTTCGATGCCCCGCTGAACTGTTTATGCCAAAGTCGTTCGACTTCTTTGAACACTATCATCAACTCGTTGCACTTCGGACTTGAAACCGCCCAGGCATTGTTGCGGTCGACTGTGTTTTTGGGCGGAAAATGGCTCGCCGCCGACAGCGGTGAAACGCTGGCCGTGCGCGACCCGGCAACCGGCGCCGTGCTGGCCGAGGTGCCGAATTGCGGCGCGGCAGAAACGCGGCGCGCCATCGCCGCCGCCGACGCGGCCCTGCCGGCGTGGCGGGCGCTGACGGCGAAGCAGCGTTCGCAATTGCTGCAGCGCTGGTTTGCGCTGATCAACGAGAACGCCGACGATCTGGCGCAATTGATCACCGCCGAAGGCGGCAAGCCGCTGAGCGAGGCGAAGGGCGAAGTGGCCTACGGCGCCTCGTTCGTCGAGTGGTTCGCCGAGGAAGGCAAGCGCGCCTACGGCGAGACGATTCCGGCGACGGCGGCGGACAAACGGCTGGTCGTCATCAAGCAGCCCATCGGCGTCTGCGCGGCGATCACGCCGTGGAATTTCCCGTTGGCGATGATCACGCGCAAGGTGGCGCCGGCGCTGGCCGCCGGCTGCACCGTCGTCGTCAAGCCGGCCGAGCAGACGCCGCTGACGGCGCTGGCGCTGGCGGTGCTGGCCGAGGCTGCCGGCTTCCCGGCCGGCGTTTTCAATGTGCTGACCGGCGATCCGGTGGCGATTGGCGGCGAACTGACGGCCAGCCCCGTCGTGCGCAAGCTGTCGTTCACCGGATCGACCGAAGTCGGCCGGCTACTGATGGCGCAATCGGCGCCGACGATCAAGAAGCTGTCGCTGGAACTGGGCGGCAACGCGCCGTTCATCGTTTTCGACGACGCGGATGTGGATGCCGCGGTCGACGGCGCATTGATCGCCAAATACCGCAACACCGGGCAGACCTGCGTGTGCGCCAACCGCATCCTGGTGCAGGCCGGCGTTTATGAGGAGTTCGCGCGCAAGCTGGCGGCGCGTGCCGGCGAACTGAAGGTCGGGGCCGGCGTCGAGGATGGCGTGGCGCAGGGGCCACTGATCGACGATGGGGCGCTGGCCAAGGTCGAATCGCATGTCGCCGATGCGCTCGCCAAGGGTGCCCGCGTGCTGTGCGGCGGCGCCCGCCACGGACGCGGCGGCAATTTCTACCAGCCGACGGTGCTGGCCGACGTTACGCCGGCGATGCTCGTCGCCCGCGAGGAAACCTTCGGGCCGGTGGCGCCGCTGTTCCGCTTCACGACTGAGGCGGAGGCGGTCGCGATGGCCAACGATACCGAGTTCGGCCTCGCCGCCTATTTCTATTCGCGCGACGTGGCGCGCTGCTGGCGCGTCGGCGAGGCGCTGGAATACGGCATGGTCGGCGTCAATACCGGGCTGATTTCGAACGAGGTGGCGCCCTTCGGCGGCATCAAGCAGTCCGGCCTCGGGCGCGAGGGATCGAAATACGGGATCGAGGATTATCTCGAGATCAAGTATCTCTGCTTCGACGTGAACGGATGATCAAGTTCGTCGTTCCGCTGGCGCTGGCCCTGGTGCTCTGGCTGTTCTTGCGGCAGTGGCCCGGGCGGCGGCGCGCGGCTTTTATCGACAGCTACCGGTTTGGCGAAACGCTCGACCAGCGCCTCGCAGCGCGCCGGCCGGAACTGACGCGCGAGCAGCGCAGCGAGGTTTTTGCCGGGCTGCGCGACTACTTCCACCTGTGCCGCAGCGCCGGGCGGCGCATGGTGGCGATGCCGTCGCAGGCGGTGGACGATGCGTGGCACGAGTTCATCCTGTTCACCCGCCACTACGAGCGCTTCTGCCGCAGTGCCTTCGGGCGCTTTCTGCATCACACGCCAGCCGAGGCGATGCCTTCGCCGACCTCTGCCTCCGAGGGCATCAAGCGCGCCTGGCGGCTGGCCTGCGCCCGCGAGAATATCGACCCGAAGAAACCGAATCAACTGCCCCGGTTGTTCGCGCTGGATGCGGCGTTGCTGATTGCCGGCGGCTTCGTTTACCAACTGGACTGCATGGCGGCAGGCGGCGCGGGCACCGGTTACTGCGCCAGCCATATCGGCTGCGGCGGCGGGTGCTCGGGCGATTCCGGCGGCGCCGATGGTGACGGCGGGAGCGGCGATGGTGGCGGAGGCGGGTGCGGCGGCGACTAGGCGCAGCGGCTGGGCGCCGGCCCTACTTGTGATAGACCCGGCTGCTGCCGGACGAACCGCCGTGACCTGAGTTGGCGACGTTATCGAAGAGGTTCCAGCCCTGATGCTGGGCGTAGGCGAAGAACAATAGCGCGAGAACGCCGGTCGCCAGGTTGAATTTTCCGAACATCAGTCGTCTCCGTCCGACGAATCGCCGCTGCTCGCCGGCGCGTGGTCACTCTCGGCCCAGCGACCGGCCTCGAATGCAGCGTGTCGCAGGTAGGTGAATAGGGGAAAGACGGCGAGGAAGAGCATCACGATCACGAAATTCGACCAGCCGGCGCCGCCGCTGCGCACCTCGATGGTGTCGCGCACCGGCACCGGCTTTTCCGGGGCAATATCGGGGTCGACCGTGACGTAGTAGGTGCCGGGCGGGATGTCGAGGAAGACCACCTCGTCGTCGCGGTTGCCTTCCGACCAACTTTCGCCGCCATCGTTGCCGTAGTAGTAGGCGAGTTCGCGGGTCGCCGGCCAGGCCTGCCCGCTGGCCTTGTTGACCAGCATCAGGTCGAGGCCGATCCAGTTGTTGTCGAGCGAGGTGCTGTTGCGCACGGCGATCTTGCGCGGTTTGCCGCTCACCTCGAATTCGCGGGTGACCACGGTGTCCTCGGCCATTTGCGGCGAGAGGACAATATCCTGACGCAGCAGCGTCTTGCCGCCGGCAATGAAGGCGAAGAACAGTTGCAGCACGATGGCGGCAAGGGCCAGCTTTCCGAACAGCTTGAACACGCGGCCCCGGGTTTCTGCCCATGGGTTGGGCTGGTTGGCATAGACGCCGACCGGGGCGATCATGCGGCCGCTCAACTTGAAGGCCTCGGCGATTGCCTCGGGTGCGACATAGGTGCCGAGCGACCAGGTCTGCTCGTTCGCTGTCGATTCGCGCGACAGCATCAATGGCGGCGCCACGTAGTCGAGCACGCGGCAGGTTTCGCCGCGCCGCACGCGCCAGGTGAATTCGCCGGCGACCTGGATCACCTCGGCGACTGGCGTCGTCGCGAAATGGCGGAATGACTGGCCGCCGTACTGCACGTTGTCGATCTCGATGATGCCGCTGGTCCGCGGCGGATTGGAGAGGACGTCGACGACGTTCCAGTGGCCGTTGTATTCGGTGAGCCAGCGGTAGGTGCCGTTCTCGCCGGCGAGCAGGTATTCGCGCCAGTCGTAGGCGATGCCGTCGCTCTTGCTCTGCCTGACGAGAAAGCCGATGACCTCGACCGGCTTGCCTTCCAGCGTGCCCTTGCTGCCGAGCGGGATGCGCGGGGTGTATTTCTCGTCGCGCATGCCGAGCGCGGTGGTCAGCACCCGACGATTGGGGTCGGCGGTGTCGATCACGGCGCCGCAGGTGGCGCAGCCAACTGCAAGAATGTCTTTCGAGCGCGCCTGCATCGGCGCGCCGCAGCTCGGGCAGCGGAAGACCTGCGCCTCGACGGTCGCCGTCGGGATCGCCATGCCTTCGCGCAGGTTGTTCATCTTCAGCGACTTGAACTCGACCGCCTGACCGACGAAGAGCAGCGGCGGCGTTTCCGAATAATCGAGAGTCGCGAAATTGGCCCCATTTCTAAGGTCGACCGCAGCAACCGGATAACCGGCGCCGACCTTGAACGGCAGTTCGCCCTGGCCGGCAACGCACTCGGCATTCTCGATATTGCTGACGATCCACGGCTGGCTGGCGAGCACGAAACGCTGGCCAACCTTCAGGCTATCGAGTGCCGGCAGCGCTTCCATGACCTGCTGCATGAAGGTGAGCACATACTCGCCACCGGCTTCCGACAGCCAGCCGGTACGCATGTCGTCGAACAGCAGGTGCCACTCGTTCCAGGTGCCCTGGCTGTACTTGACCTGGATGCGCCCGATCAGCGCGAAATGCACGCCCTTGTAACTGCCTTCGGCGCCCAGTTGCAGCGGCGAACGGTCCTCGACCAGCGCCGCCATCTTGCCGATGTCTTCCAGCGCCTGGTCGTGACGGACCAGCGTGCTCTGGCAATATTCACAGACGGCGAAGACCGACGACGCCGACTTGAAGACGACCGGCGCGCCGCAGGAAGGACAGGAGGCAGTCAGCGCCACAGGCTGCCGATCAGGTCAGTTTTTTGAGCAGTTCGGCTTTCTTGGCCTCGAATTCTTCCTTGGTCAGGATGCCTTTCTCGACCAGCCCGTGCAGCTTTTCCAGGGTGGCAACGACGTCGTCGGCCGACACCGGCGCCACGGCGCCAGCCGGTGCCGGTGCAGCGCCTGCCGCCGGCTGCATGGCCGATGCCATCGCCTGCCCCATGACCTGCCCGAAGCCGACGCCGGCACCGAGCCCGACGCCCATGCCGGCCATGCCGCCCTCGTTCTTCGCCGCCTCGGGAATGGCGTTGGCGACCTGGTACTGCGTGAAGCGGCCCATGTCGCCGATCATGTTCATGCCGATCTTCTGGTCGAGGACTTTCTGCAGTTCTTCCGGCAGCGAGACGTTCTGGACGACCAGCGAATCCAGCGTCAGACCGAAGTCGGCAAAAGTCGGCGCCATCTTGGCGAACATCGCCTTGCCGAACTCGTCCTGATTGGCCGCCATGTCGATGAAGGGCACACCGGATTCGCCGAACAAATCGGTCAGGCCGGCGACCATGGTGTTGCGCAACTGGCCTTCCAGTTCCTCGCGTGTATAGGCGTCGCGTGTGCCGGAAATCTTCTGGTAGAAGGTCTTGGCATCGCTCAGGTGATACGAGTAGATGCCGAAGGCGCGCAGGCGGACGATGCCGAATTCCTTGTCGCGGATGGTGATCGGGTTCGGCGTGCCCCATTTCTGGTCGAGCTGGGTGCGCGTCGAAAAGAAGTAGAGATCGGACTTGAACGGGGATTCGAACAGCTTGTCCCAGTTTTTCAGGTAGGTGAGGACCGGCAGCGTCTGCGTCGTCAGCTTGTACATGCCGGGCGCGAAGACATCGGCGACCGTGCCTTCGTTGACGAACAGCGCCACCTGCGAATCGCGCACGGTCAGGCTGGCGCCGTTCTGGATTTCCATTTCCGCCATCGGGAAACGCCAGGCCAGCGTGCCGTCGCCGGATTCGGTCCACTGCAGGATGTCGATGAATTGTTTCTTGATGAAGTCCATCAGGGCCATGATTGCCTCCTAAAAAATCAGACGATGCAGCCGGCGTTGAGGATGCCGACGCCGATTGCCAGTGATGCGAGGAAGATCCCCGAGGCCAGCTTGCCCTGGGGAATGCTTTCGTTGAGCCGCGGCATGGCGAGACGGGCCGCGATGAAGGTGAGCAGTTGCACGATGGAGGCGACGAGGCCCCAGCCGATCATCGCGTACAGGTTATGGCTGACGGCGACCGCCACCGCGATCGGCAGCGCGAAGCCGATGACCGCGCCGCCGAGGCTGACCGCCGCCGCCTCGTTGCCCTGGCGGATCAGCGTCAGCTCGTTGTAGGGCGTGACGCGGATGTAGATGGCGAGGAACACCAGCAGCAGGACGATGGCGGTGACGAAAAAGCCGGCGAAGGCTGGCAGACTGTTGATGACCGGATCGAACATGGCCCCTCCCGGAAACTGACGAATTGGCGGCAATTGTCGCCGCTAAACCGGCAATCTTCAACCGCTGTTTTTGCCAGCGGCATGTACGGCCGGCCCGACGACGGCAAGACGCAGCAGGCCTTCGAGCACCAAGTTGCTCACTTGCCGGTGCGGCACCGTCAGGTGCTCCCCGATGGCCCCGGCGGCGCCACCAGACAGCAAGCACAGCGCACCGGATCCCAGCCGCACGCAGGCACGCTCGATGGCGCCGATTTGCGCCTCGATGCAGCCGGAGATGATGGCGTCGTCGGTGCAGCGCGGATGGGGCGAATACTGGCCGGCGGCCAGCGGCAACGCCGCCGTGTCGCGCGCCAGCGAGCGGCGCATCAGGTCGAGGCCGGGCAGGATCAGGCCACCGAGAAAACGGCCGTCACCATCCAGCGTATCGACGGTCGTCGCCGTGCCAGCCATGACGACGATAGATGGCGTGCCAGTCATCGCCCGCGCGCCGATCAGTGCGCACCAGCGGTCGACGCCGAGGCGGGCTGGATTTTCGTAGAGATTGGTGACGCCGCCGGCGTTGGCTGCCGACTCGATTTCCTGAAAGACCGTCAGCCACGGTGCCAGCGCCTGCCGGATCGCCTTCCCTGCGTCTTCTCCGGCGACGTTGGCCAGCATCACGCAGGCGGGCATCGGCAGACGCTGTGGCAATGCCGCCAGTTGCGCGACGTCGACATGGTTGATGGCGCCATTTTCCCGCCATGCGCCATCGGCATGCAGGCCCCACTTGATGCGGCTGTTGCCGCTGTCGATGCACAGGATCATGCGCGGCGCAAGCTGACGTCGCCGGACAGGATGCGCTGCACACCGGCCGCGGTTTCCAGCAGCAGCGCACCATCGTCATCGGCACCGAGACAGACGCCGGCGAGCGGCTCGGCATCGTCGCCAAGGACTTGCACCACTAGTTCCTGCCAGGCATGGCGCGGCTGCCACTCCATTTTCAGCCCGCCAAAACCGTCGACCGCAAAAGTCTCGAGAACCTCGGCCAGCGCCACCAGAACGCTCGCCAGCACGACGTGGCGGTCGGGCAAATTCGCCAGCGCCTGGGACAAGCCGGCGGCCGGCTGCGGCAACTCTTCGGTGGGCGGCAGCAGGTTGAGGCCGATGCCGATGATCGCCTGCGTCCCGCGCCGGTCGCTCGCCAGTTCGATGAGGATGCCGGCCAGTTTGGCGAAATCGCCGCCACGTTCGAGCAGCACGTCGTTCGGCCACTTGAGCCGGATACCGTTGGCGCCCAGGTTTTCCAGCCCGCGCGCCAGCGCCACGCCGACGGCCAGCGACAGGCCGGCCAGTTGCCCCAGCGGGCCGTTGAAACGCCAGAGCAGCGAAAAGGTCAGGCTGGCCTCGGGCGCCGACAGCCACGTCCGGCCACGGCGACCGCGTCCGGCGCTCTGCCGGTCGGCAACGATCACCGTGCCGGCCGGCGCGCCGCGGTCGGCGCGGCGCAGCAGTTCGCTGCTGGTCGAATCGCATTCATCCAGCGCGTCGACGTCGAAACGCCCGGCGAGCAGGCCGAGCCGGTCTTTCAGCAATATGGGATCGATCAGTGCCATGCGGCGGATTCTACTCCGCCGCGTGCTCCTTGCCGCCGTCGATGCCGAGTTCGGCGATCTTGCGCGTGATCGTGTTGCGGCCGATGCCGAGCGCCTGCGCGGCCTCGATCCGCCGGCCGCCGGTACGCGCCAGCGCGCGGGAGATCAGGATGCGCTCGAAGACCTGCGAGAGCCGGCCATGGACATCATCGACGCCGGCCGCCAGCAGGCGGTCGACCTCGCCTTCGAGACCACTCTCCCAGTCGGTCGCCATCGCCGTCGGCACCGCTTCCCGCAATTCGGTCGGCAGGTCGCCGATTTCGACCTGCTGGCCGGGCGCCATGACGGTCAGCCAGTGACAGAGGTTTTCCAGCTGGCGGACGTTGCCCTGGAAATCGAGTCCGCTCAGGTACTTGATCGCGGTGTCGGACAGGCGCTTGGCCTCGACGCCGAGTTCGCGCGCACTCTTCTGCAGGAAGTGGCGGGTCAGCAGCGGAATGTCCTCATGCCGTTCGCGCAGCGCCGGCAGGCGGATGCGGATGACGTTGAGGCGATGGAAAAGGTCTTCGCGGAACAGGCCTTCCTTGACCCGCGTTTCGAGATTCTGGTGGGTCGCGGCGATGACGCGGACGTTGGCCTTGATCGGCGAATGGCCGCCGACCCGGTAATAGTGCCCGTCGGACAGCACGCGCAGCAGGCGGGTCTGCAGCTCGGAGGGCATGTCGCCGATTTCGTCGAGGAACAGCGTACCGCCCTCGGCCTGCTCGAAACGCCCGCGGCGCTGCGTCTGGGCGCCGGTGAAGGCGCCGCGCTCATGGCCGAACAGCTCGGATTCAAGCAGATCCTTGGGAATCGCCGCCGTGTTGATGGCGATGAAGGGCTTGTCGGCGCGCGGGCTGTGGCGGTGCAAGGCACGCGCCACCAGTTCCTTGCCGCTGCCCGACTCGCCGGTGATCAGCACCGTGGCGTGCGATAACGCCAGACGGCCGATGGCGCGGAAGACTTCCTGCATCGCTGGCGCCTGCCCGAGAATTTCCGGGACCAGCCCCTCTTCCTCTTTTGCACCACTCTGGTGCATAGACTCGTCAATCGCCCGTCGGATCAGCTCGACGGCCTGGTCGACATCGAAAGGCTTGGGCAGATACTCGAAGGCGCCACCCTGGAAAGCGGCGACCGCGCTTTCGAGATCAGAATAGGCAGTCATGATGATGACCGGCACCGTCGGGAAGCGGGTTTTCACTTCCTGTAGCAACTCCAGCCCCGACTGGCCGGGCATGCGGATGTCCGACATCAGCACCTGCGGCGGCTCGGCGCCTTGTTCGAGCTGCGAAATGGCCTCGCTGGCCGACGCGAAACTCTTGAACGGGATGCCCTCGCGGGACAGGGTCTTCTCCAGGACCCAGCGGATGGAACGGTCGTCATCGACAACCCAGACCGGTTTCATGATTTTTTGGCTCATTTTGTCATTGGCAACGGAATAATGACAAGCAAGAGTCAGGCCTGCTCAACCGGGAGGCGGATCGTGAAAATGGTGTGTCCCGGCTGACTAGTGCAGTCGATGGTGCCGTGATGATGCTGGACAAAATTCTGGGCGATCGTCAGACCCAGGCCACTGCCACCCTCGCGGCCAGAAACCAGCGGATAAAACATGCGCTCACGCACGGTTTCCGGAATTCCTGGACCGTTGTCGATAACCTTGATCTCGAGCGCCAGACGGTAGCGCTTCTTGGCTAGCGTGACCTGACGCAGGACGCGCGTGCGCAGCACGATTTCGCCCTCGCCGCCCATCGCCTGCGCCGCATTGCGCGCGATGTTGAGCACCGCCTGAATAAGCTGCTCACGGTCGCCCACCATCTCTGGCAGGCTGGTGTCGTAGTCGCGGCGCATCGACAGCGAGCCGGAAAACTCCGCCGTCAGCAGGCTGCGCACGCGCTCCAGGATTTCATGGATGTTGACCGTCGTCGGCAGCATCGCCCGGTGTGGCGTCAACAACCGCTGCATCAGATCCTGCAGGCGGTCAGCCTCCTTGATGATGACCTGCGTGTATTCCTTGAGCGACGGATTGGTCAGTTCGTGTTCGAGCAACTGGGCCGCCCCGCGGATGCCGCCGAGCGGGTTCTTGATCTCGTGGGCCAGGTTGCGGATCAGTTCGCGGCTGGCCTTCTGCTGCTCGATCAGGCGTTCTTCGCGGGTTGCCGCCAGCTGGTGCTCGATCGGCTGCAACTCGAGCAGCAGGCGCACGCCCGCCGCTACTTCCGGGCGCAGCGGCGTCACCGTACAGTTGATGTGCAGCAGTTCGCCATCGCCGCGCTTGAGCTCGATGTTCTGGCCGGTATAGCCCCAGTTGTTGTTCAGCGCATTGTCGAGCGCCCCCTGCAGCGTAGCCGAGCAGGTGCACACCGCCGCGAGCGGCTTGCCGGTGACCGAACGCAGGTTGACGGCGAGCAGGTTTTCACCCGATGGATTGACGTAGCGCACCACCAGCCCCTCGTCGAGCAGAATGACGGTCGAGGCGAGAAAATCCAGTCCGTAGAAGGCAGACAGCGTACTGTTCATGGCCGGTATTGTAGCGATTACCGCGCTTTTCCGTGGAATCTGTTGCGTTACTGACCAATCGTTCAATATCATTGCAGCATTGCCCAAAGGTCGCCGCCCCATGCCTTCCCGTCCGTTCATTCCCTGCGCCGCTGCCTGCCTTGTGCTCGCCCTGAGCGCCTGTGGCCGTGGCGAAGCCCCGGCGCCGGCCGCGCCGACGGTTCTGGTGCAACCGGCGAGCGCCGGCGACGCCGGGAAAACCGTTTACACCGGCGAAATCCGGGCGCGCCATGAGGTCGACCTGGCCTTCCGTGTCGGCGGAAAAATCGCTGCCCGCCTCGTCGATAGCGGTGCCGTGGTCAAGGCCGGGCAGCCGCTGGCCCGGCTCGACCCGGCCGACCTGCAGCTCTCCCGACAGGCCGCCGCCGCACAGGTGGCCGCCGCCGAAAGCGAATACACGACAGCCGCCAGCGAGCGTGAGCGCTATGCCGGCCTACTGGCAAAGCGCTTCGTCAGCCAGGCCGCCTTCGATATCAAGGAAAACGCCTACCGCAGCACCAGGGCACGCCTCGAGCAGGCGCGTGCGCAGAGCCAGATCAGCGGCAACCAGGCCGCCTACGGGACGCTAGCCGCCGAAACCGACGGCGTGATCACCGCCGTGCTGGCCGATGCCGGGCAGGTGGTCAGCCCCGGCCAGGCGGTATTCCGCCTCGCCCGACCGGACGAAAAGGAAGTGGCGATCGCCATCCCGGAAAGCAGGCTGGCCGAACTGAAGGCGGCGCCGCAGATCGCAGTCAATCTCTGGGCACAGCCGGATTTGTTTCTCAAAGGCGAAGTGCGCGAACTGGCGGCAGCAGCCGACCCGGCCACGCGCACCTACGCGGCGCGCATCCGCATCGTCGATCCGGCACCGGCCGCCGAACTCGGCATGACAGCCCGCGTCATCCTCGGCGCCGGCCCCGCGGCGCCCGTCATCGTGCCGCTGACGGCGGTCGTAGACAACGGCCAGGGGCCGCAGGTCTGGGTCGTCGCCGACGGCAAGGCCAGCCCGCGTGCCGTCGAGATCGCCCGCTTCGGCGAGGACGGCGTCGCCATCGCCCGTGGCGTGGCAGCCGGCGATGCGGTGATCCTCACTGGCCAGCGCCGGCTGACGCCCGGCCAGGCGGTGCAGGCACAGACTGCAACGCCGCCGGCCCGGCAGCATTAACCCGTGACCCAGCGCTTCAACCTGTCCGACTGGACGCTGCACCACCGGACGCTGGTCGGCTTCTTCCTGCTCGCCATCGCCCTGATGGGCATCGTCGCCTACGGCCGCCTGAGCCAGGCCGAAGACCCGCCGTACACCTTCAAGCTGATGGTGATCCGCAGTTTCTGGCCGGGCGCAACCGCCGTGCAGGTCGAGGAACAGCTGACCGACAAGATCGAGAAGAAGCTGCAGGAAACGCCATTCATCGACCGCGTCCAGAGTTTCTCGCGGCCCGGCGAGTCGACGGTGATGTTCTTCGCCAAGGACAACACGCCGCCGGCCAAGGTGCCGGATGTCTTCTACCAGGTACGCAAGAAGATCGGCGACATTCGCCATACGCTGCCGGCCGGGATTCAGGGACCGTATTTCAACGACGAGTTCGGCGACGTTTTCGGCAGTATTTACGCGTTGACCGCAACCGGCCTCGATTATCCGCAACTGAAGGACATCGCCGAGCGCCTGCGCGACGACCTGCTGCGCATTCCCGGCGTCGGCAAGGTGGAACTCTTCGGCATCCAGGACGAGAAGATTTTCGTCGAACTGTCGAACGCCAAGCTGGCGACGCTGGGCGTCGATCAGACGACCATCATCCAGGCACTGAGTCAGCAGAATGCCGTCGCCGGCGCCGGTTTCTTCGAGACCGCCAGCGAGCGCATCCAGATTCGCCCGGGCGGCGCCTTCGACACCGTGCAAGCGGTTGCCGACACGCTGATCCGCAGCGGCAGCCGCAGCTTCCGCCTCGGCGACATCGCCACGGTGCACCGCGGCACCAGCGACCCGCCCGCCCCCGAAGTCCGCTACGGCGGCAAGCAGGCGCTGGCCATCGGCATCTCGATGGCGCCGGGCGGCGACATCATCCAGCTCGGCAAGGCGCTGAACGCGCAAATCGATGCGGCCCGCGCCAAGCTGCCGCTGGGCGTCGAGATCAGCGAGTCTGCCAGCCAGCCGGACGCCGTCAAGCGCTCGATCCAGGCCTTCGTGCAGGCCCTTGCCGAAGCCGTCTTCGTCGTCCTGCTGGTCACTTTTCTCAGCCTCGGCCTGCGCACCGGCATGGTCGTCGCCCTGTCGATCCCGCTCGTCCTCGCCGCCACCTTCCTCGCCATGGACCTGTTCAACGTCGGCCTGCACAAGGTGTCGCTCGGCGCGCTGGTGCTGGCGCTCGGCCTGCTGGTCGACGACGCGATCATCGCCGTCGAGATGATGTGGGTGAAGATGGAGCAGGGCTGGGAACGCACGCGCGCCGCTTCCTTCGCCTACACCAGCACGGCCGGGCCGATGCTGTCGGGCACGCTGGTCACCGTCGCCGGCTTCATCCCGATCGCGCTGGCCAAGTCGGCAACCGGCGAATACGCTTTCGCCTTCTTCCAGATCAACGCCATCGCCCTGCTCATCTCGTGGCTGGCGGCCGTGGTGGCGATCCCCTGGCTCGGCTACAAGCTGCTGCCCGATCCGCGCGCACCGAAGAATCCCGGCCTGATCGTCCGGCGCTGGCCGGCGCTGGCGCACCGCCTGGAGCAGGTCGGCATCGGCGGCCTGGCGCACGGCGAAGACCACGATGTTTACGGGACGCCGTTCTACAACCGCTTCCGCCAACTCGTCGGCCTCTGCGTGAATCGCCGCTGGCTGGTCATCGGCATCACGCTGCTGCTGTTTGTGCTGGCGATCGTCGGCATGGGCCAGGTGCAGAAGCAGTTCTTCCCGAATTCGACGCGGCTCGAACTGAATGTCGAACTGCGTCTGCCGGAAGGCGCCTCGCTGACCGCCATCAACGCCGAAACGCAAAGACTCGAAACATGGCTGGAGCACGATCAGGCCGAGTTCGACCAGATCGTGCATTTCACCACCTTCATCGGCTCCGGTGCGCCGCGCTATTACCTCGGCCTCGATCAGCAGTTGCCGGCCAGCAACGTCGCCCAGGTCGTCATCCTGACGCGCAACATGAAGGCGCGCGAGGCCTTGCGCGGTCGACTGATAAAATTGTTCGAAAATGACATCTCGGGCATCCGCGGCAATATCGCCCGCATCGAGAACGGCCCGCCGGTCGGCTATCCGGTTCAATACCGCGTTTCCGGCGAGGATATCTCGACCCTGCGGCGGATTGCTGGGGAAATCTCGACGGCAATGCGCGACAACCCGGAGCTGTCGAACGTCAATTACGACTGGAGCGAGCTGTCGAAGTCCGTGGAAATCGAAATCGACCAGGACAAGGCGCGCCTGCTCGGCGTTTCGGTCCAGGAACTGGCGGCGCTGCTCAACATGTCGCTGAACGGCTACACCGTGACCAGCTACCGCGAGGGCCAGAAGACGATCGACGTCGTGCTGCGCGGCGACCGCCTGGAACGCGCCCAGCTCTCGGCCCTGCCCGACCTGGCGGTGCCGACAAAGAGCGGCAGGAGCGTGCCGCTCAACCAGATCGGCCGCCTCAAGTACAGCTTCGAACCCGGCCTGGTCTGGCGCCGCGACCGCCTGCCGACGATCACGGTACGCGGCAACCTTTACGGCACAACGCAACCGGCCACCGTCGTCGCCGCGCTGCAGCCGCAGATCGACCGGATCACCGCCGAACTGCCGGCCGGCTACCGCATCGTCACCGGCGGCTCGGTCGAGGAATCGGCCAAGGGCTCCGGCTCGGTCATGGCCGGCATCCCGATCTTCATTCTGGTCGTCGTCACCGTGCTGATGATCCAGCTGCAGAGCGTCTCGCGGGTCATCATGGTGTTGCTGACGGCGCCGCTCGGCATCATCGGCATCGCGCTGTTTCTGCTGATTTTCCGACAACCTTTCGGCTTCATGGCGCTGCTCGGCACTATCGCCCTGTTCGGCATGATCATGCGCAACTCGGTGATCCTGGTCGACCAGATCGAACAGGATATGGCCGCCGGCAAGGCTCGTCGGGAAGCGATCATCGAGTCGACGGTGCGGCGCTTCCGGCCGATCGTGCTGACGGCCGCCGCTGCCGTGCTGGCCATGGTGCCGCTGTCGCGCAACGACTTCTTCGGACCGATGGCGGTCGCCATCATGGGCGGCCTGATCGTCGCCACGGCGCTGACCCTGCTCTTCCTGCCGGCGCTCTACGCCGCCTGGTACAAGGTCAGGCCAGGCACCGCCTGATCAGCGCAGGCTGGACAATTCCTTCTGGATGGCAACGATGTTGCGCTCGTGCTGCGCAACGCGGTCCTTGTAGGGCTGGACTCGGTCACGCGCCGCCGGGCTCTCGCTGGCACGCACCGATTGCTGCTCGGCCAGCTCGCGCTGCGCCTGGTCGAGGCTGCGCTGCTCGCCCGCCAGCTCCTGCTCCAGAATGCGCTTGCGGTCCGTGTCGCGCGCCCTCTGGGTATCTTCCTGAACCCTGGGGAAACCGGCCGGCGACGGATTGGCGGCAGCGCCGGAAGTTCTCGCCTTCGGTGCCGGCAGCGTCGAATCCGGGCTGCTGACGACGGCCTTGCAACTCTTGTCGACGCGCGTGTTCGAGATCAGCATGCCGCCGTTTGCATCGGTGCAGCGATAGATCGTCTGAGCAGTTGCCGGCAAGGCAAGAGCGGCGAGAAGGAGGGCCAGGGTGCTACGTGTCATCGTCATTATTCCTTGTAACCGTTTCAGTTTACCGGACTTAACGGCCTGCACGCCACAAAAGGTAGACAAAAAAAGGGCGGGGAAAACCCCGCCCTTTTCGACACTGTGAAAAACGATCAGCAGCTGTAGTACAGATCGAATTCGACCGGGTGCGTGGTCATGCGAACCTTGTTGACTTCGTCCATCTTCAGGGCGATGTAGGCATCGATCCAGTCGTTGGAGAAGACACCGCCACGGGTCAGGAACTCGCGATCCTTGTCCAGCGCAGCCAGGGCCTCCTCCAGGGAGGCGCAAACGGTCGGGATCAGCGCGTCTTCTTCCGGCGGCAGATCGTACAGGTTCTTGTCGGCCGGGTCGCCCGGGTGGATCTTGTTCTGGATACCATCCAGACCGGCCATCATCAGCGCGGAGAAGCACAGGTACGGGTTGGCGATCGGATCCGGGAAGCGGGTCTCGATACGACGGGCCTTGGTCGAGGCAACGTACGGGATGCGGATGGAAGCGGAACGGTTCTTGGCCGAGTAAGCCAGCTTGACCGGCGCTTCGTAGTGCGGGACCAGACGCTTGTAGGAGTTGGTGCCCGGGTTGGTGATGGCGTTCAGGGCCTTGGCGTGCTTGATGATGCCGCCGATATAGAACAGGGCCATTTCGGACAGACCGGCATAGCCGTCGCCGGCGAACAGGTTCTTGCCGTCCTTCCAGATCGACTGGTGAACGTGCATGCCGGAACCGTTGTCGCCAACGATGGGCTTCGGCATGAAGGTGGCGGTCTTGCCGTACTGGTGGGCCACGTTGTGCACCACGTATTTCAGGATTTGCGTCCAGTCGGCACGCTTGACCAGGGTGGAGAACACGGTACCGATTTCGCACTGGCCGGCAGTGGCGACTTCGTGGTGGTGAACTTCAACCGGGACGCCGAGGGCTTCGAGGGCCAGAACCATGGCGGAACGGATGTCGTGCAGGCTGTCGACCGGGGGAACCGGGAAGTAGCCGCCCTTGACCGTCGGACGGTGGCCGGTGCCGCCGCCGCCTTCGCTCTTCTCGCCGGAGGTCCAGGCGGCTTCGGAAGAGTAGATCTTCAGGGCGCAGCCGGACATGTCGACGTTCCATTCAACGGAGTCGAAGATGAAGAACTCGGGTTCCGGACCGAAGTAGGCGGTGTCGCCGATGCCGGAGGACTTCAGGTAGGCTTCAGCGCGCTTGGCGATGGAGCGCGGGTCGCGGTCGTAACCACGGCCATCGGCGGGGTCGACGACGTCACAGGTGATGACGATGGTGGTTTCGTCAAAGAAGGGGTCGATGTAGGCGGTGGCGGGATCCGGCATCAGTTGCATGTCGGAAGCCTGGATACCCTTCCAGCCGGCGATCGAGGAGCCGTCGAAAGCGTGACCGTTTTCGAACTTGTCTTCGTCAAAAGCGGAGACCGGCACGGTAACGTGCTGTTCCTTGCCACGGGTATCGGTAAAACGGAAATCGACGAACTTGGCGTCGTTCTCCTTGACCATCTTCATCACATCTTGCGGGGTTGCCATAAGCGTCAGTCTCCTAACTAAACAAGATGCCGGCAGAACCGGCGACAATCAAAAAAATCTCAACGGCAGGTCTTGAGCAGAAAGTGTGCCAACGCCTGTCTGCAAGGTTTTGTATTTTGCCACAAGGAGAAGCGGCATTCACCCAGAGATTTGTTGCACCAATTTTGTGCGCACCCGGGACAAAATGCCTTAATTTGGTGCAACCCGGAAATTCAGGGAAATACTGCGGATCGCCGGGTGATCCTTGATGCGTTCGGCCAGCGCGCCTTCGGCCGACCGCAGTGTCGAGATGTCGGCAAAGAAATCATGCGCCAGAAAGATTTCGACCTCGACGCGCCCGCCGAGGTAATGCAGCATGACGCGCTCCGGTGTCGGCAAATCGACCAGCAGGGCAGCCAGTTCATCCAGCAGAACCTCGCGCGAAGGCAGGCGGGTGGCGGCCAAATCCGGATCGAGGTCGTCTTCCGGATCGATGTGCACCAGCACGTCCAGCACCTCGGGGTGCTCGCGCAGCACGCGGGCACGCGCCGACTCGGCGATCCGGTGCCCTTCCGAGACGCTGATCCGGGCATCGACCTGGACATGGGCATCGACCAGCGCCTGATGCGCCATGCGCCGGGTGCGCAGTTCATGCAGCCCGAGCACGCCTGGCGTCGCCAGCAAGGTCTTGCGGATCGCCTCGACCTGCGATTCTTCGAGACCGGTATCGATCAGTTCCTTGAGCGCCCCCCAGGCCAGTCCGACGCCCATGCGCAGGATCATGAAACCCATCAGCGCCGCCGCCAGCAGGTCGAGAAAACCCCAGCCGAGCAAGGCGCCGCCGATGCCGACCACGACCACCAGTGCCGACGCCGCATCGGCCCGCGTATGCAGCGCGTTGGCGATCAGCAGCTGCGAACGCTGGCGCTCGGCCACCCGGATCAGATAGCGGTAGAGCCCCTCCTTGGACACCACGGTCGCAATGGCAACCCACAAGGCGGACATTTCGACGGGAACCAGCACTTCGACATGCTGCAGACGCATCCCCGATTCCCACAGGATGCCCCCGCCGATCAAGGCCAGCGAAGCACCGAGAATCAGCGTGGCCGCCGTCTCGACCCGGGCGTGCCCATAGGGATGGCGCGCATCGGCCGGGTGCACGCTCTGCCGACTGGCGTAGATGACCAGAAAATCCGACAGCAGATCGGAAAATGAATGCAGGCCGTGGGCGATCAGTGACTGGGAGTGGGCGAACCAGCCGACGATGACCTGGGCGACGGTCAACAGCAGATTGACCGCGACGCTGACCCAGGTCGCGCGTTGCGCCTCGGCGGCGCGATCGGCTGGTGTTGCCCGTACCGGCGCGTGATGGTGATGCCCGTGAGCCATAAGGTGTGCCCTATACTGTTAGCTTCAGATTTTAACAGTTGCAGATTATGGGAAAGTTAACCGAAACCCTGACCCTGGCGCAGCAGCGCGGCCAGGCTTTGGGCCTGCCCTACGCAGGCGCCCTGACGCCGCAGGAAGCTGGCGACCTGCTGCGTCTGGCGCCGGGCGCCAAGCTGGTGGACGTGCGTACCCGCGCCGAGTGGGACTGGGTCGGCCGGGTGCCCGGTGCCGTCGAAATCGAATGGAACCAGTATCCCGGCGGCGTGCGCAACCCGCACTTCCTGGCCGAACTGAAACGCCAGGTCGATCCGGAGGCGGTGGTGATGTTCCTCTGCCGCAGCGGCGCCCGTTCCGACAGCGCGGCCCGTCTCGCCACCGCGTCGGGCTATGGCGGCTGCTACAACATCCTCGAAGGCTTCGAGGGCGACAAGGACGCCAACGGCCAGCGCAATACCGTCGGCGGCTGGCGCAAGGCGGGCCTGCCGTGGCTTCAGGGATAATGTTACGGTCGACCGCAAAAAAAGCCCAATTTCCAGAGAACAGCATGCAAACCGCAACCATTTCCTTCGACCCGTTCAACAGCCTGTCCGACGAAGCCTGCCACGAGCGCATCCGCGCCGCCCGCGCCAAGCTCGGCAAGAAGGCCGTCATTCTTTGCCACCACTACCAGCGCGCCGATGTCTATCAGTACGCCGACCTGACCGGCGATTCGCTGAAACTATCGCGGCTGGCGTCGCAGACCGATTCGGAATACGTCATTTTCTGCGGCGTGCATTTCATGGCCGAAGTCGCCGACATCATGACCGCGCCGCACCAGAAGGCCATCCTGCCTGACCTCGCGGCCGGCTGCTCGATGGCCGACATGGCAAACCTGGCGAAGGTCGAGCGCTGCTGGCGCGAACTGGGCGAAGTGCTCGACGTCGAGGCAGAAGTCACCCCCGTCACCTACATCAACTCGGCGGCCGATTTGAAGGCCTTCTGCGGCGCGCACGGCGGCATCGTGTGTACCTCGTCGAACGCTGGCACCATCGCCAAGTGGGCCTTCGAGCGCCGCCCCAAGGTACTGTTCTTCCCCGACCAGCACCTCGGCCGGTGGACCGGCCACAACATGGGTTTTCCGATGGACGAAATGGTCGTCTGGGATCCCGACCTCGAAATGGGCGGCCTCACCCCCGAGCAGATCAAAAAGGCACGCATCCTGTTGTGGAAAGGCCACTGCTCGGTGCACCAGATGTTCCAGAAATCGCAGATCGACGCCTTCCGCGCCAAGTACCCGGAGGGCAAGGTGATCGCCCACCCGGAGTGCAATTTCGAAGTCTGCGCCGCCGCCGACTATGTCGGCTCGACCGAGCACATCGTCAAGACCATCAAGGAAGCGCCGGAGGGCACGCGCTGGCTGGTCGGCACTGAGCTGAACCTGGTCGACCGCCTGGCTCGGGAAGTCCTGCCGCAGAACAAGATCGTCCAGTTCATGGCGACCACCATCTGCATGTGCTCGACGATGCAGCGCATCGACCCGCAGCACCTCGCGTGGACGCTGGAAAACCTGGCCGAGGGCAAGGTCGTCAACCACATCAAGGTGCCGGAACACGAGGCAAAACTGGCCAGGCTGGCGCTCGACCGGATGCTGGCGATTTCCTGATCCGGCCATGACGAAGCCCGCCCTGCACGTCACGACGTTCAACATCCACAAGGGCTTCTCGCAGTTCAACCGGCGGATGATGGTGCATGAACTGCGCGAGCGTCTGCGCCACCTGAATCCGGACATCGTCTTCCTGCAGGAAGTGCAGGGTCTGCATCTCGGCCATGCCGAGAATCACGACGACTGGCCCGCTTCGCCGCAGCACGAATTTCTTGCCGAGGACGTCTGGCACGCCGCGGCCTACGGCCACAACATGGTGTACGACCACGGCCACCACGGCAACGCCATCCTCTCGCGCTTTCCCATCCTGCATTCGCACAACCAGGACGTCACCCATCTCCAGTTCGAGAAACGCGGCCTGCTGCATTGCCAGATCGAGCTGCCCGGCGGCCAGCCGGCACATTGCGTCTGCGTCCATCTTTCGCTGTTCGGCTACTCGCGCCGACGGCAGATGGCGGCGCTGGCCGATTACCTCGATCGCATGGCCGACGTCAGCGCACCGCTGATCATCGCCGGTGATTTCAACGACTGGAACAACCGCGCCAGCCAGCACCTGACGCAACGGCTCGGACTAACCGAAGTCTTCAGCGGCCGCAACGGCGCGCCGTGCCGGAGCTTCCCCGCCGCCCTGCCGATGTTCCGCCTCGACCGCATCTACGTACGCGGCTTCAAGATCCACCGCACCGAGGTGCACCACGGCTACCCATGGTCCGCCATTTCCGACCACGCCGCGCTGTCGGCCCACCTGGCAAGGCATGGCCGCTGAATTCCTGCCGGGCAACCGGGTCACGCTGCTCAATTCGGGCGCGGAATACTTCCCGGCCCTGCTGGCCGAAATCGATGATGCCCAGGTCGAGATTTATCTCGAAAGCTACATCTTCGCCGACGACGAAGTCGGCCACGCCGTCGCCAGCGCCCTGTGCCGCGCCGCCGCGCGCGGCGTGCAGGTGAATGTCACGGTCGACGGCTTCGGCGGGCGCAATTTCAGTGCCGACTTCCTGCCGCGCCTGACCGAGGCCGGCGTCCGCGCCATGATCTACCGCCCGGAAATCGGCCGTTTCCGTATGCGCCGCCACCGCCTGCGCCGCCTGCATCGCAAGCTGGTCGTCGTCGATGGCCGCATCGCTTTCGTCGGCGGCATCAACATCGTCGATGACGACAATGCACCGGTCGACATGCGGCCGCGCTTCGACTATGCCGTGCGCCTGGAAGGGCCGGCCCTGCGCCAGGTGCACCACGCGGTACGGCGCATGTGGGAAATCGTCTCCTGGGTCAATTTCAAGCGCCGTTTCCGGCTGTCGACCCCAGCCATCACTTTCTGCGAAGACGCCGGCCACCAGGCAGCCGCCTTCCTCATCCGCGATAACATCCGTCATCGCCACGACATCCTGAATGCCTACCTCGAGGCCATCGACTCGGCGCAACGCGAAATCCTCATCGCCAACGCCTACTTCCTGCCCGGCGTCCGCTTCGGCCGCGCCCTGCAGGCGGCGGCGCGGCGCGGCGTAAAGATCACCGTGCTGCTGCAGGGCAAGACCGACCACCCGCTGCTCCGTTTCGCCGCCCAGGCGCTGTACGCCGCGGCACTGGAACACCGGATCCGCGTCTTCGAATACGAAAAGAGCTTCATGCACGCCAAGGTGGCGGTCGTCGACGGCTACTGGGCGACGGTCGGCTCGTCGAACATCGACCCCTTCAGCCTGCTGATCGCCAAGGAAGCCAATCTCGTGGTGCGCGATGCCGGTTTTGCCGACGAGCTGCGCGTCAGCATCAACGATGCCATAGCCGATGGCGGGCGCGAGATGCTGCCCGACGAACTGTCGCAGCAGCCCTTTCACTCCAAGCTGCTGCGCTGGCTGGCCTACGGCGTCGTGCGCCTGCTGGTCGGCATCACCGGCTACGGCCCGAAGCACTGGCAGGCCGACGAGGAAACGCCGGGCCTTACGGCAGAATCGCCAGCGGAATAGACGGCCGGCGCGGAATCGCGGCGAAGGACCAATGGGCCAGCGCCCAGGCCCACACCTCGGCCGGCGGCGCGGTCGTCAATTGCGCGGGAACGCGCTGGCCGAGAAAATCCAGGGCGCGCACCAGTGTCGCCCCCGCCTGCCCGGCCTCGAGCGCCGGCGCCAGCGTCTGCTTGGACAGCTTCTCGCCGGCCGCATTGCTCGCCACCGGCAGATGGGCATAACGCGGCGTGGCGTAGCCGAGACAGCGCTGCAGCCAGATCTGGCGCGGCGTCGACGCCAGCAGGTCGGCACCGCGCACGACATCGGAAATGGCCTGAAATTCGTCGTCGACCGCAACAGCCAGCTGGTAGGCGAACAGCCCGTCGGCGCGGCGCAGCACGAAATCGCCGACATCGCTTTCAAGATGCTGCACCACGCTGCCTTGCAGGCGATCGATGAAACTGATTTCGTCGTCGTTCACCCGCAGCCGCCAGGCCCGCGCCGTGCGCCCGGCGGACAGGCCATTGCGGCAGCTGCCCGGATAAGCCAGGCCGCCATCGACCGCCGGATGGCTGCCCGAATCGGCGATTTCCTTGCGCGAGCAGGCGCAGCCGTAAGCCAGCCCGGCCGCGATCAAGCGCTCCAGCGCCGCGGCGTAGGCCGCGAAGCGGGTGCTCTGCCAGAGCACCGGGCCGTCCCATTCGAAACCATAGGCCTCCAGCGTCGCCAGGATGCCATCCGCCGCACCCGGCACGTTGCGCGGCGTATCGAGGTCCTCCATGCGCAGCAGCCACTCGCCGCCGTGCGCCCGCGCATCGAGGTAGCTGCCGACCGCCGCCACCAGCGAGCCGAAATGCAGCGGCCCGCTCGGCGACGGCGCAAAGCGGCCACGGTAGGTCGCCACCACCGCCATCAGGAAGCCGCGACGCCCCCGAGCGTGAGCGTGATGTGAATCGCCCCGTCTTCGCTGCGCCGGGTCAGCGGCCAGCCGCTCGCCGCGAAGACCTTGAGCATCGCCGAGTTGTACGGCAGGACCTCCGCCTCGAAGCGGACGAGGCCGCGGTCAATGGCGATCCGCCCGAGATGCTGCAGGATGCGGCGGGCAATGCCGAGGCCGTGGTAGTCCTCCTCGACGAGAAAGGCGACTTCGGCGGCATCCGGCGCGAAACGGCTGTAGCTCCCGGAGGCGATGATGGTCTCGCGGCCACCTTCGGTGATCGTGACGACCAGTGCGACGCGGATGTCGAAATCCAGTTCGCGGATCGTCTGGTAGTCCTTGTCGGTGAGCCCGGTCTTGGGGCCGAAGAAACGCGTGTAGACGGACTCCTTGTCGAGCTTCGAAAAGGCCTCGGCAATCCGCTCGCCATCGTCCGGATGCAGGGCGCGGACGAGAACCTCCGTACCGTTGCGCAGCGTTTCACGGACAGCGTAATGACGGACATCGATCATCTCTGACAACTCCTTGGGCACGGGCGACTGATGGCTGGCAAGTCTAGCAGGCAGACGGGCGGCCATGACAGGCACCACCCATCCGGGGCTAAAATGGGGGCATCCTCTACCCGTGATTGCCCGATGATCCGTTTTCCCATTCCGCCCTCTCTCACCTCTTCCACCCGCGCAGCGAGTTAGGCGGCCATGCGCCTTCTGGTCGTTGAAGACGACGCCATGATCGGCAACGGCATCCGCACCGGCCTGCGCCAGGACGGTTATACGGTGGACTGGGTGCGCGACGGTGCCGCGGCCGAGCTGGCGACGGCGGCGACCGCTTACGACGCCATCCTGCTCGACCTTGGCCTGCCCGGAAAGACCGGGCTGGAACTGCTGGCGCACTGGCGCAAGCAGCAGAACCCGGTGCCGGTGCTGATCGTCACCGCCCGCGACGCGGTCGCCGACCGCGTGCGCGGCCTCGATACCGGCGCCGACGACTATCTGGTCAAACCCTTCGACCTCGACGAGCTCGCTGCCCGCCTGCGCGCCCTGCTGCGCCGCCGTTCCGGACGGGCGACACCGGTCATCGCAATCGGCCCGTTGACCCTCGACCCCGCCAGTCACGAAGTCCATCTCGACGGCGCCGCGATCAACCTCTCGGCGCGCGAATTCGGTGTCCTCCACGCCCTGCTCGAAAGCCCCGGCGTTCCGCTGTCGCGCAGCCAGATCGAAGACCGCCTCTACGGCTGGGAACAGGAAATCGGCAGCAACGCCGTCGAGGTCCATATTCACGCGCTGCGCCGCAAGCTCGGCAGCGACTGGATACGCAACGTACGCGGCGTCGGCTACATGGTGCCGCGTCAGCCATGAACTCGATCCGCCGCAAACTGCTGCTCACCCTGATCGGCGCTCTGAGCGTCGTCATGGCCATCGGCGCCTGGGCCACCTACAGCGCGGCGTGGGACGAAGCCAACACCATCTTCGACTACCACCTGGAACAGATCGCCCTGTCGGTGCGCAACCAGACTTTCCAGGGCGGCGCGGAGACCCTGGCGGGAGAGGAAAGCTTCGAGTTCGTCATCCGCATCTGGGACCGCAACGGCCTTGGCATCTATTATTCCCGCCCGCACCGGGTCCTGCCCGACGTCGCCCGCCTCGGCTACGCGACCGAGCAAACCAGCGAAGGTGCCTGGCGGGTCTTCGCCCTGCAGTACCGCGGCCAGACCATCGCCGTCGCCCAGCCGATGAGCGTGCGCGCGCGGCTTGCCGCGCGCGCCGCGCTGCACACGATGACCCCCTTCATCGTCCTGCTGCCGCTCGTTGCCCTGCTGATCTGGCTGGTGGTCAGCCGTGAGTTGCGCCCGCTGACCGAGCTCGCCCGTTCAGTCGCCCGGCGCACGCCGGACGCTCTCGACCCGATCAGCGAAACCGGCGTCCCGGCCGAAGCGGGGCCGCTGGTCCGCTCGCTCAACGACCTGCTGGCCCGCCTGCAGGCGGCGATGCAGGCGCAGCGCGAGTTCATCGCCGACGCCGCCCACGAGCTGCGCACCCCGCTGACCGCCCTGCAACTGCAGGCGCAGCTGCTCGAACGCGCCAGCGATGGGTCCGAGCGGACAGCCGCGATGGCCGACCTCAAGCAGGGACTCGAACGCTCGATCCATGTCGTCAATCAGTTGCTGACCCTGGCTCGCCAGGAGCCCGGCGCCAGCGAACCACCCTTTGCCCGCGTTGCGCTGAACGATCTGGTTCACCAGTCGGTCACCGCCAGCGCCAACACCGCGGCCGCCAGAAATATCGACCTCGGCGTCGCCGCGAGCGATCCGGCCGCCTGCGTCGCGGGCAACGCCGAAGCCCTGCGCACCCTGCTCGACAACCTGGTCGGCAACGCGGTGCGCTACACCCCGGCGGGTGGACGCATCGACGTCAGCTGCGGCAGCAGCGGCGAACATGCCTGGCTGGAAGTTGCCGACAACGGACCGGGCATCCCGGCGGCAGAACGCGAGCGCGTCTTCGACCGCTTCTACCGGCGCAGCGAACAGGATGCCACCGGCAGCGGCCTCGGCCTAGCCATCGTCCGCGCCATCGCCGACAAGCACCGGGCGACCATCCTGCTGACGGACGCACCCGGCGGCGGGCTGCGGGTGCGGGTCGAATTCCCGCAGGGGCCCAAAGGCGCCCCTTAAGTCGCTCTTAAGTCTACCGGGCGCATTCTTCCTGCATCAGCAAGCATTCGGCTTGCCCTGCAATCGATAAAGGAGTAATGCCATGAAGGCAAATGGACTGAAACTGACCGTGGTTGCCGCCGCCACCGTGGCGGCACTCGGCGGTGCCTATTCCCTTGGGCACGCCAACAACATCCCGACCCCCACCCCGCCAGCCCAGATCATGAGCGCTGGTCCGGTATCGACACCAAGCGCCCAATTGCCCGACATGAGCGCGATCGTCGCCCGCAATGGCGCCTCGGTCGTCAACATCAGCGTCTCCGGCACGCGTAAGACCGGCGCCGGCCACCCGGGAGGGCCTCAGCTCGACCCCGACGATCCGCTTCAGGAATTCTTCCGCCGCTACCGTGGACCGCAACAGCGAGACGAGGCACCAGTGCGCGGCCTCGGCTCGGGCTTCATCGTCAGCACGGATGGGACGATCCTGACCAACGCCCACGTCGTCGATGGCGCCGACGAGGTGATCGTCAAACTGACCGACAAGCGTGAATTCAAGGCCAAGGTCCTCGGTGCCGACCGCACTACCGACGTCGCCGTCCTCAAGATCGAGGCCAAGGATCTGCCCGCTGTGAAGATCGGCAAGGCTGCCGACACCCGCGTCGGCGAATGGGTGCTGGCCATCGGCTCGCCTTTCGGCTTCGAGAGCAGCGCCAGCGCCGGCATCGTCTCGGCCAATTCGCGCTCGCTGCCGGACGGCAGCTACGTGCCCTTCATCCAGACCGACGTCGCGGTCAACCCCGGTAACTCCGGCGGGCCGTTGTTCAACATGGCCGGCGAGGTGATCGGCATCAATTCGCAGATCTATTCGCGCAGCGGCGGCTACCAAGGGCTGTCGTTCGCCATCCCGATCGATCTGGCGATGCGCATCGAACAGCAGCTCGTCACCAGCGGCAAGGTCCAGCGCGGCCGGCTGGGCGTCGCCATCCAGGAAGTCAATCAGTCGCTGGCCGATTCCTTCGGCCTGAAGAAGCCGGCCGGCGCCCTGGTCAGCTCGGTGGAGAAGGAAAGCCCCGCGGCCAAGGCAGGGCTTGAGCCCGGCGACGTGATCCTCGCGATCAACGGCAAGGACATCGCCGCCTCCGGCGAACTGCCTGCCATCGTCTCCGGCATGGCACCCGGTGAAAGCGCCAAGCTGCAGGTCTGGCGCAACGGCAACGCCCGCCAGATCGACGTCAAGGTCGGCCAGTTCAGCGACGAGAAGGTAGCGAGCGCCGACCAGCCGGAAGCCGCCAAGGGCCGCCTCGGCGTCGTCGTGCGTCCGCTGACGCCCGAGGAACAGCGCCGCGCCGAGATCAGCGGCGGCGTCGTCGTCCAGGATGTCGCCGGCGCCGCCGCCAAGGCCGGTATCAAGGCGGGCGACATCGTCCTCTCGGTCAATGGCGAACGGATCACCGGCACCGAACAGCTGCGCGACCTGGTGACCAAGGCCGGCAAGCGCATCGCCGTCCTCGTCGAACGCGGCGAGTCGCGCATCTTCATCCCGGTCGATTTGGGTTAAGCGGCCGGCCAGGCAGCTAGACCTGTCGGGGTCTGGCGGAACGGAAGCAGCTTACCGTTCGCCGGACCCCGTTCAACGATCCCACGGCGGCACCGGGTCGAACAGGTTTTCCAGTTCGGCCAGGAAGGCCCGCACTTTCGGCACGCGGACCCGGCTCGGCGTATAGCAGGCGTAGAGATAGCGCCCCATGCTGCTGACCGGCTCCAGATCGTCGAAAATGCTCTTCAGCGTTCCCCGCGCCAGTTCGGGGCCGCACAGGTAGGTCGGCAACATCGCCAGACCGTGTCCGGCGAGAACGGCGGCGAGGATGCAGTCGATGTTGTTGAAGTGAAACTTGCTGCTGACCGGGATGCTGATTTCCTCGCCGTTGCGGTCGACCAGGCGCCAGACCCGATTTTCGTCGGCCAGCATATAGCTGAAACATGGGTGGAGGGCGAGTTCATGCGGCGTCCTCGGTTCGCCATGCGCGGCGAAATAGGCCGGCGTCCCGCAGATGACCCGCTTCATGTGCACCAGTTTTCTCGCCACGGCATCCTCGGGCGGCGCCTTGGTCAGGCGCAGGGCAAGATCGATGTTGTCGTCGACCAGATCGACCAGCTGATCGGTCAGCACCAGTTCGCAGCTCAATTCGGGATAGCGGGCGACGATCTGCGGTAACAGCGGGGCGATGTACATGCGCCCGAAGGTGATCGAGGCGCTGATGCGCAACACGCCGTGCGGCGCGTCACCCAGGTTTCTGACGGCGACCTCGGTGCTCTGGATCGCTTCCAGTGCCCGCAGCGCATGCTGATGGAAGACCTCGCCCGACGGGGTCAGGCTGAGCTTGCGCGTCGAGCGCTCGAACAGGCGCACGCCGAAAGCCCGTTCGAGTTCGCCAATCTGCTTGCTCACCTGCGCCCGCGTGCAATCCAGGCGCCGCGCCGCGGCGGCCATGCTGCCGGCTTCGACGACCTTGACGAAACTTTCCCAGCTACCGAGCCATGTCATTTTGTCAATGATCCGTTGACGTATTGACCCGGATTATGGGCTATTTTCAGCAACGATTGACAACTATAGTCTGACGACAATCACGACAACGATTCATCGATCAGAAAGCCCCGACATGTTGCGCTCATTGAACCGCCCCGACATTCTGGTCGTCACCCTGGCCGCGGCCGGTATCCTGATGGTGACCATGGGCGCCCGCCAGTCGCTGGGGCTGTTTATCGCCCCGATCGGCGCGTCGACCGGACTTGGCATCGCCACCATCAGCCTGGCGCTGGCCATCGGACAATTCACCTGGGGCGCGATCCAGCCGGTCGCCGGCGCCGTCGCCGACCGTTTCGGGCCGCGCGCCGTGCTGGTCGGCGGCCTGGTGATCCTGGCGCTGGGCAGCGCCATCACGCCGTTCATGGGTTCCGGCTTCGGGCTGATCGTTTCGCTCGGCCTGCTGTCGGCCATGGGCTCGGGGGCCGGCAGCTTTTCCGTGCTGATCGGCGCGGCCGCCCAGCGCCTGCCGATCGAAGCGCGCGGCCCGGCCTCCGGGGTCATCAACGCCGGCGGCTCGTTTGGCCAGTTCGTCTTCGCACCGATCCTGCAAAAGCTGATCCAGACGATGGGCTGGATGGGTGCCATGTGGGCGATGGCCATCATGACGCTGGCCGCGCTGCCACTGATCGGCAAGTTGACGGGGCCGGTGGAAACCTCGGTCAAGCATGCCCATCAGGACAGCGGGCTGCTCAAGTCGATCAACACGGCGATGAAGGATCGCAGCTACCTGCTGCTGCATGCCGGCTTTTTCACCTGCGGCTTCCATATCGCCTTCCTGGTGACCCACCTGCCGGGCGAGGTGAATCTGTGCGGGCTGCCGCCTTCGGTGGCCAGCTGGTCACTGGCCATCATCGGTCTGGCCAACATCTTCGGGAGTCTCTACGCCGGCTCGTGCATTTCCCGGTTTCGCAGCAAGTATGTGCTGGCGGCGATGTACGCCTCGCGCGCCGTGCTGATCGCTCTCTATCTGGTGATGCCACGGACCGAATTGACTTTCTACCTGTTCGCGGCCGGGCTGGGCTTTACCTGGCTGGCGACCGTACCGCCGACGGCGGCCATCGTCGGCAAACTGTTCGGCATCCGCTATCTGGGAACGCTGTTCGGGCTGACCTTGCTGACCCATCAGATTGGCGGCTTTCTCGGCGCCTATCTGGGCGGCCTGGCCATCACCCGCTTCGGCGACTTCGGCTGGATGTGGTACGCCGACATGGCGCTCGCCGCGCTGGCAGCCCTCTTGAATCTGCCGATACGCGAAGCGCCGGTCGCGAGATCGCTGGCCCCCGCCTGACGCGCAATCCCTCAATCACACAGGACAACAAGCCATGAGCAAACTTCGCCCCGATGTTTCGATCGCTACCTTCAACGAACGCGGCAGCGAATATCTGCCCGGCTATCTGGGCATCGAGATCACCAGCCTGGCGCAGGATTCGCTGACCAGCCGGATGCCGGTCAGGAAACTGCACTTCGCGCCGAACGACTTCCTGCATGCCGCCAGCGTCGTGGCGCTGGCCGACACCACCTGCGGCTATGCGACGCTGGCCCATCTGCCGGAGGGCGCGCAGTCATTCACCACCATCGAACTGAAGAGCAATCACCTCGGCACGATCAGGGAGGGCAGCATTGCCTGCGTCGCCACGGCGCAGCATCTGGAGCGCAATACGCAGGTCTGGGATGCGGTGGTGAGCGACGAAGCCAGTGGCCGGAAGATCGCGCTGTTCAGGTGCACCCAGATGATCTTGTGGCCGAAAAGCTAGGGTAACGCGGCCTCGCAACCAAAGCACCCTGGGTGCATCAGCTGGCAAGTCAGGCCAGTTTGGGACTGGGCCCGTAGCCGTTTTCCGCGGACTGGCTGTCGAGGCAAAGCATAATGATGTTCACCACCGGAAAAAGCAGCCACCAGCCGCTTCGTCCGATGTCGTGCAATCGGCGAACGCCTACGGCAATACCCGGAATCATAACGACCAAGCTGACCAGGCAGATTACGTTGTTGCCTCTTGCACACCGTCAACCATCATTGCCATTCTGCTGCTTTATTGCCGCCTTGATCGTTTCCTCGCCAACATCGGGACAGACCTTTTCGATGAAGGCATGAACGTAGCTGCGCAGATAGGTACCGCGGCGCACCGCCAGACGGGTGGTGTTGGCCGGGAACAGCGACGGGACCGGGATCAGCGTCAGGCTGCGATCCTGTTCGGGGTCATAAGCCACCGAGGCCACGACACCGACGCCCAGGCCGAGGGCGACGTAGGTCTTGATCACGTCGGCATCGATTGCCGAAAGCACGATATCGGGCACGATGCCGGCTTCGGCAAAGGCCTTGTCGACGTGCGCCCGGCCGGTAAAGCCCTCGTGATAGGTGATGATCGGGTATTCGCTCAGGATATCTAGCGTAATTTCGCCAACACTTGTCAGCGGATGACCATGCGGCACGATGATCGCGTGATGCCAGGAATAGAAGGGGAAAGAAGCCAGTTCCGCCACCTTGTCGACGCTTTCTGTGGCGATTCCGACATCGGCCTGACCGGACACCAGCAGATCGGCGATTTCCCCTGGGCTGCCCTGCAGCAGCGTCAGGTGCACCTTGGGGTAGTCGCTCTTGAACCACTTGATGATCGCCGGCAAGGCGTAGCGCGCCTGTGTATGCGTCGTGGCGATAACAAAATGCCCGGTTTCGCGGCTGGCGAACTGGTCGGCGATGCGGCGCAGGTTCTGGGTGTCGAGCAGGATGCGCTCGACAACCTCGGCCAGTTCCTTGCCCGGTTCGGTCAGGCCCAGCAGGCGCTTGCCGCGCCGGATAAAAATCTCGATGCCGAGTTCATCCTCGAGATCCTTGATGTGCTTGCTGACGCCGGGCTGCGACGTATATAACGCGTTCGCCACCTCGGTCAGATTGAAGTCCTGGCGCACGGTTTCGCGCACGATGCGCAGCTGCTGGAAGTTCATTGCTCTCTCCTTTTTATATTGGGTCAGGCGGCAAGCCGCTCGCCCTGGAATACCCTGATCGTGCGCGGCCGCAGCGAGACGTTGTCGCCTTCGCGCAGGCCGAGGACGCTCAGGGCATCCCGCGAAATGGTCACCTCCACCAGTTCGCCGTCGAGACGCGCCAGTTCGACCTGGGCCGTCGGCCCTACCGAGATGACCCGCAGAATCCTGGCCGGCAAGCCGCCTTCCGGCGAATCCACCGGCAGCAGGTCGAATTCATGCGGCCGCACGAAGGCAATCGCCTGGTCCGTCACGTTGTGGTCGTGACCGACATGCAGCGCATGCTCGCCGACATGCAGATGGGCCCCGTCGACGCGACCATGGAAGAGATTGACCGAACCCAGGAAGCTGGCGACGAACGGCGTCGCCGGGTTGTCGTAGACCTCCTCCGGGGTGCCGACCTGTTCGACCTTGCCCTTGTTGATGACCACCACGCGGTCGGAAACTTCGAGCGCCTCTTCCTGGTCGTGCGTGACGAAAACGCTGGTGACGTGGATTTCGTCGTGCAACTGCCGCAGCCAGCGGCGCAATTCCTTGCGTACCTTGGCATCGAGCGCGCCGAACGGCTCGTCGAGCAGCAGCACTTTCGGTTCGACCGCCAGAGCACGAGCCAGGGCGATGCGCTGACGCTGGCCGCCGGAGAGTTGCGATGGATAGCGGTCGGCCAGCCAGCCGAGCTGCACCAGGTCGAGCAGGCGCGTCACACGTTTTCTGATCTCAGCCTCGGCCGGGCGGAATTTTTTCGGGCGGACGCGCAGGCCGAAGGCGACATTGTCGAACACCGTCATGTGGCGGAACAGCGCGTAATGCTGAAAGACGAAGCCGACCTGGCGCTCGCGCACGTGGCGGTCGGAGGCGTCCTCGCCGTCGAGCAGGATCCTGCCACTGTCGGCATATTCGAGGCCGGCGATGATGCGCAGCAGGGTGGTCTTGCCACAACCGGAGGGGCCGAGCAGCGCGACCAGTTGGCCGGAGGGAATGTCGAGCGAAACATTGTCGAGGGCGCGGAAGGCGCCGAACTGCTTGTTGATGTCGGTGACGTGGATACTCATGATTAGCTCTCCGAAGGTTTCTGCGATTCGCTGATCTGCTTGCGGGTCTGCCGCTCGACCAGGGTTTTCAGGCCCAGCGTGACGATGGCGAGCAGCGCCAGCAGGGAAGCCACGGCAAAGGCGGCGGCGTAGTTGTATTCGTTGTAGAGAATTTCGACGTGCAGCGGCATGGTGTTGGTCAGGCCGCGGATATGGCCGGAAACCACCGACACCGCGCCGAACTCGCCCATGGCGCGGGCATTACAGAGAATCACGCCGTAGAGCAGGCCCCATTTGATGTTGGGCAGCGTCGTATGCCAGAACACCTGCCAGCCGGAAGCGCCGAGCACCACCGCCGCCTCTTCCTCCTCGGCGCCCTGGGCTTCCATCAGCGGAATCAGTTCGCGGGCAACGAAGGGAAAGGTCACGAAAATGGTGGCCAGCACGATGCCCGGCACGGCGAACAGGATCTTGATGTCGTGCTCGGCCAGCCAAGGGCCGAACCAGCCCTGGGCGCCGAAGATCAGCACGTAGATGAGGCCGGAGACGACCGGCGAGATCGAGAACGGCAGATCGATCAGGGTGATCAGGAAACGCTTGCCGGGAAACTCGAACTTGGCGATCGCCCATGCCGCCGAGACGCCGAACACCACGTTCAGCGGCACCGCAATTGCCGCAGTAATGAGCGTCAACTTGATCGCCGCCAGGGCGTCGTGACTGGTCAGCGCTGAAAGATAGACGCCCCAGCCCTTGCTCAAGGCCTGCACGAAAACCGTTCCCAGCGGAAACAGCAGAAAGATGACGAAGAAAGTCAGGGCGACGGTGATCAGCGTCACCTTGATCCAGGCCGGCTCGCTTGTGCTGGGGGTTTCGTAGCGCGCCAGCGCGCCGGGTTGCAATGCGATGCTCGCGCTCATGTCAGGCTCCCTTGGTGTAACGGCCCTGCATCCAGCCCTGCAGCCCGTTGATGACGAGCAGGAGGATGAAGGAAATGAGCAGCATGACCGAGGCGATGGCGGTCGCCCCGCGGTAGTCGTACTGTTCCAGCTTGGTGATGATCATCAGCGGCGTGATTTCCGAAACCATCGGCATGTTGCCGGCGATGAAGATGACCGAGCCGTATTCCCCCACGGCGCGGGCGAAAGCCATCGCGAAGCCGGTCAGCAGCGCCGGCGTCACGTGCGGCAGAATGATCTTCAGGAAAGTCTGCCAGCGCGAGGCGCCGAGGCCGGCGGCGGCTTCCTCGACATCCTTTTCGAGGTCGGCCAGCACCGGCTGCACCGTGCGCACGACGAACGGCAGGCCGATGAAGATCAGCGCGATCAGCACCCCGTTCGGGTTGTAGGCGATCTCGATGCCCCAAGGCGCCAGCAGGCTGCCGATCGGGCCGTTCGGCGCGTAGATGGTGGCCAGCGCGATACCGGCGACTGCGGTCGGCAGCGCGAACGGCAGATCGACCAGGGCATCGACCAGCCCCTTGCCGGGAAAGCGGTAACGCACCAGAACCCAGGCGAAAATGAGCCCGAAAACGACGTTGACCGCAGCAGCCAGCAACGAAGCGCCAAAAGTGAGCTTATAAGTGGCGACCACGCGCGGCTCGGTGACCGCTGACCAGAAGGCTTCCCAGCCCATGCCGACCGTGTTCGTCACCACCGCCGACAGCGGAATCAGGACGATCAGGGTCAGATAGAAGAGCGTGTACCCGAGCGACAGGCGAAAGCCGGGCAACGGACTGAAATTTTTGAAACTTGCCATAACCATTTCCCTGTTGAAAATTTGCGGCGCATCGGCGCTGCTTGCTGCATCGCAGCATTCGATGTCCCAAGTGTATGGACGCCGGTTTATAAGTAGAAATACTTAAATTGAAATAGTTAATACAAAAAATATATATAAAAAGGGCGAAGGGCTTTCGCCGCTTCGCCCTTGCTGCTTTCAGGGCTGCTTACTTCTTGCCGGACGGGATGTAGATCTGATCGAAAACGCCGCCGTCCGAGAAGTGCACCTTCTGCGCATTGCGCCAGCCGCCGAAGGACTTGTCGATGGTCACGAGCCTGACCTTGGCGAACTGCTTGGCGTACTTCGCGGCGACCTTGGCGTCCTGCGGCCGGTAGAAGTTCCTGGCGGCGATTTCCTGGCCTTCCGGCGAATACAGGTATTCGAGGTAGGCCTGTGCCACCTTGCGCGTGCCGCGCTTGTCGACCGTCTTGTCGACGACGCTGACCGGCGGTTCGGCGAGGATGGACAGCGACGGCGTAACGATCTCGAACTTGTCGCCGAGTTCCTTGAGCGACAGGTAGGCTTCGTTTTCCCAGGCCAGCAGCACATCGCCGATGCCGCGCTCGACGAAGGTCGTCGTCGAACCGCGGGCACCTGAATCAAGTACCTTGACGTTCCTGAAAACCTGGCCGACGAACTCCTTGGCCTTGGCTTCGTTGCCACCCGGCTGTTCCAGCGCGTAGGCCCAGGCCGCCAGATAATTCCAGCGGGCGCCGCCAGAGGTCTTCGGATTCGGCGTGACGATCGCAACGTCCGGTTTCACCAGGTCGTTCCAGTCCTTGATGCCCTTGGGGTTGCCCTTGCGGACCAGGAAGACGATGGTCGAGGTATAGGGCGAGGCGTTGTGCGGCAGGCGTTTTTGCCAATCGGCCGGAATCAGGGCCTTGTCGGAAATCGCATCGATGTCGTAAGCCAGGGCCAGCGTCACCACATCGGCATCGAGGCCGTCGATGACGGCGCGCGCCTGCTTGCCGGAGCCACCATGCGACTGATTGATGGTGACGTTGTCGCCAGCCTTGGTCTTCCAGTACTTGGCGAAAGCCGCGTTGTAGTCCTGGTAGAGTTCGCGCGTCGGATCATACGAGACGTTGAGCAGGGTGACGTCTGCCGCCAGCGCATTGCCGGCGAGCACGGAAGCAGCGAGCAGTCCGGCAATGATGGTTTTGAATTTCATGGTGACTCCGTTGTGTTGAGGTGAAGCGGAGTCTAGGAAGAGCGGGCTGGCGGCAAAACTAATCATTATTCATTTGCTTATACGCCGATCGGCAAATAGCTTTTGCCGGGCGCTTATAAGACCGCTAACCGCCGACGTCTTCCCCCGCCTGCTGTATCGAATAGCCGTGGGTGCGCAGCAGGCGGACGGCCTGCTCGATGTTCCGGCGGGTTCTGCCCGGCAGCTGTTGTTCGCCGGCGGCCGCTTCCGGCGGTTTCAGTTCGTAGCCGCAACTCTGCAGCCAGGCGCCGATCGCCTGCAGGCCTTTCTGGCCGATGCCCTCGGCCTGCTGCAGGCGGCGATAGCCGAGCGCGGCGACTTCGGCCGGGGCAAATTCGGGCCGGTCGAACACCTTGCGCAAGGCGTTGCGCTGCAGTGTCGGCAAGCGGTTCATGGCGCCCGCTGCGGCGCCGTCTGGACAGTCACTCGAATCGTCGACCATGGGGAAATTTCCGGCGCCGGAGGGTTATACAGGAAAGACATGGACGCCAAGCTTAGAACCGCAGCTCGAGGCTCCAAACGACAATTTATTGATATTCATATGCCGAACAATCGAGTTCGCTGGCACCGGCAGCCTGCGCCATCCTTCTTTGCTTATGCAAAAAACATCGTTGGTTCACCGCCCGCCCTCCGGCACATTCGGGGATGAATACAACGACTGCCGGCTTGAGTTTTCGCACACCGTTACCCATGCCCGGGCGAATCAAAAGGAGTAGCCATGGATAAGGTGCTGATCGTTCCCGGCCTGCGCAACAGCGGCCCGGCGCACTGGCAGAGCTGGTTTGAAAGCGTGCTGCCGGATACACGCCGCGTCGAGCAGGCCGATTGGGAACGCCCCTGTCTGAGCGACTGGGCGGCCCGCGTGCGCGAGGAAATCGATGCGCTCGACGAGCCGCTGTGGCTGGTCGCCCACAGCTTCGGCTGCCTGGCGACGGTAACCGCCGGACTGGTGCGCGGTGAGCGGATTCGCGGCGCCCTGCTGGTGGCCCCTGCCGACCCGGCGCGCTTCGGCGAGCCGGCCGTCCTGCTTGAAGAGAAGTTGCCCTTCCCCAGCCTGGTCGTCGCCAGCGAGAACGATCCATGGGTCGACGCCCGTGTCGCCGAACACTGGGCCGGCCAGTGGGGCAGTGGCTTCGTCAGCGTCGGCGCGGCCGGCCACATCAACGTCGACTCCGGACACGGGCCGTGGCCGGAAGGTCTGGCGCTGTTCGAGCAACTGCGCGCCAGCACGACGGCGCCCGGTTAGATGGAATTCATATAAGCAACTGGATATTCATTCTTTTGCGGGAACGAAGACAGTCGATACACTGTATGCATCGATAACCCGGCCTGAAAGCCCCGCTTCCCCAAAGCGCAAATTTGCCCTTTTTGCGGCGTCGACCGCAACAGGTCACTACTGCCGCGGTGGCGCGACGAACAGCATGCGAACCCACTGGAGCGACACCGAAATCGCACCGACCGCCGAGGGCATCAAGGCGATCGCCCATCCCCTGCGCCTGGGCATCATCTGTCTGCTGGCCGAGGGCGAACTGTCGGTCGGCGAAATCTGCCAGGCGCTGGGCACCTCGCAGCCGAACATCTCGCACCACCTGACCCGCCTCAGCGACCGCCGGCTGCTGACCTCCCGCAAGGATGCCAACCGCGTCCTCTACGCGCTAGCCGACGCCCGGCTCACCGAGGTCATCCTGCTGCTGCGGCAGGTCTACTGCCCGTGACTGGCTCAGATCGACCCGAAACTGCCCGTCAGCAACCGCTAATTCAGACGTTCAACGTAGAGCTACCGGCACTGCGCGGCCGTATCGCGCTTCATCCAGCGACCGAAGGTATCAAGGTAGAGCGCCATGTTAGATCCCAATTCAGGTGCCATAGAGAGGCACCAGGTCTGCGATACAGCGGACAAGGAGCGCGGCGTGGATACGCGCTGATTCATGCTCTTGTTGCTGATGCAATGGCGAACCGGGCTCAGAGTAGCCGACTGGCACGGTTGTAGACTCGATGTAGCCAAAGTACGCAAAGAATTTGATCAGTTGAACAATGCGAGCGTCAGGCGCTTGCGACCAACCACTGCCAATGGCGGCGATAGCATCGCGGAACACAACAGTGCGAACTGCCTTTTCGACATCTCGGCCGAGCTGATAGAGATAAAGTAACTCTGCCTTGACGAAAGCTGGCGGTGGATTGATCACCCGTCCGGGCTGGACGATGAAGTGGCGGAATCGAGGTAGATCAACGTGTCGGATGACAGCGGCGTGATGGGCGACTGTGTGACGTAGCAGCGCTAGGTCCCGCAGGTGCCAATATTCCTGTGAGGCGATTGGCGTGACGCCAAGCGCCTTGAGGAATACCGCGTTGATCTCGTCGGGATCGATAACTCCTGCTGGATCCGTGTCGAGTCGGCGGAATGTGTGATCGGGCGAGCGCGCCTTTGGCTGGCTGCGAAATTCTGCTAGCAGCGGAAAAAGTTGGGCGATGTCTGGGTTCTCCGCCATGCGAGCGACTAGGTCGCGGACGAAGTCTTCGAGTGCCACCACGCCGAGAAAAAGACTCAGCGCGGCTAGTGGCTTGTGGAAGGAGATTGCCGAGGTAAGGGCTTCTCGCCTCTGTTCTGCATTAAGGTCTCCACCGCCGAAATCGGGTACATCAAGCAGACTGAAGGCTTGCATGCTTCGGTATACAAATAGGCCCGTTGAGGTTCGGGTGTCGATGGCACTCCATTCACCGACTTGAGCTTCTGGCAGAGGAACTTGTGGGTTAGGTAGCAACGACTTTGTCCCCTGAGGCCTAACATGAAGTTGGCTGCATATTTGCAGGGTTTATCGGATTTGTGACAGATGATCTAGCAGCATTCAGCCGTGTAATCCATTCTCACTAAAAGAAAATTCAAGTTTTGTAAGTCTGTGTACAGTGCTAAACGAACAGGTAAATCCTGCATACGATAAAAAGTGCCATTAGCATTGTACGGCCGCTTTCGGTCCCTTTTGTCACTCTCCGGTCATGGCCGATTCTGTTGAAAAACCAAAAGCCCACATTTTCGGCCGGTTATTCGGGGTCACTTTGGTATTCCAGCGAGCGAGATCGTTCAATACAGAGCGATTGTGGAGGTAGTTTTTTTGCGGCTTCCGCAACCGTCTCGGAAAACCGAGTTTTTCAACAGAATCTGCCAATTGCAGTCCGTGAACACCTGGTCAAGATAACGACAGTTGGTGGTCAGCTCTCATGGGACCAGGTGTTCAACCCAATCGAGATATCGCTATCTAACGTTCCGGCCATTGAAAAACGGGCCCGCTCGGCGGGCCCGTTTTGTTTCCGGCGGCAATGCCTAGGCGGCGACCTTGCCCTTGCCGCGCGCCAGGCGCTGCACCACCGACACCATCAAGTCGACTTCCTCGCAGGTGTTGTAGAAGGCCAGCGACGGGCGCACCGTGGCTTCGACGCCGAAGCGGCGCAGGATTGGCTGGGCACAATGGTGGCCGGAGCGCACCGCGATGCCTTCCTGATTCAGCGCCTTGCCGACCTCTTCCGGGTGATAGCCGTTGAGGACGAACGAGGCCACGCTGGCTTTTTCCGCCGCCGTGCCGATCAGGCGCACACCGGGAATCGAGGAAAGGCCGCGCGTCGCGTAGACCAGCAGGTCATGCTCGTAACGGGCGATGTTTTCGAGGCCGATGCGATCCACATAGTCCAGCGCCGCACCAAGGCCCACCGCGTCGGCGATGTTTCCGGTGCCCGCTTCGAACTTGTTGGGCGGCGGCTGGAACAGCGTGCGCTCGAAGGTGACGTCGGCAATCATGTTGCCGCCGCCCTGCCAGGGAGGCATGCTCTCCAGCAGTTCCTTCTTGCCATAGACGACGCCGATGCCGGTCGGGCCGAAAATTTTGTGGCCCGAGAAGACGAAGAAGTCGGCATCGAGCGCCTGCACGTTGACCCGCAGGTGCGACACCGACTGCGCGCCATCGACCAGCACGCGAACACCGGCCCGATGGGCGATCTCGATAATCTTCTGGATCGGCGTCACGGTACCCAGCGCATTGGAGACTTGCGTCACCGACACCAGCTTGGTCTTGCCGTTGAACAGCTTCTGGTATTCGTCGAGCAGGATCTGACCCGAGTCATCCACCGGGATGACGCGAATCTTCGCCCCCTTCTCGGCGGCCAGTTGCTGCCAAGGCACGATGTTGGCGTGGTGTTCGAGCAGGGAAACGATGATCTCGTCACCTTCGCCGATGTTCTGCGCCCCCCAGGTCTTGGCGACCAGGTTGATGGCTTCCGTCGCCCCGCGCACGAAAATGATCTCGTCGGGCGAGTCGGCCCCGATGAAACGCGTCACCTTGTTGCGCGCTGCCTCGTAGGCATCGGTCGCGCGCGCCGCCAGTTCGTGCGCCGCACGGTGAATATTGGAATTCTCGTGGGCGTAGAAATAGGCGAGACGGTCGATCACCGACTGCGGCTTCTGCGTCGTCGCGGCGTTGTCGAACCAGACCAGCGGCCGGCCATTGACCCGTTCGTTGAGGATCGGGAAATCGCGGCGGATGGCCGCCACGTCGAACGGCGGACGCGCCGTCGGGCCGATTTGAGGCACCCTGCCGGCGCTGTCGAGGAAGTAGAAATTGCCAGTATTGGCCGGAGCGGCAGATTGCTCCACCGGTTCGCGACCGCCGGCGATTTCGTCGAGCAATGCCTTCAGCTCGCCGTCGCCGGGCAGGCCAAAGGTCTGCGCCACGATGCGGTTTTCCGGATCAGCCGGCGCCGTGCTGGCTTGCGTGTACGGACTGGCCTCGCCGAGGAAATAATACGGCGAACCCGGCACGAAACCTGGCAACTGAGCCGGCAAAGGCGATTCGACCGGCGGCTGTGGCGGCGTGACGCTGGGCAGCGCAGGCGCATAGGCCTCCGGCACACCGAATTCGCCACCGCCCGACGCGACCGGGTCGACGCCTACTGGAACCGCTGGAGCTACCGGAGCCGCTGGCGCCGCGCCAGATTGCGTGTACGGACTGGCCTCGCCAAGGAAATAGTACGGCGAGCCCGGCAACGACCCTTCGACCGGCGGTTGCAGCGGCGGCGTGACGCCGGGCAGCGCCGCCGCATAGGCTTCCGGCACACCGAATTCGCCACCGGCCGACCCGAGCGGGTCGACGCGGTCCGGCAGCGCCGGCAACGGAACGATGCTCGGCAAAGCGCTGGCGAGGTTGGGCTCCGGCGCCGGTGCGCTGCCCGCGCCCAGCGACGTCGGCAAGGACGCAAAGGACGGTTCGGGCGCACCCGGCAGTGCCCGGAAGAATTCCGAGGCGAGCCGTCCAAGCGTGGCTTCGTCGGGCAACCCGGGCAACGGCGCGCCGCTGCCCAGTCCCGTTACGCCATTACTTGTAGGTGTCGGGATAGTCATGGTACTTGCCGATCTCCACGTCTTCGAGGACTGCAATCGCATCCGGCACCAGCACGGCCAGCGAGCAATACAGCGAAATCAGGTAGGACGCGATGGCGTTGCGGTTGATGCCCATGAAGCGCACCGACAGACCCGGGCTCTGTTCGCCGGCCAGCCCCGGCTGGAACAGGCCGACCACGCCCTGGCGCTTTTCGCCGACGCGCAGCAGGATGATGCTGGTCTTGCCACCATCGACCGGCAGCTTGTCCGACGGCACCAGCGGAATGCCGCGCCAGGTCAGGAACTGGGCGCCGAACAGCGAAACCGTCGGCGGCGGCACGCCGCGGCGGGTGCATTCGCGGCCGAAGGCGGCGATCGCCAGCGGGTGGGCGAGGAAGAAGGCGGGTTCTTTCCAGACCTTGGTCAGCAGGTCGTCGAGGTCGTCCGGGGTCGGCGCGCCGGTCAGCGTTGAAATGCGCTGCTCGTCGGCGACATTGGCCAGCAGGCCGTAATCCGGGTTGTTGATCAGTTCGGCTTCCTGACGCTCCTTGATGGTTTCGATGGTCAGGCGCAGCTGTTCCTTGATCTGGTCGTGCGGGCTGCTGTATAGATCGGAAATGCGGGTGTGGACGTCGAGGATGGTGGAGACGGCGTTGAGGAAATACTCGCGCGGCGCCTCGTCGTAATCGACGTAGGTTTGCGGCAACTCGGACTCGTCGCGCTGGGCGCAGGCGACGCGCACATCGCGCGGATTCTTGACCTGGTTCAGGCGATAGATACCGGCTTCGACCGGCAGCCATTGCAGCAGGTGCACCAGCCAGCGCGGGCTGATGGTCGACAGTTGCGCCGTGGTCTTGGTTGCATTCGCCAACTGCCGGGCGGCGACATCGCTCAGGGCAGTATTGGCTTCGTGGTTTGTTGCCATGTTGAACTCCTTGGATCAGGAATGAAAATAGTTATAAGCAAATTGACTTTGCATTGTCGTGAACGGCCCCGCCGGCTTCAACATGCTATAGCCACCAAAACACCGCTCACGCCGCCTGCTGCTCGCAGTGCGAGAGCAGGCGCGACAGGCTGATCTCCAGCGCAGCAGCCAGCTTGGCGACGGTCGCCAGCGAGGGAATGACCTTGCCGCGCTCGACCTCGCCGAGGTAGGAACGATTGAGGTCGGCCTTCTCGGCCAGCAATTCCTGCGACCAGCCCTGCGCCTCGCGCAAGTGACGAACCGCCGCCCCAAAACTGTTGATCAGCTCGGTCACTGGGAAATCCGCCCGGCGCCGCCGGGGTCATGCTGCAGGCTGGCCTGCGAGACGTTGCTGCCTGCCGGCACGCTGCGCGTCAGCCAGACATTGCCGCCGATGCTCGACCCGCGGCCGATGGTGATGCGCCCGAGGATGGTGGCGCCGGCATAGACGACGACTTCGTCTTCAAGGATCGGATGGCGCGGCGTGCCCTTTTCCAGCGCCCCGTTTTCATCCTGCGTGAAGCGCTTGGCGCCCAGCGTCACGGCCTGGTAAAGCCGGACATGCTTGCCGATGACGGTGGTTTCGCCGATGACGACACCGGTCCCATGATCGATGAAAAAGCCCTCGCCGATCTGCGCCCCCGGATGGATGTCGATGCCGGTCGCCGAGTGGGCGATTTCCGCGAGAATGCGGGCGATCAGCGGCACACCCAGCACATACAGCGTGTGGGCCAGCCGGTAATGAATCACCGCCAGAATCCCGGGGTAGCAGAGCAAGACCTCGTCGACGCTGCGCGCCGCGGGGTCGCCCTGATAGGCGGCCAGGACGTCGGTATCGAGCAGGCCGCGCAGCGTCGGCAGCTGGCGGGCGAAGGCCTGGACGATCTCGGCCGCATGCGCCTCGACGCCCTCCTTCTCCTCGCATTGCAGCCGGCGGTTGTAGCCGAGTTCGAGCTGCACTTGCAGGAAGAGTGCGTTCAGGGCCTTGTCCAGCGTATGCCCGACGTAGAAATTCTCGCCTTCCTGGTGCAGGTCCGGCGGACCCAGGCGCATCGGGAACAAGGCGCCGCACAAGGCCTCGGCGATCTCCTTCAGCGCCTCGCGCGAGGGAAACTCGCGCACCGCGAACTCCAGGCTGCGCTGCTGCGCCGCCCGCCAGCGATCGCGCGCGGCGTGCAAGTCGGCGACGATCTCCTTGACGCCCCAGCCGCCGATCTGCTCGTAGGCCGGTGAGGCATGGGCCACGGGATGGTTCATGCCGGCAACCCGGCCTCGTTGAAGAGGCCCTCGAACAATACCGAACTCAGGTAACGCTCGCCGGAATCGGGCAGCACGACGACTATGGTCTTGCCGGCGTTTTCGGGTTTCTGCGCCAGACGGGTGGCGACCGCCACCGCGGCGCCGCTGGAAATACCGGAGATGATGCCCTCCTCCTTCGCCAGACGGCGGGCATAGGCGACGGCATCTTCGTTGCTGACCTGTTCGACGGCGTCGACCAACGCCAGATCGAGCACACCGGGCACGAAGCCGGCGCCGATGCCCTGGATCTTGTGCGGCCCCGGCTTCAGCGGTTCGCCGGCACGGGCCTGGGTCAGCACCGGGCTGGCGGTCGGCTCGACGGCGACCGACTGGATGACCTTGCCCTTGGTTTGCTTGATGTAGCGTGAAACGCCGGTGATCGTACCGCCGGTGCCGACGCCGGAAACCAGGATGTCGATGGCGCCGTCGGTGTCGTTCCAGATTTCCGGGCCGGTGGTCGCTTCGTGGATGGCCGGGTTGGCCGGGTTCTTGAACTGCTGCAGCAGCACATACTTATCGGGGTCGGAGGCCGCGATTTCCTCGGCCTTGGCGATGGCCCCGCCCATGCCCTTGGCGCCTTCGGTCAGCACCAGCTTGGCGCCGTAGGCGGTGAGCAGCTTGCGCCGTTCCAGGCTCATCGTTTCTGGCATGGTCAGCGTCAGCGGAATGCGCTTGGCGGCGGCGACGAAGGCCAGCGCGATGCCGGTATTGCCGCTGGTCGGCTCGACCAGTTCCTTGCCCGGGCCAAGCAGGCCGCGCTTTTCGGCGTCCCAGATGAGCGCCGAACCGATCCGGCACTTGACCGAATAGGCCGGGTTGCGCCCTTCGATCTTGGCCAGCACGGTGGCTCCGGCGCCGTCGGTAACGCGGTTGAGTTTGATCAGCGGGGTGTGGCCGATGGAATCGGCGTTATCTTTGAACCATTTGGACATGTTGTTCTCCCTGAATCAGTCCTGAACCCACGGCAGGCCCGAATGACGCCAGCCGTTGAAGGCGCCGCGCCGCTGCTGCTCGTCGAGATCGCCCTCGAAACCTTCGAGAATGTTGAATACGTTGGTGAACCCGGCCTTGGCCGCCGCTTCGGCGGCGGCAGCCGAACGCTTGCCGCTGCGACAGAGCAGGAGAATGGTGTCGCCCTTGCCGGCCTTGGCTTCCAGTTCCCTGGTGAAACGCGGGTTGCGCGACAGCGACAGGCCGGTCATCCAGGCGACGTGTTTGGTTTCCGGCACGTGGCCGACGAACTTGCGCTCCTCGGCGGTGCGCACATCGACCAGCACAGCTTCGCCGCGGGTGTGCAAGGCCCAGGCATCCTGCGGGGAAACGCTGCCGGCATAGGGCAGACCTTCCTGCGCCGCCTTGTGCCGGGCATTGTCGAGAATCGGCGAGGTGACGGCGGCAAAGCCATCCTCGGCGAAGACTGCTGCAACCGCCGAGGGCTTCTGGATATCGACTACGAGATCGGACATGGGGCTTCCTTTCACATCTGGGCCGCCGGCGCATTTGCCCGCTGGCATGGGTTGGGTGGCACCACCGCCGAACGGCCAGCGGTGTCTGTAGCCACCAATTTATTCCCCATACCTCATGCCAAGAACGAATAAAAATTCAGATCGATATAACAATTTGCGCAATATCGTTGTTGGCTATAGCCACCTGCCCGCGCTTAGAATTTCCAGCCATAAGCAACGCCGAAGATGTCCTCGGACAGATCGATATTCGCCTCGCCGCCGCCGTAGGCCAGCGGAATCGAACCCGAGCCATTGACCGTTTTCTTGAAGGCATGGGTATAAGCGACGCTCAATTCGCCGCTCTTGCTCAGGTTCCAGGTGGCGCCCAGGCTCAGGTGATCCTGCACGACGCCCGGGGCGAGGATATTGAGGAAGGTCTGATCGGTCGGGATCGGCTGGGTGGCATGGCTGTAGCCACCGCGCAGCGTCCACTCGGCGATGTCGTAGCTGACGCCGAGCTTGGCGACCGTCACGTCCTTCCAGCCGAAGCCGGGGCCGTTTGACGAGCCGAAGGGATTGCCCGAAAACACGTTGCCGATCGGGTTGCCGACCGACTGGATGTCGCTGTATTGAATGCGCTGCACATCGGCGGCCAGCGTCAGCGCCGAGGTCGCCTTCCAGGCCAGGCCGACGCCGAAGTTGGACGGAATATCGAAACCGCCTTGTTCGGCGAACAGGCCCTGGTATTTGTCCAACTTGCCGGTCCACGTCTTGGACGCCCAGGTCGCGCCGAGGGTCAGGTCGGGCGTCAGCTTGCCGGTATAGCCGAGACGAAAGCCCCAGCCGGTCGAAGAGTCGGTGCCGCGATTGGTGAAATTGCCCGGCGCGGCGGAGGCGACGGCGAACGGCTGGATGCCTTCGGCCTTGAAGCGCTGGTAGGAGAAATTGACCGCCAGCCCGAGCGCGTGGTTCTCGTTGAGCTTCCAGGCGATCGACGGCGACACGAATAGTTGTTCGAGATTGACGCCGGCCGACCCGCTGGCGCCGAAGGCGCGGAAAGGATTGCTGCCGTAATCGGTATTCATGCCGCCGTTGCCGTAGACCGCGACACCCGCCGCGATCTGCGGATTGACCTGCTGCACGTAGCCGATTTCCGGGATGAAGAAATTCTGGGTGTCGTTGCCGTCGTAGCTGCCGTTGAGACCGGCGCCGTTGCCGGCGATTTCGGCGTTGCGGTTGGGGCGAAACCAGGTCAGGCCGACGTCGACGCGATTGCCGACGAAGGCGGTACCGGCCGGATTGGTGGCTGCCGCCAGCCCGTCCTGCGGCAGCGCGATGCCGGTCCCGGCCAGGCCTTGCGCCTTGACGCCGTAGGCATGCGAGAGATAACCGTTGGTGGCGAGCGCCAGTCCGGGCGCGAGGATGGCCGGCAGAACGGCGGCGTGAATGAGTTGGCGAATGCGCATGGGAACCCCGAATGTTTCCTGTCGTTTGAATGGAGGCGCCAGCCTAAGCAGGCGGCTGCGCAAACCCAACGACGCGCTTCTTCGATGCTTATTCCCCGGGAATCGATGACCCGTTTGCTGCGGTCGACATATCGAAATAGCCAAAAATTCTTTGTCGACCGCAGCAGGCCGCCGCACAATGGCCCGACACCGCCGGATTTAATCGATAACTTGCCAGGGCGGACGACAAATACTGGCTAAAGCGTCGCTCGCTCCACATCCCCGGGAGCCGGCCTCGCCGGACTCACCGGGGAGCAAGGAGCAAAGACATGGTTCTCACCCTCGAACTGCCGATCCGGCACATTTCCCCCGACCCGCTTTCCGCCTACGAAACCCGCTTCGGCGCCCTGCCCGCCTGGCTCGACGAGATCGACGCCGGCGAAGCGCGGGCCTTGGCGCGCCTGGCGCTGCGCCGCGGCGCCCCGCTCTGCCCCGCCGATCATCTGTCCTGAACGAATCAGCCCGTGACGCAGGCCAGCGCGCTGCTCAGCTGGCCGACGCTGCGCTTGCTGAAGACGACTGGCACCGACATGGCGTCGGCCACCCGGCGAATCTTCCGGGCCAGCCCGTGGCTGACCTGGTCGACCATGACGACCACGACCCGGGTATCCACCGGAATCGGCCGGTGCGCCTCGCTCTGGTTGCGCCCGCTCCAGTGGCGCACCGGCACGAAGCCCTGCTGCGCCAGGAATTCCTTGTACGGCCCGACCCGGTCACCTCCAACGATCAGCGCTGCCATGATGCGTCCTCCACGATGTCAATGCTGAAAATCTAAAGGCTGGCCGCCGCGCCAGGAACGACGCAGTTATTTGAAGGACATAAGTGGCTTGGCCATAAGCATTTTTCGCGCGGCGACCTGCGAGCTACGGAGCGAATTCCCGCACCGCTTCGGCGACCAGCTGCGCCCTGTCGCAGCCCGGCCCGGCGTCGTCGAGGGCATCAACGAAGCGGCGAATCTGCGGCTCGAAGCCCGCCGCGTCGATCAGGAAGCCATCGTGCCCGTGCTCGGAGTCGATCTCGAAAAACTCGCCGTGCGGCAGCAAAAAGGCCAGATCCTGCTGGTCGACCGCAACATACAGGGCATCGCTGGTGATTGAGCCGACCAGGACCGGCTGCCGGACCCGGCCCAGCACACGTTCGTAGCTGCCGCGCTGGTATCCGAGATCGTGGGTATCCATGGCGTCGATCAGCGCCAGATAGCTGTTGGCATCGAAGCGTTCGACCAGCGAATTGCCATGATGGCGCAGCCAGCCGCGCACAGCCGGTTCGTCGGGTGCCGCCGCGCGCTCGGCGAAAACCGCCTGCCCGGTTGCGCGCCCAAAGCGCTTGCCCAGCGAGCCGGGGCTGCGATAGCTGACCATCGCGATCGCCCGCGCCGCAGCGAGACCGGCGCGCGGCGGGTCGGCCGGATCGTAATGCCCGGCGCGGAATTTCGGATCGGCGGCCAGCGCCAATCGCTGCGCCTCGCTCCACGCCGCACACCAGGCCGAATGGCGACCGCTGGCGGCGATACTGACCACCGCGCCGACCCTTTCCGGATCGAGCAAGGCCCACTCCAGCGCCTGCAGCCCGCCGAGCGAGCCGCCGATGACGAAGCGGATGCCGCGGATGCCCAGCCGGTCGGCCAGCGCCATCTGCAGGCGCACCTGGTCGCGTACCGTGATGCGCGGAAAACGCGCGCCCCACAGGCGGCCATCGGGCGCGACGCTGGCCGGGCCGGTGGTCCCGTAACAGCCGCCCAACACATTGCTGCAGACGATGAAATGCTTTTCCGGGTCAAGCGTCCGGCCCGGCCCGAACAGCACACCCCACCAGGCGTCGGCATCGGCCGAGCCGGTCAGCGCATGGCAAACGATCACCGCGTTGTCGCCCGCGGCGTTGAGCGAGCCCCAGCTGCGGTAGGCGATCTCGACACCCGGCAGTTCGGCGCCCGACTCCAGGACCAGCGGCTGGCCGAGAGCCAGCCACCGGGTCTTTTCCGAGAGCCGGAAAGCCGTCATGCGGCGGCTTCGAGGGCCGAGCGGCGCAAGGCGTGGTCGAAGTCGGCCTTGATGTCCTCGATGTGCTCGATGCCGACCGACACGCGCACCAGGTCGGCGCGCACGCCGGCGCTCTTCTGCTCGGCTTCGGAAAGCTGCTGGTGCGTCGTCGACGCCGGGTGGATGACCAGCGTCTTGGCATCACCGACGTTGGCCAGGTGGCTGGCGAGTTCGACGCTGTCGATGAAGCGTTGTGCCGCGGCCGACCCGCCTTTTATGCCGAAATTCAGTACCGCACCGAAGCCGTTGTGCAGGTATTTTTTGGCCTTGGCGTGATAGGGGCTGTCTTCGAGGCCGTTGTATTCGACCCATGCGACTTGCGGATGGGCCTTCAGCCACTGTGCCAGTTCCAGCGCATTGTCGACATGGCGCTGGACGCGCAGCGACAGGGTTTCGACGCCCTGGATCAGCTGGAAGGCGTTGAACGGCGACAGGCTGGGGCCGAAATCGCGCAGGCCTTCGACGCGGGCGCGGATGGCGAAGGCGATGTTGCCGAAGGGGCCACCGCTGCCGAACACTTCCCAGAAATTGAGACCGTGGTAGCCGGGCGCCGGGTCGGTGAACAACGGGAACTTGCCATTGCCCCAGTCGAACTTGCCGGAATCGATGACGACACCGCCGACCGAGGTGCCGTGGCCGCCGATCCACTTGGTGGCGGATTCGACGACGATGTCGGCGCCGTGATCAATCGGCCGCGCGATGTAGCCGCCGGCGCCGAAGGTGTTGTCGACGACCAGCGGGATGCCGGCATCGTGGGCAATCCTGGCGATGGCTTCGAAATCGGGCACCGAGAAGCTCGGGTTGCCGATGGTTTCGACGTAGATCGCCTTGGTGTTGGCATCGATGGCGGCACGAAAGGCTTCCGGCTGGTCGCCGTCGACGAACTTGACGGCGATGCCGAGGCGCGGCAACGCGACCTTGAACTGGTTGTAGGTGCCGCCGTAGAGATGGCTGCTGGAAACGATGTTGTCACCGGCCTGGGCGATGGTGGTGATCGCCAGGAATTGGGCGGCCTGGCCGGAACTGGTGGCGACCGCCGCGACGCCGCCTTCGAGCGCAGCGATGCGCTGCTCGAAGACATCGGTGGTCGGATTCATGATGCGCGTGTAGATGTTGCCGAATTCCTTTAGCGCGAACAGCTTGGCGCCGTGGTCGGCGCTGTCGAAGGTGTACGAGGTCGTCTGGTAGATCGGCACCGCGCGGGCGTTGGTGCCCGGCGCCGGCGACTGGCCGGCATGGACCTGCAGGGTTTCGTAACGGTAATTGCGCTTGTTTTCCGCGTTGTCGCTCACTGTGGCACTCCCTTGGCTTGAGTTGTGTTTCGGCGCTGACTCGGTCACCGACGACTTGATCGAGGCAATCAGTTTCTTGACGAGACCCATGCGGCTCTCCTCCCGGTTGGCTGTGGATCGAGACGGCAGCGGCCGCTCGGTGAGCGCAACTTAGCAAGCGGCAAGGCGCTGGCGAACGAAGAAAAAGGCAGCGGCTTATGGCGCCGGTGCGGCATATCGAACGAAGGAATTTGTATTTGGCGCGCGGTCGCTGCTGCTGGACACTCGGCCCATCGTTCAATGCGCAAAGGAAGCATCGTGAAGCGTCAACTTCCGAAGAGGTTCCTCGGCATCGCCGCCAGGTAATCCGAAAAACGGCCATTTTTACCGGTCGACCGCAACCGACCTGATTTTTTCCTGGAGACATCCACCATGAACCTCACGCAGCGGCTGCGCCGCGCCCTGGCAATCGCCGGCCTCGCGCTGGCCGGCCTTGCCCACGCCGGCGGCGATACCGTCGTCTATCACATCAACGAGAACGGCAGCGCCTCGGCCCTGCTGGTCAATGTCCGCAACCACCTGGCGGCGGCGCCGGATACGCATATCCATGTCGTCAGCCACGGACGCGGCATCGACTTCCTGCTCAAGGATGCCCACGATGCCAGCGGCGAGCCCTATGCCGGCAAGGTCAAGCCGCTCGCCGCGCAGGGCGTGCAGTTCAAGGTCTGCCGCAACACCCTGAAGGGGCGTGGTCTGGGCGACGAGGCGGTGGATGGCAACGCCAGCGTCGTGCCTTCCGGCGTCGCCGAAATCGCCCGCCTGCAGACCGAGGAAAAGGCCGCCTACCTCAAACCCTGAGGTTTCGTGGTCGGTAGTGCCGCGCTTGCCACGGCCGCGGCAAGCGTCTTCAAGGCCGCCAGCGGCGGCGCGTCGCGCAGATAGATCATGCCGGTCGGCACCCGGCCGATATCGTCGGGCACAGCTTCGATCACCAGATCGGCGGCATGCGGCGACTGTTCGACCACCCGGCGCGGCATCAGGGTCCACCCGAGGCCGACGGCGACGCAGCCGAGGATGCCTTCCAGCGTGCCGAATTCCATGGCGTCGGCGACGGCATGCCCGATGGCGCGCTGCCAGGCGATGGCGCGCGAGCGGTAGGCGCAGCCTTCGCGAAAGAGGATCAGCGGCTGCAGCACCGGGCTGGCGCCAACGGCGCAGACCTGCACCAGTTCTTCCACCACCAGTTCGTCGAAGGCCAGATCGGGATGGACCACCGGCCCGGCGACGAAGGCGCAGTCGAGCTTGTGGGCCAGCACCCTGTCGGTCAGCACGCCGCTGGTGTCGGTATAGACCCGCAATTCCATGCGCGGATGTTCGGCGCGCACGGCTTTCAGGGCCATCGGCAGGTGCAGGGCGGCGAAGGTTTCCATCGAACCGATGCGCAGTTCGCCGACGCTCTCGCCGACCTGGCGCACGGCGGCGCTGGTCTGGCGTTCGAGCAACAGCATGCGGCGCGCGTAATCGAGCAGCACGCGGCCGGACGGCGCCAGTTCCAGCCCGCGCCCCTTGCGGAAGAACAGATCGGCGCCCAGTTCTTCCTCAAGCCGGCGGATGCGGCCGGTGACATTCGATTGCACAGTGTTCAGCTTGCGCGAGGCAGCGAGGATGCCACCCTCCTCGACGACCGCCTGAAAGGTGCGCAGGGCAACGAGTTCCATTGAACAATCTCCAAAAACGAATGATGCGTTCTTAACAATTCATTTGTTTCGATAGCTTACTCCGTTTATCGTTCTCCCATCAAAGCAAAAGGAGAACCCCGTGAGCGACCAGAGAGAACGCATCAAAGTGCTCAGCGCCGGCATTTTCAGCCTGATCCTGGTGCTCGGCGTCGCCCGTTTTTCCTATACGCCGCTGCTGCCGCTGATGCAGAAGCAGGCCGGACTGGGCATCGCCGAGGCCGGCTGGCTGGCGGCGATCAACTACGCCGGCTACCTGAGCGGCGCGCTGATCGCCTCGCTGATCAGCGATCTGGCGCTGAAGGACCGCCTCTACCGGATCGGCATGGTGGTCGCCATTCTCAGCACCGCCGTCATGGGTATGACCACCGACGTCACGATCTGGGCGCTGTCGCGCTTCGTCGCCGGGCTCTCCAGTGCCGCCGGCATGCTGCTCGGCACCGGGCTGATCCTCAACTGGCTGATCCGCCACAACCACCGCAGCGAACTGGGCATCCACTTCGCCGGCATCGGCCTCGGCATTGCCGGCTGCGCCGCCGCGGTCGCCGTGATGAGCCACTGGCTGGACTGGCAGCAGCAATGGTTCGCCTTCACGGCAATCGGCTGCCTGCTGCTGATCCCGGCGCTGCGCTGGCTGCCGGCGCCGGACACCAGCGGCATGACCAAATCCGGCCAAAAAATGGAGGACAACCCGCCGAGCCGGCTCTTCATGCGCCTGTTCATGGCCGCCTATTTCTGTGCCGGGGTCGGCTACGTGGTCAGCGCCACCTTCATCGTCGCCATCATCGAGCACCTGCCGGGCCTTGCCGGCCACGGCAACCTGGTCTTCCTGGCGATCGGCATCGGCGCCGCGCCGGCCTGCATCAACTGGGACTTCATCGCCCGCCGCATCGGCGACCTCAACGCGCTGATCGCGGCGGCGGTACTGCAGATCATCGGCATCCTGCTGCCGGTGGTGGTCGGCGGGCTGGCGGCGGCGATCTTCGGGGCGCTGCTTTTCGGTGGCACCTTCATCGGCATGGTCAGCCTGGTGCTGACCATGGCCGGCCGCTACTACCCGACACGCCCGGCCAAGATGATGGGCAAAATGACGCTTTCCTACGGCGCCGCGCAGATCCTGGCGCCGGCGATCACTGGCTGGCTGGCGACCCGCCTTGGAAGCTACGATGCCGGCCTCTATCTGGCGGCCGCGGTGATGGTGGTCGGCACCATCCTTCTGCTGATCCTGAAAGGCGTCGAGAAACGCGACGCGGCCGCGAGCGCGGCGCCGCTGCGCGCCTGCCCGCAAGGCTGAATGGCGTTGCCAGCACCAGCGAAAAGCTGAAAGCCCGCGTTCCCAATCCTCCGGAAACGCGGGCTTTCTTCAACCGGACTGGCGATCAGTTCTTCTTGCCGCCATTCCACGCCGCATCGGCGACCCGTACCTGCTTCGGCACCAGCTTCAGCTCGAAGAACTTGTCGGCGATCTTCTGCTGCGCCGCCAGCACTTCGGCTGTGACCGGCTTGACGCCATAGCTGTAACGCAGCGCAGCAACTTCGACGATGGGCTGCTCGATGCCGATCTGCGGCGCCAGGAACTTGGCGACTTCCTGCGGATTCTGCTTGCCCCACTGGTCGATCTTGTCGAGTTCCTCAAGCAGGATATGGACGACTTCCGGGTGCTTCTCGGCGAAGGCGCGGGCAGCGAGGTAGAACTGGTGGTTGGCCACCGCGCCCCTGCCGTCCGCCAGGACGCGGGCGCTCAACTGCTTTTCGGCGGCGGCGAGGAATGGATCCCAGATCGACCATGCAGCGACACGACCGCTCTCGAAGGCAGCCCGGGCATCGGCCGGCGCCAGATAGACCACCTCGACATCGGAATACTTGAGGCCGGCGTTTTCCAGCAGTTTGACCAGCAGGTAGTTGGCGTTGGACCCCTTGGCGACGGCGATTTTCTTGCCCTTCAGTTCGGCGACGCTCCTGATCGGCGAATCCTTGGGCACCAGCAAGGCCTCCGCGCCCGGCGCCGGCGGTTCGTTGCCGACATAGACCAGATCGGCACCGGCCGCCTGCGCGAAGACTGGCGGCGACTCGCCGACGGTGCCGACGTCGATGCTGCCGACGTTGATCGCTTCGAGCAAGGGCGGGCCGAAGGGGAACTCGGTCCATTTGACGGCGATGCCCTTGTCGGCAAGCCGCTTGTCCAGCGTGCCGCGCGCTTTCAGGATGACCAGCGTGCCGTATTTCTGGTAGCCGATGCGCACTTCCTTGAGATTGCCGGCGTTGCTCTGGGCGTGGGCCGGCGTGGCCACCAGGCCGGTTGCCAGCGCGAGTGCTGCGGAACTCAGCGCGATGGCCTGAATGCCCTGCCGGAACCGGGAGGTGATAAAAGCAGATTTGGTCATGGTTTTGTTTTCCTGTCAGAAGGCGCGGTCTTCACCGAAGGTTACGCGATGCAGCAGACGATGCTGGTTGTCGTAATCCGCCGTCGCGTAATGCACGGTGGCGCGGTTGTCCCAGATGGCGACGGTGTTCGTCTCCCAGCGCAGGCGGGCCTGGAATTCCGGCCGCTGGAACTGGGCGAAGATGAAGGCCAGCAGCGCATCGCTTTGCTGGCGGGAAAGGCCCTTGATGCGATCGGTGAAATTGGGATTCACATAGACCAGCTTTTTGCCGGTGACCGGATGGGTGCGGATGACCGGGTGCACCACCGGCAGGTGATCGGCGCGCGCCTTGCGATAGACCTCCTCGCCGTTCTCGAGTTGGGCGAAATAGTTGGGCCAGCCGCTGTGCTCGAAGCTGTGCACCGCCTCCAGTTCTTCCAGATACACCTGCAGCGACTTGGGCAAGGAATCGTAGACCGCGCTGGCGCTGGCCCACAGGGTATCGCCGCCTGAAGGCGGAATCACATGCGAATAGAGCACAGTCCCGGTCGGCGGGTTGGCCGAAAAGGTGATATCGGCGTGCCACTGGTCGGTGCCGTAACGATGCCCGACCGGGCGGGTTTCCAGCACTTCGATCAGGTTCTGCGTTTCGTGGCGCGGGAAGAAAGCCTTGGCCTTGTCCGGGTCGCCGAAAACGCGGGCGACGGCGATCTGCTGTTCCGGGGTCAACTGCTGCTTGCGGAAGAAAAGCACCTGGAACTCGACCAGCGCCTTACGCAATTCGGCGCGCGTGCTTTCATCGCCGATATTGGACAGGTCGAAATCATGGATTACGGCGCCGATATTCGGCGTGTAGGGCTCGACGATCAGATTTTTATAACCGGGAACGGCATTTTCAAGCTTGGACATGCATGGACTCCTGTGATGGATTGGTCATGAGTTTGGATAACCCGCAGGACCAACTCTAGGGAGCCATTTGCCGGAGGAGAAACAATTAATCCTGCAATCGATATGCCATTGCAGCTGCCAAGCTAATAACCAGGAAAATGCGAAAACCGCATAAACAGCCAAGCGTTTTTATTGGATAGATATAAAAACAAAGTGGTTGAAAAGGGCATTGGCCAGTCGATATTCTGATTTCACGTTGCAGCGCAGCAATTAACTCGGTGCCGCAATCAATCTTTTATCGAAACATCAATCATCAGGAGATCACGATGGCCATTTCCCTACCCTCTTCGCCGGAACAGCTTGTCGCCGCCAACAAGGCGACATTCGACACGCTGTTCGCGGTTTTCAACAGCGCACTGGACAGCGCTGAAAAACTTGCCAGCCTCAACGTTTCCTCGACCCGCGCCGCCGTCGAGGATCAGATTTCCGGGGCCAAGGCATTGCTAGGCGCCAAGGATCTGCAGGAAGCGCTGGCGCAGCAAGGCAGCCTGGCCCAGCCGCAGATCGAGAAAGCCATTGCCTACGCGCGCAGCGTTTATGAAATCTCGTCAACGGCGCAGGAGGAACTGGTCAAACGCCTGGAACTGCACCAGTCCGAGGTAAACAAATCGGTCACTTCGCTGCTCGAGTCTTACTCGAAGAGTGCGCCGGGCGGTTCTCAGGTTGCCGTGGCCGCATTCAAGTCGGCCATCTCGGCGGCCAACTCCGCGTTCGACAACGCCAACAAGGCGGCACGCCATGTAGCCAACATCACCGAGGCCAGCGTCGATGCCGCGACCAGCGCCACGGTTCGTGCGGTGGGGGCAGCGGTCCCGGCGAAAAAGAAAGCCGCTTGAATTCAGGTTCGGACCTCACAGGAAGCCCCGGGCAGCCCCCCGGGCTTTTTGTTTCAACCCTCTCCCGACTGCACCTCGAACTGGTTTCCCCGCGCCACCAGAAGCCATTCGTAGGCTTCCATACCGAAAACCATGGCGATCACGAATGCAGTCGCCGGCAGGTAAGCGGCACCCAGACCGACCAGCGCCGGGCCGGGGCAGAATCCCGAAAGACCCCAGCCGATGCCGAAAACGATGCTGCCGACGAGCAGCGACGAATCGACCGGCGTCGGCGCCTCGACCGGCACCGGCGTGCCCTGCCAGGTCGTCGCGCGGCGGCGGGCCAGCGCATAGGCCGGGGCGGCGACGCCGATGGCCCCGCCCATTACCAGCGCCAGCGACGGGTCCCAGTTTCCGGCAATGTCGAGAAAGGCCAGCACCTTCGCCGGGTTGGTCATCCCGGCGAGAATCAGGCCGAAGCCGAAGGTCACGCCGAGCAGCAGGGAAATCAGCAAGGTCATCTCAGGCGCCGATCACGTGGCGACTGACGAAAACGGTCGCCATGCCGCTGCCCATGAAACACAGGACGGCGACCAGCGAGCGCCGCGAGAAGCGGGCCAGGCCGCAGACGCCATGGCCGCTGGTACAGCCGTTGGCCAGACGGGTGCCGAAACCGACCAGCAAACCCGCGGCGACGAGAACCGCCCAGCCCCCCGGCGCATCGACCGTATGCGTGTGCAGCGGCAACCCGTCCGGCGCTACAGCGGCCCACAGGCCGGGCGCGAGCAGCAACCCGCACAGAAAGGCCAGGCGCCAGCCGGCTTCCGCCGATTGCTCGTGCAACAGGCTGCCGAGAATGCCGCTGATGCCGGCGATCCGGCCAAACCCGAGGAACAGCAGCGCGGCCACGAGGCCGATCAGGCCGCCCCCGGCCAGTGCCGACCATGGCGTGAAATTGTTCCAGTCGATAAGCATCTCGTTCCCGCTCCCACACGGGCGTAATCCGTCAATTATTGAAACGCCTGCGACACTAGCAACCGGAGGCAGGAAGCGGAAACGACGAATCTTTCATATGGATATAAAAGGGGCCGAATAAAAACCAAGAAATAGATTCGTTTCAAGGCATTAGTGGATGGCTTAAATTCGCAGCCTGCCCGAATCGCGGCATGTCATTCAATTTCAGCAAAGACTCCGTTTCAACCCTGGAGCGAATACCAAGGAGACTCTCCATGCCTCTCAGCGACCTGATCAGAACGCTAAACTCGCCGCCCGGCTTTCTGCCCGGCCATTACGCCCGCTCTGGGCTGGATCAGCCGTTCGTTGCGGTCGACGGCCGGGTTTTCCTGCATTACGCGAACATTCGCCTCGAATCGCAGTTTCTGCCCATCGTCGAATCCCGGACTGGCAAAACGCATGGCCATGCAGCATCCCTGCAAGCCTTCGGGCTTTCCAACCGGCAGCCGATAGCGGCCGAAGCGGTCTTCGTGCTGCCGACCGACGACGCCGAATTCGTCTATCTCGACCGCCTGGTGCGCACCCTGCACGCGCTGAACTATCTGACGCGGCCAACCCGCGGCAATCTGCTGCTGCAGGTCCATGCCCGCCACGTGATGAGCGTTCCCGCCGACCACGGGCTGGCCTTCGAGGAAATCCTGCGACCCTGCGGCCTGTTCCCGGAACAGATCACGCTGGAAATCGACATCGAGGGCGTCGAGGACATCCCCCACCTGATCAAGGCAGTCGCCAGCTACCGCTCGCGCGGCTACGGCATCGCCATCAACCACTTCGGCCGCCGCCAGATCGATTTCGGCATCCTCCGCGAACTGCGGCCCGACATCGTCAAGCTCGACGGCCTGCTGCTGTCTTCTGCCCGCCCGCTCAAACGCATCATCGAGGCGCTGCACAAGCTGCCGGCGCAGGTACTGATCGACGGGATCGCCACGGCAGCCATGCGCAAGGGCGCGCAGGCCGGAAACATCGACCTGCTGCAGGCCCATGCGCCACTGCGCCGCCTGCTCCACGCCGTCCCCTTAGCGCCAGCCAGCAACGCCATCCGCATCAGGAGCGCCGCCTGAGATAGCGCGGTCGACCGCCAAAATGGGCAAAAAACGAAAAAGGCAAGGATGAAACCTTGCCTTTTTGTTTGCCCGCTGCGTTTATTTCTTTTCCGGTACCGCGGCGGAGGTGGTTTCGTTAGCCTTGGGGGCCTCGGCCGGCTTCGCCTCTTCGGCGGGCTTGGCTGTCTCGACCGGCTTGGCGGCTTCGGGCGCGGCGGCCGGGGCCGGAGCTGCCGGTGTGGGCGCGGCTGCAGGAGCGGCGGGCGCCGGGGCTTCCTCTTTTCTCCCGCACGCCGACAATGCGACGGCAAGCATGGCGGCAATTAGAAATGAATTTTTCATTGCTGGTTTCCTTTTATTTAGAAATTCGGACTTCCGATAGGGAAGGCACATTTGAATTTTATATTCCGTCTGGTGCCGCTTATTAATTTCGCTTCGACTGATTTTTTATATGTTTATTTTTGAATAAATCCTGGTTCACCACTCAGGCTGTCGTCGCCAGAACCACCTCGTTGGACTTGAATGTCGCCAGCACCTCGGCGCCCAGTTCCAGCGGCTGCTCGGCCAGCGAACGGGTCAACACCGTCGCCGCCACCAAACCGGCTTCGGTCAGTATCTGCACTTCCGAAAGCACGCTGTCGACCAGAATCCCGGTCACTTTGCCGAGAATCTGGTTGCGGCTGTTGATCGCCTCGATCGTCATCAGGCGCTTCAACACCCGGCTTTCCAGGCGGGCGAACTGCGCCTCGCCATGCTCGCGCGGGCGGGCCAGTTGCACGGTTTCGTCGAGCGTGATCCGCCCGTCCTCGATCAGCAGGATGCGGTCGGCGAGCGCCACCGCCTCGGATACATCGTGCGTGACGAGCACGGCGGTGAATTGATGCTGGCGCCAGATCTGCTCGATCAGGCGCTGCATCTCGATCCGGGTCAATGCATCGAGCGCGCCCAGCGGCTCGTCGAGCAGCAGCAGGCGCGGCCGGTGGATCAGCGCCCGCGCCAGCGCCACCCGCTGCCGCTGCCCGCCCGACAGGCGGTTGGGCCATTCGTCGGCGCGGTCGGCCAGCCCGACCTGGGCGAGCACGGCGAGCGCCCGTTCGCGGATTTCCGTTTTCGGCCCAGTCAGACCCAAGGCCACGTTCTGAATCACCGTGCGCCAGGGCAGCAGCCGCGCATCCTGGAACATCATCCGCACGTCGCCGATGAGATCGCGTTCGGCATGTCCGTCGAGCAGAATGTCGCCGCCCGAAGCTTCGTCGAGACCGGCGAGCAGGCGCAGCAAGGTGCTCTTGCCACAACCGCTGCGCCCGACGATGGCAACTAACTGCCCGGCGTCGATATCGAGGTCGAGGCCATGCAACACCTGGCGCTCGCCGAAGCGCTTGATCAGCCGGCCGATGCCGATCCGCAGGCCGGGCGTTTCGGCGACGGCGGCCTTGACCCGATTCAGTTCCGAAGTATCGATATTCATATGCCGTTCCCGTAGGCGGTGTTCCATTTGAGCCAGCGCCGCTCCAGCAGGCGCGCGGCGACGTCGGCCAGTTTGCCGAGCACCGCATAGAGCAGGATGCCGAGTAGCACGACATCCGTTTGCAGGAATTCACGGGCGTTCATCGTCATGTAGCCGATCCCCGCCTGCGCCGATATCGTCTCGGCGACGATCAGGATCACCCACATGAAGCCGAGCGCGTAGCGCACGCCAACCAGGATCGACGACAGCGCCCCGGGCAGGATCACCTCGCGATACAGCGGCCAGCCGGAAAGGCCGTAGCTCTTGCCCATCTCGATCAAGGCCGGATCGACCGAGCGGATGCCGTGGAAAGTATTGACGTAGACGGCGAAGAACACGCCGAAGGCGATCAGGAACAGCTTGGCCGTCTCGTCGATGCCGAACCACAGGATGACCAGCGGAATCAGCGCCAGCGGCGGGATGTTGCGGATCATCTGCAGCGTCGTGTCGAGGGCGATTTCGAGCTTGCGGAACGACCCGGTCAGCAGGCCGAGCAGCAGCCCCAGCCCGCCGCCGATGGCGAAACCGGTCGTCGCCCGCAGCGCGCTGACCTTGACGTGCTGCCACAGTTCCCCTGAGGCGGCCAGCGTCACCCCGGCCTTCACCACGGCAACCGGCTCCGGCAGGATGCGTACCGAAAGCCAGCCGAAGCGGGCCGACGCCTCCCAGACGAGCAAAATGCCGATTGGCACCAGCCATGGCAAAAGGCCGTTCCAGGCCCGCTGCAAAAAGCCGTTACGCGTACTCATTTTTCTTCACTCCTTGCCTGTGGTCGCCGGAACCCGGTGCCCGCTCACAGCTTGGCGATCGACACCTCGGTCGCCTTGACCAGCGCCAGAACCTCGACGCCGGGCTTGAGTTGCAACTCGCGGACCGAGCGCGAGGTGATGACCGAGGTGACGATACCGAACGGCGTCTCGACATCGACCTCGGAAACCACCGGCCCCTCAATGATTTCCTTGATCTTTCCCCTGAACTGATTGCGCGCGTTGATCGATTGAATGGTCATGCCCGGCCTCGTAAATTGAATATTCGGCAAATTGCCTGTCCGCCATTGTTGCCAAGGTGGCGAGCGGGGAAAAATACTATTTGCTGCGATACATATAAAAAAAACCGCCACACGAGGTGGCGGCTGAAAATACGCAAGCGCATTGGAGAGAGACGGCGCAAACAACCTTGCGGTCATTTGCGTGTCACCAGAATAAACACACCCTTGCCGCAACGAAACGATATTGTTTTCATATGCAAATCAGCTCTGGAATCGAGCGCCCGGTAACCGAGGTCTTTTTTTCGCCGGCCGGAATATCGTCCAGTATCGGCCTATACTGAATTTGCACCGCCGTTTGCTGGTGCATTCAAGGAGTATGGACATGGGCAAGACAACGAAAAGCAACAAGGAAGCGAAGAAACAGGCAGTTCTGACGCCAAAGGAAAAGAAGTCGGCCAAGCAGGCGAAGAAGCACGCGTCCGATGCCGCTCCGCTGATTCACCGCTGAACGCGGAGAGGAGTTCCAGTCTCTCGAAGCGATGCTCGGCAGCTCGGTTCGTGAGGTAGTGTTACCTGACATTTGAGGCGCTGCGGATTTTGGCTCTTTTCAGGGGTCGACCGCAGCAATGCCATTCGGCGCCTTTGACGGTGACCAGAATTGCCCGGCCATCGCGATGCTGCGAATCGGTCTGTCCGCGGTCAGCGGTCCGGTTGCATCCGAAACCCCATAGCCGGTTTCTCGGGAGTGGCCAGCTTTGTTAAGCTCAGGCCATGACCAGACCGAAGCTTTCCGAACTCTTTTCCCACCGGCAATTCATCCTTTTCTGGCTGGCCCGACTGGCCGGCATGCTGGCCCAGCAGATGCTGATGGTGGCCGTCGCGTGGCAGATGTACGACATCACCGGCAGCGCTTGGGATCTCGGGTTGGTGGGCCTCTTCCAGTTCGTGCCGGCGCTGTTGCTGACGTTGCCGGCCGGCCATCTGGTCGACCGCTGGCGGCGCGGGCGGATTTTCGGCATGTGCTTGCTGGCGCAGGGTGGGGTCGCTCTGCTGCTGGTGCTGGCGACGCAAGGCGAGTTCGTCTCACGAGAATTGATCCTCGGCCTGTCGATCGCACTCGGCGCCTGCCGGGCCTTCCAGATGCCCACCCAGCAGGCGCTGGTGCCGATGCTGGTGCCAACGCACCTGCTGGAGCGCGCCGTCACCCTCAGCGCAAGCGGCATGCAGGCTGCCATCATCTGCGGACCGGCGCTCGGCGGGCTGCTTTACGTGCAGGGTGCGACCTGGGTTTATGGCACCTGCACCGCCCTGTTGCTGATCGCCTTTACGCTGATGCTCGCCGTGCACGATCCGCACCAGCCGGCGAAGGAAAAGACGACCCTGAGCAGCATGCTGGCCGGCGTCAGGTTCGTCTGGACCAACAAGCTGCTGCTCGGCGCCACTTCGCTCGATCTCTTTGCCGTGCTTCTCGGCGGCGCCACGGCGCTATTGCCGATCTACGCCCGCGACATCCTGCACACCGGGCCGCAAGGCCTCGGCCTGTTGCGCGCGGCGCCGGCCGCCGGGGCGCTGGCGATGTCGCTGATCCTGCTGCGCTGGCCCATCCAGCGCAAGGTCGGGCCGTGGCTGATGGGTTCGGTGGCCGTCTTCGGGCTGGCGACGGTGGTTTTCGGGCTCTCCGAACATTTCTGCCTGTCGCTGCTGGCCCTCGCCGTCACCGGCGCTTTCGACCAGATCAGCGTCGTCATGCGCATGACACTGGTCCAACTGGAAACCCCCAACGAAATTCGCGGCCGCGTCTCCGCCGTCAATTCGATCTTCATCGGCGCCTCCAACCAGCTTGGCGAATTCGAATCGGGCGCCACCGCCGCCCTGTTCGGCCCAGTCGGTTCGGTGGTGATGGGCGGTGTCGGCACCTTGCTCGTCGCGGCCACCTGGATACGGCTGTTTCCGGCTCTGGCGAAGCGCGACCGCATGCTGGGATAGACGGCAACCGGCCCCCTCTTTCGGCGCCACAATCCGGTACACGCTGTTGCAAACCGTTACTTGAGTTGGCGAGGTCACTTGGTTATCTTGAACACATGCGCTGACCCCTCAGCCTGACGGTCCGTCTCTCCTGCAAAAAGAACCTGGCCGTCGCGAAAGCCCCGCATTTTCCCTGGTGCGGGGCTTTTGCTTTTCTGCGCCAGCTGTCTGAAATTCAGGGGCCAAAAACCGCGACGGTGTTGCGCCGCCAAACGGCGGGAGAAGACCCGGACCAGCGCCGAAAGGCTCGCGCAAAGGCAGTCACATCAGCGTAGCCCAACTTGTTGGCGACGTCCTCCAGCGATACGGCGGAACCGCGCAGGAGCACCCGCGCCGCATCGAAGCGAACCGCATCGAGCAGCTCCCGGAAAGTCGTTCCGCTGTCCTGCAAACGCCGGGCGAAGGTTCGCCGGTTCATGCCGAAGGCGCGCGCGACCTCGTCCTGGCTGATGCAACCGGTTGCCAGCAGAGTCCGCATCACCCGTTGAATGCGGTCCTGCGCCACGTCCCCTTCCCCAATTCGACCCTTCTCCCGAAGCTGCGACGTGAGGAAGTCACGGAAAAGGGCGTTCGCACCGGCAATCCGACGCCCAAGGAAAGCCGCGTCGAACACCACGGCGTTCCGGTCGACATCGAAGCGAACCGGTGCGGCGAAGTGGGCGAAAAAGGCCGACGTATCCGACGGGGCATGGCAGGCAAAGCTCACTTCGCGCAGTGCGAAGCCAACGCCGCAAATTTCACGCAAAAGATTGGCGGCAATGGCGAGCGCGCCGAAAACGATCTGTTCCGTACCCACCAGGTCGGGTTCCAGCACCTCGTAGCCCAGAACAGCGACGCCGTCCTCGATTTGGAGATAGGGTGCCGCCCCCTCGTCGTGCAGGTGCAGATAGGACTGCAGGCACGCCAATCCCGACCCTACCGTTTCGGAGTTGGCCACCAAGTACCCGACGGTGCCGAGCATCCCGAGGCCGGTCTGCATGCAGGTGCGCAAACCGATGTCCGACAGCCCGGTGCGTTCGGCGGCAAGGTGTCCCAGTTCCCCCAGCTTGGCGAACGGGATCACGTTGTCGGGATGGTCGAAAGCCGCCACCGGAAGGCCGACCTGGGCGATCAGCGCGGCCGCGCCGATGCCGTGCTCACGCAGCAGGCTAGGCAGCGCAATGGCGCCGCCCACGCGGATGACCCGGTTGCCGATCGGCGGACGGCCCCGCCTGGTTGGTGTCGAATTTTCCAAAGCAGCCCCGGACAGGAATGTCGGCAGAATTTTGGCATGAAATATCAGGAAATTGAAAAATCTGCCGCGCGATCAGGCACCTCATTATCTATACTGATTTTGATTCGCGCTTGTATCCTCCTCGTTTGCGGATCAAGAACCTTTCGCCCGGCGTCCGAAAGCGAATTCCCTCCGTACCCCCAACAGTCGATAGGAGAAGGTAATGCAACTAAAAAATCTATCTCGGGCGGCCATCGCCGCTCTGTTTGCCCTGACCCTGGTTGCCTGTGGCAAACAGGCCGATACCACCGCCGAGAAGGCGGCCGCCGAAGTCAAGGAAAAGGTCGCCGCCGAAGCGAAGGCCGTCGAGGCGCTGGCTCGCGAGAAGGAAGCGCAGGAGATCGGCATCGACGCCTACATCTACGCCTATCCACTGGTCACGATGGAAATGACCCGGCGCGTTATGACCAACGTGGCCGCAGCGGAGGGAACCCGCGCCCCGATGGGCCATTGGGTGCGCATGCGAAGCTATCCTGACGCCTCGTTCCGCGATGTGACGGCGCCCAATGCGGATACGCTCTACACGACGACATGGATCGATGTCGCCAAGGAGCCGTGGATCGTGAGCATCCCCGACATGAAAGGGCGTTACTTCCTGCTCCCGATGCTGGATGGATGGACCAACGTCTTCCAGGTGCCGGGCAAGAGAACGACCGGCAGCGGCGCCCAGCAGTATGCGATCACCGGGCCCGGCTGGTCTGGCACCTTGCCGCCCGGCGTGACTGAATACAAGGCCCCGACCAACCTCGTCTGGATTCTCGGCCGCATCTACTGCACCGGCACCAAGGAGGATTACAAGGCGGTTCACGCGCTGCAGGATCAGATGGCGATCGTGCCGCTGTCCGCCTATGGCAAGCCCTACACACCGCCGCAGGGCACGGTCGACGCCGGCGTCGACATGAAGACGGCGGTTCGCGAGCAGGTCAATGCGATGGATGCCGCTTCGTACTTCGCGCTGTTTGCGCAGCTCATGAAGGCCAACCCGCCTGCCGCCGAAGATGCGCCGATGATCGACAAGTTGGCCAAGATCGGCGTCGTGCCGGGGCAGGATTTCGATGCCGCCAAACTCGATCCCGCCGTCGCCAAGGGGCTCGCTGCCGCACCCAAGCCGGCGCAGGACAAGATCATGTCCTGGATGAAGGAAGGGATTCTCGCCGGCGACCTGAAACTCGAGGACGGCTGGCTCTTCACGACGAAAACCGGGCTTTACGGCACCGCTTACCGGCAACGCGCGCTCATCACGGCGATCGGCCTCGGCGCCAACCGCCCGCAGGACGCGGTTTATCCCACTTCCGAAGGGCCGGATGTGCTGAAGTCGTACAGCGGCGCCAACAAGTACGTCATGCACTTCGAGAAGGGGCATCTGCCGCCGGTGAACGGGTTCTGGTCGCTCACGATGTACGACGAGAATTACTTCTTCGTCGACAATCCGCTCAACCGCTACACGGTGAGCCAGCGCAACAAGCTCAAGGCCAACCCTGACGGCTCGGTCGACCTCTACATCCAGAACGAATCGCCCGGCAAGGACAAGGAGCAGAACTGGCTGCCGGCACCGAAGGACAAGTTCATCCTGATGATGCGGCTGTATTGGCCGAAGGACGAGAAGCCGTCGATTCTCGACAGTAGCTGGAAGGTGCCGCGCGTCAACGAGGCCAACTGAAACCTGTAGTTTGGTAGTGCAAATTTGGCGAGATGGGCCGGGCGTCGGATACCACCGATGCCCGACCCAGTCGCCATTCTGGCTTTCTGGCTGGCAGCGGCAGCGCAATGCCGGAGAAATGCCTGAACCCGGACGGCCGCAGGAAGCACAATAGTCCAAACAAATACACCACGGGAAACTTTTTCAGCGGCTTAGCACTCTTACGCAGCGAGTGCTAAAATGAAGCCGAATCATGAAGGAGAACCGTACGCTATGACCCATGCCCTGACGCTTCCCATCCCCTCGACCGTCGGCAGCATCGATGCCTATATTCAGGCAGCTAATCGTTACCCGATGCTTTCCGAGGCTGAGGAACATCGGCTGGCGGAGCGTTTCCACGACGATGGCGATGTGGACGCAGCGCGCCAGTTGGTGCTTTCGCACCTGCGTCTGGTGATCTCGATCGCCCGTGGCTATCTCGGCTATGGATTGCCGCACGCCGACCTGATCCAGGAAGGCAACATCGGCCTGATGAAGGCGGTCAAGCGCTATGACCCAGCGCGCGGCGTGCGCCTCGTTTCCTTTGCCATGCACTGGATCAAGGCCGAAATCCACGAATACATCCTGAAGAACTGGCGCCTGGTCAAGGTCGCCACGACCAAGGCGCAGCGCAAGCTGTTCTTCAACCTGCGCAGCTTGAAGAACGACTACGAAGGCGTCGATACGCTGTCCGGCACACAGGCGGCCGAAGTCGCCGTCCGCCTCGGCGTCAAGCAGGAAGAAGTGGTCGAGATGGAAACCCGCCTGACCGGCCGCGACCTGGCGCTGGAAGGCAGCCCGGACGACAGTGACGAGGCGTTCGCGCCGATCGACTACCTGGCCGACTCGCGCTACGAGCCGACCCGCGTGCTGGAAAACAAGGCCGTCGCCCGTCTGCATGAGGAAGGTCTGCACGAAGCGCTGCAGGAACTCGACCCGCGCAGCCGCCGCATCGTCGAAGCGCGCTGGCTGCACGACGGTGAAGCCGCGACCCTGCACGAACTGGCCGCCGAATTCGACGTTTCGGCCGAACGTATCCGCCAGATCGAAGTCAAGGCACTGCAGAAGATGCGCGGCGTGCTGGCCGCCTGAGCAAGCGGCGCGCGCAAAAACGAAGGGGAGCCGGCGGCTCCCCTTTTCATTTGTCCGTCCGGATCATTCCACCTTGGCAGTCGAAGCCGGGTTGTTGAAGCGCAACCCGAAGGAAAACACCTCTTTCGAACAGACATCGATGCAGCGTCCGCAATTGGTGCAGTTCGGCGACAGGATCACCGGTCCGACACCTTTTGCCTCGCCCTTCAGCGCCGGGCGGATGACCTGCGGCTCCGGGCAGACCTCGAAACAGTCCATGCAGTCGTTGCAGGCAGCTCGCTGCGGCGCTGCAACCCGGACCGGACTCCAGCGGCCTAGCAAGCTGTAGAAAGCGCCGACCGGGCAGAGGTGACCGCACCAGCCACGGCTCATCACAAAGAGATCAAAGAAGAAAACGGCGACGACCACGGTCCACGCCGCGCCAAGACCGAAAATCAGGCCGCGATGCAGCATCGACACGGGATTGATCAGTTCCCACAGGACGACGCCGGTTCCCGCCGAGCCGACCAGGGTCATGCCGAGTATCCAGTAGCGGGTATTGCGCGAAAGATGGACGCTGCCCTTGATGCCCATGCGGTCGCGCAGCCAGCCGGCAGAATCGGTGACAAGATTGACCGGACACACCCAGCTGCAATAGACGCGGCCGCCAACCAGGAAATAGAAGACCAGCGCGATGGCGAGGCCGATCAGCCCGAGCTTTTCCGGCAGATGGCCGGTCATCGCCGACTGCAGCGCCACGTACGGGTCGGCCAGCGGCAGGAAATCCAGCGTGTAACTATAATTGAGGTTGCCCTTGACGATCCAGATGCCGGCCAGCGGACCGAGCAGGAACAGGGTGAGAATGCCGAACTGCGAGAGGCGCCGCAGGAGCAGCCATTTGTTTGCGCGCAGCCAGCCTTTCGTCGCGACTGCTTCGGCGCCGATGCGCTTGCCGCTCATGGTTTGCCTCCCAGTCCGGGTGGCAAGCTCGGAATGATGCCGGCCTCGCTGCCGGCCATGCCGCGCATCGGTTCGGTGTGGCCGGAAGCCGGGTCGTAATGGCCGGGCAGCATCGCGCCTTCCGGCAGACGGTCAGGCAGGTCGATCATCTTCGACTCATCCATCAGCGAGTGGCCGGCCTTCTTCTGCTCTTCCCAGCCCACGCGGTAGTGGTGGCCGAGCTCGCCCTTGGCCAGCTTGGGCGGCAGAACACGGATTGCCGCCTCTTCCAGCACGCAGGATTTTTCGCACTTGCCGCAGCCGGTGCAATGTTCGGAATGAACCGTCGGCAGGAACATGGCATGGCGGCCGGTACGCTGGTTGGGCACCATTTCGAGCGTGATCGCCTTGTCGATCACCGGGCACACTCGGTAGCAGACGTCGCAGCGCAGGCCGAGGAAATTGAGGCAGGTTTCGTGGTCGATCAGCACGGCGAGGCCCATCTTCGCCTTATTGATGTCGGTCAGCTGATGGTCGAGCGCGGTCGTCGGGCAGGCCTTGACGCAGGGGATGTCCTCGCACATTTCGCACGGGAGGTTGCGCGCCGTGAAGTAGGGCGTGCCGGTAGCGACCGGCGTCTCGGGCTTGGCAAGTTCGAGGATGTTGTAGGGGCAGTCGCGCACGCACAGGCCGCAACGGATGCAGGCACCGAGGAAGTCGTTTTCCGGCAGCGCACCGGGCGGGCGCAACGCCAAGGGTGGCAGCGCCTTCGCCTGCTTGGCGTAAAGCCCGAGACCGAGGCCGAGCATGCCGACGCCGCAGGCCATCTTCGCGGCATCAAAAATAAACTGGCGGCGCGCGGCGCCGCTCTTGGGGGATTTGCTGTTCGTCGTCGCCATAAAAACCTCGGGTTGCAGCCGGCGGGTGGGGCTGTCGCCCCACCCTGTCTCGGCACTCCCTGATTGCCCGTTCCCGATGGGAACCCAACACCGGCAATCTACTCCATTAGCGTTTGCGAATGCTTAGCGCAGATCAAACACTGGCCATTTAACCGCACCAGATTACGAAGGAGTTGCTTTCGGTCAAATACCGGGCATCACGGCGCGGGCGGCCGCGGAACTGGCGGCGGCGATATCGGCGCGGGTGATGCCGCGCAGTTCGGCGAGGACATCGGCGATCCGCGGCAATTCGCCCGGCGCATTGCGTCCGCCGTTCAGCCAGGCCGGCGGAATGTCCGGCGCGTCGGTTTCGAGAACGATAGCGTCCGCTGGCAATTCGGCGGCCAGCCCGCGAATGCGGGTCGAGCCGGAAAAGGTCATGGCACCGCCGAAGCCGAGCTTGAAGCCGAGCTTGATGAATTCATCGGCCTGCTGGCGGCTGCCGTTGAAGGCATGGGCGATGCCGCCGCGGACGCGAATGCGGCGCAGGTGCTTCAAAATCTGGTCGACCGCCCGGCGGACGTGCAGCAAGACCGGCAGATCGAACTCGCGGGCCAGCTTGAGTTGCTCGACGAAGAAGAATTCCTGGCGCACCGGATCGACGTCGGTGACGTAGGAATCGAGGCCGATCTCGCCGACCGCCACCGGCTTCTCGGTCGCCAGCCAGGCGCGCAGCACAGCCAGATCGGATTCCTTCGCCTGCATCACGTAGAGCGGATGGATGCCGTAGGCGGCAACGCAACCCGGATAGCGCTCGACCACGGTTTTTGCCTTCGGGAAGCCGTCGACCGCAACCGCTGGCACCACGATGCGCTGAACCCCGCCGGCCAGCGCCGCCGCATGCACCGCGTCGCGGTCGGCATCGAATTCGGCCGCGTCGAGGTGGCAGTGGGTGTCGATCAGCACTGCAGAAAGGGAAAATCCGGCGCCGGCCGGCGGCCGCCGATCAGGTCGGCGAGGGCGGCGGCAGAACCGCAGGACATGGTCCAGCCGAGCGTGCCATGGCCGGTGTTGAGCCACAGGTTGCCGTAGCGCGTGCGCCCGATACAGGGGACGTTGGACGGCGTCGCCGGGCGCAGGCCGCACCAGAACTCCGGCTCGCCGGCGGTTTGCAGGGCGGGAAAGAGTTGCCGCGTGCGCTGCATCAAGGCTGCACAGCGGACCGGGTTGAGTTCGAGGTTGTAGCCGTTGAATTCCGCCGTCCCGGCGACGCGCAGGCGGTTGCCGAGGCGCGAGAAGACCAGCCGGTGCTCGTCGTCGGTCAGGCTGACGGTCGGCGCCCCGGCGGCCTCGTGCAACGACAGCGTCGCCGAATAGCCCTTGGCCGGCACCACCGGCAGGCTCACCCCGAGCGGCCGCAGCAGTAAGGGGGAGTAGCTGCCGAGCGCCACCACGTAGGCATCGGCGGTCAGCAGTTCACTGCCGTCCGGGCCGCTGACCAGCACCCCGGCGACCTGGCTGCCACCGGGTGCGATGCGGTCGACCGTCAGATTGAGGCGAAAATCGACGCCCTGCGCCGCGGCCCGCTCGGCCAGCGCGCACGTGAATTTGTGCGCATCACCCGACTCGTCCGACGGCGTGTAGTCGCCGCCGACCAGCAGGTGGCGGGCACCGGCCAGCGCCGGTTCGATTTCGATGCAGCGCTCGGCACTGACCGTCTCGCGGTCGAGCCCGAAGCGGCGCATGGTCTTTGCCACCTCGACGGCCTGGGCGAAGGCATCGGGCTGCGTATAGATGTGCAGGATGCCGCGTTCGAGCTGGTCGTAGTCGAGCGCCAGTTCGTGGCGCAGGGCCTGCAGGCAGCGGCGGCTGTACAGGGCGAGCGCGACGATGGCAGCGATATTGTGCCGGGTGCGGCCGGGCAGGCATTCGTGCAGAAAGCGCAGACCCCACATCAGCTGCGCCGGGTCGGCGCGCCAGCGCCAGAGCAGCGGGGCGTCCTCCTTGCCCAGCCACTTCAACACCTGCGGCAGGACGTACGGATTGGCCCACGGCTCGGCGTGCGAGACCGAAATCTGGCCGCCGTTGGCGTAGCTGGTTTCGTTGCCGGCCACCGGCTGGCGGTCGACCACCGTCACCTGATGGCCGGCGCGCGCCAGATACCAGGCGCTGGTCGTCCCCACCACACCGGCCCCCAGAACCAGAACCCTCAAGCCTCGCCTCCGCGTTCGCGCACGATGCGCGTGACTTCGGGAATATGGCGCAGGCCGCGCATGACCGACGCCAGGTGGTTGCGGTGGGCGACCTGGATGGTGAAGCGGAGCAGGGTGAACAGCCGCTCGGGGTCGGAATCCATCGCCACGTGCTCGATGTTGGAGCCGGCTTCGGCGATGGCCGAAGCCACCTGGGCCAGTACGCCGCGCGTGTTCTTGACCTCGACCTTGATGCGAATCTCGAACAGCTTGCCCTCTTCCGGCTCCCACTCGACGTCGATCCACTTCTGCGGCTCGGTCGACCGCGATTTGCGGATGGTCGGACAGTCGTGGGTATGGATGACCAGGCCGCTGCCCTTCTTGATCGAGCCGATGATCGGGTCGCCGGGAATCGGCTGGCAGCAGCGGGCGAGCTGGATGGCCATGCCTTCGGTGCCGTGGATGGCGAGCGTCATGTTGCTCGGCGAATCGGCGGACATGTCCTCGCGCGCCAGCAGGCGGCGGGCGACCACCGACGGCAAGCGCTTGCCGAGACCGATGTCGGTATAGAGTTCCTCGATCGATTTCTGGCCGCCGGATTTGACCAGTTGGTCCCAGGCTTCGGTCGGGATCGAGATGGGCACGACGCCCAGGGTCAGCAGTTCCTGGCGCAGCAGACGCTCGCCGAGGCGCGCCGACTCCTCGTTCTGCATGGTGCGCAGGAAATGGCGAATCTTGCTGCGCGCGCGCCCGGTCTTGACGTAATTGAGCCACACCGGGTTGGGGCTGGCCTGCGGCGAGGTGATAATTTCCACCATGTCGCCGTTGCGCAGTTCGGTGCGCAGCGGCACCAAATCCTGGTTGATGCGCGCCGCCGAGCAGTGGTGGCCGACGTCGGTATGCACGTTGTAGGCGAAGTCGACGATCGTCGCGCCGCGCGGCATGGCCATGATCTTGCCCTTGGGCGTGAACACATAGACCTCGTCGGGGAAGAGGTCGATCTTGACGTTTTCGAAGAACTCGGCGGAATCGTTGCTCTGCATCTCGAGCAGCGACTGCAGCCACTTGTGCGTCTTGATCTGCAGGTCGGCGCCGCTTTCCTCGGTGTCCTTGTACAACCAGTGCGCCGCCACGCCTTCCTGGGCGACGTGGTGCATTTCCTGGGTGCGGATCTGCACCTCGACCGGCGTGCCGTAAGGGCCGATCAGCGTCGTGTGCAACGACTGGTAGCCGTTGGCCTTGGGAATCGCGATGTAGTCCTTGAACTTGCCGGGCACCGGCTTGTACAGGCTGTGCAGCGCGCCGAGCGCCAGGTAACAGGTCGGCACGTTGTCGACGACGACACGGAAGCCGTAGATGTCGAGCACCTGCGAGAACGACAGCTGCTTTTCGCGCATCTTGCGGTAGATCGAATAGAGGCTTTTTTCGCGGCCGAAAACATCGGCATGCAGCCCGGCCCCCTTCAGCTTGCCGTTGATCGCATCTTGGATGCGCGTCAGCAGTTCGCTGCGATTGCCGCGTGCCGCGTGCATCGCCTTGGCCAGCACCTCGGCGCGGTGCGGATGAATCAGGCGGAAGGAAATGTCCTGCAGTTCGCGGTAGAGCTTGTTCAGCCCGAGGCGCAGGGCGATCGGCGCATAGATCTCGAGCGTCTCGACAGCGATGCGGCGGCGCTTGTCCGGGCGCATCGCGGCCATCGTCTGCAGGTTGTGCTGGCGGTCGGCCAGCTTGATCAGCACGACGCGCAGGTCACGCGCCATGGCCATCAGCATCTTGCGGAAGTTTTCCGCCTGCGCTTCCTGATAAGAGGCGAATTCCATCTTGTCGAGCTTGGACAGCCCGTCGACCAGCTCCGCGACCTCGCGGCCGAAGCGGTCGGTCAGTTCGCGCTTGGTGGTCCCGGTGTCTTCCAGCACATCGTGCAGCAGCGCAGCGGCAACGGCTTCGCCGTCCATGCGCCACTCGACCACGGCGCCGGCAACCGCCAGCGGATGCGTGATGTAGGGTTCGCCCGACATGCGCTTCTGATTGGCATGGGCGCGCGCCGAGAAGGCATACGCCTCCTTGATGCGGGTTACGTCAGCAGGGGATAGATACTCGAGACTATCGAGGAAAACCCGGTAGGCGGGTTCCTCAGAGGCGGGCGGTTGCTTAGACGGCGCTGGATCCATCTGACTTCACCGCCCTCGCCCTCAGGCCTGACCGCGATTCAGCACTTCCACGCCGTACTTGCCGATCGCCATTTCGCGCAACGCGATGACCGTCGGCTTGTCGCGATTGGCCTCGACCATCGGCGTCGCGCCGTTGGCGATCTGGCGGGCGCGATAGGTGGCGGCCAGGGTCATCTGGAAGCGGTTGGGAATTCTCTTCAGGCAATCGTCAATCGTTACGCGGGCCATGCAATACCTCAAAAATCAGATCAATCGGGCAAAAAGGGCGGCGTGACGGGCACGCTGCGCATTCAGGTTCAGGCGGGAGGCACGCACCACGGCGAGCAGGTCATCCAGCGCCTGTTCCAGACTGTCGTTGATAATAACATAGTCGAATTCGCCGACATGGCGCATCTCGGCCTGTGCCGCGGCCAGACGGCGGTCAATGACGTCGGCGCTGTCGGTGCCGCGCCCGGTCAGGCGGCGCGTCAGCTCATCCATCGACGGTGGCAGGATGAACACCCCGATCGCTTGGGGGAACGCCGCGCGCACCTGCTGCGCGCCCTGCCAGTCGATTTCGAGCAGGACGTCATGGCCGGCAGCCAGTTGGTCGGCGATCCATTTCCGCGAGGTGCCGTAGTAGTTGCCATGTACCTCGGCCCATTCGAGGAACTCGCCGGCGGAAATCATGCTTTTGAAGCGGTCGACCGCAACGAAATGATATTCACGCCCGTCTTGCTCGCCGGGACGCGGCACCCGGGTGGTGAAGGAGATCGAGAGATGCACCGCCGGCTCTCGTTCCAGCAGCAGGCACACCAGCGTAGTCTTGCCGGCGCCCGAGGGGGCGGCGACAACGTAAAGATTTCCAGCCATATCGGTTTCCATGCCGGCGGCGCCACTGCCGGGAAAGCAGTGACGCCGGCGTCAATCAGAGCGGGGGAATGCGCAGGTTCTGCCCCGGGTAAATCTTGTCCGGATCCTTCAGCATCGGCTTGTTGGCCTCGAAGATGACCGGATACTTGGAGGCGCTGCCGTACTGGCTGGCGGCAATCTTCGACAGGGTATCGCCCTTGACCACGGTGTAGAAACGCGGCTCGGCAGCCGGCGCCTCGACCGTCAGCTGATCGTCGACGTTATCGACGCCCTGCACGTTGCCGGCGGCGAGAATGATCTTCTCGCGGTTTTCCTGATCCGGCGTCGAACCGGTGATCGTCACCTGGCCGCTCTTGTAGCTGACCATCAGGTTGCTCCACTTGAGGCCGAGGCTGTTGATGCGGTCGAAAATCGCCTGGGCGGCCACCTGGTTGAGGCGGGTCTTTTCTTCCGGGGAAACCTCCGGCGCATCGTCCTTGTGGCCGAAAAGTTTTTCGCCGGCTTCCTTGATAAAGCTGAACAATCCCATTTTAAATCTCCTCTGCGTTGCGCCGGCACCGAATGGTGCGGCATGAACCTACCCTAGTCGCCCCTTGTTACAGGGTTAAGGCAATCCGGGTTTGCGGTGCTACTCCAGATTGTATCTAAATCAGTAGTAGCGAGCACTAAGGCACGCCACTACTGGTTTCTTGTTAATCGATATTTGCGCAGGGCACACGCTTTGGTACACGTTTTTCAAGGGATTACCTGATATGTTGTGATGCGACTAATTATATCTGCCCACCGAACCGAAGAACCCGCCAAGGGGGCGAGTCTGAGAGGTTACCAAGTTGCGGGCTTAGTTATCGCTGTCCCGGGAATTGGACTGGGTAACTGCGATGCTACTAAGTCGACTGGCAAGACATTGAACTGCTTGTGCGACCACTTCACAAGGGTACATAGCGGCTTGCGTATTGGCCCGCCAGGCGTGTATAGAAACACCTTTGCTGTCTTGCGCCGCTTAACAATTTCCATCGATTTTGACAGGTCGGCATCGTTTGAAACGACTACCGCACAATCAAAGGCCCCTAGCCAGGAGTCGTTTACCAACTCGACTGCAAGATTCACGTCAGAGCCTTTTTCCTCGCACTTGATAACCTCAACGGTGTTGTGCGGGGGAGTAGATAAAGCCATGCGGACTTTTTTAGTGCTGAAGTGCCCCTCGATGACCTGAATCTTATTCTGGGAATTTGTTCGCAAAGCGCGAATATAGGCATCTTGTCTGGCTGGCGCATCCGGGTCGTTTGGCAATGGGGATACGCGGGCTGTGAAGTATTTAATCTTCACTAGGCTGCAATTTGCCGGCAGCGTTCTTTGGAAGTACGCCCACAGGTCCAGCCACTTGTTTGGACTGTTTTTAAGACTGCCGTAGTACAGATTGAAGCCGTCGATATATACGATGGTTCGCAAAATCGCCCCCTAGAAAAAGCAAAGCCCCCTTGCGGGGGCCTGCACCTGACCAACAAAGTGACCAGGGAAGTAGTGCTGTAATTATCAATCACTGAGAGCCGACTCGTCAACATAACGTTTACTAATCAGAGCCTCATTAACTGCCTCAGTCTGACTTCCGAGTAGCTTTGATAGTTCCTTTAGCATTGACCGGATGCTGCCCTTGTATGCATTCTGCGAAACCACCGCTTTACCCGTTGCCGACTTCGGCCCTGTTGATCGCTCCCACGGTTTCCAGTTCCTTATCAGCGCCGATTGCCGCGCCCTGCGTTCCAGTGTCCAGCCGTTGCTCATGCTGTTGCTCCAAAAGTTTGTTTGGCTCGATTGATGTTTCCCCGCCTACGTGAGCAGGGGAAGTGCCGTTATTGACCTGCTGCGGCCCGTTGGCAATATTGGCTTGCTTGGCGTAGATCACTGGCGGGTTCTTGATCGTCGCCAGCGTTTCCAGTGTCGCCCGGCACTGGCTTTGTGCTTTCAGGGCAAGGCGTAGATAACGATCAGTCGCATTGATGTACTCGCCCATGTTCGCGGCAGCACGCCGGGCCAGTTCGTTGAATATCGCGTCCAGGGTGTGCGCCTGCGTCATAAGCATATTTTCGGCCCGCCTCAGATCACCGCTTCCCACTTTCTCGTTTTGCTTGGCCAGCTCGGTAATTAACGAGGTCAAGTCGGTTTCGCCAAACACCTTGCAGAATGCTTGCGTTGTTACTGCGCCGCGTACCGTTGGAGCTATGACGTTGCGCGCCTTTGTCATCGCCTCATCTTCGCCAGATTGGGCAGTGATTTCCAAAGTGTTCGGCCCATTTTTTTTCGCTGGTGCTTTTGCCTTCGTTTTCGTGTTGCTCATCGTTCGGTGTTCTCCATAGTGTTCATTGCTTTAACGGCCCTTGCTCCCAGCCACGTAATCACTCACCCAAGGATCATCAGAAATCCCTCTCTCTAACGACTGGGTTTTACTAGGCTGGACTGAACTAGGCTGAACTAAGGAGTCGCGGGATACTTGCGGCATACCCGAATCACCGCTAACCCCTTGCGCAGCCTTCGTTTCAGCGGCTTTTCGCTTGCCGTTTGTCATCGCTGCGCCGCGTTTGCCGCCTTCGGCTTTCTTGTCAGTGATTGCCTGCAAGTGATCGCGGTAATCGTCCAGCTCGGGGCAGGTCAATTGCCCGCCATCGCTGGCGAAGAAGGGCATGATCGCCGGTAACGCTGCCCTCACTTCGTCACTGCCATAACCCAACACACGAGCCAGCGTTGCCGGTTCGTTTGGCAACCGCAAATTCACCCAGCACTCAAGGCGCAGCGTCATCAGCAAGCCTCGTTGTGCCAGGGTAAGAATGCGGTAATCGGTTCGCGCCATCATGTTCGCGGCGTATTCCTGAAACGCCGGTGGCGGTCGGTTCTGTGCCATGTCCTCAGCCCTCCAAGATGCGCCGCAAGTAGCAATACACGCCCCACAGTTCGCACATACCCAACCCGGCAAGGTCAGGCATTACGCCCAGCCCTTGAGCGCGATACGCCAGGCCGTGGAGACGTTCCAGCCAGTCATCGTTAGCCATGATCTACGCCCCCCGCCATCAGGACGTACTTAGCGACACTGTGCAACTTGCCGCAATCGGTTTCCTGTCTGACTCTGATCGTCTGAATATCGAAGCCATGACGATGCTTTAGCTCATGGACGCGAGCAGCGGGCATCAGAATATCCAGATTGCGCCGGGCTTCGATTGTCGTGACCGGCCCGCAGCGCAGGGCATCGATCAGCCGTTTGCGTTGTGCCTCTGCGGACAGGTCGGCATAATGGCTATCAGGATTATTTGGGGCTGCCTTCGGGTGGCCTTTTTCTTTTGTCATGGTCGCCCCTTATGCCGCCAGGGCTTTGCGAAGGTCGCCCACGTTCCAGGCGGTAACGCGCTCCGACAGCTTGCGGGGCGCCGGCAAGGTGCCGCGCTTAACCATGCGCCAGACGGTAGCTGACGAACAGCCGACAAGTGCCTGCACTACTGGCAGGCGAACATGCGCGGAATCAGGAAATGAATCGTAGTTGGTGAGCGCGTCACGGATTGCGCTCGGGTCGGTATGGTGTGCCATGCTGTGCTGTCCTTTGATGTTTAGTGCGACAGCACAGATTTTTATTGCACATTCAATTGCTTACGAGGCATTGGAAGCCATAGTTTTTTTCCGGAATAAATCCGCTCGGTTCCTTTCCGGATAATTAGCCTTCCTGTGCTGCGAGCCAAGCTAGTGCGCTTCCCCCTCCGTCTTCGGGTTCTGCGATTAGGCTCCAAGCCAGAGGAACAACGGTTTTTCGAATAGTTTCAGCATCCATTTCCCAAGGTCTAAATATTGCGTCTGCCATCACTCGGTGCGGAATGCTCACGTCCTTCTCCTGCGCCCATAGCTGAAGGTCTAGAAAGGCCAATACGTTGTATTTCACCCAAGACTGCGTTTCTTGTTTGCCAAACTTTCTGTTTTCCACCTTGAGTGCTTCCTGACAACGAACTTTCTTAAGCCAGTCTTTGAACGCGTCGATTAAGAAAGCGTCAGAGTGCTGAATATCAACGTTTACGGCGACCTGAAAACCTGGCTTTCTTGCTGCACGTGTTTCTTCTAGGTTTTCAGTTAAATTGCAATTATGCGACTCGTAGAGAGGTCGGTTAATCCAAGGCTTGCCCTTATAAACAATAGGTTCCCCCCCAAACATTGCAGCATCAATTTGATCTATCCACCTCCTTGAGTACATTTTTCTTCCAAGAGACAAATGACGTTCATACCGCCTTAGTTCTCCAACAGTCATCGAATGAATTGCAGGTTGAAAAGTTGGTCCGAAGAAGCCTTCAAGCCACGACTGACCAAAACTTTCGGAAACATGGGGAATGGGGTCTGCTCTTAATAAATTGACAATAACTTCATAGCCTTCGGATGACGATTTCCTCAGATCCTCTACTGCTTCAGGAGTTTGAGGATAGACACGCAAGTGGTCAAAACTAAGGTAGGTAAAAGCATTGCTACGAAGCATCAATTGATAGTGCCACCCCTTTGCATCAAGGCTGCTGGCTTTGTCGTATTTGCTTCGATCAAACCACCGGGGTAACTCCCCAACGCTTCTTAGCTCATTTTTATTTCTAGCCACAGCGTCCCTTTCACGCTCTGCCCTTAATCAGAAGCCGCGCCAGCCGGGCAAGGGTTCCCGGTGTTCGCCCTTGGGGATCAGCCTCGGGCTAGGCGCAGCAAAACCAGATCAGCCCGCCTTGCTCTTCTTCAACGGCACGACGTTGTAATCGGGCTTTCCGGCCTCTAGGGCTTTCAGCAACTTGGCCCATTCATTCAGCGCCGCCTTCCGTTCGTCAAAGTAATCGTGCCGGTTGTAAGTGCCTTCCACGCCTTTCAGCTTGTGGTTAAGGCAACGCTCGGCAACGTAGGGATCAACGCCCAATGCCGCCAGATGCGTGCGGGCAGTGCGCCGGAAATCGTGAATCGTGAAATTCGGAATGTCGTCCAGCTTCGGCTTGACGTGCTTGGATAGCGCCGCATTCAGCGTATTCAAATCAATGTGCGGAATCATCCGGTGCTGCATCTTCCTTGCCGGGAAAACGTAGGCACTGCCACATGCCAGGCGGTGTAACTCTCGCAGCGTTTCAACAGCCAACGGTGGCAGCGGAATATCAATCGCCGCACTGGTCTTGGTGCGCTCTTCCGGCAGGTGCCAAACGCCGCCATCAAGATCAAACTCAGACCAGGGGGCGGAAACTAGCTCTTCCTTGCGAACCGCCAGCAACAGCAACAGGCGAACGGCGTAATGGTTTTCGATAGTGAAGGTGCCCGCTTTGTCCTTCATCGCTTGGAATAGCTTGATGATTTCCTCGCGGGTGAGCCAGCGGTCGCGGGTTTCTTCCTTGCCGCCAGCGTCAGCAATATCAAAGGCGCTGGCCGGGTTGTACTGAATCACATGGCGCTTGATAGCGTAGTCGAATATCCTCTTCGTCCAGCGCAGCACGTCGTTTGCCATTGTCGGGGCACCGCGCTTGACGATGGTTTGCAGCATGTTGTCGACGTCGCGGGGCTTCACATCCTCGGCTTTCATCTTGCCCATGTTCGGCTTGATGTCGTTCTCGATCCTCGACCGAACAATGTTCGGATGCTTCCAGCGCCCCAGAATCATCCGCTCGAAATATTCGTCAGCCAGCTGTGCAACGGTCAGGGCGTTTTTCTCAGCGTTGATCTTGGCGACAGCTTCCCGTTTGCGTTCCTGCTTCTCGCCTGCAACGTCATGGCCTAGTGCAACTTTTGCGGAAAGGTCTTTGGCGGTCTTGCGGGCGTCGGCCAGTGACAGAACCGCATAGCTTCCAATGTTCATCGTCCTAGACTTGCCCGCAAAACGGTAACGGAATCGCCAAACAGGGGTTGCAAAGTTTTCTCGGTAGCTCAGATACAAGCCGTCACCATCGCCGCGCCCTTCAAAGCGTTCGTTGCTCTTGATCCACGCCCTAATTTGAATGTCCGTCATCTTGCCCATGTCGCGCCCCAGGTTCAGCAATATCGTTTGTACAACCAAAAACACACTAACCAAGTCACTGTGTACGCATAGTGGTACAAACAAATAATGCGCTTTCCTGATACGACATGCAACTGCTAGACGTTAAAAAACCCCGTGGATAGGGGCTTTAGTTGCTTCGTTGCGCCGTCGTGAAACGGACTGAAACATCACTCCAAATTCTGTATCTGCTCGCGCATCTGCTCGATCAACAGCTTGAGATCCATCGAGGCCTGCGAGACTTCGGTGATCGCCGATTTCGAGCCGAGCGTGTTGGCTTCGCGGTTGAGTTCCTGCATCAGAAAATCAAGCCGCTTGCCGCAGGCACCGCCCTGTTTCAGCACGCGCTCGACTTCGTCGAGATGCGTCGTCAGCCGGCTCAGTTCCTCGGCGACGTCGATGCGCGTCGCGAACACAGCCACTTCCTGCAGCACGCGCTCGTCATTGGCACCACCCAGCGCCTCGGTCAGGCGCTGCCGTAGCTTGTCGGTGTACACCGCCTGCGCCTCCGGAATGCGTGGCGCCACACGATGGACGATGTCGCGCATGGCATTGACGCGGTCGACGATCGTGGCGGCCAGTTTTTCACCTTCGCGGCCGCGGCTGGCGGCGAATTCATCGAGCACCTCGCGCGCCAGCGCCAGCACCGGCGGGCCGAATGCGGCGTAGTCGATCGACTGGTCGCCAAACATGCCCGGCCAGCGCAGCACGTCGTTCACCGACAGCGGGCGAGCCTCCGGCATCTGGCGGCAGACGCTGTCGTTGAGCGTCTGCAGGGTGGTCAGCAGATCGCCGTTGAGCTGAAGTTGATCGGCGCGCGCCGCCGAAGCGTTGAACGACAGACGGCATTCCACCTTGCCCCGGAAAAGACGCGCCGCCAGCAGTTCGCGCAAGGGCATCTCGAGCGCGCGCAGTTCTTCGCTGACGCGAAAGTGAAAATCCAGGTAGCGCGAATTGACGCTTTTGAGTTCGAGTTGCAGGGTGCCGCGCTCGATATCGCGCGTCTTCACTGCATAACCGGTCATGCTGCAAATCATTATTGGTGGGTCTCCAGCTTTACAGGCCGGACAACACGCCCGACAATGCCTCAAGTTCTGCATCATAACCGCGAGATCAATGGCGCAACAAGCCAACCATGCGTTACCGGCCGGCCTTCAGCTGGAGGAATACACGATCACCCGCCAGCTCTCGCTCGGCGGGTTTTCGATCGTCTACCTGGCGACCGACGGCGAAGGCAGCCGCGTGGCGATCAAGGAATACCTGCCCAACAGCCTGGCCCTGCGCGGCGAGGGGGAAATCAAGCCGCTGATCACGGCGGACCACCAGGGCGCCTTCCGCTACGGGATGAAATGCTTCTTCGAGGAAGGCCGCGCCCTGGCCCGCCTCTCGCACCCGAACGTGATTCGCGTGCTCAATTTCTTCCGCGCCAACGACACCGTTTACATGGTCATGGAATACGAGCGCGGGCGCACGCTGCAGGAATTCATCCAGACCCACCGCGGCGAAGTCACCGAGCGTTTCATCCGCGGCGTCTTCACCCGCCTGCTCAACGGCCTGCGCGAGGTGCATTCGCACAAGCTGCTGCATCTCGACCTCAAGCCGTCGAACGTCTATCTGCGCAGCGACAACACGCCGGTGCTGATCGACTTCGGCGCGGCGCGCCAGACGCTGTCGACCGATCAGCCGATGCTCAAGCCGATGTACACGCCCGGTTTCGCCTCGCCGGAACATTACGGCTCGCGCAAGGATCTTGGGCCGTGGAGCGACATCTACAGCGTCGGCGCCTCGATGTACGCCTGCATCGCCGGCAGCGCGCCGCAGGCGGCGAATGAACGCTACCAGAAGGACACCCTGCTGCCCGCCATGATGCGCTGGGAAGGCGAGTATTCGGACCGCCTGCTGGAAATCATCGACTGGTGCCTCAATCTGAACCATTTTTATCGGCCGCAAAGCGTCTTCGCGCTGCAGAAGGCGCTGGTCGAAACGGTGACGCCGCCGACCCCCAAGGAAAGCCCGAACTGGCTCAACCGCTTTGTCGACAAGTACAAGAAAGCTAGCCGATGAGATTCACGATCTACCAGGAGAGCCGCCAGGGAGGGCGTGCCAACAACGAGGACCGGACCAGCTACTGTTACTCGCGCGAAGCTCTGCTGATGGTGATCGCCGACGGCATGGGCGGTCACCACTACGGCGAGATCGCCTCGCAGATCGCCGTGCAGACGCTGGCCGACAGCTTCCAGCGCGAAGCCCGGCCGACCCTCGCCGACCCCTTCCGTTTCCTGCAGAAGGGTCTGACCAACGCCCATCACGCCATTCTCGATTATGCCGAGCGCCACCGCCTGGGCGACACGCCGCGCACGACCTGCGTCGCCTGCATCGTCCAGGACAGCATCGCCTACTGGGCGCACGCCGGCGATTCCCGCCTGTTCCTGATGCGCGGCGATAAGGTGATCGCCCAGACCAAGGACCATTCGCGCATCCGCATCCTGCTCGAAGAGGGCCTGATTTCCGAAGCACGGGCGGCCACGCACCCGGACCGCAACAAGATCTACAGCTGCCTCGGCAGCCCGACGCCGCCCGAGATCGAATTTTCGCGCAAGACGCCGCTCAAGCACGGCGACATCCTGCTGCTAGCCACCGATGGCCTGTGGGGCGAGATTTCCGGCGACATGATGGCGATCACGCTCAAGGGCGCCAACCTGGTGCACGCCGTGCCCATGCTGCTGACGCAGGCGGAAACCAAGGGTGGCCCGCATGTCGACAACCTGTCGGTAGTTGCCGTGCGCTGGGAAGAAGCCTACGTCGAGGAAGCCAGCAGCAGCATCTCGACGCAGACCATGGCGCTCGACGAAGTGGCCACCCACATCGAGGAATTCGGCCGCGACCCGGCGCACAAGACCGATCTCTCCGAAGACGAGATCGAAAAAGCGATCGAGGAAATCCGCGCCGCCATCGACAAATTCAATCCCAGGAAACAAGGACAATGAGCATGCGCCCCAGCCAACGCCAGGCCAACCAACTCCGCAAGGTTCGCCTGACCTGCAACTTCACCCGCCACGCCGAAGGTTCGGTGCTGATCGAGATGGGCGACACGCGCGTGCTGTGCACCGCCAGCGTCGAGGAAAACCTGCCGCCCTTCCTGCGCGGCAAGGGCCAGGGCTGGGTCACCGCCGAATACGGCATGCTGCCGCGCTCGACGCACACCCGCAGCGCGCGCGAGGCAGCCAAGGGCAAACAGACCGGCCGCACCCAGGAAATCCAGCGCCTGATCGGCCGCAGCCTGCGCGCCGTCACCGACCTCAAGGCGCTCGGCGAACGCCAGATCACCCTCGACTGCGACGTCCTGCAGGCCGACGGCGGCACCCGCTGCGCCTCGATCACCGGCGCCTGGGTGGCGCTCTACGAAGCCTGCGAGAAACTGGTGCAGGCCGGCAAGCTGGCCGCCAACCCGGTGCGCGACCATGTCGCCGCCGTCTCGGTCGGCATCTACAAGGGCACGCCGGTGCTCGACCTCGACTATCCGGAAGACTCCGACTGCGATACCGACATGAACGTGGTGATGACCGGTTCCGGCGGCATCGTCGAAATCCAGGGCACCGCCGAACGCGAACCGTTCACGCGGCCGCAGATGAACACGCTGACCGACCTCGCCGAAGCCGGCATCCGCCAGCTGATCGCCGCCCAGCAGTCCGCCCTCGCTGCATGAAAAAGCTCGTCCTCGCCTCCAACAACGCCAAGAAGATGAAGGAGCTGAACGCGCTGCTGGCGCCCCTCGGCTTCGCGGTCATCCCGCAAGGGCAACTCGGCATCCCCGAGGCGGAAGAGCCGTACTGCACCTTCGTCGAGAACGCGCTGGCCAAGGCCCGCCATGCGGCGCAGCTGTCGGGCCTGCCGGCGCTCGCCGACGATTCCGGGCTGTGCGTCGCCGCCCTCGGCGGCGCGCCAGGCGTCTACTCGGCACGCTATGCCGGCGAGCCGAAATCGGATGCGCGCAACAACGAAAAACTGCTCGCCGACCTCGGCGACAACGCCGATCGCCGCGCCCACTTCGTTTCGCTCATCGTGCTGGTGCGTCACGCCGACGACCCGCAGCCGCTGATCGCCGAGGGTGAATGGCATGGCGAGATCCTGCCGGCCCTGCGCGGCGCCGGCGGCTTCGGCTACGACCCGCTGTTCTATGTACCGGAATTCGACCGGACCGCCGCCGAACTCGATGCCGAAACCAAGAACCGGGTTTCCCATCGCGGCCAGGCCATGCAGCAACTGATCGCCCGCCTGCCGGCGCTGTAAGAATCGTGGCGCGCACCATCCCCATTTTTGCCCAAAAACCGGCGTCGACCGCAACCGCCCTCGAATTCCGCGTTTCGCCACCGCTGGCGCTCTACGTGCACGTGCCGTGGTGCGTGCAGAAATGCCCCTACTGCGATTTCAACTCGCATGAAGCGCCGGGCGCCATTCCCGAAGCCGAATACGTCGCCGCGCTGATCGCCGACCTGCAATCCGCCCTGCCACTGATCTGGGGCCGCCCGGTGGTCAGCGTCTTCTTCGGCGGCGGCACGCCCAGCCTGCTATCGCCGGCGGCCATCGACGAACTGATCGCCGCCTTCCGCGCGCTCGCCATGTTGTCGCCGGAAGCGGAAATCACGCTCGAAGCCAACCCCGGCACGGTCGAAGCCGAGAAGTTCGCGGGCTTCCGTGCTGCCGGCGTCAATCGCCTGTCGCTCGGCATCCAGAGCTTCAACGATGAACACCTCAAAGCCCTTGGCCGCATCCACGGCGCCGCCGAAGCCAGGCGTGCCGCGCAACTGGCCGGCGAGCATTTCGATGCCTTCAACCTCGACCTGATGTACGGCCTGCCGGGCCAGACCCTCGAACAGGCGCTCGCCGACGTCGACACCGCATTGAGTTTTTCCCCGGCCCACCTCTCCTGTTACCAGCTGACACTGGAGCCGAACACCCGCTTCGCCGCTTTCCCGCCCGAACTGCCGGAAGGCGATCTTTGCGCCGACATGCAGGACACCATCGAGGCTCGCCTGGCCGCCGCCGGCTACGCCAATTACGAAACCTCGGCCTTCGCGCAACGCGGCCGGCAGTGCCGGCACAACCTGAATTACTGGCATTTCGGCGACTACCTCGGGATCGGCGCCGGGGCGCATTCAAAACTGACACTGCACGACCGCGTGCTGCGCCAGATGCGCTGGAAACAGCCGGCCGCCTATCTCGACAACACCCGCGCCGGCAAGCCGATCCAGACCGCCAACGAAGTCGTTGCCAGCCAGTTGCCCTTCGAGTTCCTGATGAACGCGCTGCGCCTGCACGAGGGCTTTCCGCCCGCGCTCTTCGAGTCGCGCACCGCGCAGCCGCTGGCCGCCATCCTGCCGCAACTCAAGGCAGCGGAAGCCGATGGCCTGCTGACCATCGGGCCGGAACGCATTGCGCCGACCTTGCGCGGCCGGCGCTTTCTCAACGTCCTGCTCGAACGCTTTCTGGACGACAGCGACGCCGCCTGAGCGACTGATGCCGCCGGCCGTCCCGGCGAATCAGCTGAACAGACCGCCCTTCTTGAGCATGTCCAGCCCCTGGGTCAGCAGGTCACCGCCCTGCGGCAACTGGCCGTTCGGCGTCAACTGGTCGACCACCTGCGGCAACAGGTCGGCGAGACTGCCCGAAGCCTGCTCCGGGCTGAGCCCGAGTTGCGCGGCGATGTCCTGCATAGACGAGTCACCGAGCGCGCTCTGCACCTGCTCGGGCGAAACCGGCAGATTCTGGCCGGTCGACACCCACGAATTGACGATTTCGCCCAGGCCACCCTGTTGAAAGGCACTGACCAGGCCTTCCAGGCCGCCGTGTCGCGGATCATTGACGAGCTTCAGCACGGTTTCCAGCAGGGCGCCGTTGCCGCCGGATTGCCCACCGGCAAGCGCGCCGGCCACTTGATCGAGAAGACCCATGACGTGTTTCTCCAAAACGTTGAAAGTTCGGCCATCCTAACCGAAGGCTACGGCCAAACGGGTGAACAATTGCTTTCACGCCGGCAACGGCTCGAAGCGCAGCCAGACACTGAAACGCGAACCCTTGCCGGCTTCGCTGTCGACCGAAATCCGCCCGCCGTAGCGTTCGACCAGCGACTGGCTGACCCACAGGCCGAGGCCGGTGCCATCCGGTTTCCTGGCCGTATAGAAGGGCTTGAACAGGCGCTCGCACTCGGCCGGCGTCAGGCCGGGACCGGTGTCGGCGACCACCAGCCGCAGCCCGACCGGCATGTCGGACTCGTCCCAGTCTTCGGCCGCCAGCGTCAGCACGCCGCCGTCGGGCATGGCCTGGATGGCATTGACCATCAGGTTGATGAGCACCTGCTGCAGCTCGTTGCGGTTGCACAGCACGTTACGCACCGAATCGAGATGCTGCTCGACGGCGATCGTCCCGCGCTTGAGCAGGTGGCCGACCAGCACCAGGCTGTCCTGGATCAGCGCCGCCGGCGCCACCGGCTCCAGGTAGCCGACGTAATCCTGCGGCCGCGCAAACTGCAGCAGCTTGGCGACGATCAGGCGGATGCGGTGGACCTGTTCCTGGATCAGCCGGACCTCCGGCTCGACCGGCTTGGCCACCGGCCCGAGGATGTCGCGCAGCACGTCTAGATTGCCCTGGATCACCGCCACCGGATTGTTGATTTCGTGCGCCACCCCGGCGGTCAGCTGGCCGATGGCCGCCAGTTTTTCGTTCATCACCAGTTGCGATTGTGCCGCCTTGAGGTCGGCCACCGCCTGTTCGAGTTCGGCGGTGCGCTTCGCAACCTCGCCATCGAGCGCCTCGCCCCAGCGTTTGAGCGACGCCGCCTGCGCCTGCAGGCGGTCGAGCAGGCGGTCGAAATGCGCGGCGAGGTCACCCAGTTCATCGCGGCTGGTGACGGCGCCGACGCGGGCATCGGCGTCGTCCTGCTCGATTGCGTTCATCGTCACGTGCATGCGCTCGATCGGGCGGAACACCCGGCGCGCCCAGAAAAAAGCGAAGACGCCAGCCATCACCATGGCCAGCGCGAACAGCCCGACGATAAGCGCCAGCGCCGCGCGCCTGGCGGCAGCGAAGGGTTCGTCGAGAAAGCCGACGTAGAGCATGCCGACCCGCCGGCCATGGCTGTCGACCAGCGGCTCGTAGCCGGACACATACCAGTCGGAGACGACGAAGGCGCGGTCCAGCCAGGTCCGGCCCTCGTCGAGTACCGCATGATGCACGGCCGCCGAGACCCGGGTGCCGATCGCCCGCCCGCCTTCGAACAGACGCACATTGGTCGCCACCCGGACATCGCCGAGAAACAGCGTCGCCGTGCCCTGGCTGCCGAGCAGGAGCGCCCCGTTGGGATAGACGATTTCGTTAAGGCGGTCGATGAATTCCAGGTTCTTGTTGAGCAGCACGCCGCCGGCGAGCACCCCGCGCAGGCGCCCGGCTGCGTCGCGCACCGGCGCCGCGGCGTGAATGACCAGCCCGCGCTCCTCGACCTCCCGCCCGTCGGGCGCCGCGTTGGCGGTCGCCAGGATGGCCGTCCGCGCCTGCTCGGCGAGGCGCGGGTCGAGCAGGCGCAACTGCTCGGCGCTCATCATGTCGGTGCCGGTCAGCGCCTGGCCGGCACCGGCCACCGCCAGCACCGGCCAGGCGGCGATGGCGGCACTGTTGCGGTCGACGTCCAGAAAATAGAGAAAATCGAGTTTCATGCCGATGCGGGCGCTGGCCAGCAGTTCGGCCGCCGCGCCGTCGCGCGCGCTCGCCGCATGCTCCAGCACCCGGGCCAGACGCGCCGAACCGGCGAGCCCCTCAACCGAGCGGCCGACTCCTTCCGCCACGCGCTCGTAATAGCCGTGCGCGACGGCGAGGTCGGCGCGCACCTTGGCGATCAGCAAGCGATCCAGATAATCGCCGCCCCAGATGCTCAGCACCGCCAGCAGCACCGGCAGCACGATGCCGAGCGGCAGCAGCGCCAGCAGCAGCAGGCGGACGCGGATCGATCGCCGCCCCGATGTTTCTAGACGGCCCAGGCCTGGCACTTACGGTCCAGCGTCTTGCGCGACACCCCGAGGCGGCGCGCCGCCTCCGACTTGTTGCCCGAGCAGACGCCGAGCACCGCCAGGATATGGCGTTTCTCGATCGCTTCCAGGCTCTCTTCCGCCCCCCCGACCGCGGCACCGGCGGCCGGCTCGGGGCCGAGGTCGAACCAGCCGAGGATCAGCGAGCGCTCGACGAAATTGCGCAGTTCACGCACGTTGCCCGGCCAGTCGTAGCCAGCCATGCGCGCCAGCGTTCGGGCGTCGGGCGCCAACTGCGGCACCCCGAGATAAGGCGCCAGCTGGGCGATGAAATGCCCGACCAGCGGCGGCAGGTCTTCCGGCCGCTCGCGGAGCGGCGGCAGGGTGACCTCGACCACCTGCAGGCGGTAGTAGAGATCCGGGCGGAAACGCTGGGCGGCGACCTCGGTCTTGAGGTCGCGGTTGGTCGCCGCGATGACCCGCACATCGACGGGAATTTCCTGTTCCGAGCCGACCGGCCGCAAGCGCCGCTCTTCCAGCACGCGCAGCAGCTTGGCCTGCGCCGCCGCCGGCAGTTCGGCGATTTCGTCGAGGAAGAGGGTGCCGCCGCGGGCGTAATAGAACAGTCCCTCGCGGCTCTGCTGGGCGCCGGTGTAGGCGCCCCTGACATGGCCGAAGAGTTCCGACTCGATCAGCTCGGCGGCGATCGCCGCGCAATTGACCGGCACGAAGGGGCCGGCGGCGCGGCTGCTCATGCGGTGCAGGGCACGTGCTGCAACCTCTTTGCCGGTACCCGATTCGCCGGTCAGCAGCACGGTGGCCGGTGTCGGCGCGATGCGCTTGAGGCGGTCGCAGACAGCACGCATGGCCTCCGATTCGCCGACCATACCCTCGACGTCGACGGCACCAAGCTCGCGGCGCAGCACGAAGTTTTCGCGAACCAGCCGCGAGCGCTCGAAACAGCGCTGCATGGCATTGAGCATCTGCGCCAGCGAAAAGGGCTTGAGCAGGAAATCCGCTGCGCCGGCACGCAGCGCGTCAATCGCCGTGTCGAGATCGGCGTAGGCAGTCATCAGCACCACGTCGCCGGCGTAACCTTCATCGCGCAACTCGTGCAGCCAGTCGATGCCGGAACGCCCGGGCAGTGCAATGTCGAGGACGATCAGGTCGTACAGCCGGCGCCGGAGCAGCGGCTCGGCCTGCTCGACGCTGCCGGCGGTATCGACGCTGCCGCAGCGCTGGCCGAGGGCACGCTGCAGGAAGCTGACCATGCCCGGCTCGTCGTCCACCACCAGCACCGAATACTGCTTCCACGACGCCTCGCTGACGGGCGCTTCGCTTGAATCCATCGTCTCCTCCAGTTAGCCCCGGATGATCGCAAACAAGCCGGCACGGAAGCAACCGCCGGTGCCGGCAGCGCGCCTTGCCCCCGTTCAGTTCCGGTCGCGCACCGCGGCCACGGTCGTTGCCGCATTGGCCGCCCGCGCCGCTTCCGCCACTTCCTTGCTGACGATGGTCTTGCCGATCGGCGCCAGGGCGATGCCCGCCAGTTTCAGGTGCTGCAGCGCGAACGGGATGCCGATGATGGTGACGAAGCAGGCTACGGCTGAAACGACGTGGCCGATCGCCAGCCAGACGCCGGCGATGACGAACCAGATGATGTTGCCGAGCAGCCCGAGGGCGCCGGTACCGATGTCGTCCTCCTGATGCAGTTCCTTGCGGCTGATGGCTTCCTTGCCGAACGGAAAGAACGAGAACTGGCCGATCACGAAGCTGGCCCTGGCCCACGGAATGCCGACGATGGTCAGCAGCGCGATCAGGCCGAACAGCCACCAGGCGAGCCCCATCAGGAAGCCGCCCAGAATGAACCAGAGAAAATTTCCGATCGCCCGCATCGTTGCCCGTCCTTCACTGCATGTTGATTCAATAGCCCGGCATTGTGACCCAAAAACCGGCTGCAATCTGCCTCGCCACCGGTCTGTCGCATCAGAATTCGCGGAGTTGCAATTCCTCGGGCAGCGGCGATCCGCGTTCGACGCGGATCGGGAAAATGCCGATGGTGCGCCCGTCCTGGGTCGCGACGATGAAACGCCACTCCCCCGGCCGCGGATTCAGCACCCACGAATAGCCCCGAAAGCCGCGCTCGCGCCCGCCGCTGCTGTGAAAGCGGTTGCGGTAAACCTGCCGCCAGCCCTCTTTTTCGCGAATCTCCCAGCGGTGCTCGAGCGCCGCCGTCACGCCCAGCGGTGCGAACACTGCCGATACCCCGTAGAGCTTGCCGCCCTCGGCCACATGCACCGTAGACGCCTGATCCCGCCAGAACTGCCACCACGGCGCCGGCTCGACCTGCAGGGCGAAACTGTCGCCTTCCCTGACGAAGGCGTGCCCGACCGCCATGTCCTGCTTGACCAGCGGCACCGGCGCGATCATGTCGAGGCGCCAGGCCAGCAGCAAGGCCCCAACAAGTATCCAGGCTGGAAAGATCCGCCCCGGCCGTCCCGGCGCTAGCCGCCACAAACCGTGCGCCAGCAGCGCCCCGGCGACCGTGGACACGTAGAACCACAGGGGATCCAGGCTGCCCAGCGCGTGCGGCAGGGCGAAATTGAACAGCAGGATGGCATTGAGCGCGAACAGGGCCCAGATCAGCGTGAAGCGCTGGCCGTACTGCTTGCCGATGAACTCGTTGCCGACCAGCAACAGGCCGAGCAGGCATGCCGTCAGCCAGGTGCCGAGGTGGCCGGAACTCTTGAAGTAGAGGATGAACAGCGCCGAAAAAATGCCGCCGAAGAGAAACTGCAGCAGCAGGTAAGGCGCTTGCCAGACGACGCTGGCCAGGCGCCCGCGCAGACCCTCGCCTTCCGGCGCAGCCAGGTTGCCGGCCGCCCGCCAGGCCAGCCAGAGGATCAGCAGCCCGGCGCCGAGCAGGAAGCCGCCGAGCACCCAGAGATCCATCGCCCGCACCCGCTGACCGATGGTCAGGGCATCCCAGGCGAAGCCGCCGAAGAAGGCGAGCGGAGGATAAAGGCGCTGCAGGAATTTCAAGATATCAATCGTCTTCGGTAAACGGAAAAAGAGCCGCCGCAGCGGCTCTTTTTCCTTGCCTCGCCACTCCGGAAAGCCTGGAGAGCGAGGCAATCATGGCCAGCGTGGTTACTGCTGGCGGTTGCCCCTGATGTAACCGGCGGTGCCCCCGGCGGCAGCGCCGATCGCGGCGCCCTGCCAAGCGTTGCCGCCCGTGATCGAGGCGATCCCGGCGCCGGCCGCGGCGCCCATGGCACCGCCGCTGACCGTGCCTTGCTGGCGCGGCGTCATGTCCGTGCAAGCCGATGCGGCCAGAGCCGCCACCACTGCCAGTGCAAATCCTGTCTTTTTCATTTTCCGCCTCCGTTATTTGGCTGCCTTGAGCCCAGGCAAGGCAATCTCGAACCAGATGGTCTCGATCACCGGGCGCTGCAACTTGCCGGGGTTGGCCGCATACCACTTGTCGAGTGCTTCCTGCACGGTCGCCAGCGTCTGGCCCGTCAGGCCCTTGGCGAGGCGCGGCGAGAAGCTGCTCTTTTCGGGCAGCGGATCGTTGGCGTTGTAGGCGACTTCCATCTGAACCACGTTGGCCAGACCGACCAGATAGGCCTTCTTGACGTCATCCGTGGACTTCGTCCATAGCGTGCCGTCGACCAGTGGCACCTCGGCCGCGCTGGCGCTGCCACAGGTCATCGCCAGCGCCAGGCAGGCTGCCGACACGACGTGACCGAATTTCCGAAAAGCAGAGTTGTTTATCATTGTTGATTCTCTCCAGAATGGGAATTTGCAGACTATCACGGCAGGCACCGCGTGTTAAGCGGAACCGCGCCCGTCACTTACCTCGCCGTCGACATACAACCAGCGCCCGTCCTCGCAGATGAAGCGGCTGGTTTCATGCACCCGGTGGCCGCGCCCGGCAACGCGGTAGCGGGCAACGAATTCGACGGTGGCGTGGCTGGCGTCCTGCATCTGGTGTCGTCGAACCTCCAGCCCCAGCCATTTGGTCCCGGCCTCCTCTGCAAGATGCAGCGCCGCCGGCCGGGTCGAGGCATGCCAGGTTGCCAGCAGGTAGGGCTCCAGCCCGAGGACGTAGGCGCTGTAGCGCGAGCGCATCAGGGCTTCGGCACTTGCGGCATTTTCGGCCCTGAAATGCAGTCGACCGCAACAGGCTTCGTAAGGCTTGCCGCTGCCGCAAGGGCAGGCGCTCATTTGGGTTCGACGACCTCGCCGCCCAGCGCCGCGATCAATTGCGGCAGGAAGCGCGACAGCTCGCCGGTCATCAGTGCGAAGTCGGCGTCGAACTGCTCGTCGGCGTGTTCGGCGCTTTTCTCGGCTTCTTCCTTGAGCAGTTCGAGGAAGGCGAGGCGCTTGACCTCTAGCTTTTCGCTGAGGATGAAGGAAATCCGGTCGTCCCAGGTCAGCGCCAGGCGCGTCGGCAGCTTGCCGCTCGCCAGATGCGCCTTGACCTCGTCGCCCTCCAGCGGATGGCGGACATAGCGTACCGCCGCCTTTTCCTCGCCGGCGGCCTTCAGTTCGCAGTCGCGGTCGATGGTGAAGCCGGCCGGGGCGTCGCCGCCGGCCAGCCAGTCGGCCATCGCCGCTTGCGGCGAAAGCTGGGTATGGAGCATGGTCAGCGGGAAATCGTCGAGGCAGTGGCGCAGGTGTTCGATGGCTTCTTCGGCCTTGGCCGGGCTGCTGGCATCGACGCAGAACCAGCCGGCCCGCGGATCGATCCAGACGAAGGTGCTGCGGCGGCGGGTGAAGGCGCGCGGCATCAGTTCCTCGGTCACCCGTTCGCGCATTTCCTTGAGCTGCTTGCGGCCGGGCGCGTAGCCTTGCTGGGCCTCCATCGCCTCGGCCCGTTCCCTGACTTCCTCATTGACCACCGACGACGGCAGCAGGCGCTGCTCGACGGACAGCGCGATCAGCCATTGCTGATTCAGCGAAAAAACCAGCGCCCCGTCACGGCGCGGCGAAACCCAGCCGCGGCTCATCGGCTGGTTGCTCGGACATTTCACGAACGGGCCGCGTGCCAGTTGTTCCTCGAACTTGGCGAGGTCGACGGTCCACGGCGTGGGCAAACGGTAAAGCTGCAGGTTCTTGAACCACATAAAAAATCTTTCGGAGAAAAGCGTTTAGCGCTTCTTGAAAATGACGTCCCAGACGCCGTGACCGAGGCGGATGCCACGATTTTCAAACTTGGTCAGCGGCCGGTAATCGGGGCGCGGGGCGAAGCCCGCCATGGGCTCCACCGAAGGACCAGAGACGGAATTAAGCAGCGACGGCTCGTCGGAGAGAACCTCCAGCATCTGGTGGGCGTACTCTTCCCAGTCGGTGGCACAGTGGAGGTAACCGCCCGGCTTCAGCCGCGACGCCAATAATGCGACGAAAGGCGGCTGGATCAGCCGGCGCTTGTTGTGCCGCGCCTTGTGCCACGGGTCGGGGAAGAAGACATGGACGCCGTCGAGCGAGGCTTCCGGCAGCATGTCGCGTACCACCTCGACAGCGTCGTGCTGACAGATGCGCAGGTTGCCCAGGCCGCGCTCGGCGATCTGCTTGCACAGCGCGCCGACCCCCGGCACATGGACTTCGACGCCGAGGTAATCGTTGTCGCGGTTGGCATCGGCGATCTTGGCGGTGGTTTCGCCCATACCGGTACCGATTTCGAGGATTTTCGGGGCATTTCGGCCGTAGACCGCAGCCAGGTCGACCTGCTGCGGCGCATAGACCAGGCCGATCTTCGGCATCATCTCGGCGTAGTAATTTGCCTGCGCCGCCGACATGCGGCCGGCGCGGCGGACGTAGCTCTTGATGTGGCCGTAGCCCTCGCGGCCTTCCACGTAGATGCCTTCGTCGCCCGTGCCGGGCTCAATCAAGGGCGCGCCGCTCACGAGCCGATCAGCCCGGCAGTCGGCGACGACGGATCGGCCGAATACAGCTTGCGCGGCATGCGCCCGGCCATGAACGCCTCGCGGCCGGCCTCGACGCCCTTCTTCATGGCGCTGGCCATCAGCACCGGATTCTTTGCATGGGCGATGGCGGTGTTCATCAGCACGCCGTCGCAGCCCAGTTCCATGGCGACGGTGGCGTCCGACGCGGTGCCGACGCCGGCATCGACGATCACCGGCACCTTGGCGTTGTCGATTATCAGGCGCAGGTTCCACGGATTCAGGATGCCCATGCCGGAGCCGATCAGCGAGGCCAGCGGCATCACCGCAACGCAGCCGATGTCTTCGAGCATCCGGGCCTGGATCGGGTCGTCCGAGCAGTAGACCATGACGTGAAAGCCATCCTTGACCAGCGTTTCAGCCGCCTTCAGGGTTTCCGGCATGTTCGGAAACAGGCTGGTCGGATCGCCGAGCACCTCCAGCTTGCACAGCGGATGGCCGTCGAGCAGTTCGCGCGCCAGACGCAAGGTGCGCACCGCATCGTCGGCGCTGTAGCAGCCAGCGGTGTTGGGCAGGATGGTGAATTGCGACGGCGGCAGGGCATCGAGCAGGTTGGGCTGGCTCGGGTCCTGGCCGATGTTCATGCGGCGGATCGCCACGGTGACGATCTCGGCGCCGGAAGCATCGATGGCCGCCCGGGTTTCGGCGAAATCCTTGTACTTGCCGGTACCGACCAGCAAGCGGGAACGGTACGCCTTGCCGGCGATGGTCAGTTGATGCATGGAACGTGCTCCGGTTCAGCCGCCGCCGACGGCGACGACGATTTCGAGTTGGTCGCCCGCGGCAAGCGCGGTCGTGGCGTGCTGGCTCTTGGGGACAATTTCGCCGTTGCGTTCGACGGCGATGCGCTTGCCGGCATAGCCGAGCCGGTCGATGAGGCCGGCGACGGTCAGCGGGTCGGGAAACTGGCGGGCTTCGCCATTGATCTTGAGGTCTGGCATCCGACTATTTTAACAAGCCGCGCGGCTTGCGCGGGGCACTCGTGAAGAGCCGGTCGTAGAGCCAGTTCGGCAGGGCACGCAGAAGCTTGGCAACGACGCCCATCGGCCACGGGATCACCGTGTAGGTCGTGCCGCGTTCGATGGCGGCGGCAAAGCGTTCGGCCGCCTTGTCCGCCGCCAGCAAAAACGGCATTTTGTAGGGGTTGACCGCAGTCATCGGCGTTGCGATGTAGCCCGGCGCGATGGTCACCACCTTGATGTTGTAGGGCCGCATTTCGAGGCGCAGGCTTTCCAGGTAGGCGATGGCCGCCGCCTTCGACGCCGAATAGGCTTCCGCCCCCGGCAGGCCGCGGATACCGGCGACCGAGGCGATGCCGACCAACCTCCGCTCGCCGCCCGCCGCCTGCATCGCCGCGATGAAGGGTGTAAAGGTAGCCGCCATGCCATAAACGTTGATGTCCATGATGCGCCGGAAAACCGCGAGGTCTTCCTCGTGCTCGCTCAGCGTGCCGGCCGAAACGCCGGCATTGGCGATGACGATGTCCGGCGCGCCGAAACGGGCGATGAAATCGCCGGCCGCGTCATGCAGCGCCGGCGCATCGGCGACATCGAGCGCATAGCAGGCATGACCGCCGCCGAGGCGCCGGTTCAGCGCCGCCAGCACATCCTGCCGTCGCGCTGCCAGCCCGAGCGAGGCGCCCTTTCCGGCATAGTAAACGGCAAGCGCCTCGCCGATGCCCGACGAGGCGCCCGTGATGAAGACCTTCAAGGCTGGCTATTTCTTGGCGGGCTTCTCGCTGCGCGCCTTGGCGATCAGCTTGTCGGTCGTCGCCAGCACCTCGCCGAAGCTCTGGCCGCCGACCAGGTACTTGCCATCGACGGCGATCGCCGGCACGCCGGAAATCTTGTAGGCCTGCGCCAGCTGGTCGCCGCGCTTGACCTTGCTCATGACGCCAAAGGAATTGAAGGTTTCGCTGAATTTCTTCGGGTCGACGCCCTTCTTGGTCACCCATTCGAGGATGGTCTTTTCGTCGAACAGGTTGGTGCGGTCATTGTGGATGGCCTTGAACACATCGCCATCCAGCTTGCCCAGGTCGCCGGTCGCTTCCAGCGTGTAGTAGAGCTTGGCCGCATTGGCCCAGGCGGCGCGGCCGAAGCTCACCGGCACCCGTTTGAACACCACGTCGCCCGGCTGCTTGGCGGCCCAGGCGGAAATCAGCGGGTGGAAATCGCTGCAGTGCGGGCAGCCGTAGCTGAAGAATTCGAGGACTTCGATCTTCGCCGCATCGTCGGTCGGCTGTGCCGGGGTGATTAGCGTGTAATCCTTGCCGGCGGTCTGCGCCAGCGCCGGCATCGCCACGGTCAACGCGGCGCCGAGGGCAAAAATGCTGCGGACGAAATTGCGGCGGGCAAAGCTCATGCGTTACTCCTTGTTTTTGGCAAGCTGGGCGTCGATGCCGTTTTTGGCAAGCTCGGCGCGGGTTTTGTTCAATTCGTCGATGCGCGTGAAGGGGCCGACGCGCACGCGGTAGAAGGTCTTGTCCTGGATCATCACCTGCTGGATGACGGCCTCGATCCCCATGAAGGCCAGCTTGGCCTTCTGGTTGTCGGCGTCCTGCGCGGTGCTGAAGGAACCGGCCTGGAGGAAGAGCGGCGTCTTGCTTTCCTTGACCTCTTCCTTCTTGGGCTCCTCTTTCTTTTCTTCCTTCTTTGGTTCTTCCTTCTTCACCTCGGGCTTGCCAGCCTTGTCCGGCACCGCGTCGGCCTTGCCGGGCAGGATGTCGTAGAACTGGAAGCGTTTTTCCGGAATCGGATCGCCCGGCTTGCCCGGCAGCGCCATCGGCTGCCCCGGCTGACCGCCTTGCGGCGCGGCCTTGCCATTGGCGGCCGTGCCTTCCGGCTTGGCCGGCGGCGCCTGCACCGACTTGTTGAAGGGCAGCGGCGACTTGTTCATGTACCAGACCACGCTCGCGGCAACGACGACCCCAAGCACGAGGCCGATGAACATGCCGATCAGGGTGCCGCCGGCGGATTTCTTCTTCGCCGGCTGGCGCTTGCGCGGTTTCATATCGCGACTCATGGACATTCCTTACATCGATTCCGGGCAGCTGACGCCCAGGATGGCGAGACCGTTGCGGATCACCTGGCGCACGGCGGCGGCGAGCGCGACACGTGCATCGCGCAGCGCGGCGTCGTCGACCAGCATGCGTTCGGCGTTGTACCAGCCGTGGAACTCGCCAGCCAGATCCTTGAGGTAGAAGGCGATCAGGTGCGGCGCCAGATCGCGAGCGGCGTTCTCGATCACGTCGCGGAACTCGGCCAGCTTGTTGGCGATCGCCAGTTCGCGCGGGTTGCTCAGCAACGCCAGATCGGCGTCGGCCAGCGTCGCCAGATCACCGCCCCACTGGGCGAGCACCGAGCAGATGCGGGCATGGGCATACTGGATGTAATACACCGGGTTCTCGTTGGTCTGGCTCTTGGCCAGATCGAGGTCGAAGTCGAGATGCTGGTCGGACTTGCGCAGCGCGTAGAAGAAGCGGCAGGCGTCGTTGCCGACCTCGCCGCGCAGTTCGCGCAGCGTGACGAATTCGCCGGAGCGCGTGGACATCGAGGCCTTCTGGCCGTTGCGGTAGAGCACGGCGAACTGGACCAGCGCCACCTGCAGCTTGCCGGCGTCGAGATCAAGCGCCTTGACGGCGCCGCTCACGCGCGGGATATAACCGTGGTGATCGGCGCCCCAGATATTGATGACCTTGTCGAAACCGCGCTCGAATTTGTTCAGGTGGTAGGCGATGTCGGACGCGAAATAGGTGTACAGGCCGTTTTCGCGTTGGACGACGCGGTCCTTCTCGTCGCCGAAGGCGGTCGAGCGAAACCACTTGGCGCCGTTCTGCAGGTAGATGTGGCCTTTTTCCTCAAGCAGCACGACGCAGCGGGCGACCAGCCCGGTGTCGTAGAGTGCCTTTTCGGAGAACCAGACGTCGAAATGGACGCCGAACTGCTCGAGATCGTCGCGGCAGTCGGCCAGTTGTTCGTTGAGCGCATGCTGATGCACGTAATCCCAGTCAGGGCCGAGCAGTTCCTTGGCCCTGGCTATCAGCGCATCGAGATGCAGCTCGCGCTGCTGCTTGGCCTCGTCGTCGGCGCGGTCGGCTTCCGGCAGACCCGGAGTGCCGGCCAGCACCGCTTCGGCTGCACGGACATACTTGGCGGCGTGGGCGACGGTCATCTGCTGCGCCATGTCGCGCACGTAGCCGCCCTGGTAGGCGTTGGGCGGGAACGGCACCGACACGCCGTGCTGATCCAGATAACGCAGCCACGTGGACAAACCGAGGATGTCCATCTGGCGGCCGGCGTCATTGACGTAATACTCGCGCGTCACGTCCCAGCCGGCGAAGGCCAGCAGGCTGGACAGCGAAGCGCCGTAGGCCGCGCCACGCCCGTGGCCGACGTGCAGCGGGCCGGTCGGGTTGGCCGAGACGAACTCGACCTGCACCTTGTGCCCGGCGCCCAGTTGCGAACGCCCGAAATTGCCGCCATCGACCAGCACGGCGCCGACCACGTCGACCTTGGCGCGGGGATCGAGCGTGAAATTGATGAAACCGGCCCCGGCGATCTCGGCCCTGGCGACCAGCAGCGACACCGGCAGCTCGGCCAATAGCTGACTGGCGATTTCGCGCGGATTCTTCTTCAGCGCCTTGGCCAATTGCATCGCCAGGTTGGTGGCGAAGTCGCCATGCGTCGGGTCGCGCGGCCGTTCGAGGTGAATCGGGGTATCGGTTGCAGTCGGCGCAACACTGGCCAGCGCCTGCTGCAGCAGGGCGGTCAGCTGTGATTTGACATCGTGGGCCATTGATCCGGAGCTGAAAAAGCAAAGCGGCGATTATACGCTGCCGCTGCCTGATTGTTCGGCAAGGCAGGAATCGCCGGGCTAGCGGCTGGTTTCCCGGCACAACTCCGTGCCGATGTGCCGGGAAACCGGGGTCTGACCCTTATTGCCCGATAGCATTTTCAGAAAAAACAAAATCCAAACGAAACTTCGTCACTTTCGGATCACTAAGAACAGCCTCTCCGTTAGTGGCAAAGATGCAAATAACTTCCTGCCTATCGCGAAATTTGGCATTAGATGTCACGCAATTCATTGTCCCACTCTGGACCGGAACTCCACTCCCCCCTGTGCGACCAACTGCACCAGCAGCCAATATCCGATAACTCAGTGGCCCCAAGACCCATCCAGCGAGTCCTGGCAAGTAATAGTCTCGAAAAACCTTCACTTCATAATTACAACAATCGAGTTGATTCATTTCGACAAGCCTCTTTCCCCCCCGACAGGACAAACCAGAAGGCCCCCTGATAATTCCAAAACCTCCACAAATGAATCCTGCCAAAATGGTTGTGGCGTATGCCTCCTGACTGAAGCTCAATTGATATCCTTTCTCGAAAGGAAATCGGCCATACATGGTTACCATTTTATCTGGTCGCGGATTTACAAAAGGCCCGCCAACTAGGTCGAGAATAAAGATGGCAACCAACGAAAACACCACACCACTAATAATCTTCTTCATTTTCATAGGCAAACGGGGGCCAAGCTCAAATTTCCAGCGTAAGAAACCAATGGGGTCAGAGCCATTTCCGTTTTGGCCCATTTTTCCCAGTCGACCGCAACAGCCATGCACCATTCGCTGGCGTTCGACCAACGGCCATTCTGTTTGCCCGCCAATGCCAAGTCAATAAGCGCAAGGCCAGTGCATTACGAAAAGATCGCTCTGGAACCACAAAACGCTGGCAGTAGATAGCGCAAAGATGCCACGTCGAGCAGGCCAATTCGCCGCCTGCGTGTTAACATGCTCGATTAGCTTTTCCCCGGCCAGTCCGCCCCCTGCCACCCATGCGCCTCTTCCGCCTGCTCAAGATCGCCGCCGTCGCCAGCCGCTACGGCCTCGACGAAATGGTGCTCGAACACGAGCCGAGCGGTCGTCTGGTGCGCTTGGCGAACACCCTGCAGTTCTGGCGCGACCTCTCGGCGCCGCGCGCCGTTCGTCTGCGCATGGCGCTGGAAGCGCTGGGGCCGATCTTCGTCAAGTTCGGCCAGGTGCTATCGACCCGCCGCGACCTGATGCCAACCGACATCGCCGACGAGCTGGCCAAGCTGCAGGACCGCGTGCCGCCCTTCGACTCGCATCTGGCGCTGGCCGAGATCGAGAAGGCCTACGGCGGCCGCCCGGCGAGCGAGGTTTTCGCCGAGTTCGACCCGCTGCCGATCGCCTCGGCGTCGATCGCCCAGGTGCATTTCGCCACGCTGCGCGCCGAGGACGGCAGCCATGAGGTGGCGGTCAAGATCCTGCGCCCCAACATGCTGTCGGTCATCGAACACGACCTGGCGCTGATGGACAATTTCGCGCTGCTGCTCGAAAAGCTGTGGGCCGATGGCAAGCGCCTGAAGCCGCGCGAGGTGGTCGCCGAATTCGCCAAGTACCTGCGCGACGAGCTCGACCTGATGCGCGAGGCGGCCAACGCCTCGCAACTGCGGCGCAACTTCACCGATTCGCAGCTGCTGGTGGTGCCCGAGATTCACTGGGATTTCTGCACGTCGACCGTAATGGTCATGGAGCGCATGCAGGGCACACCGATCTCGCAGATCGACAAGTTGCGCGCCGACGGCATCGATCTTTCCCGGCTCTCGGCGGCCGGCGTCGAAATCTTCTTCACCCAGGTCTTCCGCGACGGCTTCTTCCATGCCGACATGCACCCCGGCAATATCTTCGTCGCCCCCGACGGCCGCTACATCGCGCTCGATTTCGGCATCGTCGGCACGCTGACCGATTCCGACAAGAATTATCTGGCGCAGAACTTCCTCGCCTTCTTCCGCCGCGATTACAAGCGCGTCGCCGAGGCGCACATCGAATCCGGCTGGGCACCAAAGGAAACGCGGGTCGACGAGTTCGAAGCCGCCATCCGCGCCGTCTGCGAACCAATCTTCGACCGCCCGCTGAAGGATATTTCCTTCGGCAAGGTGCTGCTGCGCCTGTTCCAGACCTCGCGCCGCTTCAATGTCGAGATCCAGCCGCAGCTGGTCATGCTGCAGAAAACGCTGCTCAACATCGAAGGCCTCGGCCGCCAGCTCGATCCGGAACTCGATCTGTGGAAGACTGCCAAGCCTTTCCTCGAACGCTGGATGAGCGAGCAGGTCGGCTGGCGCGGACTGGTGCGCAACTTCGAACAGGAAGCGCCCTACCTGGCGCGCACCCTGCCGCAGCTGCCGCGCCTCGTGCACCAGTCGCTGGTGCGTGAACCGGCAGCCGATCTGCAACCGCTGTTCGAACGCCTGATCGCTTCGCAGCAGCAGCAGAACCGCTGGCTGGCGATCATCGCGCTGCTGCTGGCGACCGTCATCGGACTGCTGCTCACCTGATTCGCCGATGTTGCCACCCACACTAGATTCCTACACGGAGAAGCACCTGCGCGACTGGCTCGGCCAGCGCGAACTGGACAAGGCGCGTGCCTACCTCGAAGTCGTCCAGGATCTGGAGATCGCGCCGGAATTCATCCGCGCCGTGGTGCCCGGCAGCGCGCGCAAGCCCTACGTGGCGATGGCCAAGCTATCGACCGGCAAACAGGGCTTCCAGACCCTGGTCAGCGCCTGCACCTGCCCGGTCGGCGGTCATTGCAAGCACGTCGCCGCGATGCTGCTGCGTGCCCTTGAGGAACGCAACGCCCCCGATCGCGTCAGCCCCGGCGTGCTGTCATGGGTCGAAGACCTGCGCCGCGCGTCGATTGCCGTCGCCAAGAAGAAAGCGCGACCATCCGGCATCCGTCAGCAACTTTTCTACATGCTGAAATGGACGCCCGATCAGCGCCATTTCGGCGTCGAGATCGCCAAGGGCAAATTCCCCGACAGCGCCGAAGAGTGGTGGAACGTCGAGCGCGCACTCATCAATCCGCCGCAGTTCGTCAGCGAGGCCGACCTCGGCATCCTGCGCCCGCTGTGGGCCGACCGCCTGCACGAAACCGGGCTACGCGCCTTCGGACTCGGCCCCAAGCACGGCGCCGAAACCCTGAAACGCCTGACTGAAAGCGGCCGTTTCTATGCCGACAATGGCGACGGCCTGCCCCTGAGCGAAGGCGCGCCGCGCCCGGCCACGGTCGGCTGGCGCGTTGACGCACGCGGCCTGCAACGGCCGCTGCTGGTCGCCCAACCGGCTGCGGCGCTGATCGTGCCGGTGCAACCGCCGTGGTACATCGACCTTGCCGAAGGCGAAGCCGGCCCGCTCGAAGTCGCCGGCAACCCGGCGGTCATCGCCCGCCTGTTCAGCCTGCCGCCGCTGTCGGCCAAGGAAGCCGCCGTCGTCGCCCAGACGCTGGACGAACTGGCGCCCGATCTGCCCAAACCGGCCGAAGACGCGACCACCCGGCTGCGCACGGTCGACGCGCCCTTGCAGCCGATCTTGCAGCTCGACACCGTGCCGACCCACGGCAACCGGGCGTGGCGCGGCTATGGCGCCAGCTTTGCCGGCGATTTCTTTGATGTCGCGCGGCCGCTGTTCCGCTACGCCGATGTCGACGTCCGCCCCGACGAACGCCATGAGTTCGTGACCCTGCCGGAGGGCGAAACCGTACACCTGAAGCGGCGCTCCGATGCGGAAATGCGTGCTTTGCAGGCGTTGACCGCAGCCGGCTTCGAGAAGATTCCGTCGCACACGCTCGACACCTTCGGCCGACCACCGGACGGTGTCTACGGCCTGGCCAGCGAAGGGGCGTGGACCACTTTCATGCAGGAGGGCCGCGATGCGCTGCGCGCCGCCGGCTGGCAGATCGAGCACCCCGAAGAATTCCGCCACCACCTGCTGGAAGTCGATGGCTGGGAAGCCGATCTTGTCGAATCCGACAACGGCTGGTTCGCGCTCGACATGGGCATCATCGTCGATGGCGAGCGCCTGGCGCTGGCGCCGCTGCTTGCCGCATTGTTCCGCCGCGACGGACGCTGGCTGGATAGCGCCCAGATCGAGGCGATTGCCGACGACGAACTGGTCGAACTGCAGACCCCGCTGCGCCAGCGCATCCGTGTCCCGGCGAGCCGCATCAAGCCGCTGGCGATAACGCTGATCGACCTCGTCGACGGCTTTTCCGGCGGCGACACCCTGCGCGTTTCGCGCTTCGATGCGCCGCGCCTGGCCGAACTCAACGACACCAGCCGCTGGCAGTTCAAGGGCCAGGGCGACATCCTGGCGCTGGCCGACCAGTTGCATGCCGCGCAGGGCATCGGCAGCATCGCCTCGCCGGCCGGCCTGCGCCTCGAACTGCGCGACTACCAGAAGGAAGGCCTGGCCTGGCTGCAGTTCCTGCGCGCGCAGAACCTTTCCGGCATCCTCGCCGACGACATGGGCCTCGGCAAGACGGCGCAGACGCTGGCCCACCTGCTGCTGGAAAAGGAAGGCGGCCGCCTCGACCGGCCGGCGCTGATCGTCCTGCCGACCTCGCTGATCTTCAACTGGAAACACGAGGCGGCGCGCTTCGCCCCCGGCCTCCGGGTGCTCTCGCTGCACGGCCCGGAACGCAAGAGCCGCTTCGCCGAAATCCCCGGGCACGACGTCGTGCTGACCACCTATCCGCTGCTCTGGCGCGACGCCGATGAACTGATGCAGCACAGCTACCACCTGCTCATCCTCGACGAGGCGCAGACCGTCAAGAACGCCCAGAGCCAGGGCGCCGAAGCGGTGCGCAAGATCGACGCCCGCCATCGTCTGTGCCTGACCGGCACGCCGCTGGAAAACCACCTCGGCGAGCTGTGGAGCCAGTTCGACTTCCTCCTGCCCGGCTTTCTCGGCGCCAGCCGGCAATTCGCCAAGCACTGGCGGACGCCGATCGAGAAGCAGAACGACCACCGCCGGCGCGACCTGCTGGCGCGCCGCATCCGCCCCTTCATCCTGCGCCGCAAGAAGGAAGACGTGGCGCAGGAGTTGCCGCCGAAGACCATCATCGTGCGCAGCGTCGAGCTCGAAGGCAGCCAGCGCGACCTCTACGAAACCGTGCGCGCGGCGATGGACGTCAAGGTGCGCGACGAAATCGCCAGCAAGGGCTTCAGCCGCAGCCAGATCGTCATCCTCGACGCCCTGCTCAAGCTACGCCAGGTCTGCTGCGACCCGCGCCTGGTCAAGGCCAATTCGGCACGCAAGGTGACCGAGCGCGCCAAGCTCGACCTGCTGATGGCGATGCTGCCGGAACTGGTCGACGAAGGCCGGCGCATCCTCGTCTTCTCGCAATTCACCAGCATGCTGGCGCTGATCGAAGAAGAACTGACCGCCATCGGCATCGACTACGCCCTGCTCACCGGCAGCACCAGCGACCGCGAAGCGCCGGTCCGCCGCTTCCAGAGCGGCGAGGTGCCGATCTTCCTGATCAGCCTGAAGGCCGGCGGCGTCGGCCTCAACCTGACCGCCGCCGACACCGTCATCCACTACGACCCGTGGTGGAACCCGGCCGTCGAAAACCAGGCCACCGACCGCGCCCACCGCCTCGGCCAGGACAAGCCGGTGTTCGTTTACAAACTGATCGTCGGCGGCAGCATCGAGGAAAAGATCCTCGCCCTGCAGGAACGGAAGGCCGAACTGGCTGCCGGCATTCTCTCCGAGGATCGCGGCGTCGACCTCAAGTTCGGCAGCGACGATCTCGCCGCGCTGTTCGAGCCGCTGCCCGGCTAGTGCAATTTCCGCTTTTTTCGGGCGTCGACCGCAGCCGGTTGTACAATCAAAACATCAGAAACCACTAATGCTTGAGCCGCCATGCGCCGACTCGCCGTTCTTATCGCCCTTGCCCTAAGCGCCGGCCTGGCCACGGCCGAAGACTGGGCAGTCCGCCTGCAGGTCGCCGGCAGTTTCGCCGACACCCGTGAATCCATCGTTCTCGCCATCGAAAACCGTGGCCTGGTGGTCAACTACACCTCGCACATCGCCGACATGCTGGAGCGCACCGGGGCCGACATCGGCGCCCGCCGCAGGGTGTTCGAGCAGGCGGAGATCATCGAATTCTGCTCGGCCGGCCTGTCGCGCAAGATGATGGAAGCCGACCCGCACAACGTCGTTCTCTGCCCCTTCGCAATTTCTGTCTACACGCTGCCGGGCGACAAGGGCGGCACCTGGGTCGCCTACCGCCGGCCGCAGGGCAAATCGGCAACCATGGTCGAGGACTTGCTCAAGGAAATCGCCGGCGAAGCCGGGCGCTGAAAATCGGCCCTTTTCAAGGGTCGACCGCAACCGGCCACTCAGGCCATCAGCGTCGCCGCCATCACACGCTTCAAGGTGCCACTCAGCGCCAGGCGCACCGCCTGTTCGCGCACCTCGGCACGGGTACCGGAAAACTGGCAGGTCAGTGCCTCGCAGCCGCCGTCGCGCTGCGCCCAGGCCAGGCAGACCATGCCGACCGGCTTGTCCGCGCTGCCGCCGGTGGGACCGGCGATGCCGGTGATGGCCACAGCCCAGTCGGCGCGGCTGTTCTTCAGCGCACCCTGCGCCATCGCCCGGGCGGTCGCTTCGGAGACCGCGCCGTGACTTTCCAGCGTGGTTTCCGGCACGCCCAGCATGTCGACCTTGGCGCCATTCGAGTAGCTGACGAAGCCGCGGTCGAACCAGGTTGAACTGCCGGAAATGGCCGTCACCGTCTGCGCTACCCAGCCGCCGGTACAGGATTCGGCGGTCGCCAACCATTCCCCGCGGTTGAGCAACTCGCGGCCGAGATGTTCGGCAAGTTTTTCGAGTTCGGACATAATGCGGCATCTTACACCTGCCAAGTTTTCCATGCCTCGCCAACGCGACCACGTCCGCGATTTTCCCGGCCGCCGCGGGTTCAACCTGGGCCTGCGCAGCCTGCACTTGGTCGGCATCGTCCTGCTCGGGGCAGCGCTGCTCGGCGCCGGCGACATCGCGCTCGGCACCTGGCTGACCCTGCTTTCCGGAGCAGGCATGTTTGCCGGCGACGCCTGGACCAACCCCGGGCATGTGCGCGAAGTTGCCGGTTGCGGCGTGCTGCTCAAGCTGGTGTTGGTCGCGCTGATGGCATTCGTGCCGGCGCTGGCCTTGCCGATCTTCTGGATAATTCTCGTGCTGTCGACCCTGCTCTCGCACGCCCCCGGCGCCCTGCGGCACAAGCGTCTGTTCTGACTCAGCGCAGGCGCAGGATACGCAACGCACCGGCAAGCACCACCAACCCGATGACGGTGCCGATGATCCAGTCGGGCCACGGGCTGCCGAGCCAGCCGACGAGGAGGCCGGCGGCGATGACGCCGAAGTTGGCGATCACGTCATTGGCCGAGAAGATGTAGCTGGCCTGCATGTGCACGCCGGCATTGCGCCGCCGGTAGATCAGTACCAGGCAACTGATGTTGGCGGCCAACGCCAGCACAGCGACGGCGATCATCGTCGTGGGTTCGGGCGCGCTGCCGGCCAGCACATGACGCGCGGTTTCCAGCAGCGCGCCGAGGGCCAGCAGCAACTGCAGCACCCCGGCCGCCCGTGCCGCCGCCAGCTTGCGGCTCGCGGCGCGCCCGACGGCATACAGCGCGAGACCATACACGGTCGCGTCGGCAAACATGTCCAGCGCATCGGCGATCAGCCCCGCCGACTGCGCCCACCAGCCAAACCCCAGCTCGATACAGAACATCACCGCGTTGATTGCCAACAGCAACTGCAGGATGCGGGCCTCGCCGGCGGCGTCCTCAGCAGCCGATGCGTCTGCTTCGCCGCGGTCGAGTGGCTGGGTTGCCAGCAGTTCGGCGCCGTAGCCCAAGGGTTTCAGGCAGGCGAGGATCGACTCTGCGGCGCCGGCATGATCGACGTTCAGTGTCCTTCTCGGCAGGTCGAAGGCGAGGGTCGTTACTGGTGCTTGCGCAAGGCGCACGCGGATCATCTGCTCTTCCGCCGGGCAGTCCATGCCGGGAATGCGGAACGTGGAACGGAACAGTGGCCCGTCGCCCGCATCCGGAGCAAACGCCGCGACCGGCGAACCGGCCTTGCTGGCGCAACCGTCGCGGCAAGCGGCGGACACGATCAGGCGGTCGGCGCCTCGCGCCGGCGCAGCAGGTGATTGACGACGAAGCTCGACACCAGTTCGTGGCGCTGGTTGAACGCCGAATAGCGCAGGCGGGCGATGCCGCGGTCCGGCTTCGATTTCGACGGAATCACCGCCATCACCTCGACCTCGGCATGCAGCGTGTCGCCCGGCCGTGCCGGCGCGAACCAGCGCAATTCATCGATGCCCGGCGAGCCCATGCTCGATTCGGTGAGAATGCCCATCTGGATGAACAGGCGAAAAGTCAGCGAAACGACCTGGAAACCGCTGGCGATCAGCCCGCCGTAGATCGACTCGGCGGCGACCACGGCATTCAGGTGGAAGGGTTGCGGATCGTAGGTCAGCGCGAAAGCGATGATTTCGCTCTCGGTCAGCGTGATGCCCCCGGTGACGAATTTTTCGCCGGGATGCAAGTCATCGAGAAACTTCGCAGTCATGTCGTTTTCCTCCTCGCGGCGCTCATCTTGACGCCGTGTGCGACACCAGAGGAGCAGGTCTACTGGGCAGCGTCGGCAGCCGCAGCTTCATTCTTCATTTGCTGAACCCGGAGCTGGATGTAGCGGGCTCTGGCTACGCCTTCATCACCGTGGGCGATGCGCATGGCGGTATCCCAGAGGGCATGGTCGATTCGCTCCAGGCGAAGTTCCCGATTGGCGATCATGAACCTGTCCAGATCCTTGTCATCCGTGGCCGCCGCCGCAGCCATCGAGCGGGCATAAATGAAATAACAGGCGCCTACCAGCAGCGCCAGAGCCAGGAAGGCAAAGTAAGTCGCCATGAAAAGTTCTCGTTGAATCGAATGACCGACAGCATACCACCCCAAGCGTGCCGTTCAGCCAAGGTCGTACCGGGCCCTTCGCAGGCATCTGCCGACAGAGATGCGTTCCGCCGGCGCTGTGGCGGCGGTGGTCGCGGACGGCAGGAGGCCAGCAGCCACCTGACGCCCCCTGCGGGGCACCGATCATTTTTTTGGCGGCACTGCCAACTTTCGTGGCACAACACGCGTTAACATGAAAACCTTACCCGCGCGGCGGGTGTCTTTCGTTGCTTCGAGGAGGATTCAAACCATGGGCGGCATCTTCTGGACCATCGTACTTGGCTTCGTCATCGGCGTGCTTGCCAAACTCCTGCACCCCGGCAAGGAGAACATGGGCTTCATCGCCACTGTCCTCCTCGGCATCGCCGGCTCCTTTCTTGCCGGCGTCGGTGGCCAGTACCTCGGCTGGTATCAAGCTGGCGAAGGGGCCGGCTTCATCGCCTCGGTCGTCGTCGCCATCATTCTGCTGGTCGTTTTCGGCAAGCTGCGCGGCGGCGGCAAATCCTGAGCCGGCGGGAACGATCATGACCACCGCCACCACGTCCTGGGCTGCCGCACCGGAAAGCCGGCCCGCCCGCACGCTGCGCCAGGAGTGCCGGGCCATGGCCCGGCGCCGCGCCCTGCTGGCGGCCGCCACCTCGCTGATTCCCGTGCCCGGCATCGACCTGGCGACCGACCTGGCGCTGATGACCAAGGTGATCGAGCGCATCAACCAACACTTCGGCCTCAGCGAAGCGCAGATCGGGCAATATTCCAGCCAGCGCCAGGCGTTGGTCTATCGCCTGCTGGCCAACGCCGGCGGGACGCTCGCCGCACGCCTGACGACGCCGCTGCTTGTCGGCCGCATCGTGCGCCTGGTCGGCATTCGCCTGACGGCGATGGAAGCGGCGCGCCTGGTGCCGGTCGCCGGCCAGATCGTCGCCGCCGGCATCGGCTACTGGTCGGTCAACACTGTGGCGATGCGCCATATCGCCCACTGCGAGCGCATCGTCGCTGAGCTGGAAATGCAGGGCAAGGCGCAATGACGAGCGCGCCCAAAGCCGCTGCCGCCCTGTTCGCCGGCGCCTGGATCGCCGGCGGCGCGCTGGCCGGCGCCACCGTCGACCTGAGCGCCGAGGCCAGCCGCCCGGCGGCCAACGACATGGTGCGCGCCACGGTCTTCGCCGAGGCCAGCGGCAGCAACCCGGCTGAACTGGCGCGGCGCGTCAACCAGGACATTGCCGAAGGGCTGAAAACGATCAAGGCGAAAGCCGGCGTCTCGGTCAAGAGCGGTCACCAGAGCACCTTCCCGGTCTATGCACAGAACCAGAAGATCGAGAGCTGGCGCATGCACTCAGAGCTGGTACTCGAATCGCGCGACGCGGCGGCGGTTTCCGAACTGCTCGGCCAGCTGCAGCAGATGCGACTGGCGATCGGCAGCGTCAGCCAGTTGCCGGCGCCCGAAACGCGCCGCAAGGTGGAGGACGAGGCGACGCGCGATGCGATTGGCGCCTTCCGTCAGCGCGCGGCCGTGGTCGCCGACGTGCTCGGCAAGCCGTACAAGATCCGCCACCTGAACATCCAGCAAAGCGGCCAGATGCCGCCGATGCCGATCATGCGCGCCAGCCGGACGGCAATGGCCACCGAGGCAGTGCCACCGCCGCTGGAAGCCGGTGAAAGCCTGGTGACGACGACCGTCAGCGGCCAGATCGAACTGGCCGACTGAGCTACAACAAGCCGGCGAACAGCTGGACCTGGACGGTATCGCCAGCCTGCACGCCGGCACACTCCTCGGGCAGGACGACGAAGCAGTTGGCTTCCGACATCGAACGCAGCACCCCCGACCCCTGGTTGCCGGTGGTTTTGACCTGCCAGCGGCCGTCGACCGCAACGATCCGGCCACGCAGGTATTCGCGGCGGCCCGGCTGTTTCTTGATGGCATTGGCCGCCAGCACGGTGAGCAGCGGGCGCTCGGGCAGCGGATCGAGGCCGGAGAGGCGGAGCAGCGCGTCAAGCGCGAACTGGGTGTAGCTGACCATCACCGCCACCGGGTTGCCGGGCAGGCCGAACAGCCAGGCCTGGCCGACCCTGCCGAAAGCCATCGGGCGGCCGGGCTTGATGTTGAGCTTCCAGAATTTCACCTCGCCGAGACGGGCGAGGATTTCCCGGATGAAATCGGCCTCGCCGACCGAGACGCCGCCGGTGGTGATGATCGCGTCAGCCACTTGGGCTGCCTCGTTCAGCGTCACCTCGAGCGCTGCCGCCACATCGGGGACGACGCCGAGGTCGATGATGTCGGCGCCCAGCTGCGTCAGCAGCGCGTGCAGCGTGTAGCGGTTGCTGTCGTATATTTGGCCCGGCGCCAGCGGCGTGCCGAGCGAGGCTAGTTCGTCGCCGGTCGAGAAGAAGGCGACACGCAGGCGGCGCCTGACTTCGACTTCGGCGATGCCGAGCGAGGCGATCAGGCCGAGTTCGGCGGCGCCGACCTTCTGGCCAGCGGCCAGTGCCACGGCGCCGCGCGCCAGATCCTCGCCGGCGCGCCGGGTGTTCTGGCCGAGCTTCTGTCCGGCGGGCACGAAGACCACACCATCCGCGACCCGCGTCACTTCCTGCACGACCACGGTATCCGCCCCGGCCGGCAGCACGGCGCCGGTCATGATGCGCACCGCCTGCCCCTTGCCGACCAGCCCGGAAAAGGCTTTGCCGGCGAAGGCGGTGCCGACCACGGCGAGCCGCGTTTCGCTATCGGCGGCGAGGCTGGCGAAGTGCACGGCATAGCCATCCATCGCCGAGTTGTCGTGCGCCGGCACGTCGTGCGGGGCAATGATGTCGGCGGCGATGATGCGGCCGAGGGCGCTGCGCACCGCCACGAACTCGCGCCCGGTGATCGGCGCCACCTCGGCCAGCATGCGGTCGCGCGCCTCGGCGGCGGAGAGGGCGCGGTTTTCGGGGGTGTAGGAAGTGCAGGAAGAGGTGTCGGTCATGGCGTCACTTTGGGAAAAGAGGGAGGGATAACGGCATTAATGTTCGAAAGCAATGCGCCATGGCAATTCTCCCTGCAGGAAGGCCCGCGCCGCCGGGGATTGCGGATGGGCGAAGAAGCGTTGTGCCGGCGCGTGCTCCTGCACGCGGCCATCGGCGATAAAGATGATGTCGTCGGCCAGACGCGTCGCCTGCCCGAGATTATGCGTCGTCATCAGCACCTTGGCGCCCTCGGTGCGGATTTCGCGAATGATGCGCTCGACCTGCTCGGTGGCCGTAGGGTCGAGGCTGGCCGTCGGCTCGTCGAGCAGCAGCAGACGCGGGCGCATCGCCCAGGCGCGGGCGAGCGCCAGGCGCTGGCGTTCGCCGCCGGACAGCAGGCGGGCGCAATCCCGTGCCCGGTGCGCCAGGCCGACGCGTTCGAGCACCTCTTCCGTCCGCGCGCGGCGTTCGGCGGCGCTCATGGCCTGCGGGCGCAGGGCGAATTCGACATTGGTGAACACCGACATGCGCAGCAGCATCGGCTGCTGGAAGACCATCGCCAGCCGACCGCCGGGCTGCGCGGCCCCGGCCCAGTCGATGCTGCCGCCGGTGGCCGGCAGGAGGCCGGCGAGCAGGCGCAGGAGCAGGGTCTTGCCGGTGCCGTTGGGGCCGAGGATGACGCTGATGCCCTCGCCGGAAACCTCCAGGTCGAGGTGGTCGAGGATCGCCCGCCCGTTCGGCACGAAGCAGAGGCCGCTGATGTGCAGCGGAAACATCAGCCGTACCTCCGCGCCGCCCAGCAGCGCAGGCGGTGGGCGACGGCATTGAGGCCGAAAATGATGCTCATCAGCACGATGCCCAGCGCAACCGAGAGCGCCAGGTCGCCCTTGCTGGTTTCCAGCGCGATGGCCGTCGTCATCACCCGCGTGTAGCCGTCGATGTTGCCGCCGACGATCATCACCGCACCGACCTCCGACATCGCCCGGCCCAGGCCGGCCAGGGTCGCCACCGACAGCGAGAAGCGGCAGTCGGCGAGCAGCAGCACGACCGCCTGCGGTCGACCGATGCCGATGAGCGAAAACTCCGGCGCGTACTCCTTCCAGGCATCCTCGACAATCTGCCGGCTGACGGCGGCGATCAGCGGCACCACCAGCACGCTCTGGGCGACGACCATCGCCGCCGGCGAAAAGAGCAACCCGTAGCCACCGAACGGCCCGCTGCGCGACAGGGCGAGATAGACGAGGACGCCGACAACGACGGAAGGCAGGCCCATCAGCGCATTGAGTGCGACGATCAGCGCGCCGCGTCCGCGAAAATCCGCCACCGCCAGCCAGGCGCCGAGCGGCAGGCCGAGCAGGGCGCCGATGACCAGCGCGCTCAGGCTGACGCGCAGCGACAGGCCGACGATTTCGAGCAATCGATGGTCGAAGCTGCCGAGCAGGGAGAGAGCGTCAAGCAGGGTAGCGGTCATGGCCGCGGCAGGATAACACCGGCGGGCGAGCGACGGAAACCACGCGCGGCGGGCAGCTATAATGCCGAACGCGGTCTGTGTACCGCACTGAACGGGTGGCGCCTCGGCGCCTTGTAAGCTGCCGTGACAATCCGCACGGTGGCAGTTGCTGCACAAATCGGAGCACCACATGACTGTTTCCACCCTGCGCCGACTGGCGCTCAAGGGCGCGCTTGTCTGCGCCCTCGCTGCCTCTGCCTCCCTTCCCGCCCGCGCCGCCGACGCAGTGCTGCGCGTTTCGGCGATCCCCGATGAAGCGCCGACCGAGTTGCAGCGCAAGTTCGCGCCGCTCGGCAAGTACCTCGAAGCGCAGACCGGCATGAAGGTCGTCTTCACGCCCGTCTCCGATTACGCCGCCGTCGTCGAGTCGCTGGCGACCAAGAAAATCGACCTCGCCTGGCTCGGCGGCTTCACCTACGTGCAGGCCAAAATCCGCACCAACGGCACGGCCATCCCCATCGTCCAGCGCGAAGAAGACGCCAAATTCACCTCAAAGTTCATCACCGCCGACCCGACGATCAAATCGCTGAACGACCTCAAGGGCAAGACCTTCGCCTTCGGCGCGCCGTCGTCCACCTCGGGCAGCCTGATGCCGCGCTACTTCCTGCAACAGGCCGGCCTCAACCCCGAGAAGGATTTCAAGAACGTCGCCTTCTCCGGCGCCCATGACGCCACCGTCGCCTTCGTCGCCGCCGGCAAGGCCGACGCCGGCGTGCTCAACGCCTCGGTCTGGGACAAGCTGGTCGAAGCCAAAAAGGTCGATACCGACAAGGTGCGCGTCTTCGCCACCACGCCGCCCTATTTCGACTACAACTGGACAGTGCGCGGCGATCTCGACCCGGCCTTGATCAAGAAGCTGACCGACGCCTTCCTCAAGCTCGACCCGAACAACCCGGACGACAAGGAAATCATGGCGCTGCAACGAGCCGCGAAGTTCATCCCGACCAAGAAGGAAAACTACGACGGCATCGAAAAGGCTGCCCAGTCCGCCGGTTTGCTGAAGTGAGTTTTGCGCTGGACGGCGTGGGGCTGACCCACGCCAATGGTTTCACGGCTTTATCCGGCATCACGCTAAAGGCGGCGCAGGGCGAGCGCATCGCCCTGATCGGCCCTTCCGGCGCCGGCAAAACCTCGCTGTTGTCGGTACTCGGCACGGCGCTGGCGCCCAGCATCGGCACGGCCGAAATTCTCGATTTTGGCCTTTTTTCGCCGTCGACCGCAGCAGGCAAGGCGCTGCGCTCGCGCATCGGCACCGTCCATCAGGCGCCGCCGCTTCCCGGCCGGCAACGTGTGGTGACGGCGGTGCTGGCCGGCAAGCTGGGGCAGTGGCCGGCGTGGAAATCGCTCGCCTCGCTGGCCTACCCGCTCGACGTGCCCGGCGCCCGCGCCGTGCTCGCACGCGTCGATCTGGCCGACAAGCTGTTCGCCCGCTGCGACCAGCTCTCCGGCGGTCAGTTGCAGCGTGTCGGCATCGCCCGCGTACTCTACCAGCAGCCTGACCTGATCCTCGCCGACGAGCCGGTATCGGCACTCGACCCGACGCTGGCACTGGCCACCATCCGCCTGCTGATCGCCGACGCCGAAGCGCGTGGCGCAACGCTGGTCGCCAGCCTGCATGCGGTCGACCTGGCGCTCGGCAATTTTTCCCGCATCGTCGGCGTCAAGGCCGGGCGCATCGCCTTCGACCTGCCGGCGGCCGAAGTCGGCACGCCCCTGCTGCATGACCTCTACGCCAGCGAAGGCGAGGAATTGCCGGTGCAGGCGCACGAACCGCACTTCCTGCTGCAAAGCGCCGCCAACGACGCGGCGACGCGCGCGGCATGCTGCTGAACCCGGCCGCCCGCGACCCGGCGGCCCGCTCCCGCCTGATCGGCGCGCTGGCGACGCTCGCCGTCCTGTGGCCCCTGTTTCAGGCCGCCGAGGTCAAGCCGGGCGTCTTGTTCGATCCGGGCAACCTGAAAGTGATCGGCAATTTCCTGGCGGGCTTTTTACCGCCGGAAACCGGCGCCGAATTTCTCGGCTACCTGGGCAAGGCGACGCTGGAAACTCTGGCCATCGCCACCGCCGGCATGGCGCTGGCCTTCGTGCTCGCTGTGCCGCTGGCTTATCTGGCGAGCGGGGCGGGGCGTGAAAAAACCACGTTGAATCCGCTCACCCGCAGCCTGCTCACCCTCCTGCGCGGTATTCCCGAACTCGTTTGGGCACTGGTTTTCGTCCGCGTTTTCGGCCTTGGCCCGGCGGCCGGCGTGCTGGCGCTCGGCCTGACCTACGGCGGCATGCTGGCCAAGGTCTATGCCGAAATCCTCGAATCGGTCGATGCCGCGCCGGCCCGCGCCCTGCGCCACAACGGCGCCGGCCGGCCGCTGGCCATCCTCTACGGACTGCTGCCGCAGGCCTCGAAGGAACTGGCCTCGTACACGGTTTATCGCTGGGAATGCGCCATCCGCGCCTCGGTGGTCATGGGCTTCGTCGGCGCCGGCGGCCTCGGCCAGTTGATGGATCAGGCGATGAAGATGCTCAACGGCGGCGAAGCGGCGAGCATCCTGCTCGCCTTCATGGTCCTCGTTTTCTCTGCCGATGGCCTGTCCGGCTGGCTGCGCCGGGCGCTCGACACGCCGCCGGCCAATCGCGCCTCGCCCTTCGGCTGGCGCAGCAGCGTGCTCGGGCTGGCGCTGGCCGGCAGCGTCGTTGCCAGTTTCATCTTTTTGGAAATTGACCTGAAATCGCTGTTGACCGCGGAAGCCGCTCGCAGTATTGGCGAATTCATCGCCGGCTTCTTCCCGCCCGATCTTTCCGCCGACTGGCTGGCCAAGATCGGCAAGGGCATCTGGGAAACGCTGGCCATTTCGGTCGTCGGCACCCTGCTCGCCGCCGTCGCCGGCCTGTTGCTCGCGCTACCGGCCTGGCGAGCGCCGTTCAGTTTCCTGCTCAATACCCTGCGTTCAGTGCCGGAACTGGTCTGGGCGACTATCACCGCGCTCGCCGTCGGCCTCGGTCCGTTTGCCGGCGCGCTGGCGCTGGCCCTGCACACCACCGGCGTGCTCGGTCGCCTCTACGCCGAAGCGCTCGACAACGCACCACGCCCCCCCAGCAACGCGCTGCGCCTGGCCGGCGCGCCCGGCGGCCTCGCCTTTCTCTACGGCACCTTGCCCGGCGCCGCACCGCAGTTGATCGCCTACACGCTTTACCGCTGGGAAATGAACATCCGCATGGCCGCCATCCTCGGCTTCGTCGGCGCCGGCGGCCTTGGGCAACTGCTCTATTTCGAGCTTTCGCTTTTCCATCACGCGCAGGCGTCGACCGTGATCATCGCCATGCTGGCACTTTCGATCTCCGTCGACCAGGCCAGCGCCTGGCTGCGTCGTTGCATGCAATAGCCGAAGAACCCCGCGCAACATCCTGTGCCTTATCGCAGGGCGGCAATCGAGGACTCAGACGTAACAACGCCCGACGATCACTCGCCGGGCGCTGCGAGGATACCGCCGTGATTATTTCTGCGTTGCGGGCGCCGGGGCAGCAGGAGCTGCCGCAACCGGGGCGACCGGAGCCGCGGGTGCCGCTGCGGCGGGCGCCGGCGGCGGGACAATCGGCGTTGGCTTGACGGTAATGCCCTTGGCCTTCTGCTGTCTGATGAAGGCCTCGGCGACACGGTTCTGGGCGTTGGCCAGTTGCTCGGCTTCGAGTTTGGCCGTTTCGGCGGCCTTGACCTTTGCTTCCTCGGCCTTGGCCTTGGCTTCCTCGGACGGCGGCGGCAGTTTGGCCCAGGCGCCGGCACTGGCTACGGTCAACGCCAGAATCAGGGCAAATTTGCTGTGCTTCATGTTCGTTCCTCCCTTTAGCCTTGCGGATGGCCGGATTTGCCGGCCTTGACGTCGTTGTACCATTGCTCATGGTGCTCGCGGGCCCAGGTTTCGTCGACGTAGCCGGTCTTCATCGAGTCGAAGGCGCCGTGGGCGCCGATGGTGCCCATGTAGATGTGGCCGAAAGCGAGCAGCAGCATGACGATGGCCGACACCGAATGGACGATGTTGGCGATCTGCATGTCGTTGCGCGTCTGGTCGAAATTCGGGAAATTCATGAAGAAGCCGGAAATCGAGACGGTCAGCCCGAGAATGGTGACGCCGATCCAGAACCAGGTTTTTTCGCCGAAGTTGAAGCGCCCGGACGGCACGTGCTCGCCGGTGATCAGCCCGCCCGCCTTGCGTATCCACAGCGCATCGATGTTCTGCCAGACGTTGTCGCGCGCCCAGATGACGATCATCGCCAGCAACGAGGCGGCGAACAGCGGCCCGACGAAATTGTGCACGTTCTTGCCGAGCACCATCAGGTAGCCGAACAGCGAATGGCCGATCACTGGAATCATCACGTGCTTGCCGAACAGCATGGTCAGCCCGGTGACCGCCAGGATCACGAAACTGCCGGCGGTCAGCCAGTGCACCACCCGTTCGTAGCGCGGAAAGCGCTGGATCAGGCGACCGGTAGGCGCGTCGTGCAGCGTCAGCGGCCCCTTGATCTTGTAGAAGACAAGGATGGCCGCGGCCACCAGCATTAGGAGGATGCCGCCGTAGAAGGTCACCGGGCCGTTGCGCAGATGCCGCCAGGTGTCGCCCTCACTCTGGATCAGGACGCCGGCCTCGGGGCCGCGGTTGGTCGTGAAGAAGGAATCGCCGGAGCGCACCTCGCGCCATACCGGCGCATTGTTGCCCGGCTGCGTCTGCTGCCGTTCCGCCTGCTGCTGGGCCGGCGTCGGGTTGTCGGCAGCGGCGAGCGGCAGACTTCCGGCCAGCAGCAGGCAGCCGGCGACGAGCAGGCGCCCGAGCCGGAACCTTGGTGTTGAAGTTGTCATCGTCGGCCCCTCACTTGATCCGGTTGTACTCGGTCTGCCCCTGGTTGCGCGCGCGCAGGTCATTTTCCCAGGCCTGCTTGTTGCCGGCGAACTTGTCGCCCTCCCACGGCCGGGTGTCCGACTTGCCCTGATAGTTGCCCTGCTTGTAGTTGGGCACCTGCGAGTATTCGCCGCAGGCGGCAAGGCCGACAGTTGCGGTCAACGCCAGAAATAGTGCCTTTTTCATTTTGCACCCTCCCGATTCTGCTCGCGTGCGCGCTCCTGGGTACGTTCCTGCGCCTGCTCCGGCTTGCCATAGGCCGTATTCCAGCCCCAGGCCTCGCCAGCCTTGCCGCGTCGCGCCACGCGCTCGCGGTAAATGTCGGAAACCACCGGCGCATCACCGGCCAACAGTGCCTTGGTCGAGCACATTTCGGCACAGAGCGGCAACTTGCCTTCGGCCAGCCGGTTGCGCCCGTATTTCTCGAACTCGGCCTTGGAGCCGTTTTCTTCCGGGCCGCCGGCGCAGAACGTGCACTTGTCCATCTTGCCGCGCACCCCGAAGGCCGCCGGGCCGTTGGGAAACTGCGGGGCGCCGAAGGGGCAGGCGAAGAAGCAGTAGCCGCAGCCGATGCAGGCATCCTTGTTATGCAGCACGACGCCCTCTTCCGTCTTGTAGAAGCAGTCGGTCGGGCAGACGGCCATGCACGGCGCGTCGGAACAATGCATGCAGGCGACGGAAACCGACTTCTCACCCGGCACTCCGTCGTTGACGGTGACGACGCGGCGACGGTTAACCCCCCACGGCGTCTCGTTTTCGTTCTTGCAGGCGGTGACGCAGCCGTTGCACTCGATGCAGCGCTCGGTGTCACACAGGAATTTCATGCGAGCCATTGTTGTTCTCCTTTAGGCCTTGGCGACACGGCAGAGCGTGGTCTTGGTTTCCTGCATCATGGTCACCGAGTCGTAACCATAGGTCGTGCCCTGGTTGACCGACTCGCCGCGCACGATCGGCGCCGCGCCTTCGGGGTAGTACTCGAGCATGTCCTTGCCCTGCCACCAGCCGGTGAAGTGGAAGGGCAGGAAGACGGTGCCCGGCGCCACCCGCTCGGTGACCTGGGCACGCACCTTCATGCGGCCCTTGGTCGGCGTCTCGACCCACATGAAGTCGTTGTTGCGGAAACCGGCGTTGTTGGCGTCGCGCGGATTAACCTCGCAGAACATTTCCTGCTGCAGCTCGGCGAGCCACGGGTTGGAGCGCGTTTCGTCGCCGCCGCCTTCATACTCGACCAGACGGCCGGAGGTCATGATCAGCGGGTATTCCTTGGAGATGTCCTTGACCTTGGTCTGCAGCGATTTGTACAGCGTCGGCAGGCGCCAGAAGACCTTCTTGTCGTCCGGCTGCGGATACTTCTCGACCAGGTCCGGGCGCGGCGAATACATCGGCTCGCGATGCAGCGGCACCGGGTCGGGGAAGTTCCAGACTAGGGCGCGCGCACGGGCGTTGCCGAAGGGGTGGCAGCCGTAAACCTGCATGACGACGCGCTGGATGCCGCCCGAGAGATCGGTCTTCCAGTTCTTGCCCTCGGCCGCCTTCTTTTCGTCCTCGGTCAGGTCGTCCCACCAGCCGAGTTTCTTGAGCAGCACGTGGTCGAATTCCGGATAGCCCATCTGCAGCGCGGCGCCCTTGGAAGCCGAGCCGTCCGCCGCGAGCAGCGAAACGCCATCGCGCTCGACGCCGAAGTTGGCGCGGAAGTTGCCGCCGCCGTCCATGACGTGCTTCGAGGTGTCATAGAGGTTGGGCGTACCCGGGTGCTTGAGTTCCGGCGTGCCATAGCACGGCCAGGGCAGGCCGAAATAGTCGCCGTCGCAGGGGCCGCCGTTGGCCTTCAGCGTCTTCACGTCGAAGGTGTTCATGTGCTTCATGTGCAGCTTCAGGCGCTCCGGCGACTGGCCGGTGTAGCCGATGGTCCAGCAACCCTTGTTGATTTCGCGCAGGATGTCCTCGATCTCGGGTTCATCCCAGCCCTGCTTGTCCTTGATCAGCTTGATGTTCTTGACCAACTCCTTCTCGAAGCCGAACTTCTTGGCGAAGGCGTACATCAGGGTGTGGTCGGGTTTTGATTCGAACAGCGGCTCGATGACCTTCTCGCCCCACTGGAGCGAGCGGTTGGAGGCAGTGCGCGAACCGGAAGTCTCGAACTGCGTGCACGCCGGCAGCAGATACACGCCGTCCTTGCGCATCATCGCCGCCATCGCCGCGGTGGCGGAAGGATAGGGGTCGATGACAACCAGCATGTCGAGCTTCTTCATCGCCTCGACCATTTCCAGGCCGCGCGTCTGGCTGTTGGGGGCCATGCCCCAGTACACCACGGCGCGCAGGTTGGAATCCTGGTCGATGTTCTCGTTCTTTTCCAGCACGCCATCGATCCAGCGCGAGACGGTGATGCCGGATTTTTCCATCAGCGCCTGCGAGGCGTACTGGCTCTTGACCCACTCGTAATCGACGCCCCACACCTTGCACCAGTGCTTCCAGGAGCCGGCGGCGAGGCCGTAGTAGCCGGGCAGCGAATCCGGGTTGGGGCCGACGTCGGTGGCGCCCTGCACGTTATCGTGGCCGCGGAAGATGTTGGTGCCGCCACCCGAGACGCCGACGTTGCCGAGCACCAGCTGCAGGATGCACATGGCGCGCACGTTGGCGTTGCCGACCGTGTGCTGGGTCTGGCCCATGCACCAGACGACGGTAGACGGCTTGTTCTTGGCCAGCATTTCGGCGATGCGCAGCACTTCGGCTTCGGGAATGCCGGTGACGTCCTGGACACGGTCCGGCGTCCACGTCATGACCTCGGCCTTGACCTTGTCGAGGCCGAAGACGCGGGCGTCGATGTACGCCTTGTCTTCCCAGCCGTTCTTGAAGATGTGGTAGAGCATGCCCCAGATGAAGGGGATGTCGGTGCCGGAACGGATGCGGGTGTAGATGTCGGCCTTGGCCGCGGTACGCGTGAAGCGCGGGTCGACGACCGCCATCTTGCAGCCGTTTTCCTTGGCATGCAGCATGTGCAGCAGCGACACCGGATGCGCCTCGGCGGCATTGGAGCCGATGTACAGCGCCGCCTTGGAGAACTGCATGTCGTTGTAGGAGTTGGTCATGGCACCGTAACCCCAAGTATTGGCAACGCCGGCGACCGTGGTCGAGTGGCAGATGCGGGCCTGGTGGTCCATGTTGTTGGTGCCAAAGAAGGACACGAACTTGCGCAGCAGGTAAGCCTGCTCGTTGCTGTGCTTCGACGAGCCGATCCAGTAAGTGGCGTCCGGGCCGCTCTCCTTCCTGATCGCCAGCAGCTTTTCGCTGACCTCGTTGAGCGCCTGTTCCCAGCTGATCCGCTTGTACTTGCCGTCGACCAGCTTCATCGGGTACTTCAGGCGATGCTCGCCGTGGCCGTGCTCGCGCACCGAAGCGCCCTTGGCGCAGTGCGCGCCGAGGTTGATCGGCGAGTCGAAGACCGGCTCCTGGCGCACCCAGACGCCGTTCTCGACGACGGCATCGACGGCGCAGCCGACCGAACAGTGCGTACACACCGTGCGCTTGACCTCGACGCCGGTCTTGTCCTTGACGACGTCTGCCGCCTCGGCGCTGCCAATCATGTTGTAGGGCAACTGGGTCGCCAGCGCCCCGCCGCCAGCGGCGAGGCCGGAGCGCTTGAGGAAGGTGCGGCGATCCATGGTGGCGGCCAGCACGCCGCCGGTTGCGGTCGACGCCTGATTTGATGCCAAATTCGCGCCCAAAATGACGCCAGCTTCAGGCCGGGATTGCGCCTGGGATTTACCTTTTCTGGTCAGCATGGTTTCTCTCCGCTCATACCCGCGCCGTGCGGTAATAGTTGCTGACGTGGCGGGTTTCTTCATAGCTGCCCACCTTGTCTTCGGGCTTGACGGTCGCCACCGGCGGGGCTTTCTCCTTGCCGATGCCCACAGCCACCGCCGCCACCGCGCCGGCACCGCCGACGCCGGCGGCGAGCAGGAAGCCGCGCCGCTTGAGATTTTCAGGTTTCTTGTCAGTCATGATTTCCCCTCCTCACAAAACTAGAGCATGTCGAACGCCAGGCGCTCGATCTCGAAAAAGGCGCGCACCAGCGCTGCGGCACGCGGATAAAAGCGGGCATCGGGCGCCCGTTCGAGGGCGTCGCACAGCGCCTCGAACCACGGCGCGATGTGCCGGGTGAAAAACAGTTGCTGGCGGCCGAGGCCGGCGGCGTCCGGGCCGGTGACGATCAAGTGGCGCATGACGTCGCACAGCGCCGCGATGTGGTCTTCGGATTCGGTGACGCCGAGGCGACGGCCCAGCCCGAGTTCGGCCAGGTCAGCGCGCAATTCGACGACCGGCCCTTCCATCAGGAAACCGGCCATGTAGAAGGAGCCGAACAGCATCACGTCCGGCCGACCGATGGTCAGGAACAGCCGAGTGTATTCATCATCGAGCTGCTCGGCATCGATGCTGCGCGCGGCATCGCCCAGCATCAGCCAGGCCTGGCCGAGCGCATTCCTGCTGCTGCCCCAGGTGGCGGCCAGCGCCGGTAGCTTGCGCAGGAATTCGGCATCCGGCGCGCTGGCGAAAAGGCGCGACAGCACGGCGTAGTGTTCGGCGCGGGCGCGATCCTCATCGCTGAGCACCGGCGCGGAACGGACATCGAGAACGGCACTCATTCGGTCAACTCCCAGGCGTTGAGACTCTTTTCCTTGGTGATCAGGTCGATGACGCGGCAGTCGCCACACTGGGTCAGGCGTGCCAGTGCCTCCGGAGTGGCGAACATGCTATGGCCGGCCAGCCGGGCCAGCATGCTGTCGATGACCGGCTTGGCGCCCATCGGCTTGCCGCAGGACGTACAGCAGAAAACTTCCGCCTCCTTCAACAGCCGCTCCTGCTTGCGCTGCGCCAGCAGCAGGCGCGGCTTCAGCGTGATTGCATTCTCGGGACAGGTCTGCGCGCACAGGCCGCATTGCAGGCAGTTGCGTTCGAGGAAGGAAAGGCGCGGCGCATCGGCCGCCGCCTTGAGGGCGCTGGCCGGGCAGGCGCCGACGCAGGACATGCAGAGCGTACAGGCATCGCTGACAGTGACATTGCCGAACGGCGCGCCGGCCGGCAACTCGATGAATTCGGGTGCAGCCGGCGCATGGCGCAGCAAGTGGTCGACCACAAATTCGAGCGTTGTGCGCTTTTCCGCCAGCAAGCGGAATTCGGCTGACGGCACCGTTGCGGCCAGCGGCCAGTCCGCCAACACTGCCGGCAGTTCGCTGGCAGCCGCGACGATGCGCACGTAGTCGCCGGCATAGCCCAGGCCGTTCACGATGCGCTGCGCCAGCGCGGCCTGCTTGTGCAGCGGCGCCAGATCGTGCGAACCGGCGCCGAGCAGCGCGACCTGGCTGGCGCCCAGCGCAATCGCCCCCAGCATCAGGTCGAGCCCGACGGCGTCGATGCTCCAGGTTTCGAGTGGAATGACATTGCCCGGCAACTTCCCGCCGGCGCGCTTGAACGCCGCCAGTTCCCTTTTTCCGGTTTCGGCGGAATGGAACAGCAGGCAGGGGTTTTCACCGCCGGCAGCGCGCCAGGCCTTGAGCTGGGCCTTGATGGCGACGCCGACATCGGCGACGCGCGGATACTGGAAGGCCAGCGCCCCGGACGGACAGACCGTCGTGCACGTGCCGCAGCCCTGGCAGAGATAAGGATCGAGCGCGATCTTGTCGCCGGCGCTGACGATGGCTTCGGTGGCACAAACCTCGATGCAATTGCTGCAGCCGGCCTTCTGCGAACGGCTATGGGCGCACAGGCGTTCGTTGACAGCAACGTAGCGCGGCTTCTCGAATTCGCCGGCGAAGGCGAGCAGGTCGATGACGGCGAGCGCCTGATCGAGCGGGTCGCGCCCCGGCGCGACATAGCCCGGCGGCAGCTCGACACGGTTGAGCAGGGCTTGCGGCGAGAGGTCGAGGACGACATCGAAACTGGCCTGTCGCACCTCGCTGCCTGTCCGCCAGCTGGCGGCGAAAGCGCCGAGGTGACCGGCAAGCCGCAGGTCGCTGCCACATTCGAAAACGAAATTTGCCTCTTCCGGCAGGTCGACCGCAACCGGCGCCAGCACGGTCACTTCCCGCTGCCCGGCCAGGCGCTCGGCCCAGCCCAGCGCCACGTCCGCCGCGCCGACGATGAGCAGGCGGCCATCGGCATTCATGCTCACCGCCGGCACCGGTTCCGGTGCCGACAACTCGTTGAGGGCCGCCAGCGCGGCGGCCAGCGGCGGGAAATCGGAAGCAAACAAGTTGGCGGAAGCAGTTGGGCTCAAAAACTCACCTTTCAAAAGTAGCGTTATTCAGCAGGCTTCGTGCCAGCGGAAAACCGGCACCGTAGCCCGCTAACTCATTGATTTTCAGTTGGCGGATCCGCCGCCGCCAGCGCCGCCGGGACATTTTGTCCAGCGCCGGCCAAAATGTCGCAGCCAGCGGGCGTTTCGGCCTCCGCCACTGCTTCTTCGGGCGCATCGAAAAGCAGGCCGCGCGCCTGGTTGAGCGTCGCCAGCATCGCCTCGGGAATCGGGTCGCTGATCGAGTAATCGTCGATGTAAATGTCGAGCCCGTCCATCACGTTGAAATGCGGGTCGGCGAACAAGGTCTTCATCGCCTTGCGGCGCACTTCCTCGCTGATTTCCTGACGCAGGAACTGACCGAAATCGCTGTCCGGCCCGAGTTGGGCGAGCAGGGCCTCGGCATCCGGGATGTCTGCGGTCGACGCCTTGTCGGCGGCCTTTTTCAGGCGCGACCAGCGTTCGAGAAAACGGCTGCCGCTCATGCTTGCCGCTGCCCGGCGAACGGATCGTTGCGCTTGATCTTCTTGCGCACCGCCGGCTTGTAGTGGGTATTGACGAAGTCGCCTAGCCAGTCGGCGATTTCCGGCGGCATCGGCACGCCGTCGCACTGCTCGCCGGAATCGAGCCAGCGGGCGGCTTCGCCGTAGCTCAGCGTGACCTCCATCGGCCTGGCGAAATCCTCATCCATGCGCCACATGACGAAAACACGCGGCTCGGGCGAGGTCAGGTTGAGATGGTAGTTGTCGACCTCGTCGCGGAACAGTTCGAGCGTGAAATGGCCGGCGAGAAATTGTTCGCGCTGTTCGTCCGCGAAAATCCGCCTGGCCGGTGCGTCGACCGCAGCGTCGAAGGCGGGAACGACACCGATCGCCTCCCACTTTTCGCTGACCCAGCGATTGTCGAGTTGGATCTTTTCCAATATCACGGCGACGGGAAACTGTTTCATGGTGGTGCTTGGAATCACTATGACCATCAGGATAGCCCAAACTCGGGCCAAGTGTAGAATCCGGCCGATGAATCGCCCACTCCTCAGCCAGGCCAGCCGGCCGCTTACCTTCGAAATCGACGCCGTCAACGAGCACGGCGAGGTCGTGCCGACTGCCATTGCCGGCGAGCACCCGTTGACCCTCTACGTCGACAAGCGCGAGATCGTCACGCTGATGACCCTCGGCGCCGCGCCGGAAGCGCTGACCCTGGGCTATCTGCGCAACCAGCGTCTGATCGGCAGCCTCGACGAAATCGCCGCCGTGCAGGTCGACTGGGAGGTCAATGCCGTCGCCGTCACCACCCGACAAGGCAACGGCATCGCCGAATGCCGCACCGAAAAACGGACGGTCACCACCGGCTGCGGCCAGGGGACGGTGTTCGGCGACCTGATGGACGAAATCGACGACATCCGCCTGCCGGCCGAAGCCAGCCTCTCGGAAACCACGCTCTACGGCCTGCTCGATTCGGTACGCCACCATGAGTCGATCTACAAACAGGCCGGCGCGGTGCACGGCTGCGCCCTGGCGCGGGGCAGCGAGATCCTGATGTTCATCGAGGATGTCGGCCGCCACAATGCGGTCGACGCCATCGCTGGCCGGATGTGGCTGGACGACCTGCAAGGCGGCGACAAGATTTTCTACACTACCGGCCGGCTGACTTCGGAAATGGTCATCAAGACAGCGCAGATGGGCATTCCCTTCCTGGTTTCGCGCTCGGGACTGACCCAGATGGGCTGGGAAATCGCGCGCAAGCTCGGCATGACGATGATCGGCCGCGCCCAGGGCAAGCATTACCTGTTATTCACCGGCGAGGAGCGGTTTACGCGATGAGCGACGAGAAAATTACCGGGGTCGTTCTGGCCGGCGGGCTGGGCCGACGCATGGGCGGCATCGACAAGGGCCTGCAGGAACTGCGCGGGCGGCCGCTGGTGCATTGGGTCGTCGAACGGCTGGCGCCGCAGGTCGACGAACTGCTGATCAACGCCAACCAGAACGGCGAACGCTACGCCGCCTTCGGCCACCGCGTCGTGCCCGACCAGATTCCCGATTTCGCCGGGCCGCTGGCCGGGCTGCACGCCGCGCTGTCGGCAGCGGCGCATCCGCTGGTCGCCACTGCGCCGTGCGATTCGCCCTTCCTGCCGGCCGATCTGGTTTCTCGCCTGTTTTCGGCGTTGACCGCAACCGGCGCCGATCTCGCCGTCGCCCGCACCTTCGACCAGCCGCACCCGGTCTTCTGCCTGTGCCGGCGCGACGTGCTGCCGCACCTGACCGAATACCTGGCCGGCGGTGGACGCAAAATTGACCGCTGGTACGCGACGCTGAAGGTGGTCGAGGTCGCCTTCGACGACGAAGCCGATGCCTTCGAGAACATCAACACGCGCGAGGAGCTCGGGCGCTTCGAGACTACCGGGGAAGACTAATCCCGCTTCCCGCCCCGGCAGCCGGCGCATAGCCCAGGAAGGGCCCGCCAATCAAGCGCATCATGGAGGACGCATGCCTCCATGCATGTCGGGAAGGTCCGGAACAACCAGCAAGAGGCATCCGGTCGGCGCGACAAGGGGCCCCCCAGCAAAAACCATGCTTCCTCGGTCAGGGCTGGAGCAGGGTGCACTGTCCAATCAAGCCGCCCGAATCTCCACGGCCTCCAGCGATTTTTCGCACGCGGCATTACTTGATCTATGATGAAACAATCATCCGGGCAAGAGCGAACACAAATCGTCCCATGATCACAGACCTTGAAGACAACTGGTATTGCCTGATCGAGGAGCTGGAAAAGGGCAATGTCATCCCCATCGTCGGCCCCGAGCTGCTCGAGATCCCCGACGGTCCGGATGGTGTCAGCGCCTTGCTCTATGACTTGGTCGCCCGCGAACTCGCTGCACGCTACAACCACGCCTCCGAAGAGAAGATTTCCGGCGCCTGGAGCCTGCACAACTGCGTCGCTGCCCTGCTGGCCAGCGGGCAGGTGAATGTTGACAAGTTGCGGCGTGCAGCGGCCAAGACCATAGACACCCTGAGCGCCACTTGCCCGCTGCCCAAGGCCCTGCAAACCCTGGCCGCCATTGATGCCTTCGACCTCTATGTCAGCCTGACCTGCGACCCGCTGCTGTTCCGCAGCCTGCAGAACGAGGATCCTTCGGCTGAATCCTTTGCCTTCGGCATTCGCTCCGATACCAACTCCCACCCCCTCGACATCCCCGCCAAGCCGCGGGGAAAAATTTGCTACCAGTTGCTTGGCTCGGCCGAGAACTTGCTCGATTTCGCCATCCATGAAGGCGATGTGCTTGAATACCTGTACCGCCTTCAGTCCGAACAGACCCGCTCCATCAAGAACCTGCTCGGGCGATTGCGCAGCAGCAATCTGCTTTTCATCGGTTGTCACCTTCCGGACTGGGTTGGCCGGTCCTTGCTCCGGGTTGTAAACGAGGACCCGCTGCTCTCCAAAGCGAAGCAGGAATTCATGACCGACTTCGAAGGCGACCCCTCGCTGGCCACCTTCTTGTCCCGCTTCAGCCCCAATAGCCTGGTCTTTCCCGGCTCCCAGACGGAATTCGTCGAGGAACTGGCGAAGCGCTGGCAAACCTGGCGGCTCGCCAATCCGCGGGCCGGTGACCAACGCGCTGCCTTGAAACCTGCCCCGGCAACCGAAGGCCCAATGATCTTCATCAGTTATGCCAGCCAGAATGCCGACGCAGCACGGTCCATTGCCGATCAGCTTCTTGCGCTGGGGGCCGGCGATGTCTGGCTCGACAAGAAAAAACTGCGCGGTGGCGACGATTGGTCAAACAAGTTGGACCAAGCGATCGGTAGTTGCGACTATTTCCTGCCGCTGCTCTCCAGCGAAGCTGACGAGCGGCGCGAAGGCGTCTTCTGGGAAGAGTGGGTCACAGCCCTTGAGCGTGCCAAGCGTGTTGCCGACACCTTCCTCCTGCCCACCCTGATCGACCCGACGCCCGATAGCCGGAACAACTATCAGCGCGTGGGCAAGGAACTGGGCACCGAGCGTTTCTGGAACCTTCACCTGTTGAACGCCCCGCAAGGAACTTTCGACGACAAGGCCGGTTCCGACCTCACCGAGTGCTTCGAGCGCTTCAGGAGGCACTGATCATGGCGACGCCCGTCATCGACACGAACAACCCCTGGCCCTGGCTGGACCCGTTCACCGAAAATGCCCAAGCCTTCTTCAACGGGCGCGATGACGACAGCGCGGCACTCGAACGTTGCGTCGTGTCGGGAACTGCCACGGTACTGTTCGGAAAATCCGGGCTTGGCAAGACCTCCCTGCTACAGGCCGGGCTCTTCCCCCGGTTGCGCAAGGCTGGATTGCTGCCCGTACTGGTGCGTCTCGCGCACGGAGTGGATTCGCCACCGGCCGCGGCCCAGATTCGGGTTCGTCTGTATCAGGAATGCATCGCCCAGGGCCTGGCGATTCCCGGCAACCGGCAACTTGCGCCGCAGCTGGAAGCCCCCGAAGACCGCCTCTGGCTCGATCTGCATACCATCCCGGTTGGCCTGCAAGACAAAAACGGACGCAACTGGCAGCCAGTGCTCGTCCTCGACCAGTTCGAAGAAATCTTCACCCTCGGCGGCCAGGATGCCACTCGTCAACAGCGCGACTTCGGCGCTCTCGGCGACCTGATCGAAAACCGCATTCCGAACGCGCTGGAAAAGGCCATCGGTGCCGACGAAGACCTCCTCGACTTTCTGCTGCTCGACGCACAACCCTACCGTGTCATTCTCAGCCTGCGCGAAGACTACCTGCCGAACCTCGAACGCTGGTGCGACCGCATGCCACGCCTCGGCCCCAACCGCTACCGCCTGCTGCCGATGAATGAGGCCCAGGCGCTCGACGCCATCCGGCTGACCGGCGGCGACCTGGTCACGCCGGAAGATGCAGAACGCATCGTTCGCTTCGTCGCCAGCCAGCAGGAAGGCCCGGCTGTCGGCATGGCCAGCGGCGAATCTGCCGATGCCAGCATCGAACCCGCACTTCTCAGCCTGTTGTGTTCCGGCCTCAACCTCGAACGCCAGACAGCGGGCGCGCCCCGGCTTGACGCCTCAGACCTGGAACAACGGGGCGGGCGCATCATGGAAAGGTTCTATGACGATGCCACCAAAGGTGTTGCAGCGGCCGCCGTCGCCTTTCTCGAGGACGAACTGATTACCCCGGACGGGGTACGCCTGTTCTATCCGCTCAAGTCCATCCTGCAGAACCCGGGCATCACCAAGCGGGATATCGACACCCTGATCGACCGACGGCTGCTGCGCCGGCAACCCTTCCTCGAAGGTGAGCGCATCGAAGTCGTCCACGACCGCCTGGCTGCCGTCGCTCGCCAGCGCCGCAAAGCCCGGGAAATTGCCATCGAACAGCAGCACAGGATCGATGATGCACGTCTGGAAGCGGAAGCCAGGGAAGCCAACGAGCACGCAAGGCTGGAAAGAAAAAACCTGGAACTGAAAGCCGAGGCGCTCGAGCGCGCGGAAAATGACGCGGTGCAACTGCGGCACTTGCAGCAGCGGCTAAAGCTCAGGCTCGCCGCTCTCGCTGCCATGCTTGGCATCACCAGCCTGCTTGCTGTGTACGCCTATCAGCAAACCGGGCTCGCCCGCCGTGCTCAGGAGCAAGCCACCATCCGGCAACTGATCGCCGAAGGTCCGGTGATGCCGACAGGCCCCCAGTATGGCGGCCCAATGTTCGGCATGTTGCGGGTGCTCGCGGTCCATCGCCTGGCAGCCGAGCGTTTTCCTGAAGCGTCACCAGCGGCATTCGGCGCCTTGCAAACAGAATGGCTGCGCCGCGCCAGACTTGTGCGTCTCCTGGAGAACAATGAAGACATTGCAACCCTGGCCTTGAGCCCGGACGGGTCGCATATCATCTCTGGCAGCAGTAGCGGCAACTTGCGTTTTTGGGATGTCGTCACAGGCCGGAGCGCGGCGTTCAAGGGTCACGAACAAAGGGTCACCGGCATTGCCTACAGCCCGGACGGCAAGCACTTCGTCTCGGGTGGAATGGACGGCAAGCTGCGCCTGTGGAATGCCACCCCCACCGCCCCGATAGGCCCCCCCTTCGTGGGCGATCCGCACTCGGTCACCAGCGTTGCCTACAGCCCGGACGGCATGTACATTGTCTCGGGTGGTGCGGATGGCAAGTTGCGCCTGTGGAATACCGCCACCCGCGCCATGGTGGGTGCCCCCTTTGTGGGGGGAGCCCGCCCGGTTACCAGCGTTACCTTCAGCCCGGATGGCAGGCACATCGTCTCGGGCCACGGGGATGGCGGCCTTGGCCTGTGGGATACCACAACCGGCGCCCTCGTCCGCAACCTAACGGGAGGACACACAGAGCCCGTCAACAGCGTCGGCTTCAGCCCGGACGGCAGGCTCATCGTTTCGGGCAGTGACGACAATACCCTACGTCTATGGAATACCGCCAGCGGCCAGTTGATCGGCCAGCCCCTTGTGGGACACAAGGACAACGTCAACAGTGTGGCCTTCAGCCCGGATGGCCGGTACCTTGTTTCGGGCAGCAGGGATTCCACCGTTCGCCTGTGGGATGTCGGCTCCAGCGAACCCTGGGCCAAGCGCCTCACTGGACACTCGAAAGACGTCACCAGCGTCACCTTCAGCGCGGATGGGAAGTTTATTGTTTCCGGCAGCAAAGACAATACGCTATGCATTTGGAGCACATCCCCCAACGATGCCATGAGCGAAGCTTTTGAGTTGCCCGGCAAGCCGAATGCCCGGGTCCGGAGCGTGGCGTTCAGTCCCGACGGAAAGTCCGTAGCCGCCGGTACAGACAAGATCATTTTCCTTTGGGATGTCTCCACCAGCACACTGCTCGGCAGCCCCTTCGCTGGACACACTGAGGACATTTACAGCATTGCTTACAGTCCGGATGGAGAACGCATCGCTTCGGGCGGCAAGGATAAAACCCTGCGCCTGTGGGATGCTGCCACCGGCATTGAGCTCGCCCCCCCACTCACAGGGCACACTGACACCATCTACGGCATTGCCTTCAGCCCGGACGGAAAACGCATCGCCTCGGCAAGCGAAGACCAAACCGTTCGCCTGTGGGACGCAGCCACCGGTGACCAGGTCGGCAACCCCTTTGCCAAACACACCGACATCGTCTTCAGCGTGGACTTCAGCCCTCTCGACGGGAAGCGTATTGCTTCGGTCAGCGGAGACAAGACGTTACGCCTGTGGGATGCCGCCAGCGGCACCCCGCTTGGCAAGCCCATGATGAAACACACCCGATCCGTCAACAGCCTTGCTTTCAGCCCTGATGGCCAGCGTATCGTTACGGGAAGCAACGACCTGACCCTGCGCCTCTGGGATGTCGCGACGCAAAGCTGCCCTATCGTGAGGCTATTGATGGACCATCCCGAGGTGGCTTTTGGCGTCAACTTTCGCCGTCTGGATTGGAAGCGCATCGTTACAGAGAGCAACGACAAGACCTTGCGCCGCCTCGGAGATGTCGCGACCAAAAGCTGCCCTGTCCTGAAGCCGCTGACGGGACACACAGACTATGTCAACAGCGTCGCTTTCGGCCCGGATGGCAAGTACATCGTTTCAGGCAGCCGAGACGGAAAACTTCGTTTGTGGGATGCCACCAGTGGCGACCCGGTCGGCACCCCGCTCGAAGGGCATACCGATTCCGTCTTGAGCGTCGCCTTCAGCCCGGACGGCAAGCACGCCGCTTCAGGAGGCTTCGATACCACCCTACGCCACTGGCCCATCCTCGAATCCTGGGCTGAAGCCTTGTGTGCCAAACTCCCCCGGAACATGACGCATGCCGAATGGCAAAAGGTGATACCCGCACAATTCGCTTACATCAAACAGTGCCCGAACCTCCCGGTCCCACCCGATTGATCCACCAAAACCGGTTGTACGCTTTATCAGAGGAGCCGATATGCATAATACTTTCTTGCGTTTGCTGCTTTGCACCGCGGCCGTCATGCCAGTCGGATTCGCTTCCGGCGCTGCCGACGACTGGGTCGCGCAGATCAAGGTTTCCCACGGGATCGTCACCATTCAGCGCGACCACAAGAGCCTCCCCGGCGAACTCGGGAAGCGCCTGAAGGAAAACGACATCATTGTCACCGGCAGCAACAGTTCGGTTGGCATGACCTTCGACGACAACTCCATGCTTTCGCTGGGTCCCAACAGCGAGGTTTTCCTGAAGCGCTATTCCTACGACCCGACGACGTACATGGGCGCCTTCGATGCGCTGGTCACACGGGGCACTGTCTCGGTCACGACGGGCAACATGGTCACTCAGTCCGCCGAAGCAATGCGTGTCATGACCCCCGAGGCAGAGCTGCAAGCGGGCAAACCCGGTTCCTTTGCAATCAGCGTCGAGGGGAGATAAACATGAAAAAGACCTCATTGTTTCTGAGTATTCTGTTCATCGCGGGTTGCGCGCAGGAGCGTTACGTCCTGATCCCGGACGAATCCGGGCAAAGCGGCAGCCTTTCGATCAAGCCCCACGGAAAAGCACCGGTCACCCTGGATCGCCCCCACCAGTTGTCAACCTCGGGCGCCTGGGGCATTGGGAAACGCTCGGCGGAACCGGGAGAGGTGAAGGCAATCTGGGGCAATTCCATCGATGCCCACCCAATCCCGCCGAAAAAATTCACGCTGTATTTCCTCGAAGGCACCAGCGAATTGACGCCCGAATCGAAAAAGGAACTGGAAGGCGTTTTCGACGAAATCCGCAAGCGCAAAGTACCGGACATCGTCGTGATCGGCCATACCGATACTGTTGGATCGCAGGACGCCAACGACCGCCTCGCCGAGACCCGGGCGAAAGCGATGCAGGCCGAACTGGAGCGTCTCGGCATCGACCCCGAGTCGATCAAGGCCAGTGGTCGTGGCGAGCGCGAACTGAAAGTGCAGACAGCGGACGACGTCGCGGAACCACTCAATCGACGTGTCGAAATCCAAGTGCGCTGACAGGCTGTGAATTGGTCGCAGAAATGGCTTGGTGCGGTGCTGTCCAACGCCGTACCGCCATCGGCCTCCCTGCCCTGCGATTCGCCTTTCTCCCCGCCAATCTGATTTTTCTGCCTATTTTCAGCGTTGACCACGACCAGCACCGATCTCGCCGTCACGCGCAGCTTCGACAACGGCGCCGAGGCCTGCGCGAACATCAACACCCGCGAGGAACCGGGGCGCTTCGAGACAACGGGGAAAGACTGATCCCGGCGCCAGCCAGACGCTGTCACGCCGGCAGGCAGACGTGCCCGTGTTCGTCGAGCGGGAAGAAGGGATTCCAACAGACTTCCCAGAGAAAGCCGTCGGGGTCGGCGAAGTAGCCGCGGTAACCGCCCCAGAAGACCTTGCCGGCCGGCTGCACCAGCCGGGCACCAGCCGCCACCGCCTCGGCCAGCAGGCGGTCGGCCTCCGCTTCCGAAGCGACGTTGTGCGCCAGCGTGAAACCCGGAAAACCGCTGCCGGTGGACGAAACGTTGGCATCCGCGGCCAGCGCGTCGCGCTGGAACAATCCGAAGACCACGGTACCGGCATTGAAGAAGGCGATTTCCGGCTGGCTTGCGGCAGACTCCTGCCAGCCGAGCGCAGCGTAGAAGGCGCGGCTGCGCGCCAGGTCGGCAACGCCGAGGGTGATGAAGCTGATGGTCTGGCGCATGGCGAAATCCTCTCCCGCAATCGATGCCAAAGTTTATACCGCCGAGCGTTGCGCGTAACATGGGCTATCCCGTCCGACCGAGATCGTCGCCATGAAACGCCGCTTTCCGCTCCATGTTCACATCTCGACGCTGTTCATCGTTCTCATCCTGCTGGTCGGCGGCATCATCGGCGGCCTTGGCTACCGGAGCAGCCACGAAATCCTCGAAACGACCGTCGGCGAACTGAATACCCGCATCGGGCGCGAAACCCTGAGCGAATTCACCAACCTGATCGGCCCCGCCGAAATGGCGACGCGGCTGGTCAGCCATGACGGCATCACGCGTACCAACTCGCTGGCGGAACGCCTGAACTACCTCGGCTTCATGCGCGCGGCGCTCGACAACTCGGCGGCCCTGACCTCGCTCTACGTCGGCTACGGCAACGGCGATTTCTTCATGCTGCGCCGCTTCCACAGCGCCGCCGAAGGCCAGTCCTTCAATGCCCCGCCGCAGGCCGTCTACATGGTGCAGAGCATCGAGCACAGCGGGGAACAGGGGCGTGGCAACTTCATCTTTTTCGACGCCGCGCTCAAGCACCTGCGCAGCGACGATCTGCCGGACTACGCGATGGCCTACGATCCGCGCACCCGTGGCTGGTACCAGGCGGCGCAGGCGTCCGCCGGCCAGATCAAGACGCCGCCCTATGTCTTCTTCACCAGCCAGACGGTCGGCACGACCATCGCCAACCGCGCCAACAACGCCGATGCCGTGGTTGGCGCCGACATTCGTCTGGAAACGCTCGACCAGTCGCTGGCCAGGCAGAAAGTGACGCCGGGCAGCCATGTCGTGCTGGCCAACCGGGAAGGGCAGACCATCGCCGACGAAAACATGGCGCAGGCGATCAAGTCGTTGACCGCACCCGACGGCAAACCAGCGCTGCCCCGCCTGAACGACCTCGGCATCCCGGTGCTCGCCCGTCTGGCCGAACTGCTGCCGTTGCTCGATGACACGAGCAACGGCCGCGACCTCGCTCTGACCGTCGACGGCGCCGGCTGGCATGCCTCGCTGCGCCCGGTGCAACTGGAAGGCGCCAAGCCGCTGTACCTGATCACCGCGATCCCCGACGCCGAGCTGATGGTCGCCGCCGAGCGGCTGATGCGCCACGCCGCGCTGGCCACGGTGCTGGTCATCCTGCTGGCGATCCCGATCACCTGGCTGCTCGCCCGCGCCATTTCCGGCCCCTTGCGCCAGCTGGCGCACGAGGCGGAAGCAATTCGCCACTTCGAGTTCTCGCAGCCGGTCAAGGTCGATTCGCTGGTCCTCGAAGTCAATGAGCTGACGGTAACAATGGACAGCATGAAGCGGACGATCCGCCGCTTTCTCGACGTGACGCACGCCATCGCCGACGAGAAGGACTTCGACCGCCTGCTGCCGCGACTGCTCAGCGAGACGATGGCCGCGGCCGGCGCCGAAGCCGGCGTGCGCTACCTGGCCGACAACGCCCACCTGCGCCCGGCAGCGGCACTGCGTTCCGACGGCAGCGCATTGGCTACCGACGACGCCTCGCTAGCCGTCGCCGATTGCGGCCCGCTGCTAACCTCCGCCCTGGCTTCGCGCAGTGCGCTCGGCGGCCGCCTCTCGGCCGCCGACATCGCTGCCTTGCGCCTGCCGGTCGGCGACGAGGCGACCGACCACGCGGTCGCTGTTCCCTTGCTCAACCGCAGCGATGTGCTGGTCGGCGTCATGCTGCTGATCCGTGCCGAGGCCTGCGACCCGGCGCAAATCAGTTTCATCGAGGCGCTTTCCGGCTCATCAGCGGTATCGCTCGAAAGCAAGGAACTGATCCACGCCCAGAAGGTGCTGTTCGAATCCTTCATCCAGCTGATCGCCAGCGCCATCGATGCCAAGAGCCCCTACACCGGCGGCCATTGTGCCCGCGTGCCGGAACTGACCAAGATGCTGGCGCGCGCCGCCTGTGCCGAAGCCAGTGGCCCGTACAAGGATTTCCAGCTCGACGACGAGGAATGGGAAGCGGTGCACGTCGCCGCCTGGCTGCACGATTGCGGCAAGGTGACGACGCCGGAATATGTGGTCGACAAGGCAACCAAGCTGGAAACGCTCTACGACCGCATCCACGAAGTGCGCATGCGCTTCGAGGTGTTGAAGCGCGATGCCGAGATCGCCTGCCTCAAGGCCATTGCCGCCGGCGAAGCGGAAGCGGCGGCGCGCGCCCGGCTGGCGGAAACATTGGCCCAACTGGATGACGACTTCGCCTTCATCGCCGAATGCAACGAGGGCGGCGAGTTCATGGCTCCCGAAAAACTCGACCGGCTGCAGGCCATCGCCGCCCGGACTTGGACGCGTACCCTCGATGACCGCATCGGTATTTCGCACGAGGAAAAGGCGCGCAAGGAACGCACGCCGGCCCCCGCACTGCCGGTTGAGGAAGCGCTGCTGGCCGACAAACCGGAGCATATTTTCGAGCGCCAGGCGCGCGACCGGATGCCGCCCGACAACCAGTGGGGCTTCCGCATGCCGGTCCCCGAGGTGCTCTACAACAAGGGCGAGCGCTACAACCTCGGCGTCGCCCGCGGCACGCTGTCGGAAGAGGAGCGCTACAAGATCAACGAGCACATCGTCCAGACGCTGATCATGCTCACCCAGCTGCCTTTCCCCAAGCACCTGCGCAACGTCCCGGAAATCGCCGCCGGCCACCACGAAAAGATGGACGGCACCGGCTACCCGCGCCGCCTGACGCGCGACGAGATGAGTCCGGTCGCGCGCATGATGGCGATCGCCGATATTTTCGAGGCCCTGACCGCCGTCGACCGCCCCTACAAGAAGGGCAAGACGCTTTCGGAAGCGATCAGGATCATGTCCTTCATGAAAAAGGACCACCACATCGACCCCGAGCTGTTCGACCTCTTCCTGCGCTCCGGAGTCTATCGCGAGTATGCCGAGCAGTACATGAAGCCGGAGCAGATCGACAGTGTCGATCTTGCAGCCTACCTGGACAGCCCGGCCGCGATCGCCGGCTAGGCCACTAGTGCCAGCTGTGCGAGCAGGAAGGCGGCAATGGCTGCCGGATCGTTCAGATCGAGTTGCGGCAGAGCGCTGTCCAGTTGCACATCGCTGGCGACAGCGATGACGTGCGGATCATCCGGATAAAGCGCCGGCTTGCCGATCGCCGGTCGATAAATCTCGATCTTGGGAATTGGCGCGTGCTTGAAGCCTTCGACCAGCACCAGGTCGCACGGCGACAGCTGGCTCAGCGCCTCGTCCAGCGTCAGTTCCGGCCGCCCCCGCAGTTCGTGCATGACCGCCCAGCGATTGGCCGAGGTCACCAGCACCTCGCGGCAACCGGCATGGCGGTGGCGGTGCGAATCCTTGCCCGGATAGTCGATATCGAATTCGTGATGGGCGTGCTTGATCAGCGAGACAACCAGACCACGCGCTTCCAGCAGGGCGATGACCTGCTCGACGAGGGTTGTCTTGCCGCTGCCCGACCAGCCGGCAAAGCCAATGATTTTCATGGGGATGTGCAGATCGTCCGCGTACTGAAACGGCGGCAATTATCCACATTTCCAGCAGCGCCCCTTGGCGCGGGCCGTGAAATATTTATTGTTGCAGCGCAGCAAATTTTGACTATACTAGATCAGCAGGAACAAATAAAAGACATAAAAGGAAACAGCAATGAAGGTCAAGATTCACTATCGCATCACGCAGGATCGCGCCGGTATTCCGCAGGATTACACTGGCGCCCGCCACTTCGTCGCGGTCGACGGTCAGGCCGTCGAGGATCTGGCGAAAGCCCAGCTGGCAGCCGACTATCAGGTGCCGCTGACGGCCGTCGAAATCTGCCGCGTCGAGGCCTAACCGCCCCCGCGCTGGGTCGCCCGGTCGACCCGGGCGAGTAGCGTCGCCGCTGCATTCTGGTCGCCGTCGAGAATACTGATCTCGACGCGCAACATCGCAAGGTGCAGTGCACCAATGCGGTGCGACTCTTCGCGCATTAGCGCGAAGTGCAGTTGCACGCTATCGACGGCCAACTGCACGCCCGCAGCCGTTTCGACGACCGCCGGCCCGAAGGCCTGAAGCAGCGCCCGGCGGAACTCCTCCGGCGTGCTGTTCATCAGCCGTACCCGGCTGGCGCTCCACGGAAACTGCCGTTCAGCCACCAGCGATCGGCGGCCAGACAGCCAGGGTATCGCCGTCGGCGAGACAGGTAGAAGCGCGCGCATCGGGCGGGATGAAAACGCCGTTTACGAGCACCAGATGGGTCAGTTTCGGCGGCAGCGAAAACGGCCTTAAAACGGCGTCGACCGCAGCAGACTCTGCCGCCTCGATCTCGACCTTGTTGCCCTTGCTGCCCGGCGGCAGGTAGTCGGCCAGCGTGGCATAGAGCTTGACGGTGACTCGCACGGCGCTAGCGGACCACCTGCTGCGAGGCGAGATAGGCCTCGACGAAACGCGTCGGACTTTCCAGTAACCGATCTTTCCACGCCCCGAGCCGCGTCCTGCCCTGAATCAGGCCGCGCAGGACGCCGACGTGCTGGGTCAGGCCGATCGACGTCGCGCCGACCAGTACGTCGCCGTCGAACTGCAGACTGATGTAGCGGCCGTTGGCCTCGTCGGCCAGTTCGACGCCGTCGCCATCGGCCACGCCCTGCCATTCGCCGAAGGACGAGGAAATCATGCCCATCGAATCGAGCACGTTGATCGCCAGCACCCCCTTCATCCGCGCCGCGCCTTTGCCCACCCCGCCGGCCATGTTGAGCGCCGCGACACGCGCCTGGTCGGCAGCGTTGGGCTGGATCGCCGCCACCAGATGGCGGCCGGAAAACAGGTCGGGCGCCTCGGCCACATCGCCGGCGGCGTAGATGCCGGGCACCGAGGTCTGCATCGTGTCGTCGACCAGCACGCCCTTGGCGACATGCACCGGCGTGCCTTCGAGGAAGGCCACATTGGGCGCCACGCCGGCGGCGACGATCAGCAGGTCGCAATCAAGCTGTTCGCCAGTCGACAAGGTCACGGTCAACGGTGATTTTTCGCCGTTTTCGATACGCTCGACACCGGCCTTGGTCACCACCCGCACACCCTGTTTCTCGACCCAGCGCTTGATCATGGTGCCGGCTTCCGGCGTCATCATGCGCGGCACCATGCGGTCGCCCATTTCGACCACCGTCAGTTGCACGCCGCGTTTGACCAGCGCCTCCATGATGATACAGCCGATGAAACCCGCCCCCAGTTGCAGTACGCGCGAGCCGGGCTTCGCCAGCTGCGCGATGGCGCGGGCATCGTCGAGCGTCCAGCAGGTCTGTACCTCCGGCAGGTCGATGCCGGGAATCGGTGGCCGTACTGGATGCGAGCCGGTAGCGACCAGCAGCCGGTCGTAATCCTCGAAATGCCCGTCGTCGAACAAAACCGTGCGTTTTTCGGCGTTGACCGCAACTGCCCGGCCGCGGCGCTGGCGGATGCATAACTGTTCGAAGTGGTCGGCCGACTTGCGCAGGTAAGTGCCCGATTCGTCGATATTGCCTTCCAGCAGGTAGGGAATCGCCATCCGCGAATACGGTGGCGCCGCTTCGTTGCCGACCAGCAGAATGTCGTCCCCGGGCGCTGCGCGACGCAGGGTTTCAGCGGCGACGACACCGGCCGGGCCATTGCCGAGAATGATGTGTTTCATCGTTGTCCTCTCCGACCGGGAAAGAAAAGCGGGGCGGCCCACCGACACGACCCCGCCCGTACGCGTTTCGACCGACTACAACCCCAGCCGTTCGAGCGTCGCCTTCTCCGGCACGCCGTCCGGCGTCCAGCCGCGCACCTTGTAATACTCGGGCTTCATCTTGTCGAGGCCGTTGACCAGGCCCTTGGCCGGGCCGGTCCTGGCCGGTTCGGTCTTCAGGCGCGGCGGCAGGTCGTCGTCCTTGGCGGCGAATCCGGCGGCGAGATTGAACTGGCGCTCCATGTTCCAGATGCGCTCGCCGACCTCGTTCAGCTTGTCCATCGACCAGTCGCCCTCGCAGGCGGCCTGAATCTGCGGCTGCACGTCTGCCAGCGTCCACGCGAAGCTGGTGAAGATGCAGATGCCGGCTGAATCGAAGACACCGGTCGCATCCTGGAAGGCCTTGACCAATTCCGGCTTGCCGTCGGTGGTCAGCGGATCGGTTTTGACCGGAATGCCGAGCACCTCGGAAGCGACGGTATAGCCGCGCAGGTGGCAGGCACCGCGGTTGGAGGTGGCATAGGCCAGCCCCATGCCCTGAATGCCGCGCGAGTCGTAGGCCGGGAACTCCTGGCCCTTGACACTCATCGACAGCTCCGGCCGGCCGTACTTGGCGCACATGCGGGCGCTGCCCAGGCCGAGCTCCTTGCCGAACCCTTCGCCCTTGGCGGTCATTTCGACCAGCTTGCACAGCGCCTCGGCCGAACCGAACCTGGCGTCGACGCCGATCTGTTCCTTGCTCAGAATACCCAGGTCGTACAACTCCATCGCCGCGCCAACCGTAGCACCGAAGGAAATCGGATCCATGCCGTGCTCGTTGCACAGCAGGTTGGCGTACTGCAAAGCCTCCAGATCACCCACCCCGTTAGCCGCGCCGAGCGCCCAAGCGGCCTCGTACTCCAGGCCACCGGAAGCACCCCAGTATTTCGGGCTGTTCTTGACGCTGAAATGTGTCTCGTCGATCTTCGAAATCCGGCCGCAGGCGATGGTGCACCCGAAGCATGCGGCATTGGTCACCAGATGCGGCTTGCCATCGGTCGGCCGCTTCTCGTGCATGGCCTCGGCGGAAATCTTGCCAGCATCCTCGAACTGCACGTCGCGGTGGTTGCGCGTCGGCAGGGCGCCCATTTCGTTGATCACGTTCATCAGCACCTGCGTGCCGTACTTGGGCAGTCCCTGGCTGGTCACCGCGTTGTCGGCCAGCACCTTCTTGCCGGCGTTCGTCGCGGCAAGGAAGGCCGGAAAATCTTTGATCCCGGAAACGCCCTTGGTGCCGCGAATGGCGACCGCCTTGAGGTTCTTCAACCCCATCACGGCACCGACGCCGGAACGCCCCGCCGCACGGTGCAGGTCATTGACGATGGCAGCATAGAGTACGCCATTCTCGCCAGCGCCACCAATCGACGAAACGCGAATCAGCGGGTCTTGATGCGAACTCTTGATCGTCGCCTCGGTTTCCCAGCAGGTCTTGCCCCACAGGTGCGCCGCATCGCGCAGTTCGGCCTTGTCGTTCTCGACGTAGAGATAGACAGGCTTCGGCGACTTGCCCTCGAAGATGATCATGTCCCAGCCGGCGAATTTCATCTCGGCACCGAAGAAGCCGCCTGAATTCGAGCAGGCGATGGCGTTGGTCAGCGCACCCTTGGTCACCACCGTATAGCGGCCGCCGGTCGAGGCCATGGTGCCGGTCAGCGGACCGGTAGACATGATCATCTTATTGTCGGGCGACAGTGGATCGACCTTGGGGTCGATTTCCGAAACCAGATATTTCGACGCGAGGCCACGCGACCCCAGATAATCGTTGGCCCAGGCCATGTTCAGCGGCTCGGGGGTGCAGGTGCCGGCGGTGAGGTTCACGCGCAGGACTTTTCGATTCCATCCCATGATTTCTCCTCCTCAGGCAGCAACGGCAGCGGTGTTGGCCTTGGCGGCCCAGGCGCGCATGCGGTCGAGACCGGTCCAGTCGGCATCGACGTAGGTGATGGCCGCCGTCGGGCAGGCCGTCACGCACTTCGGATCGCCGCCGCAGAGGTCACATTTCTGCACCTTGCCGACATCGGCCATGTAATTGACTGTACCGAACGGACAGGCGATGGTGCATACCTTGCAGCCAACGCAGATCGCTTCCCTGACCACCTTGGCACCGGTCGCCGCGTCGATGACGATGGCGTCGACCGGACAAGCGTTCATGCACCAGGCGTCGGCGCATTGGGTACAGGTGTAGGGCACCTTGCGGCCTTCGTGTTCGAAATCGAAGACCTTGATGCGCGACTTGGATGGATTGATGGTCCCGGTGTGCTCATAGGAACAAGCCATTTCGCACTGCAGGCATCCGGTACATTTGGCCGGATCGATGTGAAGCGACTTTTGCATGGTGTCTCCTCCATGATTGTCTGTGGTGTCGCTGAAAAACTGCTTTCGTGTTTTGTAAATAGGCACGTTTTTGCATGATCCAACAAAGGCGGGAAAGTGTCATGCCGCAACGCAACATTCTGTTACACAAGGCTACGAAAGCACGACAGACGAGGGGCAGGGGTGGGCATACACTGCGTCTGTGCATTGAACCCCTCCTCTCGAAATTCCCCCTTTCGAGAACTTCCCACCCCGCCGTCCGGCGGGGTTTTTTTTGGCCGCTCGCCGCCTTCCGGTTTACGCATAAGCCGTTATAATTACGCACTTATATTTTTTTGCGGATTGAGGTAATCAGCATGGCCGAGCAGCAACACTCCTCCAAGGGCATCATGTGGGCAACGATCATCGTTGCAATCGTCCTGATCGCCATCATTTACCCGCTGACGGTCAAGCAATCCACTTCTGCGGCCGATGCAGCGGGCAGTAACGATTCTGCAGATGTCCGCATTCAGCCGGTCGCCAGGTTCGAACTGGCCAAGGCCGCGCCGGCCGTTGCCGCCGGGCCAAAGGATGGCGCCACGATTTTCAATTCGGTTTGCGGCGCCTGCCACAACACCGGCGCCGCCGGCGCCCCGAAGGTCGACGACAAGGCCGCTTGGGCACCGCGTGTCGCCCAGGGCAAGGAAGCGCTATACAAGAGTGCGATCGGTGGCAAGGGTGCGATGCCGGCGAAGGGTGGCGCTGCCGATTTGTCCGACGACGAAATCAAGGGTGCCGTCGATTACGTGCTGACTAAGGTCAAGTAAGCGACCAGACGCCCAAGACAGGGAGGCTGCGGCCTCCCTTTTTCGTGGACACAAAAAAGCGCCTCGCGGGCGCCGTTCCCTGGCCGGCTTTTGGAGGGCCGGCCGCGGGTTGCTGCAAGGGAGCTTACTTCTTCGCCGGTTCTGCGGCCTTGGCCGGTTCGGCTTTTACCGCTGCTTCGGCCGTGGGAGTTTCCGGAACCTTCTTCACCTGCTTGGCGTGCTTGACCGCCTTCGGCTCGGCGACCTTGGCTTCCGGTGCAGCGACTGCCGGCTTGGCTTCCGGGACCTTCACTTCAGCCTTGGGCGCTTCGGCCTTGACGACGGCGGCGGTCGGGGCGGCAGCGGGTTTGACTTCGGTGGCCGGCTTGACGTCCGCAGCGTGGGCGATACCGAAAGCGGCGGCGATAGCGATGGCGATAAGTTGCTTGGTCATGTTGATTCTCCTTACGTGGTTTATTCGGAATTTCATCCGGCTTTGCGAAATCGCGCTGCCTTGTGCCGAATAACGCGGACCGTTACAGCCCGGATGTCATAAGGAAGGTAACCCGCTGTAACGCGGTGTGACCAAGCGGTTAGCGCTTGTTGCCGGCGAGCATGGCCTTCAGCGCGTCGAGCCGGGCGCTGCCGGTCGCCTTGTCGGGCTCGGCGGCCTGCTTGCCGCCGGAGAAGCGCATGTCTTCGCCCATTTCGGCAATGAAGCGCGAGGGCTCGCTGGGAATGAACTCGCGCGCCTGCTTGCGCCGTTCACAGTAGGAGAGATGCAGCGAGCGCTGGGCGCGCGTGATGCCGACATACATCAAGCGGCGCTCCTCCTCGATCTTCACCGGATCGAGCGACTCGCGGTGCGGCAGGATGCCTTCCTCGATGCCGACCAGAAACACGTGCTTGTATTCCAGCCCCTTGGCGGCATGCAGGGTGGACAGCTGAACCTCATCCCTGTCGTCATCCTGCTTGTCGAGCATGCTGATCAGCGCGATGCTTTGCGTCAGGTCGATCAGCGTCTTGCCATCTTCCTCACCCTTGCCGTTGAGCCAGTTGGTGAATTCGCAGACATTGGCCCAGCGGGTCTGGGCGATACGCTCCTCCTCGTGGTCGTAAAGGAAGGCTTCGTAGTCGATGGCTTGCAGCAGGTCGGGCAGCACCTGCTGTGCCGGCTCGCGCGTCGCCCGCTTCTGGATGCGGTTGATGAACTGGCAGAATTCGAGCAGCGGCTCCAGTTGCCGCGGCTGCGCGCGGTGCGCGAAGCCTTCCTCGAACGCCGCGTGGAACAGCGAGACATGGCGCTCGCCGGCATAGGTGCCGAGTACCTGCAAGGTCGCCGCGCCGATGCCGCGCTTGGGCGTCGTTGCCGCGCGGATGAAGGCCGGGTCGTCATCCTCGTTGGCCAGCAGGCGCAGGTAGGCGATAATATCCTTGATTTCCGCCTTGTCGAAAAACGACTTGCCACCGGACATCGCGTAGGGAATTCGCGCTTCGCGCAACTGCTGCTCGAAGCCGCGCGCCTGATGGTTCGAGCGATAGAGGATGGCGTAGTCCTTGAACTTGCCCCGATTCTCGAAGCGGTGCGCCTGCAGCTTCATGACCACGCCCTCGGCCTCGGCTTCGTTGTCCTTGCAGGCGGTGACGGAGATCGGGTCGCCGTGCCCCAGTTCGGACCACAGTTTCTTGTCGAACAGCTTTTCGTTGTGGGCGATGACGTTGTTGGCCGCCTTAAGAATACGCACGGTCGACCGGTAGTTTTGCTCCAGTTTGATGACCTTGAGCGCCGGGAACTCGGCCGGCAGCTTTTTCAGGTTGTCGATGTCGGCGCCGCGCCAGCCGTAGATCGCCTGGTCATCGTCGCCCACCGCGGTGAACTGGGCGCGGACGCCGGTCAACAACTTTAGCAACTGGTACTGGCAGGCGTTGGTGTCCTGGTATTCATCGACCAGCAGGTAGCGCAGGCGGTTCTGCCACTTTTCGGCGATCTCCGGATGCTTCTGGAACAGGACCACCGGCAGGCCGATCAGGTCGTCGAAATCGACCGCCTGGTAGGCTTTCAGCGTCGCCTCGTAGGACAGGTAGGCGTGGGCGGCCAGCGCTTCGTGCTCGTTGCCGGCAAGCTGCCGTGCTGCTTCTGGCGTGACCAGCGCATTCTTCCAGTTGGAGATGATCGATTGCAGGCGGCGCAGTGTCGCCTTGTCGACGGTCTTGGCGATGTCGCCGATGATACCGGCGCAATCGGCTGCATCGAAAATCGAGAAACGCGGCTTGTAGCCAAGGGCCTTGGCCTCCTCGCGCAGGATGCGCACACCGAGCGAATGGAAGGTCGAAATTTGCAGCTCTTCGGCGGTCGACCGCGACAGGAGCTTGCCGATCCGTTCCTGCATCTCCTTCGCCGCCTTGTTGGTAAAGGTGATTGCCGCCACGTTGCGCGGCTGGAAGCCGCAGTCCTGCACCAGATAGGCGATCTTCTGCGTGATCACTCGCGTCTTGCCCGAGCCGGCACCAGCCAGCACCAGCAAGGGGCCGTCGAGGTAATGGATCGCTTCGCGCTGCTGGGGATTGAGGCCGGACATGGGAGAAACCTGGAGACGCAAAAGGCTGCGCCCCGGAGGTCCGGGGCGCGGTAACTGGGTGATGCGATTTTAACTCAAGGCATCCCGGATCGTCCGTTCCGGGACCTCTCGGTCAGACGATGTCGAGGTGGCCGATGCCGGTGGTCAGGTCGCGGTCCTTGGAATCCTTGCCGTGCAGCTTGATGTTGAGGCGCAGGTCATTCAGCGAGTCGGCGTTGCGCAGCGCATCCTCGTAAGTGATTTTGCCCTCGTCGTAGAGATCGAACAGCGCCTGGTCGAAGGTCTGCATGCCAAGCTCCCGGGATTTCTTCATGGCCTCCTTGATCTCGCCCACCTCGCCCTTGAAGATCAGGTCGGAAATGTAGGGCGAGTTGAGCATCACCTCGATCGCCGCCAGTCGGCCCTTGCCGTCCTTCTTGGGCAGCAGGCGCTGCGAGATCATGGCGCGCAGGTTGAGCGAGAGATCCATCAGCAATTGATGGCGACGCTCTTCCGGGAAGAAGTTGATGATGCGGTCGATCGCCTGGTTGGAACTGTTGGCGTGCAGCGTGGCGAGACAAAGGTGGCCGGTTTCGGCAAAGGCGATGGCGTAGTCCATCGTCTCGCGGTCGCGGATCTCGCCCATCAGGATGACGTCGGGCGCCTGGCGCAGGGTATTTTTCAGCGCCGGCTTCCAGTCGTCGGTATCGACCCCGACTTCGCGCTGGGTGACGATGCAGTTCTTGTGCTCGTGGACGAATTCGATCGGGTCCTCGATGGTGATGATGTGGCCGTAGGTGTTCTCGTTGCGGTAATCGACCAGCGCGGCGAGCGAGGTCGTCTTGCCGGTGCCGGTACCGCCGACGAAGATGACCAGGCCGCGCTTGGTCATCGCGACATCCTTGAGCACCGGCGGCAGGCCGAGTTCATCGAGGGTCGGAATGTTCTGGTTGATGGTGCGGCAGACAACGCCGACGCGCCCCTGCTGGATGAAGGTATTGACCCGGAAGCGGCCGATACCGGCCGGCGAAATGGCGAAGTTGCACTCCTTGGTCGCTTCGAATTCGGCGGACTGCCGGTCGTTCATGATCGAACGGGCAAGTTCGGCCGTGTGCTGCGGCGTCAGAATCTGGTTGGAAACCGGCATGATCTTGCCGTCCACCTTGATCGCCGGCGGAAAACTGGCGGTGATGAACAAGTCGGAGCCCTTCTTCTGCACCAGCAGGCGCAGAAGGTCGTGCATGAATTTCATTGCCTGATCGCGTTCCATAACTAACCCTCTCTCCCTGATATCGAGCCGGCTCAGCCGGGGAAGTTGTCCTTGTTGGTCGCCCGGGCCCGCGCTTCGGCTGCGGACACCACGTTGCGCCGCACCAGTTCGAGCAGGTTCTGATCGAGCGTCTGCATGCCGAAATTCTGGCCGGTCTGGATCGCCGAATACATCTGCGCCACCTTGTTCTCGCGAATCAGGTTGCGGATGGCCGGGGTGCCAATCATGATTTCGTGGGCCGCGACGCGGCCGTTGCCGTCCTTGGTCTTGAGCAGCGTCTGCGAAATGACGGCACGCAGCGATTCGGAAAGCATCGAGCGAACCATTTCCTTTTCTGCCGCCGGGAAGACGTCGACGATACGGTCGATGGTCTTGGCGGCCGATGAGGTGTGCAGCGTAGCGAACACCAGGTGGCCGGTTTCGGCTGCCGTCAGTGCCAGGCGGATGGTTTCGAGGTCGCGCATTTCGCCGACCAGGATGACGTCCGGATCTTCGCGCAGCGCCGAACGCAGCGCATTGGCGAAGGACAGCGTATGCGGCCCGACCTCGCGCTGATTGATCAGGCATTTTTTCGCTTCATGCACGAACTCGATCGGATCCTCGACCGTCAGGATGTGCGCGTAGTCGTTCTCGTTAACGTGATTGACCATCGCCGCCAGCGTCGTCGACTTGCCGGAACCGGTCGGCCCGGTCACCAGAACGATACCGCGCGGGTATTCGGAAATATCCTTGAAGATTTTCGGGCAGTTCAGGTCTTCCAGCGTCAGGATCTTCGAGGGAATGGTCCGGAACACCGCGCCGGCACCGCGATTCTGGTTGAAGGCATTGACCCGGAAACGCGCCAGGTTGGGAATTTCGAAGGAAAAGTCGCATTCCAGCGTTTCTTCGTAAATCTTCCGCTGGGTATCGCTCATGATGTCGTACACCATGCCGTGCACGTCCTTGTGCTCCATCGGCGGCAGGTTGATGCGCCGCACATCGCCATGGACGCGGATCATCGGCGGCAGTCCCGCGGAGAGATGAAGATCGGAGGCCTTGTTCTTGACTCCAAAGGCCAGCAGTTCGGTGATGTCCATACGGATCGTCCTCAGGGCGCGTGTATACTGGAAACACAAAGAATTCCAAACAATTATGAGTGCAATCGCCTCCAACCTGCAAGCCGTCAGGGCACGTATCGTCAAGGCAGCGAGCAACGCCGGCCGTTCACCGGAGAAAGTCGAGTTGCTGGCGGTCAGCAAAACCTGGCCGGCAGACTGCGTGGTTGCCGCCGCCCGCGCCGGGCAGCGGGCGTTCGGCGAAAACTACGTGCAGGAAGGTGTCGACAAGGTGCTGGCTACGGTCGACCTCGATCTGGTCTGGCATTTCATCGGCCCGCTGCAAAGCAACAAGACACGGCCGGTGGCCGAACACTTTGCCTGGGTGCATTCGATTGAACGACTGAAGATTGCCGAACGTCTCTCGGCGCAACGTCCGGCAGCCCTGCCGCCACTGCAGATCTGCGTTCAGGTCAATGTCTCCGGCGAGACGAGCAAGAGCGGTTGCGCTCCCGAAGAAGCCGTGGCCCTGTGCCAGGCGATCGCTGACCTGCCGCGGCTGACCTTGCGCGGCCTGATGGCGATCCCGGAGCCGACCGACGATTTCGCCGCCCAGCGCGCGCCTTTTTGCCGCCTGCGGGAAATTTTCGAGCAGGTGCGGGCGGCCGGTGTTCCGCTCGACTCCCTGTCCATGGGTATGTCCCACGATCTTGAAGCTGCCGTTGCCGAAGGCGCGACCATCGTTCGCATCGGCACGGCCATTTTTGGTGAGAGAAACCACACATGAAAATTACCTTCCTTGGCGGCGGCAACATGGCCAATGCCCTGATCGGCGGCATGTTGAAACAGGGCTTCGCCGCCGCCGACATCACCGTCATCGACCCGGGCAGCGCCGCGCGCGAAAAGCTGGAGCGGACTTACGCGGTCAACTGCCTGGAAACGGCCGAAATGCTCGACAACGTCGGCGACCTGCTGGTGCTGGCGGTCAAGCCGCAGCAGATGAAGGAAGCAGTTGCCCAGCTCGCCGGCAAGCTGGGTCAGGCGGTCGTCGTCAGCATCGCCGCCGGCCTCGATCTGGCCACTTTGGCGCGCTTCCTCGGCGGCCATCGCAAGATTGTCCGCTGCATGCCCAACACGCCGGCCCTGATCGGCGCCGGCATCACCGGCCTCTGCCCGCTGCCCGAAGTGAGCGCGGCCGAACGCGAGGCCGCCGATTGCGTGCTGAGTGCAGTCGGCAGCACGGTCTGGATTGACGATGAAGGCAGGATGGACGGCGTCACTGCGCTCTCCGGCAGCGGCCCGGCCTACGTCTTCCTGTTCATCGAAGCCCTGCAGCAGGCCGCCGCCGATCTCGGCTTCACGCCCGAGCAAGGCCGCCAGCTAGCCATCGAAACGGTGCAGGGCGCCGCGGCCCTGGCCGCCCAGTCCGACGAACCGGCTGCGGTACTGCGCGACCGCGTCACCTCAAAGGGTGGCACCACCGAAGCGGCGCTCAACAAGATGGCGGAAAAAGGTGTCAAGGACGGCATCATCGCTGGCGTCAAGGCAGCCGAGGCGCGCGGCCGGGAACTCGGCAAGCTGCTCGGGGCCGGCTGATCATGCAAGCTGTCGTTTTCCTGCTCGACGCGTTCGTCGGTTTTTTCGTCACGCTGTTCCTGCTGCGCTTCATGATGCAGGCCATGCGCGTTCCCTTCGGCGGCCAGCTGGGAAGTTTCGTCATGACGCTTACCAACTGGGCGGTCAAGCCGTTGCGCCGGATCATTCCGGGCATCGGCGGGCTGGACTGGTCGAGCCTGTTCGCAGCCCTCGCGCTGCAACTGCTGCTGGCCGGATTGCTCATCGGCGCCACCGGCCAACCGCTCGCTGCCGACGGCCCGACGATCGCCTTGATGGTCGGCTGGTTCGCCGTCCGCGGCCTGTTGCGGCTGGCCGTCTATATCCTGATCGGCGCGCTGATCCTGCAAGCCGTGCTGTCGTGGATCAACCCCTACTCGCCGCTGGCGGCCCCGGCCCATCAGCTGACGCGGCCGCTGCTCGACCCGCTACGCCGTTTCATTCCGCTGATTTCGGGTATCGACCTGTCGCCGCTGGTCGCCATCCTGTTGCTGCAGGCTGTGCTGTTTTTCCTGTGAGCGACTGGTTTCGCGTTGCGGCCGATGGCCGTGTCACGCTGACCCTGCACATCCAGCCCGGCGCCAAGAAAACCGAAATTGCCGGATTGCATGGCGACGCGCTGAAAATCCGCCTCGCCGCACCGCCGGTCGACGGGAAGGCCAACGAGGCGCTGGTCAAGTTCGTCGCCGAAGCGCTGAAACTGCCGAAATCCGCGGTCAACCTCAAAAGCGGCCAGACTTCGCGGCGCAAGGTGCTGGAAGTTCAGGGAGCGACGACCGAGGCCGTCGCCCGCCTGGTTCAGGCCGAGTAAACCACCCGGCCGCCAACCAGCGTTGTCCTGACCTTGCCGGTCATCATGTAGCCCTGCCAAGGCGAGTTTTTTCCACGGCTCTTCAGCGCTTCCGGCGTCAGCTGCCAAGTCGCTTGCGGATCGAAGATACAGACATCGGCAGTCGCTCCCACCGCCAATTGACCACTTGGCAGGCCGAGCACCGCGGCCGGTGCCGCGGTGATTCTCTCCAGGGCTTGCGGCAGCGCGATGCCTGCCGCTTCGGCCCACTTCAGCGTCAGCGGCAGCAACACCTCGAGGCCGGTGGCACCGGGCTTGGCTTCGCCGAAGGGCAGCAACTTGTCGTCGGCGCCAACCGGCGTGTGATCGGAACAGATCGCGGCCAATCCCGAGCCTGCTGCGGTCGACAGTGCCTGACGGTCGTTTTGCGCACGTAGTGGCGGGCAGAAGCGGGCATGCGGATTGAAGAAGCCGATGTCGTTTTCGGTCAGCAGCAGGTGATGCACGCCGATATCGAAGCTGACCGGCAAGCCCTCGTCCACCGCCTGCCTGGCCAGCGCCACGCCGGCTGCCGATGAGAGACGCGTCAGGTGGACCCGGCATCCGGTGTCGCGCGCCAGCTGGACGATGGTGGCGATGGCGATGGTCTCGGCGGCGACCGGAATGCCGGCCAGACCCAGCCGGTTGGCGACCTCGCCTTCATGCGCGATGCCGTTGCGCGACAGCCAGTAGTCCTGCGGCTGCAGCCAGACGGCGAAATCGAAGGTGGCAGCATATTCCATGGCGCGCAGCAAGGCCTCGGTATCGACCACCGGCTTGTTGGCCTGCGAGAAGGCAACGCAGCCGGCTTTCTTGAGGCCGGCCAGTTCGGCCAGGCGCTCGCCATTCAGGCCCAGCGTCAGCGCCCCGAGCGGCAGCACGCGGGCCTTGCCGATTTCCTTGCCGCGATGGACCAGGCGGTCGGCCAGCTCCGGCTCGTCGAGCGGCGGGTCGGCATCGGGCGGGACGACGACGCTGGTGACACCGCCGGCCACAGCGGCTGCCAGCTCGGCCTCGATGCTGTTGAGGCGGGCGCCGAGGTCGATCAGCCCCGGGCAGACGACACAACCCGTGGCGTCGATGGCCTCATCGGCGACAAACCCCGCCGGTGCCTCGCCCAGCCCGGCCACCTTGCCGTCGGCAATGAACAACGATGTGTTGCGGTCGACACCGTTTTTCGGGTCGATTACACGGCCGTTCCTGATTTCGATATTCATGTCAGTTCCCCGCAACGATGCTCATGACGGCCATGCGCACGGCAATGCCGAAGGTGACCTGGGGCAGGATGACGGCCTGCGAGCCGTCGGCCACCGCCGAATGGATTTCGACGCCGCGGTTCATCGGCCCCGGGTGCATGACGATGGCGTCCGGCCTGGCGAGCGCCAGCTTTTGCGGCGTCAGGCCGTAGTGGCGGAAATACTCGCCGGCCGACGGCAGCAGGGCGCCGGTCATGCGTTCGTTCTGCAGGCGCAGCATGATGATCACGTCGACGTCCTTGAGTCCCTCCTCCATGTCGTGGAAAACATGGACGCCAAGCTTGTCGAGATGCTTGGGCAACAGTGTCTCCGGCCCGATGGCGCGGACTTCCGGCACACCGAGCGTAGTCAGCGCATGGATGTCGGAACGGGCGACGCGTGAATGCAGGATGTCGCCGACGATGGCAACGCGCAGTTGCGTGAAGTCCTTCTTGTAATGACGGATCGTATACATGTCGAGCAGGCCCTGCGTCGGGTGGGCATGCCGCCCGTCACCGGCGTTAACCACATGCACGTCGTCGCGCCCGATATTCTGCAGGTGCTCGGCAATCAGATAAGGCGCGCCGCTCGACGCATGGCGAACAACGAACAGGTTGGCGTGCATGGCGCACAGGTTGTCGATGGTATCGAGCAGGGTCTCGCCCTTGCTGGCCGACGACTTGTTGATGTCGAGATTGATGACATCGGCGGACAGGCGCTTGGCGGCGATCTCGAAGGTGGTGCGGGTGCGTGTCGAGTTCTCGAAGAACAGGTTGAAAACGCTCTTGCCACGCAGCAACGGCACCTTCTTGACCTCGCGCGCCGAGACTTCCATGAAGGAGGCCGCGGTATCGAGAATCTGGGTCAGGATGCGCTGCGGCAAACCCTCGATGGAGAGCAGGTGGATCAGTTCGCCATCCTTGTTCAGTTGCGGGTTATGCATGTTCCAGCCTCCAGGCGAGTCGGCCGTCGTCCTGCTTGCCGAGCACCAGGCTCTGGCCGTCCTGCAGGTGGACATCCCAGACGCAGTAGGTCGCCCCGATCGGCAGCTCGCGTCCGCCGCGGTCCGCCAGCACCGCCATGGCGACCGACGCCGGGCGCCCGTAGTCGAACAGCTCGTTGATCGCCGCGCGCGTCGTGCGGCCGGTGAACAGCACGTCGTCGACCAGGATGATGTGACGCCCCTCGACATCGAACGGGATCACCGTCGGTTTGACCTGCGGGTGCAGGCCCTTCTCGGCAAAATCGTCGCGGTAGAAGGAAACATCGATCAGGCCGATATCTTCCGGCAAACCGAGCAGCTCCTTCAGGCGTTCGGCGATCCAGGCGCCGCCACTGTAGATGCCGAGCAGCGCCGGCTGATGATGCAGTTGGGAACGAATCAGGTCGGCCAGCTGGCGACACTGCGCCTCGGCGTCAGGCAAAGGGTTGGGCAGGGGTGACATGGTGCGGGCTTTCGAACCAGGTTTGAAGGATGAGTTGAGCGGCCACCGCATCGAGCAGCGGCTTGGCGGATTTGCTGTTGCGGCCGGTTTCGCGCAGCCGCGCTTCGGCGTCGAGCGAGGTCAGACGTTCGTCGGCAAAGCCAACCGGCAGGTTGAAGCGGCGCTGCAGACGCTCGCCGAACTTTTGCGCCAGACGCGTTATGTCATGCGGCGTGCCGTCGGCGTGGGTCGGCAAACCGACCACCAGTTGCACCGGCCGCCACTCAGCGACCAGCTTGCCGATGGCGGCGAAGCGGTCATCGTTCGATTCGGCGTGGATCACGGTTAGTGGATGAGCACTGCCGAGCAGCGTTTCACCGGTAGCGACGCCGATGCGTTTTTCACCGAAATCGAACGCGAGCACCGTGCCCTCAGGCATGCCCGGCGACGTCGGAAAGCTGGGTGAAGCTGATGCCAAGTTTCTGCATCGCCGCCGCCAGACGTTCCTCCGGCGGCATGTCGAAGAGGATGCTGGCCTTCGCCGGCACCGTCAGCCATGAATTCTGCGCCAGCTCGTCTTCCAGTTGGCCGGCATCCCAGCCGGCGTAGCCGAGGGTGACCAGGATTTCGGCTGGCAGGCCGGCACTGCCGACCGACGCCAGCACATCGCGCGAACTGGTCAGGCCGATTTCGCTGTTGATCGCCAGTGTTGATTGCCATTGACCGATCGGCCGATGCAGTACGAAGCCGCGGTCAAGCTGGACCGGGCCGCCAAAATAGACCGGCAGGTTGGCCAGGTTCTCGGCATCGAGCTTGATGTCGATCTTGTCGAACAGGCCCGCCAGATTCATGTCGATCGGCCGGTTGACGATAATCCCCAGCGCGCCGTTGTCGTTGTGTTCGCAAATATAGACGAGGGCGTGGGAAAAATACGGGTCTTCCAGGGTCGGCATGGCGATCAGGAAGTTATCGGTGAGGTTGACGCTGTCCATGCTGGAATTTTAATCGTCGGCGGGGTACAAACCAACCATGATTCTCGAAAAAGCCCTCGTCTGGTTCCGCCGCGACCTGCGCGACCATGACCACGCCGCCCTGAGCGCGGCCCTTGCCGAGGCGCGACAGGTGTATTGCGCCTTCGTTTTCGACCGCGACATCCTGGAGGCGCTGCCAGCGAAACATGATCGCCGTGTGCATTTCATCCATGAATCGCTGGTCGAACTGGATGTCGCGCTGCGCGCCAAAGGCGGCGGGCTGATCGTTCGCTACGGCCGGGCCGTCGACGAGATTCCCGAACTGGCAAAAAAGCTGGGCGTAGCGGCAGTCCTTGCCAATCGCGACTACGAGCCTTACGCCAAACAGCGCGACAATACCGTTGCCGGAACGCTGAAAGCTGCCGGAATTGTATTTCACGCCTGCAAGGACCAGGCAATCTTCGATGGCGACGAGGTGCTGACCCAGGCCGGAAAACCTTTCTCGGTGTTTACCCCGTACAAAAATGCCTGGCTGAAGCGGTTGACCGCAGCAGACAGCGCCAAATGGCCGTGCAACGGCAGCTTCAGCGGCGGCGAGTTGGCTGGGGTGCCTGCTCTAGACGACATCGGCTTTGTTGCCACCAATCTCGCCGAGTTGAATATCAGCCCCGGCATGTCCGGCGCCCGCCAGTTGTGGGATGAGTTCCGCCGCGGGCGCATCACGCGCTACGGCGCCCTGCGCGACTTCCCGGCGATCAAGGGCGTTTCCTACCTCTCGGTGCACCTCCGCTTCGGCACGATCTCGATTCGCGAACTGGTCCGCGCTGCCCTCGCCAGCGAAGCCGACACCTGGCTCAACGAGCTGATCTGGCGCGACTTCTATTTCATGATTCTCGACCATTTTCCGCGTGTCGCCGGCCATGCCTTCAAGCCGGAATACGATGCGATCCAATGGAAAAACTGGCCTGAAGGTTTCGCTGCCTGGTGCGAGGGGCGGACCGGCTACCCGCTCGTCGATGCCGCGATGCGTCAGCTGAATCACTGCGGCTGGATGCACAACCGCCTGCGCATGGTCGTCGCCTCATTCCTGTGCAAGGATCTCGGCATCGACTGGCGACTCGGTGAAAAATATTTCACCGAACAGCTCAACGATTTCGATCTCTCGGCCAACAACGGCGGCTGGCAGTGGGCAGCTTCGAGCGGCTGCGATGCCCAGCCTTACTTCCGCATCTTCAATCCGGTCACGCAGTCCGAAAAATTCGATGCCGAGGGCAAGTTCATTCGCCGCTACGTGCCTGAGCTGGGCAGGGTGTCGAACAAATATATCCATGCTCCCTGGCAGATGGGGCGGCTGGAGCAGGAAGCGGTGGGTACGGTGATCGGCCGCGACTACCCGGCGCCGATCGTCGATCATGCGCAGGCCAGAGCCGAGACCCTGGCCCGTTACGCAATTGTCAAAAAGCCTGTTTCGCCTTGATGTAGCCGGCAATCAGCCCCAGCAGTTCGTCCTCGTTGTAAGGCTTGCCGAGGTAATGGCTGGCACCGATTTCAAATGCATGGTTGCGATGCTTGTCGGCCATACGCGAGGTGATCATGATCACCGGCAAGCCCGCGAGCCGCTTGTCGGCGCGGATGTTGCGCACCAGATCGAAGCCGTCCATGCGCGGCATTTCGATATCGGAAAGCACGACATCGGGGACCACTTCGAGCAACTGCTCCAGCGCATCGACGCCATCCTTGGCCAGGATGACCTGATAACCTTCGCGCGTCAGCAGGCGGCTGGTGATCTTGCGCACGGTCAGCGAATCGTCGACCACCATCACCGTAGGCAACGCAGCGACGGCTGTCGTAACCGGTGCTACCACGCTCGGGATCGCATTCTGGACACTGACCAGCGGAGCCCGGCTGGCGAGCGCCACGGGATTGAGGATCAGTACGACCTGGCCATCGCCGAGCACTGTGGCGCCGGCAATACCGACCACCCGCGACAGTTGGGCGCCGATATTCTTGACGACGACTTCCTGATTGCCCCGAAGTTCGTCGACCTGAACCGCGACACGTTGCGAACCGGAACGCAGCAAGAGAATCCAGTAACGGCGCTGCGCTTCGGGAACGGCCCCGGCATCGCCGAGAAGATGCGGCAGGAAATGGAAGGGATAGCGGTTGCCCATCCATTCCACCTCGCCGCGCTGGCGCAGTTCGGAAAGCGGCGCTTCCTTGAGCTCCAGAACCTGCTCGATCATTGTCGACGGCACGGCATACATTTGCGTACCGACACGCAGCAGCAGGGTCTGGGTAACAGCCAGGGTCAGCGGCAGGTAGAGGCGGAAAGTCGTCCCCCGGCCAAGCTGCGACAGGATTTCGATGCGCCCGCCGAGTTCGCTGACTTCGGTCTTGACAACGTCCATGCCGACGCCGCGACCGGCCAACTGACTGACTTCACCGGCGGTCGAGAAACCCGGACGGAAGATCAGGTCATAGAGCAGCGCTTCGTCCGCCTGCTCGCCCGGCATCAGCAGGCCGAGTGCCTCGGCGCGGGCGCGAATGCGCTCGCCGTCGAGCCCGCGACCGTCGTCTGCCATCGAAAGGATGATTTCATTGCCTTCCTGGGCCAGCGAAACGGTGATTTCGCCGATTTCCGACTTGCCGGTGACCTGCCGCTCGTCGCGCGTTTCGATGCCGTGGGCCACGGCATTGCGCAGCATGTGTTCGAGCGGCGCCATCATCTTGTCGAGCACCGAACGGTCCAATTCGACCTGGCCGCCGACGATGTCGAAGTTGGCCCGCTTGCCGAGTTCTTTCGCCGTCTGGCGGACGATGCGGAACAGACGCTCGGCCTGGCTGGCGAACGGCATCATGCGCACGCCCATCAGTTCCTGCTGCAGGCCGCGGTTGAGGCGGGCCTGGGCGATGATCGCCGCGTTAGCGTCATCCAGGTTCTTGAGCAGGCTCTGTTGCACGGTCGCGACGTCGTTGACCGACTCGGCCATGAAGCGCGTCAGTTCCTGGAAGCGGGTGAAACGGTCAAGTTCGAGCGGGTCGAAATCGGCCTGGCCGTCGTGCGCCTGCGCAACACGGGCCTGGATCTGGCCTTCGGCCTGAATTTCGATTTCGCGCAACTGGCGGCGCAGACGAATCACGTTCTCGGTCAGATCGAGCAGCGAGCCCTTGAGGCTGCGCATTTCACCTTCGATCCGCGCCCGGGCGATGGATAGTTCGCCCGCCTCGTTGACCAGGCGGTCAATCAGGTCGGCGCGGACGCGCAGGGTAGCGCGATGGGCGCCCGTCTCGGCATCGTGGTCACGTTCGACCTCCAGCGGCACGGCAACCGTCGAAGCCGTCGCCACCGCGGCTTCGCCCGCCGCCGCCACGATCGGCTCGGGAATCCCGGCTTCGCCACGACGCAGGCGCTCGGTGGCCTGGGCCAGCGTATCGCAACCACTTTCGATTTCATCGATGAAAGCTGGCGTCGCACTGCCGGCACGCAGGATATCCTCGACACGAGACTCCAGCAGGTGGGTGAACTCGCCGAGGTTCATCGCACCGGCCATCCGGGCGTTGCCCTTGAACGTATGAAGCAGGCGCGCGATGGCGTGCGGCTGGGAATCGCTGTCCAGGTCGCCCCGCCAGAGGCGCAGCTGTACGGTCAGTTCGCGCAGCTGATCCTGGGCTTCTTCGAGGAAGATCGGCAGCAACTGCTCGTCGAGCTCGTCCTGCAACCGCGACACGACAGGCAGAGGGGCCGCGGCAGCAGCCTCGACCGTCGGCACGACAGGCTCAGGCACCACCGATACCTCGTCGACGAACGGGGTCTCTGACCAGGATGGGACAATTTCGGGTTCTGGCGCAACGAGGAATATTTCCTCGAGGGCGGAAATCAGCTGGATCTGCTCCTCCGGCGCTTCCTGTCTGGCCAGCCCGGCAAACATGGCTTCCAGAGTAATGATGGCTTGGCGGACTGTTTCCAGTCCTTCAATACTGTCTGGCCGACCGGAGTTGTCACGGCGCATAAGCGCGTGCTCGAGCGCAAGCGCGAGGCGGTTCAGCGGCATCAAGCCGACGGTCGCGGCGATACCGCCCAGCGTATGGGCGGCACGCGTCATTTCGAAGGAGGTCGATAGCTGAGGACTGGCCTCGAGGTCCGCATAGGCATCAATCAGCGTCTGCAGATGACCGCGCGCTTCGTCGCTGAAGATGTCGTAGAGAGTCGGAGCCGCGGGAATTGCCGGAATCTCGGCAATTTCTGGGGTCGACCGCAACCATTCGTCTTGCGGCGCCGGCTGGTCGGTAAATACCTGTACAGTATCGTCCCAGGGCATCTGCACGGCTGGCGGCTCGACTGTCTCCGGCGGCAGGCTTTCTGCCGGCGCCGGCGGCTCTGCAGACCAATCGAACAGAACTTCTTCCGCGCTTGGCGGCACGTACTCCGGCGGCGCCTCCGCCGGCATGGCGGGCGCTGGCGTTTCCCAGCCGGTATCGAGCGGCAGATCGAGAACGACTGACGGCGCCTCGTCGGCCACCGCGGCCGGCAGTTCCACCTGCTGCACCGGCGTAGCATCGAGGGACTGGACGACTGCCGAGGCCTCCTGGCTACGCAACAGTTCGCACATGGCGACCAGCGTCGTCGGATCCGGGATCGCGCCGCCGCCCTGCTCGAGAGCGTTGACCCAGCGCGAGAACAGGGCGTGGGCTTCGGCAATCAGCACCAGCAGGTCGGAGGAGACTGCCATGTCCTGGCGCAACCACATGTTCAGGGTCTGCTCCAGGGCCCAGGCAGTTTCGCCCATGTCGTTGAGGCCGACCATGCGGCCACTGCCCTTGAGCGTGTGGGCCGAGCGACGAATCGTCGTCAGGGCCTCGACATTGCTGCGATCGCCGGCGAGCACGGCGGACTGCTCACCGATGCTGGCCAGGACCTCGTGCGCCTCTTCGAGGAAGATCCCCAGCAATTCGGCATCGATTGCCTCGTGGCTCGATTGCGCCAGTTCCAGCGTCTGCGGCGAAGGCGCCAACGCTTCCGGCTGCTGCCACGAAGCAGGTGCGGCGATCTCGGGCTGCCATGCCTCGTTGCCGGTTTCGAAAGTCAGGATGGTGTCCGCCATGTCGCCGAGCGGCGGGCTGTAAACGGGCTCTTCGCGGAAAACGAATTCTTGTGGCGTCTCCCTGAATTCCTCGAAGAACACCTGCGTTTCCTGCCCAGGCTGTTCGACCGGAATCTCAACACTTGGCGCCGCTAACGGTTCCGCCTCCGCCGCCTGCACCGCGCTTGCCGGTGCACCCTGCAGGCGGCGGACAAACGCGTCATAGTCGGTTTCACCGTTCTGCAGGGCATCGACGAAGAAGCCGAGCAGCGACAACTGTTGTGCCACTGCTTCGAAATCATCGGCAACCGGTGCGTAGCCCGGCTGCGCAAATTGCTGGATGCGGGCGCCACAACCCTGCAACAGGGAAACGGCACCAAAGTGGCCGAGCATGGTCAGGGCGCCGGCGATCTGCTTGACCGGCCCATCCAGCGCCGCCAAGTCATGACCCTTTTCAGGATTGCGGAAGAAACCGTCAAGCGACTGCTCGACCTGCGCCAGATTGTTCTGGATTTCCCGTGCAACCTGACCGACCAGCAGTTTTTCCTGGGCGCGCCGGGTCATTTCGTCGAGCAGCGGCAGTTCTTCATTGCCGCCAGCCGGCTTGCCGGCGATACAGGCGTACAGACGGGCGACCATAAGGTCGACCTGCTGCGCAAAATCCATCCCGAGGCGACGGAAATTCTCCTGGGCATTCTGCAGCAGCAGAATGGCGGTCGCGACTTCCATCGCCACCGCATCGTTGTGGCGCCGTGGATCCTCGGCAAGCCAGGCGGCCAGCGCGGCGAAACTCTGCCCCAGTCGCTTGAGATCGGTATGTCCGATTTCATTGGTCAGCGCCGCGCAGCTTTGCGCGTGCTGATCGAAAGCCGGCAGGGCCGAGGCGCTGCCGGTGCAGAACTTGTTCCACAGCTCTTCGGTACCCGCAAGCGTATCGCGCAGGCGGCGCAGCGCAATCTCCTGCGGCACGTTGGCTTCGCGCTCGGCGACACTGGCCGGCATCAGGGCTGGCAGGCCGAACACCGATTGCACTTCGGCAACCAGCATGCTGGAATTGGCCGGCGCCTTGGCCACGGCGTAGAGAACGTCGCGCATCATGCGTTCAGCGATGGTGTGCGATCCTTCCAGCAGGCGACGAATCTGCGTGTCGATGCGGGCCAGCAACTGTCGGGATTCGGTATCTGCCTCGCCTTGTCGATCGAACAGCGATTCGATGAAAGCCAGCGCCGCCCACCAGAACGAACGCGTTGCCGGGGCTTCCTGAGTCGCTTCGATATTGTCCAACGCCGCCCGCATGTTTTCGAGGGCGACGTGCGGCTCGGTCGTATGCTGCATCCAGGCCAGCAAGCCCCTCTGGAAACGTGCCCGCTCCGATTTGAGCAGGGTATGCAACTGTTCAGCCGAGAGCGGGGCAACCGGCACGGCCCGCTTCGTCGGGCGCAGCGAAAGGTCGGGATAGAACAGGTCGGTCGGACTGCACGCTCCCTGCCCACGCGCCGCCGCCAGTGCCTGATAGGCAGGCAGCAGACGCAACGGCTGGTTCGGCTCGCCGGCAACCAGATCGTCCAGATACTTGCCGAGAGCCGCCATGGCTTGTGTCAGCGTCGCCACAATCTCGGCTGTCAGTTGCAGGCGCCGCTCCTCCAGCGCGCTGAGCAGCGCCTCGAGGGATTCGGTCACCTGCGTCACGCCGTCGAGTCCGACGATGGACAAGGCACCATGGACCTGATGGACATGGGTGCGGCAGAACCTGAGTTGCGCCGCCTCGCCACTCAACTCATGCTGGCCGAGAGCTTCCGTGGCACGCGCGAGCGCCAGGTCGATCTCCCCCTTGACCCAGGTCAGCGGACCCAGGTCGAATTCGGTTGCCGCGTTCATAGTCTCTCGCGAATCCCGCTCAATCCACCTTGAAGCCGGCAACCGAACCCTTGAGTTCGGATGCCAGGGCATTCAGTTCGTCAACCGCTGCCGCGGTACGCTGGGTACCGGCCGTGGTCTGTTCCGTCACACTCAGAATGTCCTGCATCAGCTTCGCCACCTCGGTCGCCGAATCCGCCTGGCTCTGCGTCGATGTCGAGATGTTTTCGATGAGGTCGGAAAGATTGCGCGACACATGACCAATCTCGGCCAGCGCCTGACCTGCCGCGTCGGAGAGCTTGGCTCCCTCGACCACACCCTGCGTCGACTGTTCCATGGCCGATACCGCATCCTGCGTATCGGTCTGAATGGTCTTCACGATCGCCGCAATCTGCTTCGTCGCCTCTGCGGAACGTTCCGCCAGGCGCTGCACTTCCTCGGCAACCACGGTGAAGCCGCGACCCGCGTCGCCCGCCGATGCCGCCTGGATGGCAGCGTTGAGCGCCAGCACGTTGGTCTGCTCGGTAATGTCCGAGATCAGCTCAACGATTTCACCGATCTCCTGGGAGCTTTCGCCGAGGCGCTTGATCCGCTTCGAGGTTTCCTGGATCTGGTTGCGGATTTCGTCCATGCCCTTGATTGAGTCTTCCACCGCCTGCGTACCCTTTTCGGCGGCGGCCAGCGACTGGCGGGCCACCTGGGCTGACTGGGTCGCACTGCCCGACACCTCGCTCATCGAACGCGCCATTTCGAGCGCCGACTGGCCGGCATCCTGAATCTCGCGGGATTGCCGTTCGGCAGCAGAGAGCAGTTCCGCCGAAGTTTGGCGGGCAATTTCCGTGGCCGCCGTCACCCGATTCGCAGCGTCGTTGATGCGGCCGACCAGCAGACGCAGTTCTTCAATCGTATAGTTGATCGAGTCGGCAATGGCGCCAGTGATGTTCTCGCTCACTGTCGCGCTGGTTGTCAGGTCGCCGTCGGCGAGGTCGCCCAGTTCGTTCATCAGTTGCAGAATCGCATCCTGATTTTCCCGGTTGGTCTGCTCGGATGACTGGCGCTGCAGTTCCGCGTCTTCCGCACGGCGCCGCGTATCGTCGAGGTAGATCTTGGCCAGCAAGGCCAGCGCAGCAACCGCCAGCACGACCAGGCCAAGCAGCAGCAACATGAAACGGCCACCTTCCGAAAGCTGCTGCTGGAAGCCCCCGGCCAGGTCATCCGTGGCTTTCAGCAAGTCCTCGCTGCCGCGGAAGATGCGGGCGCCAGCCTGCTTGGAAAGCACCAGTGGCTGCATGTTGCCAAGAATACTGCCCACGGCAGCCTGGTAAGACTTGAAGGCCTTGTCGAGATCGCCCAGCTTCTCGCGCGTATCCGCATCGTTGCTGCCCTTGCTCAAAGCCTGCAGGATGTCGCGGAAAGCGTTGGTATCCTTACCCAGCAGGAAGGCCACTTCGGGGTTGATTTCGTCACCGACCAGCAGCGCCGAGGCATTCTTGGCGATACGTTGCGTCAACATCACCAGCTGGTTGGCCGCGGCAATTTCCCTGGCCCCGCCGCCCGATTGCAGCTTGAGGGCGGCGACCTGCTCGGCCAGCTCCAGCATGACCGGGTTTTCGTTGTCGATGGTGGCCACGCTCTTGCCCAGCGCCACCAGGTTGGCCTCCTGCTCGATCACGGCCATGGCGTCGCGGTCCGTATCGGCCCAGAGCTTGGTCAGCGCTTCAAGTTGGGGGCGGACCGCATCCGGTGAGGCCGGGACATTGATGCCGCCGACCTCGCCGCCGGAGGTCAGTCGCTCCAGCAGCTGACTGAACGTTTCGCGCGAATCCTTCAGCTGCTTGAAGGCCGCCGGATTACCCTGCAGCGCCAGCGTCGAAGCCTTGGCCAGTCGCTGGGAGAGCATGCGCATTTCACCGGAAGCCGCAACGTAGGCGGTGCCATACGCCGATTCGCGACTGTTGAAGAACACCAGAGTAGCAATGGCGAGCAGGAGCACCACGAAGATGCCGCCCAAGGTCTTCATCTGCTGGATAACCGGCTGCTGGGCGAAGAACGCCGGCAACAGGGATGACCCGGATTTCGCTGGCGCATCCGATGCTGGACCTTCCGCGACTGTCATCGGTGAATCCGTATTTTCCTTGCTGCCAAGCCCAAGGTTCTTCAAGCTGAACGCCATGTTTATCCTCCGCTAGTGATCTGAAAGAATCAGACCCCAATATTCATGAAATCGTTATCGGCGAGCAGATCGCGCACCGAGAGTTTGCGCCAGATGGCGCCCTGACTGTCCGTGTAGCGCACCGATCCCCATACCGGTGCGGCCAGATCTGTCGGCTCAGCGGTAAAATCTTCCGGGTTCTTCAGACCCAGCATGCGGGTGACCAGCAAGGCGGCGTTGGCGCCGAACTTGCTGCCAACCAGCAGCAAACGGGTATTGTTGTTGCGGGGCGTCGGCGCCCCCCCGCAGAACACCGAGAAATCGGCTACGGCATGCAGGCTGCCACGGATATTGGCGATCCCGGCGAACCACGGCCGGGTCAGCGGAACCGCAGTCAGCTTCAGCACCTGGACAATCTCGCCACTGTCCGACAGATCGATCAGCCAGTTCTCCTCGCCCGCCCGTACGCCCAGCCACGACGAGGCGCTACGCCCCTGTGCGGCGGTCGTGAGGCGACCGGCGAGGTACTCCTGAAAATCCCGAAGACTGGTTTTCTTAGCCATTCAGGTCAGGGCAACGCCGCAATTTTCTTCAACAACTCGTCCGGATTGACCGGTTTGACAATGTAATCTGCGGCGCCTTGACGCAAACCCCAGATCTTGTCCGTCTCCTGCCCTTTCGAGGTACAGACGATGACCGGAATATTCTTGGTTTCCTCATCGCGGGTCAGGGTGCGGGTCGCCTGATAGCCATTGAGCCCGGGCATCACGACATCCATCAGGATCAGATCGGGCTTGGTTGCCTTTGCCTTGGCGATCCCCTCTTCCCCACTTTCGGCGGTTGTTACCTGGTAACCGGCCTTGGTCAGCAAGTCGACCGAAAAAAACCGCTCGGTGGGAGAGTCGTCGACGACGAGGATATTCTTGACGGGCATTATTGCTCCATGAACCTTTATTAAATTTGGGAAGCAGCCGGCGCTGCAAACATTGCGACCGTCTGCAACAGACTGTCCTTGGTGAAGGGCTTGGTCAGGTATTGGTCGGAGCCGACCATGCGACCCCGGGCGCGATCGAACAGGCCATCCTTAGAGGACAGCATGATTACCGGCGTTGCCTTGAATCGGGCATTCTTCTTGATGAGGGAGCAGGTTTGATAGCCGTCAAGGCGCGGCATCATGATGTCGCAGAAAATGACCTTCGGCTGATGATCGGCGATTTTCGCCAGCGCATCGAACCCATCTTCCGCGAGCACGACCTGACATCCGGCCTGCGTGAGAAAAATCTCCGCACTTCGCCGGATCGTATTGCTGTCGTCAATGACCATTACCTTGACGTCGCGCAGCCTGCTTAAGTCAGCCAATTAAGTCCCCTTACCCCTCGTCAGGAGGCTATTCTAGCGGCGTATCATACTACGCTGCCGTCAAATTTCCACCATCTCGAAATCAGTCTTGCGGGCGCCGCATTCGGGACAGACCCAATTCATCGACACATCGTCCCAGCGAGTTCCGGGCGGAATGCCCTCGTCGGGAATACCGCTTGCCTCGTCATAGATGAACCCGCAGATCAGACACATCCAAGTCTTGTAGTTTTTTTGGTCGCTCATGTGGGTCGTTGTCGGCAGCCGGATTCGGATAAAATCCGGCCATCTTACTCAATCGCCGCCCGCTTCGCCACGTCTGCGGCAGCTCATGAATACCATCGCCCCCACGCCGCCGCTCGTCCTTGTCTTCGCCGCCAGCGACCCGACTTCAGGCGCCGGCATCCAGGCGGATTTGCTAACGCTGGCCAGCCTCGGCTGCCATCCGCTGTCGGCGCTGACGGCCATCACGGTTCAGGATACGGTCGGGGTCGAGAGTGTGCATCCGGTCGCCGCCGAGACACTGGAACGCCAGGCGCGGGCGCTGCTGGAAGACATGCAGGTCGCCGCCTTCAAGGTCGGCGTGCTGGGCAGTGTCGAAAACGTGCTGACGGTCGCCGAAATCGTCTCCGATTACCCCGACATTCCGCTAATCCTCGACCCCGTGCTCGCCTCCGGGCGCGGCGACGAATTCTCCGGCGAGGAACTCATCTCGGCGATGCGCGAAATGCTGCTGCCGCAAACCACGCTGCTCACGCCCAACGCGCCCGAAGCGCGGCGGCTGGCCGAAAGCGACGAGGACGAGAGCGAACCGTCGATCGACACCTGCGCCGAGCGCCTGATCGAAATGGGCGCGCAATACGTACTGATTACCGGCACGCACGAAAATACGCCGCAGGTCGTCAACACCCTGTACGGTGCCAACGGCGTTATCCGCCGCGACCGCTGGGAAAGGCTGCCCGGCAGTTACCACGGCTCCGGCTGCACGCTGGCCTCGGCCATCGCCGGCTGCGTGGCCGGCGGTGCCAGCATCGCGGATGCCGTGCGCGACGCCCAGGACTACACCTGGCAGACGCTGGCCAACGGCTTCCGGCCCGGCATGGGTCAGTTCATCCCCGACCGCTTTTTCTGGGCACGTGGCGAGGACGACGAATCCAGGGAACAAGACAAGGACGATGGCGAGAAATAAGCTGCGCGGCCTCTACGCCATCACGCCCGAAGCCGCCGACGGCGCCCGCCTGCTGGCCGACGTCGAAACCGCGCTGGCCGGTGGCTGCCGCATCGTGCAATACCGCGACAAACACAGCGCGATGCCGGAACGCGCCGCACGCGCCCGCGCCCTGCGCGAATTGACCCACCGTTTTGGCGCCACCCTGCTGATCAACGACGACCTCGCCCTGGCCTTTCTGGTCAAGGCCAACGGCGTGCACCTCGGCGCGGACGACGGCAACCTGATCGCCGCACGCGCCATGCTCGGGCCGGAGCGCATCCTCGGCGCCTCGTGCTATGCCGATTTCGCGACCGCCCAGGCGGCCGCCGCCGCCGGCGTCGACTACATCGCCTTCGGCGCGGTCTATCCGTCGCCGACCAAGCCCAAGGCGCCGACCGCTGCGGTCGACCTGTTTTCCAAGGCAAAAACCACGTTGACCGCAGCCACCTGCGCCATCGGCGGCATTACGCTGGACAACGCACCGCCGCTGCTCACCGCCGGGGCCGACCTGCTCGCAGTCATCACCGACCTTTTCGGCGCGCCAGACATCGCGGCGCGCGCCGCCGCCTACCAACGATTATTCGAGGAAGCCACGCCATGACCTCACGCAACCAGCAACTGTTCGAACGCGCCCAGCGCCACATTCCCGGCGGCGTCAATTCGCCGGTGCGCGCCTTCCGCTCGGTCGGCGGCACGCCCTGCTTCTTTCAGAAAGGCGTCGGCCCGAAGGTGCAGGACGCCGACGGCAAGTGGTACGTCGACTACGTCGGCTCCTGGGGGCCGATGATCCTCGGCCACGCCCACCCCGACGTAATTGCTGCCGTGCAGGTTGCGGCGGTGGATGGCCTGTCCTTCGGCGCGCCGACCGAGAAGGAAGTCGAGATCGCCGATCTGCTGTGCGAACTGGTGCCGTCGATGGACATGGTCCGCCTCGTTTCCTCGGGCACCGAGGCGACGATGAGCGCCATCCGCCTGGCCCGCGGCTACACCGGCCGCGACGTGCTGATCAAGTTCGAGGGCTGCTACCACGGCCACTCCGACAGCCTGCTGGTCAAGGCCGGCTCCGGCGCACTGACCTTCGGCAACCCGTCCTCGAGCGGCGTGCCGGCCGATCTGGCGCAGCACACCATGGTGCTTGCCTACAACGATCCGCAGCAACTTGCCGACGCGTTCGCGCAACATGGCGAACGGATCGCCGCCGTCATCGTCGAACCGGTGGTCGGCAACATGAACCTGATCGCCCCCACCCCGGAATTCCTGAAAGCCATGCGCGAACTGTGCACCCAACACGGCGCCGTCCTGATTTTCGACGAAGTGATGACCGGCTTCCGCGTCGGCCTGAAGAGCGCACAGGGCCTGTTCGGCATCACCCCCGACCTGTCCACTTTCGGCAAGGTGGTCGGCGGCGGCATGCCGCTCGGCGCTTTCGGTGGCAAGCGCGAAATCATGGAGCAGATCGCCCCGCTCGGCCCGGTTTATCAGGCCGGCACGCTCTCCGGCAACCCGATCGCCACTGCCGCCGGCCTCGCCACGCTGAAGCTGATTCAGGAAAAAGGCTTCTACGAGGCGTTGACCGCAAAGACCAAGGCGCTGTGCGACGGACTGGTCGCAGCGGCGAACAAACATGGCGTCGCCTTCGCCGCGCAGAACGTCGGCGGCATGTTCGGCCTTTATTTCGCCGAGAAGTGCCCCGGCACCTACGATGAAGTGCTGGCCTGCGACAAGGAAGCCTTCAACCGCTTCTTCCATGCCATGCTCGACGCCGGCCATTACTTCGCCCCCTCGGCCTTCGAGGCCGGCTTCGTCTCGGCGGCGCACAGCGACGCGGATATCGCCGCGACGATCGCCGCGGCAGACGCTTACTTCGCCAGCCTGAAGTGAATTCCGGCAGCGCCTGGCTCGTCCTGCTCATCGCCGGCCTCTGCGAGATCGGCTGGGCGGTCGGGCTGAAATACACCGAGGGCTTCAGCCGCCTTTGGCCGAGCGTCAGTACGCTGCTGGCGATGGTGGCGAGCGTCGTGCTGCTCGGCTGGTCGCTGAAGGTGTTGCCACTCGGTACCGCCTACGCGGTGTGGACCGGCATCGGCGCCGTCGGCACCGCCATTCTCGGGATATTCCTGTTCGGCGAATCGCGGGAAGTCGCGCGGCTGGTCAGCATCGGGCTGATCGTCGCCGGCATCGTCGGCCTCAAGCTGCTGACACCCGACGCCCACTGATTGTTGCGGTCGACAGCGAAAAACCGGCGATTTTCCAGCCGCCCTACATCAGGAACAGCGTCGCCAGCCCGAGAAAGATGAAAAAGCCGCCGGAGTCGGTCAGCGCAGTGATCATCACCGAGCCACCGACTGCCGGGTCGGCGCCGAATTTCTGGCGCAGCAGCGGTATGCCGACGCCAGCCGAGGCGGCGAGCAGCAGGTTGAGCGTCATCGCCGAGGTCATCACGATGCCGAGCTTGAAGCTGCCGTAAAGCCACCACGCTGCAATGCCGAGCAGGGTGCCCCAGATCAGGCCGTTAATCGTGGCGACGCCGAGCTCCTTGCGCAGCAACCGGCGCGCCGCATCCGGCTGGACCTGGCCCATGGCGATGGCACGCACGATCATGGTGATCGTCTGGTTGCCGGAGTTGCCGCCGATGCCGGCAACGATGGGCATCAGCGCCGCCAGCGCCACCAGCTTTTCGATCGAATTCTCGAAGGCACCAATCACCCGGGAAGCAACGAAAGCCGTCACAAGGTTGATGGCTAGCCAAGCCCAGCGGTTTTTCACCGAGTCCCAGACCGAGGCGAAAATGTCTTCCTCCTCGCGCAGACCGGCCTGCGCCAGTTGCTCGCTCTCGGCTTCCTCGCGGATGAAGTCCACCACGGCATTGACGGTAACCCGGCCGACCAGTTTGCCATCCGGGTCGACAACCGGCGCCGAGACGAGGTCGTAACGCTCGAAGGCCTTGGCGGCTTCTTCGGCGAGGTCGTCGGGTTCGAGTTCGACGAAGTCGGTCTGCATCAGCGCGCCGACTTCGACCTCGACCTCGTTGACCAGCAGGATGTTCAGCGGCAGCACGCCCTTGAGGTGTTCTTCGCGGTCGACGACGAAAAGCTGGTCAGTATGGTCGGGCAATTCTTCAAAGCGACGCAGGTAGCGCAGTACGACTTCGAGCGTCACGTCTTCACGGACGGTGACCATCTCGAAATCCATGATCGAACCGACCGAATCCTCCGGGTAGGACATCGCCGCCCGCAGCTGCTCGCGCTCTTCGACCGACAGCGACTGGAAGACGTCGGCGACGACATCGTGCGGTAAATCTGGAACAAGATCGGCCAACTCGTCGGCATCGAGCGTCTCCGCCGCTGCCAGCAGTTCGGTGTGCTCCATCGAGTCGATGAGCGTCTCGCGCACCGCATCCGACACTTCGAGCAGAATTTCGCCTTCGCGCTCGGCCTTGACCAGATCCCAGGCGATCAGACGCTCGTCGAGCGGCAGCGCTTCGAGGATGTAAGCGATATCCGCCGGGTGCATCGGCGCCAGCCTGGCCTGCAGTTCGTTCAGATGCTGCTTGTGAACGATGTCCTCGACCAGATCATGACGCGGGCCTTCCTGCCGATGGACCAGATCCTCGACCAGCTTGTGCCGGGCAAGCAGAACCTGCACCTCGGCGAGGCGCTCCTGCAAGTCTTCGGTGTCGGAAATCTGGTTTTCTTCGCTCATGGTGCAGTGCCGCAAACGGGCCATCATTCTAGCACCCGGCGAATGTCGGGGTTCTTACAAAATCAAGGCACTTCGGCCGACGGCATGCGGGCCAGGATGATCGCCGTCTTGCGTGCCAGACCCGGCGCATTGCGGTTGCGGTCGTAAAAACGCGGATTGGGCACCATGCCGGCCAGTTTCGCCGCCTGCTCCGGGCCCAACTGGGCGGCGCCGATGCCGAAATAGTGGCGCGCTGCCGCTTCGGCGCCGAACACACCGTTGCCCCATTCGATAACGTTCAGATACACCTCGAATATTCGCCGCTTGCTCCACAGGTTTTCCAGCATCAACGTGATGATGGCCTCCTCGGCCTTGCGGAAATACGATTTGGTCGGCGTCAGGAAAAGGTTCTTGGCGAGTTGCTGGCTGATGGTCGAACCACCGGCCACCGTACGACCTCTTTTCTGGTTTTTTTCCATCGCTTTCTGGATGCCATCCCAGTCGAAGCCTTCATGATCGACGAACTTTGCGTCTTCGGAGGCGATAATGGCGCGCTTCAGGTGCGGCGAAATCCGCTCATAGGGAACCCACTGCTTTTTCAGCTGGGCCTCCGGATATTTGGCCTGCAGTTCGCCGAGACGGATTTCCATGAAGCGCGTCGTGCCGGGATCGACCCACTTCCACAGCAACACCCAACCAAGCAGCCACAACTGCCAGACAAGAAAGAGGCCAATCAGGCCGAGCAGTCCCCACTTGAGCCAGCGGCCCAGCTGCCTCATGCCTTCAATTGTTCGCGCAATGCCGCCAGAACGGGCGCGCTGTCCGGCCGCACCCCGCGCCAGACCAGGAAGGCTTCGGCAGCCTGCTCGACCAGCATGCCTAGGCCGTCGGCCAGTTGCGCCGCGCCCTGCGAGCTGGCCAAAGCCAGGAACGGCGTTTCGCCCTTGCCGTACATCATGTCGTAAGCCAGGCTGCCCGGCGCGAAGATGCCGGCTGGCAGCGGCAAGGCTTCACCGGCCAGGCTGGCCGAGGTGGCGTTGATGACGACATCGAAACTTCTGCTCGCAGTTTTGGCAAAGTTTCCGGCGTCGACCGCAGCAAGGTCCGAAAACTGTCGGGCCAGCGCTTCCGCCTTGTCGGCGCCGCGGTTGGCGATGAACAGACTGGCCGGGCGGCAGGCCAGTAAGGGCGCGATCACGCCGCGCGCGGCGCCACCCGCACCGAGCAGCAGGACACGCTTGCCGGCCACTTGAACCCCGAGATTGGCCTCGATGTCGCGCACCAGTCCGGCGCCGTCGGTGTTGTCACCATATATTTCGCCCCCGGCGAAGGCCAGCGTATTGACGGCCCCCGCACGCTCGGCGCGTGCGCTGCGCCGGGTGCTGAGGCGAAAGGCTTCTTCCTTGAACGGGACGGTGACATTCGCCCCCTTGCCGCCGGCGGCGACGAACTGGCGCACCGTTTCGACAAAGCCGTCGAGCGGCGCCAGCAGGGCTTCGTAGAGCAGATCCTGCCGGCACTGCGCGGCGAATTGCGCATGGATGGCTGGCGAACGGGAATGGGCAACCGGGTTGCCGAGCACGCAATAACGGTCGGTCATTTTGCCGAGAGCTGGTCGCCCTGGGTGAAATACCAGGTCCGGGTGATTTCCAGAATGTCGGTATCGCGCCGGATTTCCGGGGGAAATGGTGAGTAAGGTGACGCCATCTGGACGATTCGCCGAGCGGCTTCATCGAGCACCTTGTACCCGGAGGAACGATTGATATCGACCCGGTTGAGACTGCCGTCGTGGTTGATCGACACACTCAACACCAGAGAACCATATAGTTTGCCACGTGCCGCTTCCGGGTAGTTCAGGGTCCCGATACGTTCGACCTTCTGGCGCCAGTCCTCGATGTACTGTGCGAAGCGGTACTCTTCCGTCCGCGCACCGATAAACTTCTTGCGTGGACGCTTGTTGTACTCATCGACGCTCTTGTTGATTTCGCCTTCCAGGCGCGCCATAGCCCGCGCCGATTCGGCTAGGTCGAGGCCGCTGACGCTGGGCGAAGGCGTTGGCTGTTCGGCCGCGTTGCGGGCGGCCGCGACGGCGCGCGCCGTCTTGGCCTCGGTCAGCATTTTCTGCTGCGCGACCTCCAGTTCGCGCATGCGGCGCTGCATACGCTCGATTTCGGTGCCCGATGTTTGCTGCTGCGTCGGTGGCAACGGTGTCTTGAGCCGCCGGTTTTCATCGGTATTGCCACCACCGTCCAGATTGGCCTGCGCCAGTGCCTGCGCATTGGTCGGCTTCTTCGCCGATTTCGCATTGACCAGAATGATGTCCAGCGCCTTTTCGCGCATGGCCTTCGAAGCATCCGGATATGAAAAACTGACGCCCCAAATCAGGGCCACGTGAAAAGCAGCCGAGAAACCTATGGCCAGCGCAACCGGCGGCAAGACTGCTAGCCAGCGAAGCGGACGTAGGAGCAGAGGTGCCTTTGCCAAATTCACTGCGCTTCCTCCTCCTCGACCAGTTCGGGCTGAACCTCGTCCAAGGCAGAAAGGTAGCGGCAACTGACCTCCGGACCAAGCAGGTCGATGGTTTCGACCGCCAGACGCAGCCGCTTGCCCGGTCCGCAATCGGCCGGCACCGAAGGCACGCGCAGCAACAACGGCAAATGATCGAGCTTGACCAACTGCTCGCGGCGCACGGTCGCTTCGATTTCCGTAATGCCATGCTGCTGCAGCCAGCGCAGACACCAGTAACGCTCCATCAGGCGCTGGAAATCGGCATAGGCGGCGTAGGTCGCCTCGAAATCACGCATCGCGCCGAACAATTCGGCAGACTTCTGCGCAAAAGCCGGCGTTTCGCCCTTCAGACATGCGATCAGCTGCCATTGATTGACCATGTCACAGTAGCGGCGCAAGGGCGAGGTCATCCAGGCATATTGCGGCACGCCGAGGCCTTCGTGCGGCAGCGGCGAGGTGGTCATCCGCACTTTGCCCTGGGTCTGGGCACGATACAGGCAGGCGACGTTCTTTTCGGCGAGCAGTCCGCCCCACGTGGAATTGGCAACGATCATCAATTCGGCGACCAGCTTGTCGAGGGGGCTGCCACGCTTGCGTTCGGAAATCTCGACGGTACACACGTCCGGATCGCCCAGATCGCCTTCGATCTCGAAGTTATAGTCGTTGATGCCCTGCATCGCCGATGGCTTTCCGCGCCGGCCTTCGCAGGCATTGGCGAAGTGCCAGAGATGGACCAGTTCATCCTTGAATGGCTGGTCGGGCAGCGGGCCGGCAATGGTTTCGGCGTTGAACCACGGCTCGATTTCGTGATGACGCAGGTTGGCGGTGATATGCACCATTTCCAGCCGCGATTCGTGACTGAGGATTTCCAGCGATTCATTGACCGTCAGGTAGAGCGACACGGCCGGGCAATCGACGCCGCCAGCCAGTGTGTAGTTCTGGACCACGGCATCGGGCAGCATGGTGATCTTGTTGCCGGGCATATAGACCGTGGACAGCCGGGCGCGGGCGATGCCGTCGAGCGGCGAGCCATGTTCGATGGCCAGGCCCGGGGCGGCGATGTGGATGCCAATGCGCGAGCCGATGCCGGGCAACTTGACGACCGACAGCGCGTCATCGATTTCGGTGGTGTGGGCGTCGTCGATCGAGAAAGCGCGGACGTCGGCGCGCGGCAGGTCGCTCGGCAGCCTCGGGGCTTCAAGCGCCGGAAAGGCCACGCCCTTCGGGAACTGCTCGTGCAGGAAACGGCGGTAATGGAGAAAGTAGGCCGATTTGATGGCGCCGCACTTGAACAGCAGTTGCGCCGCGGTCAGCCCGGTTTCGGCGCAGGCCGTTTCGAAGGCCTTGGTTTCCGCCTTGTTGCGGTTCGGCGCGTAGAGCAGGGCGTCGCTCAGTGCGCCGATCTCCGGCGGCAGGCGAAATTCCTTCAGCTCGCCGATCCAGCCTTCCATCGCGAGCGCTTGCTGACGCTTTTTTTCAAGACTGGCCAGAGCAGCTGCGAGAATGTCGGGAGGCGCCTTGCGGAAGCGGCCCTTGCCTTTGCGGTGAAAATAGACGGGCGCGGCGTGCAGGGCAAGCAGCACCGCCGTCGCTTCGACCGGCGCGGGCTCGTGTCCGTAGTAATCACGGGCAAAATCAAGAAACGAAAATTCGCCATCGTTCACGCACTCCCACAGGAAATCCGGTTCGATCTCTTCGGCCAGTGGCGTGGCCTGTTCCAGCAAGGTAGCGGCCGAGGGCTTCTCGAAACGCAACAACACCGTGGCGGCCTTGATCTTGCTGCGCTTGCCGGTGGACATTTCGACCTGCAACGAACTGTCGTTGTCGGCCATGATATTGCCGGCCTTGAAGCCGCCATCTTCTTCGAACAATACATTCATCGGCGGATTATAGCTTAGCGAATTCAAGGATTTGCGGCATGAAGTCGGGAAAGCGGGTGAAGCTGTGATCGCCGCCCGGCAGCAGCGTTTGCTGACAGCCAGCATAAAAATCCGCTGCCTGCCGCCAGTCGAGCACTTCATCGCCTTCTTCGAGCAGCAGCCAGTAGCGCCCTGACGGCGGCTTGCTGACCTGTGCCTTCAGTTGGGCGGCATGCGCCGCGGTAAAGATAAAGCGTTCTCCGGTGTGGAAATTTTCATGCTCGCCGACGAATTTTGCTGGATCCAGGCGGTCGACCGCAGCAGGGTTGATCAACACGGCATTGAGACCATGCTTTTCCGCCAAGTGGTTGGCGTAATGCCCGCCCAGCGAACTGCCGACCAGCGTGACCCGGCCGCCAGCCTGCTCAATCAGCCGGCTGACGCTGGCGACGGCCTCGTCCGGAACCGGCGACAGTTGCGGGCAGACAAAGCATCCGGCCAGCCCGCGTCCGGCCATGTACTCGGCCAGCAGTCGCGATTTCCACGACGCCGGCGAGGAACAGAAGCCGTGCAGGTAAACGATCAGCCCGCGGCCCATTGCACCCAGCCGAAGTGGGCGGTGGCCAGCACGACAATGCCGAAGGCGATGCGATACCAGGCAAATGGCGTGAAATCGTGGCTGGAGATGAAGCGCAACAGCCAGCGTACGCACAGGAAGGCGGAGATGAAGGCCGAAATGAAGCCGACCACCCACATGCCGATATCGTCCGCGTTGAGCAGGGCGCGCTCCTTGTAAAGCTGGTAAACCGTCGCCACACTCAGCGTCGGGATGGCGAGGAAGAAGGAGAACTCGGTCGCCGCCTTGCGCGACAAGCCGAAGAGCAGGCCACCGATGATCGTCGCCCCCGAACGCGAAGTGCCCGGAATCAGCGCAAAGGCCTGGGCGATGCCCATCTTCAGCGCATCGCCCAGGCTCATCTCGTCGACCGTCTGGATGCGGATCTTGTGCTCGCGCCTTTCGGCCCAAAGGATAACGAAGGCGCCGAGGATGAAGGTCGTCGCCACCGCAAACGGATTGAACAGGTGGGCCTTGATCGCCTTGCCGAAAGCCAGGCCAAGAATGGCCAACGGCAGGAAGGCGACGAACAGGTTGAGGATGAATTTCTGTGCCGCCGGCTCGCTGAAGGCACCGCGCGCCACCTTGAGCAGGCGCTCGCGATATTCCCAGACGACCGCCAGAATGGCGCCGGACTGGATGACAATTTCGAACAACTTGCCGCGATCGTCGTTGAAATCGAGCAGATCGCCGGCAAGAATCAAATGGCCGGTCGAAGAGATCGGCAGGAATTCGGTCAGCCCCTCGACGATGCCGAGAATCAGGGCTTTCAGGAGAAGAATCGGGTCCATGATGTGCAGCCTGCACTTTTACCAAGTTGGGGAGGCCGCATTCTACTATCCCGGGTGCGTCAGAACCTCATCAAGATCGGCCAGCCAATTCAGCGCATGTTCACGCGATGAACCACACATTTCCTGCGACGGTTGCAGGCCGCCACAACACACCGGCCGTTCCGGGCTACCAAAGATCGTGCAGCGCAAATCGGAGTCGAGATGACGGCAAGGCACACCCGCCGGCTTGTTCAGCGAGGAAATCGACGGTGCGATGCAGCAGGCTCCACAGCCGGGACGGCATTGCATGACCGGCCGCCGATCCATGGTCAAAAGTCGGCCGGCCGCAGCCGCTGGTCGAAAACGAACGGCCGCGCCAATGCAAAGCGGGCCTCGGCAAAACGGGGATGCAGCGGATTCAGCATGATGTTGCGCGCTTCCGGCACGATGGCCGACGGCACGATCAGCCCGAGCGCGCGCGCCGAGCGCAAAAATGCCGCACCGAATTTGACCGACACTCCACCCGGCGGCGTCGCATCCCAACCGGGCAAGGCGTCGACATCTGCAATTTCGAAGAGCGCCGCATCATCCGGCAGCGAAATCTCGACAAGCATCAGGTCCGCCGGCAGGAAGCGCCCCGTATGCGCCAGCTTTTCCATGGCGCAGATTTCCACGCTGAGGCCGGCGTAGATCACCGGCATTCCCTGCGCGTGCCAGCGTCCGCCATCCGCCAGCCCACCGGCACCGCTCCGGTCGAGTGCATATTTCGACCGGGCGATGCGCCAGGCGTGCATCAGGCCGCTCCACCGTAGGCGATGGCATTCAACACCCGCGACACCTCGCGGCAACCGATTTCGGTATCGAGCATCGACAGGGGCGTCACATTGCCCATGCCGACATTGGCGGCCTGCAACCACTGGCTGGCCAGCACTGGATCGCCAAAGGTATCTTCAGCCAGCTTCTCGATGGCGCCGATGCGCGTCAGGCGCTCGGTCATCAGCGGATCGAGCATTTCATCCTTGGCCAGCTTGCGCTTGGCCGTCGATGCCGACAGGCCGATCAGGTCATAAACCCGTTCGCGTGGCAGGCGCAGCGCTTCGGCCGCGCCAATCAGATTGCTGGCCGGCGCCCCCTTGCGAATCTCGCTGATCTGCGCCTGGGCCGAACTGTTCAGAAACTGGTCGCGATAAACCAGCCAGGCACCGGCCGCAGGCAATGGCGGGGCAACGGCGTAGGCAGCCGACGGCTGCGCGACCCCGATAGCAGCTTGTGCAGCGACAGCGGTCTTCTGCTTGACGGTTCCGGTACGGGCAACAGCTGCCTTTGCCATGAGAGACTCCGCTTGGCTCAATTGAGCTTCTATTATAGACCATATGAACCACGGTGGCGATTCAAGGAGTATCGCCACTTGCTGACGGAGTTTTCGGAACAAGTGCCAACAGGAGGTGAGAACCTCTCACTCAACTTGCACCAAGGCTGTCGTGAGGAAGTTCGCCTTCAAACCGGTGAGGTTGCCTTCCCTATCAGCCCAGTCCAATGATTTTTCCCAGACCGATTTATAGTTAATTTTAACTACGTAAATCGAACCAAAACATGGACATTTGCACCGCCTTGGTGCAAAATGCGCGCTTTTGGTGCATGCGTAAGGGCTGGGTTTGATGGTTTGCGAAATGGCAAGCCCGGCGATGCCCGTTTTCACAATTCCATTCCCTACCCGGCTACAGCACGGTACCGCGCACCACCTGCAGCCATGACCACGACCATCGCCCCCAGACCCGCAAGCGGCGCCCGCCCCGAATGGGTTCGCTTTTTCCTGCCGCTACTCGCCATCTCTCTGCTGATCGGCGTACTTGGTGCGATCGGCTATAGGTACCTGAGCGAGGAAATCCGCCGCGAAACCCATCGCACGCTGACGGTGATCGCCGAGCAGAAACGGCAACAAATCGAGGATTCGCTGGCCAGAACCCGGCGGGATGCCGAGCTGTATTTTTCCGGCCAGTCGCAGCTTGAGACCAGTTTCCGCCAATGGCTGGACGGCGGACGGCAAGATGGAGAGCTTCTCGAACGCATGCGGGTCCGCATGGAAGAGGTGGCCAGGATTCGTGACTGGGCGGGGCTGGCGGTAGTCGATACCGCAGGGCGTCCGGTGTTCTCCATCGGTGAAACCGACATTGACGTACATGCCGCATCGATCCAGAGCATCCTGCAGCGACCGCGCATCCAACTCATGGATCTGCATCGCGACGTATCAGGGAAGGCGCACTACGGCGTCCTGGCACCGATCGGGGCGCCGGGAGAAACGCCGTTGGGCGTGATCTACCTGACCAAGCAGGCTGAGCAGGTCCTGTACCCGCTGGTCCAGTCCTGGCCGGTGCCCACCGAAACCGCGGAAACCTATCTGGTCCGGCGCGACGGCGACGAGGTCCGCTTTCTGACGCCGCTGCGCTTCCGGCGCGACGCCGCACAGACGTTGAGCCTCCCCTTGACCACACCCCACATGCCGGCAGCCAGAGCGGCACAAGGCGAGCGAGGCATCATCGCGGGCGGCCGCGACTATCGCAGCGTGCCCGTCCTGGCCTACGCCTCGCCGGTCGCCGGCACACCCTGGCTGATGGTCGCTGAAATGGACGAGAAGGAGGCTTACGCGGACATCCGGACGATGGCCACGAGCACGGCGCTGATCGTGGGCCTCGGTCTCCTGCTGATCTATTCGGCTGGCTACCAGTTGTGGCGTCGCGACCGTCAGTACCAGAAACTGCTCTCGCTACAGGCTCGGCAAGCGGCCGAGGCGCGCTTCCGCGTCGTCTTCGAACAGGCGCCGATGGGTGTCGCCCTGCTCGACTCGCAGAGCGGCCGGATCGCCGAGGCCAACCAGCATTTCGCTGACATCGTCGGGTTGCCCCTGGAAAAGCTGATGGGACTCGACCCGATGGGCATCACTCATCCGGACGATCTGCAGCAAAGCCGCGACCGGATCGCCCAGCTGAAGGCCAGGCAGATTTCCGACTACCGTCTGACCAAACGCTACCTCCGGCCGGACGGCGCGGTAGTCTGGATCAGACTGACCTGCGCCTCCGTCCAGGTGGCGACCGAAGAAACCCACCGCTACCTGGCCATCATCGAGGACATCACGGCCAGCAAGGAGATGGAAGAACGGCTCCGGATCAGCGAGGCACGCCACCGCCTGCTGGCGGACAATGCCATCGACGTGATCGTGACGAGCGATCTTGAAGGCCGGCTCACCTATACCAGCCCATCCGTACAAAAATTGCGCGGCTTCACGGCGGAGGAAGCCCTGCGCCAACCCTTGCAGGAGATGCTCACCCCCGATTCGTTCGCCATGGCCGAGGCGTATTTCGCAGGATTGCATGCCAGCCTGGCGGCCGGGCTGCCCGTGGAACCTTTCCGCGGCGAGCTCGAGTATCGGTGCAAGGACGGCTCCACCGTCTGGACCGATGCCACGGCCAGCCCGCTGCTTGGCAGCGACGGCAGCTTTGTCGAAATCCTCGGCGTGATCCGCGACATCAGCGAACGGAAGCGCTACGAGCATGAACTGCGACAGGTCTACGATGCCGCCGAAGCGGCCAATGCGGCCAAGAGCGAGTTCCTCGCCCACATGAGCCACGAAATCCGCACCCCGATGAACGCCGTACTAGGCCTCGCCCAAGTGCTGGAGCGCGAGCCGCTCGCCGCGAACCAGCGCGAGATGGTCGAGCGCATCCGGACCGCCGGCCATTCACTGCTCGCCATCCTCAACGACGTGCTCGACCTGTCCAAAATCGAAGCCGGGCAACTGCGCCTCGAGCCCAAGCCCTTCGAGCTGGGGCAGTTGCTGGCCAATGTCGACAGCCTGATGGGCCAGGCGGCCCGGACCAAGGGACTGGCCCTGCGCACCGAGGCGCCGGCCGTGCCGCTCGGCCCCCTGCTCGGCGACGGGCTGCGACTGGAGCAGGTATTGTTCAACCTGACCGGCAACGCCATCAAATTCACCGAGCGGGGAGAGGTGGCCGTCAACGTCAAGGTCTGCGATAGCGATGACAACAACGTACGACTGCGCTTCGAAGTGCGCGACACCGGTATCGGCATCGCGCCCGAGGCGCTGGGCCGCTTGTTCGCGCCCTTCACCCAGGCCGACGCCGGCATCGGGCGCCGTTTTGGCGGCACCGGGCTGGGACTCTCCATCTGCAAGCGCCTGGTGGAACTGATGGGGGGCTGCATCGGCGCCGACAGCCAGACCGGTCTCGGCAGCACCTTCTGGTTTGAAATCCCCCTGGCGCGTGGCGGCGAAGTTGAAATTAAATTGCCGCCCGTGCTGCCAGCCGGGCCGCGCCTTGAAGGGGCGCACCTGCTGGTGGTGGACGACAGCGCCATGAATCGCGATCTGGTTGAACGCGCGCTGGCGCTCGAAGGCGCGACCGCCACGCTGGCCGCGGATGGCCAGCAGGCCGTGCAGCTGCTCAAGACCCGGCCGCAAGGTTTCGACGCGGTGCTGATGGACGTCCAGATGCCGGTGATGGACGGGCTGACCGCGACCCGCCTGATCCGCGGCGACCTTGGCCTGCCCGATCTGCCCATCATCGCCTTCACCGCCGGGGTCCGTGACGAACAGCAAGCGGCAGCGCTGGCGGCCGGCGCCAACGACGTGCTGGCCAAGCCGATGGACCTCGACCAGATGGCGGCGCTGCTGGCGAAATGGGTCAAGCCCCAGTACGCCACGGTCGGTACGGTCGCAGCAGGGCACCCCGACAGCGCTCATGAATTCCCGGACATCGCCGGCATCGACCGGGAGCGTGCCGCCCAACGGCTGGGCCGGGACCGCGAGATGTTCCTCAGCCTGCTGCAGATGTTCATTACCGATAACGCCGACGCAGTGGAACTGAGCCGCCGCGAACTGGCGGCAGGCGACCGCGAGGCCGCCGCCCGGCGCATGCATACGCTGGGCAGCAACGCCGGATTCATCTGCGCGCTGGAGCTGATGGAATCGGCCCGCCAGCTTGAGGTCGCCATCGAACAGGGCGCCGTCGATCTCGACCAGCGGCTCGCGGCGCTCGGTCAACAGATCGCCGGATTGGTCGCGGCCAGCACCCCTTGGCGGTAAGTCGCGGCGAACCCGTGGCCGGGAATCGATAACGCGCCCCGCGCGGCAAATCGCCCGCAGCGCGACGCTTCAAACGATCAGTTCGATCTCGACCGATAGACCACCGGACTCCTCGTTTTTTGCCCGAATTTGACCGTTGACCGCAGCAATCACCCTTTCGGAGATCGCCAGACCGAGGCCATAGCCACCGCCCGACGACTGGCCGGCACCGCGGAAAAACGGACGGAAAATTTCATCCAGCGCGTCTTCCGGAACCCCCGGCCCCTGATCGCTGACGCACAAACGCAGGCGATTCCCCGCCACCTCGGCCGCGACACGAACCACACCGCCCACGGGAGAGTGATGCAGCGCATTGCGCACCACATTCTCGATGGCGCGATGCAGCAGTTCGGGATTGGCCCGCACCTCGGGCAGCGCGACGGCCACAAGCTCGACCCTCACTTGGCGGGCCGCCCCTTCGAAACGTGCATCGTCAACAATCGTCTCCAGCAGCTCCTGCATGTCGACCGCTTCCGTCGCGCCGGCCACGCCGGCCTCGAGACGCGATAGCGTCAGCAGCTCGTCGACTAGCACATCCAGGCGCTCGCCTTCGCGCTCGATGCGTTCCAGCGTCTTGTCCAGATGCTCGGGCTGCTGGCGCGCCAGACCGATTGCCGCCTGCAGGCGCGCCAGCGGCGAACGCATCTCGTGGGAAACGTCATGCAGCAAACGTTTCTGCCCATCGACCAGATGGCCGAGGCGTTCCGTCATGTGATCGAAATCGCGCCCGAGGTCGGCGAGTTCATCGCGCCGGCCTCCCATGCTGGCCCCCACGCGCACACCGAGGTCGCCCCCGGCGGCGGCATCGAAGGCACGCCGCAGATGGCGGATCGGCTTGGCGAAATACCACGCCAGCGCAAAGGCGCTGACCAGACTGACGATCAGCGCGCTGAGCATTGGCACCACCGGCGGCCGCGGGTGGTGCGGGCGCCGGTGCGGGGGTGGCAAATGCTCGGTGCCGCCCGGCCCCATCGCAAACGGCGGCGCTTCGGCGCCAGGCGGTTCGGCCTGCTGGCGCTCGAACCAGAAATAGGTGCCAACGCCGACGATGCCCGCCATTTGCGCCAGCCAGATGAAGAGGAAGAATTTCCAGAAAAGGCGGCCCATATCACTCCCGGATCAACTGGTAGCCTTGACGATAGACCGTCTGAATGCACGAACGTCCGCCGGGCAACACCCCCAGCTTGTGGCGAATGCTCGACAGATGAACGTCGATGCTACGGTCGAAACGCACCAGCGGCCGGCCGAGCGCCTGTTCCGACAATTCCGCCTTGCTGACCGGGCGCCCGGCATTGCGCGCCAGCACCTCGAGAAGATTGAATTCGGTACTCGTCAGCTCGACGGCCTCGCCATCCCACTCGACCCGCCGCTGCGCCGGCATCACCTTCAGCGGGCCGACGACCAGCGGCGCCTGAGCAGCCAGTTCGCCGCCCTGCTGGCTGCGCCGCAGGATGGCGCGCAAGCGCGCCGCCAGTTCGCGCGGCATGCAGGGTTTGGGCACATAGTCGTCGGCGCCCAGCTCGAGGCCGACGATGCGATCGAGATCATCGCCGCGCGCCGTCAGCATCAACACCGGCACCTTGCTGGCCGCGCGAATCCGGCGCAAGGCCTCGATGCCGCCGATACCCGGCATCATCACGTCGAGCACGACCAGCGCAAAATTTCCGGACAAGGCCTCGGCGACACCGGATTCGCCATCCGGTACGGCCAGCGCCTCGAAACCATCGCGCACCAGATAGTCGCGCAGCATGCCGGCCAGCTCGACATCGTCGTCCACCAGCAGGATACGGGCAGGGATAGTCATCATTCACCAGTTCGCTTCGACACGCCGATCATAGCCGAGCCGCAGGAATGGAAAAAAGCCGGGACCGAATGAACGGCCCCGGCAAGGGGGGAGATATTCTGAATGGCGTTCCGAATCAGCGCGCCGGTGCGGACATGCGACCATCGCCGCCCATGCCGCGCGGCCCTTCGCCGCGACCACGCCCCGCTTCGCCGGCCGGCTTCATTTCGGCCAGCTGCTTGCGCTGCTCCGGGGTCAGCACCTCGAACACCTGACGCTCGGCCTTGGCCCGCGCCAGCGTCATTTCCGACATCGCCTTGGCCGCCGAGTCAGCCAGCGACTTGGCCTTGGCATCGCTGTAATCAGCTGCCGCCGTCAACGCACGCAAGTCGTCTTCCGTCTTGCGCAAGGCCTTGGCCTTGTCGCGCATCGTCGGCACCTGGGCATGCATGATCTCGAAAATCTTGTCGCGCTGCGCTTCGGTCAGATTCAGGCCGCGCAGATGCGGCGGCATCATCTCGCCACCCATCATGCCCGGACCGCCGTCCCCGCAACCGTGGTGACCACCAGGATGCCCGTGAAACGCCGCAGCGCTCAGCGGAATCGCCAGAGCGACGCTGGCAGCGACGAGAAAGCGCTTGATATTGCCGTGTTGAATAGTCTTCATGTCTTTTCCTTCCAATCGGATTAGCTGCCCCGAGCGGGGCAAGCGACAGGACGAATACTCTCTCCGGGCCGGGTAAAGCGCGGTTAGCGACCTGTAAATGAAAGTAAATCCAGTAAGTATCTTTGACGACCAACTGCTTGAACCAAACCTCACCGTTCGTCACATTTCCTGACCAGCTTCTGCCGAGCGGCTGAATGCCGTATCCTTTCCGCATGAGCGCAAGGCAATCCTTGGCGGTTGAGAATCCCGAAATCCCCGAAGTCCTCGACATGGACGGCGGAGAGGCGATTGGCGCAGCCGAAGCGATTGGCGACGACTACGCCAAGGCCATCCAGCTCAGAATGGAGTTGCGAGCCTCCATCGCGCGCGAGAAGCCCAAGTTCCTTTGTCCGATCTGCCAAATCCCCGTCTATCTGGTTTCCCGCAAGGAGGGCCGGCGCTTCTTCTTCCGCCACCTGATCGAGGACGGCCGCTGCTCCGCCCACACTCGGGGCGAGTTGGGCGAGAAAGAGATCGACGCCCGCAGATACAACGGCGCCAAGGAAAGCCGCGACCACCTCCGGATGAAGGAGATCGTCGCCGAGAGCATCGCCTGCGACCCGAGGTTCTCCCTGCCGAAGACCGAGGAGACTTGGAAGGGTGCCCTCGGGGAGTGGCGCAGGCCGGATGTCCAAGCCAAGTTCGGCGAGCTGCGGATGGCCTTCGAAATCCAGCTCTCCACGACCTTCATCCGCGTCATCGCCGAGCGCCGGGAGTTCTACCTCCGGGAGGGCGGCCTGCTGGTCTGGCTTTTCAAGCGCTTCGACGAAAGCGGCAACCGCCTCACGCAGGATGATGTCTTCTACAACAACAACCGCAATGTGTTCTTGGCCAGCGAGGAGACCCTCGCGGCCTCGAAGGCGGCCGGCAAGCTGTGCCTCGAATGCCGATGGACGGAGCCGGTCGCGGACGGCGCCACGGTCGTCCTCCATTGGCAGCGGAAGATCGTTTCCATTGACGAGCTCACCGTCGACGCCGAGCGGCAGCGGATCTTCTTCTACGACTTCGACGGAGCCGTCGCCCGCCTATCTGCGGACTCGAAGTCCGCGAGGGAGGAGACGCTGCGCCGCCGCTTCGAGGCTTTTTGGCTGGATCGGGCCGAGCGCGACCGGAGCGACGAGCGCGACGGGCACGACGACTTGGGGCCTTGGAACGGCCTCCGGAAGGCCTTTGACGAGGTCGGCTTGAAATTGACCACCTACCCGGGCGGGGAAGGCTCGGAAACGCTGCTCAACGCCCTGTATAGCGCCAAGCACGGCAAGATCATCGGGTGGCGCTACAAGAAGTTCATCGAAATCGCGCACCGCATCGCCGGCGGACATAAGCCCTACCTGTGGGCCTTCCGCCTCGCTCTGGCCGCCTACGATAGGCGGGCGTTGATCCTGTCCGAGGACCAGTCCGGGTTGTGGAGGAAGAAGGTAGTCCGATACAAGGACCTGATGGACAAGGGAACCTTGGAATATCTGCCCGACCGTCGCTTCGACGGCCTCGTCGCCTTCCTGTTTCCGGAGATCGCCGACGGTCTCGGAATGTATCCGATCCCCTGATCGGGAAATGACCAAGGCCTCCGAAGAGGCCCTAGGTGCCGGCTCAACTCGCCGGATTTATTTCAACAGATTTAGGAAACGGCTCGCTATTTCAGCCGCCTTTTTTGCCTGTTTTTTGGCGTCGACCGCATCAGACCTTGCTATAAACCTCAGCCCCGGCCCTCACAAACTCAACCGACTTCACTTCCATCCCCTTCTCCAGCGCAGCCGCTTCATCCAGCCCTTGCTGCGCCGCGAATTCGCGAACCTCCTGCGTGATCTTCATCGAGCAGAAATGCGGGCCGCACATGGAGCAGAAGTGGGCGACCTTGGCTGATTCCTTGGGCAGCGTTTCATCGTGGAATTCGCGCGCCTTGTCCGGGTCGAGGCCGAGGTTGAACTGATCGTCCCAGCGGAATTCGAAGCGGGCCTTGGACAGCGCGTTGTCTCGGATCTGCGCGCCGGGGTGCCCCTTGGCCAGGTCGGCGGCATGGGCGGCGAGCTTGTAGGTGATGATGCCGGTCTTGACGTCGTCCTTGTCGGGCAGGCCGAGGTGTTCCTTGGGCGTCACGTAACAGAGCATGGCGGTGCCGTACCAACCAATCATGGCGGCGCCGATGCCGCTGGTGATGTGGTCGTAGCCCGGCGCAATGTCGGTAGTCAAGGGGCCGAGCGTGTAGAACGGGGCTTCGTCGCAGTATTCGAGCTGGAGGTCCATGTTCTCCTTGATCATGTGCATGGGCACATGGCCGGGGCCTTCGATCATCACCTGCACGTCGTGCTTCCAGGCGATCTGGGTCAGTTCGCCGAGAGTTTTGAGTTCTCCGAGCTGGGCTTCGTCATTGGCATCGTAGATCGAGCCGGGACGCAGGCCGTCGCCGAGGCTGAACGCCACGTCGTAGGCCTTCATGATTTCGCAGATTTCCTCGAAGTGGGTGTAGAGGAAGCTTTCCTTGTGGTGGGCGAGGCACCACTTGGCCATGATCGAGCCGCCGCGACTGACAATGCCGGTCATCCGGTTGGCGGTCAGCGGCACGTAGCGCAGCAGCACGCCGGCGTGGATGGTGAAGTAGTCGACGCCCTGTTCGGCCTGTTCGATCAGGGTGTCGCGGAAGATTTCCCAGGTCAGGTCTTCTGCCTTGCCGTTAACCTTTTCCAGCGCCTGGTAGATCGGCACGGTGCCAATGGCGACCGGGCTGTTGCGAATGATCCATTCGCGCGTTTCGTGGATATTCTTGCCGGTGGACAGGTCCATCACCGTGTCGCCGCCCCAGCGGATCGACCAGGTCATTTTCTCGACTTCTTCCTGAATGCTGGATCCGAGCGCCGAGTTGCCGATGTTGGCGTTGATCTTGGTGAGGAAGTTGCGGCCGATGATCATCGGCTCGCTTTCCGGGTGGTTGATGTTGTTGGGGATGATGGCGCGGCCACGGGCGATTTCGCTGCGCACGAATTCCGGGGTGATTTCCTCCGGGATGCTGGCGCCGAAGTTCTGGCCGGGGTGCTGGCGTCCGAGCAGGGCAGCCATTTTTTCGCCCATTTTGCCGGTTGACCGTAGCGATTCGATGTAGGCGCGGCGATTGTTGTTTTCGCGGATGGCGACGTATTCCATCTCGGGGGTGATGATGCCTTGGCGGGCATAGTGCATCTGGCTGACATTCTTGCCGGCCTTGGCGCGCAGCGGCTTGCGGTGCAGGCCGGGGAAGCGCAGGTCGTCGAGGGACGTGTCGGTGGCGCGCTTACGGCCGAATTCGGAGCTCAGGTCGGCGAGTTCTTCAACGTCGCCGCGCTCGGCAATCCATCCGGCGCGCAAGGCTGGCAGGCCGTTGCGGATGTCGATTTTGACGGCGGGGTCGGAATAGGGACCGGAGCAGTCATAGACGTAGATCGGCGGATTCTTCTCGCCGCCGAACGCGGTCGGCGTGTCGTCCTGCGAAATTTCACGCATCGGCACAAGGATGTCCGGACGGGAACCTTCGATATAGACCTTGCGGGAATTGGGCAGTGGCTGGACTGCGGCCTCGTCGACGTGGGCATTGGCGGCGAGGAATTGTTCTTTGGCGTTCATGGGTGCTCCTAGCGTGTATCAACGGGATGAGACGGGCAAGGAGCGATCTGGTTCCAAATACAGAGTTCGTTTCCCTACGACGGCATGACCCGGTCAGGTTCGAAGGGTATTTCTCAGCCCACCGACCGGCAGGCACCCCTAACAAGTGGCTGCAAGTTACTGGAACAACAGGAAAAAGGCAAGGTGACGCGGTCGACCTGCCATGGAGGCCGGATTCCGGGCGCTGGCACCGGTCAACGAAGCACGTTGACCACTATTCATTCCCGGTGGTAACTTAATGACCCAATAGTCATTAAGTTACCCATGGTCAGCGAATCTCCCCTTAGAAAACGCCGCAAGGAAGCCCGCCCGTCCGAATTGACCGCTGCGGCACTCGGGCTGTTCGTCGAAAAGGGCTTCGCTGCCACCCGGCTGGAAGAGGTCGCGTTGCGCGCCGGCGTCTCGAAAGGCACGCTGTATCTTTATTTCGACAGCAAGGAAGCCTTGTTCAAGGCGGTGATTCAGGAGGGTATCATCCCGGTGGTTGCCGAGGGTGAAGCCATCGCCGCCAGCCATGCGGGGAGTGCTTTCGACCTGCTGGAGCGCCTACTGGGAAACTGGTGGACGCGGATCGGCGAAACCGATTTCGCCGGAATTCCCAAGCTGATGGTCGCGGAAGCGCGCAATTTTCCGGAAGTAGCCCAGTTCTACTATGAAAACGTAATCAGGCGCGGACGGGCACTGGTCGGCGCGGCACTCGAACGCGGCATGGCCAGCGGCGAGTTTCGGCGCATGGAAATCGAGACCTGCATCGAAGTCGTGATTGCTCCCGTTCTAATGCTGCTGATCTGGCGCTTCTCGATGGGCTCCTGCCAAGGCAAGCAAGTCGATCCGGCGCAATACCTGGCGATCCATATGGATCTGCTGCGACAGGGCTTGCAGCGTAGTCAGGTATAATTTTGTTTTGTCAGAACGAATATATTAGCTCATGCTAATATTTAGCCTGCGGAGACCCAAATGAACATCGAGCAAGCACGCTTCAACATGATCGAACAGCAGATCCGTCCCTGGGAGGTTCTGGATCCGCAGGTTCTCGACCTGCTTTTTGTCGTCAAGCGCGAGGATTTCGTGCCTGCCGCCTACCGCAACCTGGCTTTCGCCGACATGGAAATCCCCATCGGCAGCGGCCAGGTCATGCTGGCACCGCGCGTCGAGGCCCGTCTGCTGCAGGAACTGGGCATCAAGAAAACCGACAAGGTGCTGGAAATCGGCACCGGCAGCGGCTACATGGCCGCCCTGCTGGCAGCCCGCGCCGAGCATGTGATCACCATCGAATCCCGCCCGGAACTGGCCGCTTTTGCCCGCCAGAATCTGGAGCGTGCCGGCGTGACCAACGTCACCGTCGAAGTCGGCGATGGCGCCAACGGCTGGACGCAGCGCGCGCCCTACGATGCGATCGTCGTTTCCGGTTCGCTGCCCGTCCTGCCGGCTGCCCTGCTCAAGCAGCTGCGCGTCGGCGGCCGCCTCGCAGTGATCGTCGGCGAAGCGCCGGTGATGGAAGCACAACTAATTACCTGCAGTACAGAGGGTGTCTATAACACCGTCAACCTGTTCGAGACCGTCGTTCCGGCACTTGACGGCGGCGAAGCAAAATCGGGCTTTTCTTTCTGATGCAGCAGATTCGCCCACGCCAACTGGCCGACTGGCTGTCCGACGACAGCCGCAAGAAACCGGTCCTGCTGGATGTGCGTGAGCCATGGGAATTTGCGCTGTGCAGCCTGCCCGGCGCACGGCACATTCCCATGCACCTGATTCCACAACGCCTCGCCGAACTCAATCCCGATGACGAAATCATCGCCATCTGTCATCATGGCGGGCGCAGCATGCAGGCTGCGATGTTCCTTGAACGCCAAGGCTATTCGACCCTGTTCAACCTGATGGGCGGCGTCGATGCCTGGGCAAACGAAGTTGACCCGAAACTGCCCCGTTACTGACCGCCATGAAAAAACTTCTCTCGCTGCTTGCCGCACCCTTGCTCGTCTCGCCGCTGTGGGCGGCCGACCTGATGCAGATTTACCGCGAAGCACGGGAAAACGACGCCACCTACGCGGCGGCCCGTTCCAGCCTCGACGCCGGCCGCGAGAAAACCCCGCAGGCCCGTGCCGGCCTGTTGCCGACGCTGTCGGCAAATGCCAACACCGTCTGGAACGAGAACGACCTGTACTTGCGCAATGGCACCCTCCCCTCAACCGTAAATGCAAATCCGCGTTTTAACAGCAACGGCTACACGTTGGCACTGACCCAGCCCTTGTTCCGCTGGCAGAACTGGGTCGCTTACGACCAGTCGAAATTCCAGGTCGCGCAGGCCGAAGCCAATTTTGTTCAAGCCGGGCAGGATCTCATTCTGCGCGTTGCCCAAGCCTACTTCGACGTGCTCTATTCCATAGAGAATCTGAAGGCCGTCCGCGCCAGCAAAACTTCCATCGAGCAACAACTCGAATCGGCCAAGCGGAATTTCGAAGTCGGCACCTCGACCATCGTTGATGCCCAGGAAGCACAGGCCCGTTACGACCTCGCCATCGCGCAGGAAATAGCCGCCGAAAGCGACCTCGAAGTCAGGCAGCGGACGCTGCAAGCCATTATTGGCAAGGAGCCGGGCGAACTTGCCCCGTTCCGCAGGAACGCGGAAATACCGCAACCGCAGCCAGCCGACATGAAGCAATGGGCCAGCGCAGCCGAAAAGGACAACATCAATGTCCAGATCCAGGAAGCTGCCGTTGAAATTGCCACCCGCGAAGTCGACCGGCAACGCGCCGGCCATTACCCGACGGTCGATCTGGTGGCCAACGTGGGAAAATCGACGGCTTTCGCGTCGACCGTGGGGGGGCAGCTTGAAACCGATTTCCAGAATATCGGCATTCAACTGAATCTCCCAATTTTCCAGGGTGGCCTGGTTGCCTCCCGCCAGAGCGAAGCGAGCGCCAACCGCGCGGCAGCGGAATCGACCCTTGAACAGACCCGCCGCAACTCGGCGCTGGCGGCGCGCCAGAATTACCTTGGCGCCGTCAATGGCCTGGCTCAGGTACGCGCACTGAAAGCCGCCCTGGTCTCCTCGCAATCGTCACTTGAATCCAACCGTCTGGGCTTCGAGGTCGGTGTGCGCATCAACATCGACGTGCTGAATGCCGACAACCAGGTCTATGTCACCCGCCGCGACCTGGCCAAGGCGGTGCTCGATACGCTGATGTCGCAGCTCCGGCTGAAAGCGGCAGTCGGCACGTTGAGCGAGGAAGACGTGGCGGCCGCCAACGCGCTGCTCGACCCGACAGCTATCCAGTAGTAATCGCCGCGCGGATCAGGGCCACCATCCTTGCAGTGGCACCACGGTGGGCCGCCGCAAAGCGCAAGGCAGCAGCCCGCATTTCTCCCAGTTCGTCCGCATCGTCGAGCGCCCGGCTGATCGCCGCGGCCAGTCCATCCGCATCATCGACCCGCAGTGCTGCGCCGGCGGCGATAGCATCTGCTGTGGCCTGCAGGAAATTGAAGGTATGCTGGCCGACGACTGCCGGGCAGCCGCAGGCAGCGGCCTCGATCAGGTTCTGCCCGCCGAGCGGCAACAGGCTGCCGCCAATGAAGGCGATATCCGCCAGCGTGTAATAAGCGGCCATTTCACCCATGCTGTCACCCAGCCAGACCTGCGTCTCCCTCTCCGGCAGACCGTCGCTGCGCCGGAAAAAATCGACTCCTTCCCGCGCCAGCAGCTCCGCCACCGCGCCGAAGCGTTGCGGGTGGCGCGGCACCAGCACCAGCAGGGCGCCCGGCACGGCAAGCTTGCGCCATGCCGCGACCACCAGTTCCTCCTCGCCCTCGCGCGTGCTGGCGGCCAGCCAGACGGGGCGCTGGCCGACTGCTTCCCGCCACAAGCGACCAAGGGCAATTTTCTCGGGCGCTGGCGTCACGTCGAACTTGAGATTCCCGCAAACGCTGACATGGCTCGCCCCCAGCATACCTATCCTTGCCGCGTCGCCGGGCGTCTGTGCGGCAACGGCACGCAGGGCGCCGAAGGCCGGAAGCGCAAGGGCCGGGAGTTTTCCGTAACCGCGCGCCGAGCGCTCGGAAAGACGGGCATTGGCGAGAATGACCGGAATCCCTTGCGCCTTTGCACCGGCCAGCAGATTCGGCCAGATTTCGGTTTCCATCAGCACCCCGAAGTCCGGGGAAAAGTGCCGGAAAAAGCGGTCGACCGCACCAGGGTAGTCGTAAGGCAGGTAAGCCTGAATGACCTGTGCGCCGTAGACTTCGTGCCCGGCCGCGCGGCCGGTCGGCGTCATGCCGGTCAACAGGATGCGGCGGTCCGGCCAGGCTGCCTGCAAGGCCTCGATCAGCGGCTGGGCGGCGCGCGTTTCGCCGACCGAAACAGCGTGCACCCAGATCACTTTTGCCGGGGCTGGGTTTCGATAAAACCCCCAGCGCTCGCCGAGATTCTGCAGATATTCGGGCTGCTTGCGGGCGCGCCACAACAGCCGCAGCAGGATCAGCGGCGTAGCGAGGTAGATAACCAGGCTGTAAAGCAGGCGGGCCATCAGGCGAGAACCGGCTGCAACGCTGCCAGCACCGCCTCGGGCGCCGGTATCTGCGCCTTGCCGCCCAGATTGCGGTAAAAACCGCTGCCGACAACGCCGGTCAGGCCGGGGTCGGTGGCCACATACAAGGCCACGGTCGGCGTCTCGAGCGCTACCGCCAGATGACTCAGGCCGGTGTCGACGCCGATAACGGCCTGCGCGCCTTTCAGCAGCGAGGCCAGCTCGGTGATCGACAGCGACGGTGCCGCCACAGCGCCGGGAATCGCCGCCGCCAGGCGGGCTGCCCGTTCCCGCTCGACCGGATTGCCGGCCGGCAACACGATGCCATAGCCGAGTGCCTGCAGTTGCCGGCCGAGGGTCGTCCAGTGAGGCTCCGGCCACAGCTTGTCGTCGCGGCTGGTCGCCGTCAGGAAGGCCACATACGGCCCTGCCGGAAGCCAGCCGAACGAGACGGCAGGCGCCTCGATACCGTACTCCGCGTCGCCGGCAACGCTGTAGCCCAGCGCTGCCGCGGTCAGCTGGCGGTTGCGGGCGACGGCGTGTTCGCTTGTCGCCACGCTGAAATGGCGATCATAGAAGCGGGCGGCCAGCGGCTCGCGCGCGGAATCCGCGGCATAACCGGAAAGCGGTCCGCGCGCCCGGCTGGCGATGAGTGCGCTTTTGAGCAGACCTTGGGTATCGATCACCGCATCGTAGGCGTTGCCCTGCAACTGCCTCCGGAAGGTGGCGATCTCCTGCCAGGTCGACGCCTTGAAAAGCGCCTTGCGCCAGCGCCGCACGGCAACCGGGATGACTTCCTCGACCCCGGGATGCAGGCGCGGGATGGCTGCGAAACTCTCTTCCACGCACCAGTCGACCACGGCATCCGGAAAATGTCGCTTGATGTCGCTGACCACGGGCAGATTGTGGATTACGTCGCCGAGCGAGGAAGTTTTCACGAGCAGGATGCGCATCGGCAGATAAAATGACGGCTTTTCGAAGCTGCAATTATAGATGCCCGCCACGCGCCAGCCGCTCTCCGTCGCCATCATCACGCTCAATGCGGCCGCGCAGCTGGAGGCCTGCCTGCAGAGCGTGCGTTTTGCCGACGAGATCGTCGTCGTCGATTCCGGCAGCACGGACGGCACGCCGGCGCTGGCCGAAAGATTCGGGGCGCGCGTCATTCAGCAGGACTGGCTGGGCTTCGGGCCGCAGAAGCAGTTCGCCGTCGCGGCCGCCGGCAACGACTGGGTGCTGTGCCTCGATGCCGACGAGCGGGTGACGCCCGAGTTGCAGAGATCCATCGAAAATGCCCTGCAAAACCCGTCGACCGCAGCATTCCGCTTCCCGCGCTGCAACCGCTTCCTCGGCCGCTACCTGAAGCATGGCGAGGGCTATCCGGACTGGAGCCTGCGCCTGTTCGACCGCCGTCAGGCCCACTGGTCGGATGACGCGGTGCACGAGAAAGTCGAGACGAAAAGTAGCGTCGGTGAATTGACCGGCGACCTGCTACACGACTCGGCCGAGTCGCTGGCCGCCTACCTGACCAAGCAGAACCGCTACACCACGCTGGCCGCCGAGATGGCGCTGGCGGCGGGCAAGCGGGCGAGTCTCGGGCGCATCGCGTTCAGTCCGCTGGTCCGCTTCATCAAGTTCTACTTTATCCGCCAAGGCTTCCGCGATGGCCTGCCCGGGTTGATCCACATCGCCATCGGCTGTTTCAACAGCTTCATGAAATATTCCAAAATGCTGGAGCGCCAGAATTCAGATGCTGCGCTGCGGTAAAATCCAGACTTTCCTAAAAGAGGCTTAACCCGTGAAAATTCTCGTCACCGGCGCCGCCGGGTTCATCGGCATGACCACCTCCCTGCGTCTGCTGGCGCGTGGCGACGAGGTCGTCGGCCTCGACAACCTGAACGACTATTACGAAGTCAGCCTCAAGGAAAACCGGCTGGCCCGCCTGACCGGGCATGCGAATTTCCGCTTCGTCAAACGAGATGTCGCCGACCGTGCCGGCATGGAACAGTTGTTCGCCGCCGAGAAATTCGACAAGGTCATCCACCTTGCCGCCCAGGCCGGCGTCCGCTATTCGATCCAGAACCCGCACGCCTACGTCGACAGCAACCTGGTCGGCTTCATCAACATCCTCGAAGGCTGCCGCCACAGCAAGGTGGCGCATCTGGTCTATGCCTCCAGCTCCAGCGTCTATGGCGGCAATACCAAGATGCCGTTTTCGGAACACGACAGCGTCGACCACCCGGTCAGCCTCTACGCCGCGACCAAGAAGGCCAACGAGCTGATGGCGCACACCTACAGCCACCTCTACGGCCTGCCGACCACCGGCCTGCGCTTCTTCACCGTCTACGGCCCGTGGGGCCGTCCGGACATGGCGCTCTTCCTGTTCACCAAGGCCATTCTCGAAGGCAAGCCAATCGACGTCTTCAACCACGGCAACATGCAGCGTGATTTCACCTACATCGACGATATCGTCGAAGGCGTCATCCGCGTCATGGACCGCAATGCCGCGGTCAACGCCGAATATGACCCGATTTCCGCCGATCCGGCCACCAGCAACGCCCCTTACCGCGTCTTCAACATCGGCAACAACAACCCGGTGCAACTGCTCGATTTCATCGGCGCCATCGAAAAGGCCCTTGGCATGCCGGCCGAAAAGCGCCTGCTACCCTTGCAGGACGGCGACGTTCCGGCCACCTACGCCGATACGGCACTGCTCAACGACTGGGTTGGTTTCGTCCCGGCCACCCCCATCCAGGAAGGCGTCAGCCGTTTCATCGCCTGGTATCGCGATTACTACAAGGTATAAGGATCAGCTATGTGCGGCATTGTCGCGGTAGCAGCCGGCAACAACATTGTTCCCGTTCTCGTCGAAGGCCTGAAGAAGCTCGAATACCGGGGCTATGATTCGGCCGGCCTGGCCGTCATCGGCAGTACCGGCATCGAGCGCGTCCGCTCGGTCGGCCGCGTCGCCGAACTCGAAGCCGCCTCCGCCCAGACCAGCGCCGTCACCGGCATCGCCCACACGCGCTGGGCAACCCACGGCGTGCCTTCAGAACGCAACGCCCATCCGCACGTCTCCGGCTCGATCGCCGTCGTCCATAACGGCATCATCGAGAACTACGAAAGCCTGCGCAGCGAGCTCAGCGCCCAGGGCTATGTCTTCACCTCCGACACCGACACCGAAAGCATCGCCCACCTGATCGAAGCGACGCTGAAGAGCGAGCCCGACCTGTTCAAAGCGGTACAGACCGCCTGCCGCCGGCTAATCGGCGCCTACGCCATCGCCGTCATCGACCATCAGCAACCGGGCAAGGTCGTCGTCGCCCGCGAAGGTTCGCCGCTACTGCTCGGCGTTTCCGACAGCGGCAACTACGCCGCCTCCGATGCCTCGGCGCTGCTCCAGGTCACCCGCAACATGGTCTATCTGGAAAATGGCGATATTGCCGAGTTGACCGCAACAGGCGTCAGGATCACCCGCCTCGACGGCACCCCGGTCGATCGCCCGGTGCATGTTTCCCAACTATCCG
>DJUX01000058.1 GCA_002440665.1 Dechloromonas sp. UBA6271
CTAATGGACAATCTGGGTTTATCGCCGCGGGGCTTCAAATTACCGACCTTGGGTTTTCGCCACTTCGCCGAAACTATCCGGCGGGTTCATGTCGATCCAGGCGAGATCGATGCGCTGCGTGCGCGTGCGCTGGCCTTAAGTGATCGTCACTTCTGGGTGTTCGTCGCACTACTGGTCGAAACGGGCGCACGGAAATCAGAGCTGCTCGAACACTGTTGGAGCGATGTCGACCTCGAGCGCCGTGAGGTCTTGGCGCCGACAGAGAGCGGTGGCGCGAAATTGGCCTGACAATTGCTATTCTCAAATGAGCATTACCAAACGCGTTGCATTTGTGGAGGCACCATGAATTTTTGTTCCGAGTTAGACGGCATGAAGGAACTCGCCAGTTTCAAATCCTATGACGACCATGAGCGTACGCTGTCTGGATTGATGGATACGGTGGCTGACATATTCTCAGCAGGTAGAGTGTCTTTGATGCTGCTTGATAGTGTCGGCAATCTGGGGCAGCTGCTCAGGCTAGTCGCTTTGCATGGCGAATTGCCGGAAACCGCATGGGACGAGAGAACACCGTTGGGCCAGAGTATCGCTGCTCAAGTCTTGGCCAACAGGCAGTCCCTGGTCGTGAATGACATCAATACCTCGGCCATGAAGGCTATTCGTCGCCATACCGACGAACCAGCCGCATTTATTGCCTGTCCAGTACCTATTTCTGGAATCTTCGCGGGTGTCTTGAATATCAGTAACCGAAAGAATGGCCAGTTATTCTCGGAACAAGATCTCGCATATGCCGAACTTGCCGCCATCTTGGTTGGACGCGCGATTGAGCTAGGGCGATTGCAGGGCATGCTCAATTCAAGTTTCGCGAAGATGGCGCTGGTAGTTGAAAAAGTGAGTAATTCGCGATCCTTCATGGATCTCAGCATCCAGGAACCGCAGCGGATGGCGAAAATACTGGCGAAATCGTTTTACAAGGAAATGAGTCGCTGCGGTTTATCAGCCAACCAGATTATCCATGCCGCCGGCGAAATAATCTCTGAAATGACCAACAGCATTGTCCGGCACCAGCGACGTCAAAAACGTTTGGAGAGATAGAGGGTAGCGGCTGACTTGTTGTCCAACAGTTTTTCAGCCTGTCCGATGTTTCAGGTAACAACTGCCCACTTCCTGATGGATGTGGGATCAGGAATTGGCCGGGTGGATCATCTCCGCCGGCACCACCCAGCGCTCGTAATCGTCGGCAGCGACGTAGCCCAGCGCCAGCGCCGCGTCCTTCAGCGTCGTGCCGTCGTGGTGTGCCCGCTTGGCGATCTCGGCGGCCTTGTCGTAGCCGATGTGCGGCGCCAGCGCGGTGACCAGCATCAGCGAGCGTTCCATCAATTCGGCGATGCGTTCGCGGTTGGCGGTGATTCCTTGAACGCAGTGATGTTCGAAGCTGTGCATGCCGTCGGCCAGCAGGCGGATGCTTTGCAGGAAGTTGTGGGCGAGCAGCGGCTTGAAGACGTTGAGTTCGAAATTGCCGGCGGCGCCACCGATGCCGATCGCCACGTCGTTGCCCATGACCTGGCAGCAGAGCATGGTCAGCGCCTCGCACTGGGTCGGATTGACCTTGCCGGGCATGATCGAGCTGCCGGGTTCGTTTTCCGGGATGCTGATTTCACCGAGCCCGGAACGCGGGCCGGAGGCCAGCCAGCGAACGTCGTTGGCGATTTTCATCAGCGCCACGGCCAGTGTCTTCAGCGCGCCATGGGCGGCGACCAGGCCGTCGTTGGCGGCCAGCGCGGCGAATTTGTTGGCGGCGCTGGTGAACGGAATACCGGTCTGGTCGGCCAGCTTTGCGGCAACCCGGAAACCGAATTCGGGATGCGTGTTGAGCCCGGTGCCGACCGCCGTGCCACCGACCGCCAGCGGGTAGAGTGAGGGCAGGCTGGCGAAGATGACCGCCTCGGCGTGCTGCAACTGGGCGACGTAGCCCGAGAATTCCTGCCCCAGCGAGAGCGGCGTGGCATCCTGCAGGTGGGTGCGGCCGATTTTGACGATGCCGGCGAAGGTCGCCGATTTTTCTTCAAGCGTGACGATCAACTGGCGGAGCGCCGGCAGCACGCGGCGGACGATGCCGGTGGCGGCCGCCAGGTGCATGGCGGTGGGAAAGATGTCGTTGGACGATTGCCCGAGATTGACGTCGTCGTTGGGATGCACTAGGCGGGCGCTGCCGCGTTCGCCGCCGAGCAGTTCCGAGGCGCGGTTGGCCAGCACCTCGTTCATGTTCATGTTGCTCTGCGTGCCAGAACCGGTCTGCCACACCGACAGGGGGAATTGGTCGGCATGCTGGCCGGCGGCGACTTCGTCGGCGGCGGTCATGATCGCCGTTGCCTTGTCGTTGGGCAGCAGCTCGAGTTCCCGGTTGGTCCGCGCGCCGGCATGCTTGACCACGGCCAGCGCGTGGACCAGCTCTTCCGGCATGCGCTCGCTGGAAATGGCGAAATGTTCCAGCGAACGCTGCGTTTGTGCGCCCCACAGGCGGTCGACCGCAACCGCGATGGTACCGAAGGAGTCCTTCTCCAGGCGGGTCATGGTGCGTTGAAAAACCTAATGCCGGGGTGCGCGCAACTCGGCGTTCAGTTCGTCGGCAACTTCCGCCCAGTCGGCATCCTGAAGAATGGCTTCGCGCAGGAAGCAGGCCTGCGATTCGGTCCAGAACGCGGCTTCATGAAGCCGGAGGCCTTCGGCCAGCGGGCGATGGGTTTCGATGAAGTGGGCGATGGCGGCCTCATCGCTGGGATGGCCGAGTTGGGCGAACAGGTTGCTCATGTTGTGCACGGGTCGTTCCATGACATCCTCCTTAGTTGCTGCCCTTGGCAACGGCGTTGCCAACCAAGGGCAAAAATTGGATTCCAATCGGCTGTGGAAGTTCTCAACAGCCGATGACCTTGAACTCGACACGGCGGTCGAGCGCATCGCTGGCATCGTCGCGGCCGGTGCCGACCATGGTTTGCTTCGAGCCGACGCCGTTGGCGATCATCCGCTTGGCGAGGGCCGGCGAGGAGCCTTCCAGACGTGACTTGACGTACTCTGCGCGCAGCAGCGACAGGCGTTCGTTCAGCGGTTCGGGGCCGGTCGGGCTGGTATGGCCGGTCACCTCCAGGCATTTACCGCCGCCTGACGTTTGTTTGGCGATGGTCTTAAGCCAGACCGGGTACGGACCGCTCAGCTTCGGATCCTGCACGAATGCGGTCGACCCCGGCCGGAACAGGAATTTGACGGCAAGGCGCTGGTGATCGAGGCCGTAGTCGACGATCTTGCCGAATGCCGCTTCCGCCTGCGGCTGACGACCAAGCTTCCAGTTGGCGAGGTAGATCCCGTTAAGGACACGGAACTGGTTTCCCGCTGGCGTGGACAGGGCGCTGGTATAGAGATCGAGCGCGTCCTGGTAGCGCCCGGCATCGTAGGCGTCGATGGCTTCGGCGACCAGCGAGGCGGCGACGATGCGGTCGAGATACAGCGGATTGATCGGGTCACCCGCCTTGGTGCCCTGGCAGGTCTTGATATAGCCCTCGGTTGCGGGGTCTTCGGACCATGCCGGGGCGTCGCGGAAGAAGGCCAGCGGCGTCGGATCGACACCGTCCGGGAGGGCGAAGGCCAGCCCCTTGCTGACCAGCTTGCCGGTTCGCAGGTCGGCGAGTGCCAGGCAGATCCGGTAGGCCTCGCGTGTTCCCGCCGTCTTGCGCTCGGCGTTGACGCCGGTGAAGGTGCCGATCAGCACCAGCGGACTCTTGGCGACGTTGGCGGCGGAGAAGGTCTTGACGTCGAATTGCGGATACTGCTCGCGCATCATGGTGGTGAGGCGCACGCCCATCGACTGCGTGGCGACCGATTGCGCCCCGGTCATGCCATCGATCAGCGGGTCGATGACGACCGTGTAGCGGGTTTGCGGCGGCACGCCCGCGGGTGGCAGTTTGGCGTTGTTGAACAAGGCAGTTGCCGCGCTCAGCACCGCCTTGTCGTAGGGCTGCACCGGCGGCGGCGCGGGCGCGGCTGCCGGTGGCTGGGCGGCGCTACTGGTTCCGGGTGCGGCTGGTGTAGCCGGCTTATCCTGCAGGCTGTCACACCCGCCAGCAAGCAGCGCGACGAAGAGCGAAGCTATCCAGACACTGGCTGCAGAAATTTTGAAATGCTTAGTTGTCATTGCTGGCACTCCTTTCGGAATACGGATTGATCTTCATAGGAAAGCGACTCTCCCAACTGGATCTTGTAGAGAAGATCGGCACATCGGGCGCTTGCCGAACGTGTCGTTTCGGCACGCTTAACCGGTGCTTGCACCGTCTTTGGTGGGAGTTTCACAACGGGCGGTGTCGTTACCTTGGGGACGGTCCGTGGTGGCTCGGGTGCTGCCGGGGTAACGGTCGCCACCTCCGGTACGGGTCGCGAGGGCGGTGCTATAGGGGCTTCGGGTTCCGCCGGCAAAGGCTTGCGGACAGGTTCCTGCAGTACAGGTTCACGGACCTGTGGAGCAACCACGGCCGGCTGCCGTGAAGTCAGGGCAAGGAAGGCGGCACCTGCGGCAAGCATTACACCTGCTGCTGCGATGGCCGGCAGGCGGTGCCGCTGCCACCATGTCTTTGTCGTTCCGCCGCCAGCCAGGTCGGCCGGGTCGTAAGGCAGGCCTTGAGCGACTGGTTTGTCGGGGATGGCCGCTACCGTCGCTACAGCCGGAACGGGTTTGCCGAGCAGGTTTTCGAGGTCAGCGATCAGCATGCGCATGCCGTCGAACTCGCGCGAGCCATCCCAGTTCGTCAGGTCGGCGGCCTGAATCTCGCGAAAACCCGCCGGCGGGCGCACGGCCTCGATCATTACCGGCACCAGCTTGCCCAGCCGGCGTCCCTCGGTGGCTTCCTCGTAAACCCACTCGCTTTCGATCGAACGTGCCGACCACAGCACAATCATGCAGCGCATGTTCCCAAGCGCCTTCTCAAGCACGCCGCGCCAGGTTTCGCCGGCCGGAATCCGGCGGTCCCACCAGACCGACCAGCCAACCGATTCCAGCATCGCTGCCACGCGACGCGCCTGCTCCCGATCCTTCTCCGTGTAGCTTAGGAAGATGTCGGTCATACCTCCCCCAATGAGGCCAGAAAACCCGGTGACCAAGTATCAGCAAGCGATCACACGCTGCAGTGGCCCCAGAGAATAGGCCACCTTATGTAAGTCGACCGTGGGATATGTATTCCGTTCAACTACGAGGCAAAGCCATCAGATCGATGTGCCAACTGCCGCAGAGTGAATCGGGAAGCGGCCGCCCAATATTGGCGAATTGATAAATGAGGGATCGAAATCGGCGATTGACTGCGGTGCCCAGCGTCAGGGATACTCTTGACAGGCCGTTGGATTTCCTGTCCTTCGACGCCGAGCAAGCCTAGTGAGTGTTGGCAACCGCAGCAACTCCGCTGAAGGAGAGATCACCATGGCCTACGACGTAACCCAATTGCTGGCGATAACCCAGACGCAGTTCGGCGACTTGTTTCGCGCCAGCCCAGCAGGCGAGACCCCCGAGGCTCTGTCGAAGGTGCGAGCATCATCGGCCCCGGCACCAAGTACAGCGCGACCATCTCGAGTCTCATCAACCGCTTCCGCTGGCAAGGCGACGTGCTCGATGCCCATGAAGGGTATGCTGGGGCAAAGACCACTTGATCGACTTCTGCTTGAAGTTCTGACGCTGTGACGCCGCAAGGGCACTTCATGCTGGTGGCACCGCTCGCGGCTGGCCGTGAGGCCAGCCTGCGCGCGCTGCTCGCCACCATGAATGTCACGCCCGGCACCGCCGACCCCCACAACCCGATCGTGCCCTTTGCCGCCATTGAGCGCCTGCACTATGCGCGCCTGGTTTTGCTCGACGACGCCTTGCAAGTCGACCTCGATATGCTGGGCGTACCCCGGCCACGGCTGCCCACTGTCTTGAGCTTCATGGGCGACTGCGATGGCCCGGCGCACGAGGTGTTGGCCGAACTGGTGCAGCGCGCAGGCGAGGGCTTGCGCAGCATTTTTGCGCACTGCGAGGGCTTTGTCGCCGATACCGATTTGCTGGCCTGGATGCAAGCGCATGACCGGCCCATCGCCGCCAGCTATGTCAACTGGGTGGGCCGCACGGTACGCCAAATCAAAGAAGAGAGTGCCTTGCAGCGCGTGCTCTCGGCCACCATATCGCGAGTTGCCGTCAACTCAGGCGCGCAGGCACGAGCCCTCCATGCGGAGTTGCGCAGCTTCGTCAACACTGAAGCGCGCGCCGGTCGCCTGGTGCTCACACCGGACGCGCCCACACCGTTCATGTGGCGGGTTGCCAAGCTCGCGCATTTGCTTTTGGTGCCGCTCGTGGGGCTGCTTTTCTTGCCGATCTTGATCGTGCTCTCACCGCTGCTCATTTATCTGCTGCGCACGCGTGAAACCACTGACCCAGAAATCTGCCCCCGCCCGCAAGCCAAGGCGCTAGGCGAACTGCAAGTGCTTGAAGACATTGATGTGAGCAACCAGTACACGGCGATTGGCGCGGTGAAGCCCGGGCTGTTTCGCCGCTGGCTGGTGAGCGTATTGCTGGTGTTGATCAACTACGCCTGCCGTCACGTTTTCACCTGCGGCTTTCTGGCCCGCGTGCAAACCATTCACTTCGCGCGCTGGGTGTTCATCGACGACAAAACACGCGTCATCTTTACCAGCAACTACGACGGCAGCCACCAGGGCTACATGGACGACTTCATCAACAAAGTCGCCTGGGGACTGAATCTCGTGTTCAGCAACGGCGTCGGCTGGCCGCGCACGCGTTGGTTGATCCTGGGCGGCGCGCGCATCGAGCAGGATTTCAAGCGCTACCAGCGGCGGCACCAGGTGCCGACCCAGGTTTGGTACAAGGCCTACCCCGGCCTCAGCTTGCACGACCTCACGCGCAACCAGCGCATACGAGAAGGCCTGGAGAATACGCAGATGAGCGATGCACAAACGCTGGCCTGGCTGAGGCTGCTATGAGTGCCGGCACGGTCGAGCTCGACGACATCCAGGGCCTGCTACGCTTTGGCTACAAGCATCAAACGCAGGCCAGCTTCTTGCTGCTTCAGATCAAGGACCGTGAGGCTGCGCGTGCCTGGCTGGCCAGCGTGCCCGTGACCAGTGCCGTCACTGCCGTGCCGTCCCCCGACACCGCGTTGCAGTTGGCCTTGAGCCGCGAAGGCCTGCAAGCCTTGGGCGTGGCCGACGACATCGTGAATGCTTTTTCTCCCGAGTTCGTCTCGGGGCTGGGCAGTGACGCCAGCCAATCGCGCCGCCTCGGTGATGTGGGTGCCAGCGCGCCCGAGCGCTGGCAGTGGGGCGCGGGCCAAAAGGTGCCGCATGTGCTGGTGATGCTTTATGCGCAGCCAGGTCGGCTGGCGGCTTTTCAGCAAGCCATCGAGGCGCAGTGCGCCAACGGCTTTGACACCCTGGTCAGCCTGGCGACCAGCGAAATGGATGGCATCGAGCCTTTTGGCTTCGTCGACGGCATCTCGCAACCCAAGCTCGATTGGGAGCGCACCCGAGCCGTGCGCGACCAGGAACAACTGGCTTACAGCAACCTCAGTTGCCTGGGCGAATACCTGCTCGGCTACCCCAACGAGTATGGTGGCTACACCGACCGCCCCTTGCTCGACCCGCAACGCGACCCGCAGGCTCTGCTGCCTCGCGCCGAAGACCTGCCTGCCCAGGCCGATCTTGGCCGCAATGGCAGCTACCTTGTGCTGCGCCAGCTGCGGCAAGACGTGCCCGGCTTCTGGCAGTTCGTCAATGCCCAAGCCGGCGGCGATGCGGCCGCCCGCGAGCGCCTGGCCGCCGCGATGGTCGGGCGCACGCGCCAGGGCGAACCGGTGGTCGCGTCCACGCAGGATATCAACGCATTCGATTACCAGGCCGACCCGCACGGCATGCGCTGCCCGCTGGGCGCCCACGTGCGCCGTGCCAACCCGCGCAATGCCGATTTGCCCAGTGGCGAACCGGGTCTGGTCTCGTGGCTCAAGCGCACGCTGGGCCTCGACGCGCAGGCGCGTGAGCAAGACCGCGTGGCCTCGACGCGCTTTCACCGCATGCTGCGGCGCGGGCGCGCGTACGGAGCGCCGGTGTCGATCGATCGAGCGTTGAGTGGCGCGGCGAGTAGTTTCGATACTGGCCTGCACTTCATCTGCCTGGGTGCCAACCTTGCGCGTCAGTTTGAGTTTGTACAAAGCGCCTGGCTGGCCAGCACGCGCTTCGATGGCCTGCGCAACGAGAGCGACCCGCTGCTGGGCACGCGCGAGCCGGCCGTTGACGGATCGCCCACCAACGAATTTTCGCTGCCACAGCCTGAAGGGCCGGCTCAACGGCTGAGCGGCTTGCCTCAGTTCGTCACTGTCCTGGGCGGAGCCTATTTCTTCCTGCCCGGCATTCGGGCCTTGCGCTACCTCGCCAGCGCGCGCTCTCAAGGATCGCCATGAACTCGAACGCAAGTCGCCCCGTACCGCCCGCCGATACTGGCTCAGCACTGCGCAACTGGGTGTCTGATACGCTGCTCAGGCTGATCCAGGCAGAGCGCCGCATCGACCCCTTCATCCGGCCCGCCTTCGACGCCGTGTTGCGCGACCCGCTGGCACGGTTGACCACGGCCTTGATCAACGCCCAGCGCAGCAATGAAGGCCTGAAGATCGCTGAAGAGCGGCTGCTGCCCGGTGAAGAAGAGTTCGTCGATTCGATCATCGAGAGCTTTCGCCAGCAAAGCGCCAAGCTGTGGAAGCCGGGTGGCGTCGAGCGCGGCGGCAACACCAAGACGCAAGGCATCGTGCGCGCCGAGTTCATTGTGCATGACGGCCTGCCCGAAAAATTGCGCCGCGGTATTTTCGCGCAGCCCAAGACCTACAAGGCCTGGGTGCGCTTCTCGGGACCCGGCCCCTATATCACCCCCGACATCGATGACGTGGGCTTCATGAGCATCAGCGTCAAGCTCATGGGCGTGCCCGGCCCCAAGCTGATGGAAGAAGAGAAATTCACGCAAGACATGTTTGGTGTTTCCCCGCCGACCTTCGTGACACCCGACGTGCGCGCCAACGCGCAGTTGCAGGTCGAGAGCGTGAAAAATGCGCAGATCTTCTACTTTTTCAACCTGCACCGGCCGCATGTGCTTGATGCAATCATGCAAGGCTTGTGGACCAAGACGCAGAGCAGCCCGTTTGAAGCGCCGTACTTCAGCTGTGTGCCCTATCTGCACGGCGAAGGCCAGGCAATGCAGTATTCGTTTTGGCCCAAGAGTAAGAAACGTACACCGATCCCGCGCCTGCCGCTGCGCCCGCCCGACGACTATCTGCGCAACGCAATGGTCGCCTCGCTACAGGCCGGCGATGTGGAGCTTGACGTGCGCGTGCAGTTGCAAACTGACTCGCACTTGATGCCGATTGAGAACGCCAGTGTGCTGTGGCCGGAGAGGCTTTCACCACGCGTGTCGGTGGCCACGCTGCGCATCCTGCGTCAGACCTTTGATTCACCCGCCCAAATGGACTTTGCCAAGCGCCTCTCCTACAACCCCTGGCACAGCATCGCCGAGCACCGCCCACTGGGCAACCAAAGCCGCGCTCGTCGCCGCATGTATTTCGAGCTATCGCAATTGCGGCACCAGATGAACGCGGTGCCACACTTCGAGCCAACGGGTGACGAGACCTTTGTTTGAGGTCTTGCCTTGGCGCAAAAGAGCGCCGTTTTTGCTGAGTGCGGCCTGTGCGCCTGATCGGTGGCTGAGCAACAGACCGCTTCCAAGAACTCTACGGCCTGACCGAAGGGTTCATCACAATTCCTGACAAGACCGATGCGCTGCGTAAAGCAGGCTCGGTCGACTGCCCGTAGCCCGTCAGCGCGGTGTGTATCGTTGGCGAAGATGGTGTGTACGTCACTGCGCCGGCAGGCAGGGGCGCAGCGCTTCGTAGCCGCCAGCCAGCAGTTGGGCCAGGTTCGGCGGCTGGCCAGTTTCGGCCTGTAGCCATCGGCCGACCTGGGTCAGCAGCGCTTGGCGGGCAGGGCTGGCGCGCCAGCCGGCGCGGTCGGTGGCGAAGGCCGGCAGCATGCTTTCCGGCGGCATCGGCGTTTTGTCGCGGTGTTCCGGCGCGACGTCGGCCATCGCCAGACGGACGTAGAGGCGCGGCGCGCACTGGTGCAGCCGGGCCGCGACCTGGGCGCCGCTGCCGCTCAGGAAATTGGGCGGAAAGGTTTCCGCCGTCTGGTGGCAGGCGGCGCAGTAGGGATAGAAGCCCTGCACGGCGGGCTCGACCGGGCCGCTCGCCGGGCTGCCCGGGGCGATGGCGTCGGTTTCCAGGCGCGGGGCGGGCAGGGCCTGGGCGGGGCGGCAGCAGGGAGGCGGGGTGGGGGCGCCGAGCTGGCCGAGCAGGGCGGCGAGCAGCGCCTGGCGCGGGAAGACGCCGGGCCCGAACAGGTCGGCACCGTTCGGGCCGGCGACCAGCGTTGTCAGGGCACGCTCGACGGCGGCGAAGTCCTCGCGGATTTCCAGCGTCGCCGTGCTGCTCGCCGGGTCGCTGCCGTCGCGGCGCAGGCTCAGGCGGGTGAGGGCATGACCGGCGGCGTTGCGCGGCTGGCGCTCGCCGAAGCGGAGCGCGAAGGTCGCTTCGTTTGCTGAGGCCTTGCCGGAAACGGCCAGGTCGAGATTGCTCAGGGCGGTGCCGCCGGGCAGGGTAAGGCGCGCCAGTTGGCCGCCGTTCGGGCGGCCGCCGGCCAGATCGATGCTGCCGGCCAGGGTCGGCCCGGCAGCGCCGGGTGGCGGCGCGCAGTGCAGCGACCAGCGCGAGGCCGGCGGGCTGGCGGCGATGCGGCAGGACACGGTCATGCGCGTGGTGGCGATTTCGGCTTGCCGGGCGAGGGCGGCTTCGATCTGCCGGCGTTCGGGTGCAGGGACGAATTCGGCGAGGCCAGCGGCCAGCGCGGCTATCGCTTCCGGCGATCCGGGCTGGCGGATTTCGCGCGGCGGGCGCGGTAGCAGCGGTTCGAAGCGGGCCGGCACGTGCGAACGGGCGATGCGCGCCGCGTCGTCGGCCGGCCAGGCGTTCAGGCCTTGCAGCGGGTTGCGGTTGGGCAGGTCGGGGTCGCCGACGGCCAGCCCGCCGGGCCAGCGGCGGCCGGCGGTGGCGCGCAGCGGGGCGGCGACTGTTTCCGCGAAGGCAGCGTCCGGCACCCAG
>DJUX01000012.1 GCA_002440665.1 Dechloromonas sp. UBA6271
ACTTTTAAACGCGCGCCGACAACTGGGTTTAGACCGTGTTCCCGTGCCCATGCGTTTTGCCCATACCCCTTGCGGAGCCATTCGGCGCGGATTTCTTGCGGGGTGCGCAGCTTCTGTGTTTTCATGGAAACCTCCTGTTCAAATATTGTTCCGAATGGAACATAACGAATTGTTCCGAATGGAGCATGTTTCGTCAAGAGGTTTTTGTGGGTATTGGTGAAAGGATTGCCGAAGAACGAAAGCGACTAGGCTTGAGCCAAGCGGCCTTTGCTGAACTTGTTGGGGTTTCGTTTAGTAGCCAGCGTCGGTATGAAAATGAAACAAGAGTCCCCGATACCGACTATGTTTCGGCGCTTTCGACGGCAGGCATTGACGTTGGCTACGTTCTATCTGGACAGCGCCTAGACCAACGACAAAAGGAGTGCCTGGAAGATGAGCTTCCAGAGTTTGGCCGGGCTTTTGCTCATATTCTTGGCATTTCAGAGGCAGACTTGATTCAGGCAAGTGAATCAGTGGATAGCCGCATGAAGGAACATAACGCCGATTTTGAGCGTTCAGGGATGGTCGAATCTGCTAAATGGCGATCCGCCTTACAAGCCGAGTTTCTGATAGCCTCAGCGCCGTTGGTAGAGGGCAGCCCAAAGATTCGGGAATTGGTCGAAAATCAGCTTGATATGGGTTTGCTGGCGGACGTGATCGAGCAAGTCGAAGCACTATTGCCAACTATCGTAGCTATTTCTGCAGCAAAGAAGGCTAGGGTAATTGCCATGCTTTTCCGTGCCTTCAAGGCCAGCGGAAAAATTGACCAGGCTATGGTCAAGGAAGTCGTTAAGCTGGCCTCGGAGTAATTTTCAGGGCGGGCAACAGGCTGGCTCAAATTTCATTTATTTGGCGGAAAACAGAAAACCATCTGGTTTTTATTTCAAACCAGCGTTTTCTGGCTTGACTTATCGAATAGCCCGCAAACCCGCGTCCCGCTTGGGCCATTCCGCTTTATTGCACTCCTTCCCGCCTCTTCCCATTTGTTTCACACCATTCGCCCCCTCTCAGAAAAAACAAAGCCCCGGCACCTTTGGGTGGCGGGGCCGGGGCGGAAAAATATTTTGTTCAGAGTGCCAGAAGCGTCTGTGCGTGGTGGGCCATCATCCACTCTTCGTTGGTCGGGATAACCAGTACATCGACGCTGCTGTTGCCGGCGCCGATGTGCAGATCGTGACGGGCATTGGCTTCCGCGTTGAGGCGGATGCCCAGCCATTCGGACTGCAGGCAGACGCGGCGCCGCACCTCGGCGGCGTGCTCGCCGATGCCGCCGGTGAAGACCAGGGCATCAAGGCCGCCGGCCGCCGCAGCCAGCGAGCCGAGTTCGCGGACGATACGGTAGCAGAACAGATCGACGGCTTCCTGGGCTTCCGGCTTGTCGCTGGCGAGCAGGGTGCGCATGTCCTGGGAGATGCCGGAAACGCCGAGCAGGCCGGATTCCTTGTAGAGCATCCTGGTCATTTCCTTGACGCCGAGGCCCTTGGTTTCCATCAGGTGCAGCACGACGCCGGGGTCGAGGTTGCCGCAGCGCGTGCCCATCATCAGGCCATCGATGGTCGAGAAACCGAGGGTGGTACCCAGGCACTTGCGGCCGACCATCGCCGCCATGCTGGCGCCATTGCCGAGGTGGGCGACGACGACGCGGCCTTCGGCGCGGCTCGAGTACTGGGGCAGGGCACGGGCGATGTATTCGTAGGAGAGGCCATGGAAGCCGTAGCGCTTGACGCCCTCGGCGGTCACCCAGCGCGGCAGGCCGAACATCTGGGCGACAGCCGGCTGGCTGCGGTGGAAAGCGGTGTCGAAACAGGCCACTTGGGGCACCTTCGGCAACAGGGCTTGCAGCGCGCGGATGCCGGCGACGTTGTGCGGCTGGTGCAGCGGGGCCAGTGGAACGAAGCTGTTCAGATGCTCTAGTACCTGGCTGTCGATGATGGTCGGCTGCGAGTAGAGATCTCCGCCATGAACCACACGGTGGCCGACGGCGACGATTTCCCAGTCGGCATGGCTGGCGGTAAACCATTTGAGCAGCGCGTCGAAGGCCTGAGCGTGGCTGACTTTTTCGCCGGCCAGTGTCTGGTCGGCGATGCGCTCGCCGGTCTGGTTCTTGGCCACCATTTTGGTGGCGTCGGTACCGATGCCGTCGATCTGGCCGGAAACCTCGGCCTTTGGCGAAATCGGATGATCGAGAGGAAAGAGGGCGAACTTGATCGAAGACGAACCGGCGTTGATGGTGAGGATGCCAAGCGACATTTATGCAACTCCCTTGTTTCTGTTGGCATGGGCGACGAGCGCGGCGATCACGCACGAAGCGGTGCGGGTTTCCGCCGTATCGGCACGGCTGGTGAGGACGATGGGTACCCGGGTGCCGAGCACGATACCGGCGGTCAGGGCGTTGGCCAAATATTCTAGCTGCTTGGCCAGCATGTTGCCGGATTCGAGATCTGGAACGACGAGGATTTCGGCGTGTCCGGCGACTGCCGATTTGATGCCCTTGGTCTTGGCAGCGACGATGGAGACAGCGTTGTCGAAGGCGAGCGGCCCGTCGAGAATGCCGCCGGTGATCTGGCCGCGGTCGGCCATCTTGCACAGCGCGGCGGCATCCAGCGTGGACTGGATTTTCGGATTGACCGTTTCCACGGCCGAGAGAATCGCCACCTTGGGTTCGGGAATGCCGATGATGTGGGCCAGTTCGATGGCGTTCTGGATGATGTCGACCTTGTCTTCCAGCGTCGGTGCGATGTTGATCGCCGCATCGGTGATCAGCAGCGGGCGATGGTAGGTCGGTACGTTCATCAGGAAGACGTGGCTGATGCGGCGCGCGGTGCGCAGGCCGTTGGCGCGCGAAACCACCTCGCCCATCAACTCGTCGGTATGCAGACTGCCTTTCATCAGCGCCTCGGCATCGCCGGTCCGCACCAGCGAAACGGAAATGGCCGCGGAGTCATGGCTGTGCCGGGCATTGACGATGCGGATGCCGTGCAGGTCGATGCCGAATTCTTCGGCGACGGAGCGAATCTTCGCTTCCGGCCCGACCAGGATCGGCTCGATGATGCCTTCCTGAAAGGCGATGACCGGGCCCTTGAGCGATTCCTTGTCGCACGGGTGGGCTACTGCGGTCGGAATCGGCTCCAGGCCTTTGACCATCGACAGCATCTGCTGATAGCGCTCGTGCTTGTTGTCGATGCTCACCTGCGGGCGATGGACTTCCGCCATGTGCGAAATCTTCTCGGTCGGCGCCAGCACTTCGGCAGTGCCGCGCACGACTTGCAGGTTTTCCTGATTGGTGCACACACAATCGAGAATGACATGCTTGTTGTGATCGAATTTCTGTTTCGCGGTCACCGTGATGGTGATCGTGTCGCCAATCGTCACCGGCCGCGCGAAGTGCAGGGACGAATCGATCAGGATGGTGCCGGGGCCGGGAAACTGGGTGCCGAGGACGGTGGAAATCAGCGAACCGCTCCACATGCCATGCGCCATGACCTCGCGGAACATGCTGCTTTCCGAATACCGGGGGTCGGTGGCGCTGCGGTTGAAATCACCGGTCAGGACGGCGAAGAGCTTGACATCCTCGGGCATCAGGGTGCGCGTGAGGCTGGCGAAATCGCCGACCCGGATTTCATCGTAGGTCTTGTTGACGACGAATCGTCGTTCGCTCTCTTCATGCATTTTTCGGCTCCCGGTAAAACTGTGCAGGCTGAGTAGTCCACATTGGCTAGGTAGTAGTATAGTGTGCTGCGGTGCAGCAAACAATGTCGTTCGTGTAACGTGCCAGTCAAGGAAATGGGCAAAAAGGCATGCTCGTGAATTTTACTACTTCCCGCAACCCGGACCGGTGTTCGGGCGCCGCTGTCAATCGGTGGCGGGCGGAATGTGTGGAATCCACGTGTTGCGCCGCATCATCCCTTGCCGGCGCTTCATGGGTGATCATTGGTCAATAAAAGGGGCACTAGAAGGTCCCAATCAACTTGTTAAAGGAAAACAGCATGAACGCAATCAACGAACAAACCGGCGTAGGCGACAACACCCTTCTGCTTCCGCTGGCGGGGAAAAAAGGCTTGATTACCGGTATCGCGAACGACAAGTCGATCGCTTATGCAGTAGCCCGGGCGGTGCGTGCGCTCGGCGCCGACATCGCGCTGACCTACCAGAACGAGAAGACGGCCAAATACACCCAGCCGCTGGCCGAGGCACTGGGCGCCAGGCTCTTCGAAAAGCTCGATGTGGCGCAGCCGGGCAGTCTGGAGGGCGTGATCGAAAAGTGTGGCGCCGAGTTCGGACAGATCGACTTCGCCATCCACTCGATGGCTTTCTGCGAAGCCGATGACCTGCATGGCCGCGTCATCGACACCTCCGAGTCCGGTTTCGATTCGGCGATGAACATCTCCTGCCACAGCTTCCTGCGCATGGCCAAGGCGCTCGAGCCGCTGATGACTGAAGGCGGTTCGCTGATCACCATGTCCTACCTGGGCGCCGAGCGCGTGGTGCGCAACTACGGCGTGATGGGCATCATCAAGGCGGCGCTGGAATCGGCAGTCCGCTACATGGCTTACGATCTTGGCCCCAAGGGTATCCGCGTATTCGCCGTGTCGCCCGGGCCGATCATGACGCGCGCCGCGTCCGGCATCGCCAACTTCAACAAGCTGCTCGAAGCCGATGCCGTCAAGGCGCCGCTCGGGCACACGGTGACGATCGAGGAGGTGGGTGCCCTGACCGCCTTCCTGTGCACCTCCGGTTCCTCGGGGATGACCGGGCAGACGATCTATGTCGACGCGGGAGCGCACATCGTCGCTTGAGCGCAAACAACGGGGACGCTTTATAGTGAGCGTTCCCGCCTGTTATATGCTCGGAGCTTGCGATGGCAACCAATTGCGGCGAACTGCTGCCCGACCCGATACCCGATCACCCGCTGCTCAACGGCAGGAAGGAGATCGGACGTGGTGAAAGCACCATCGTTCTCGATGGCGACGTGGTCGATGGGGTGGAGCGCGTGTTCAAGGTGCTCTCCTCGCCTACCGACTATGCCTATTACACCGCGCCCGACCGGCCGACCGGCAAGCATTTTCCGAACGTCTATGCCGATCATGGCGTCGTCGGCCGTTCGAGTCGCGGTTTCCCCTTTCATATCGTCGAAGTCGAAAAGCTCTATCCGCTGCCGGGCAGTGGCGATGCCGCCGAAGTGGCGACAAAGCTGAGCACCGCCTATTTCGATGCCTGCATGATGTGGCGCAACCTGGCGCAGGACATGGGGCGCATTGCCTTGCATCATCTCGCCGTCACGCCGATGGGGTGGAGCGATACCGTGCAGCAGTCGCTCTCGGCGCTGGAGATTTTTTCGCACGAGTACGGTGCCTTGCCCGACCTCATCAAGGCCGACAACCTGATGATGCGCAGGGATGGAACGCTTGTGTTTTCCGATCCGGTTTTCATGGAATAAGGCATGACCATCCGTCAGGTTAGCTTTACATCACGGCTGCGTGCCGAATCTCTGGCCGCCAGCCCGCATATCGCGGTGATTTCGATCACCGATCCGGGGACGCCCGAGGCCAGCCTCGACTCCGGCTTCACCGATGTCCTGCGCTTGTCGTTTTTCGACGCCGTACCGGCCGACGAGTATCTGCCGGCACCGCTGCCCGGCATGTTCGATCACGTCATGGCGCGCCAGATCGGCGATTTCGTGCGCGAATTGCACGCGGCACCCGCCGATGTTTCGCTCATGGCGCACTGCGAGTATGGTGTCAGCCGCTCGGCGGCGGTTGCGCTCTTTGCCGCGGCCCACGCCAGCGCGCCGCTGGCAGCCCGTGAATTCGCCTATGACGCCAATCACTGGGTCGTCGAATTGTTGTCGCGCCTGTACCCCGATCTGGCCATCGAAATCCCCGCCGCGGCTGGTGCCAGCGAGCGCCGCACCCTGCCGCGCGCTGCCTGAATTTCCGGTTTTCCGGCGACAACGTCGCCGGTGGTTGACCTGAAACAACAACTTGTAATTATTTGGTGCTACGCTTCCTCGCGTCATAAGCATTTGTCGGGAGGTTGTCGTGGCACTGAACGATATGCACGCCGAAGCGGTTGCTGGGATCGTCGACCGTGTAGTTACGCGCTATCGGCGCGATCCGACCTGCATGGTGCAGATCCTGCGCGAGGTGCAGGAAGCCTGCGACTGGATTCCGCCCGAAGCCATCGACCGCATGCAGGCGCTGCTCGGCGTACCGCGCACCAAGATCGAAGGCGTCGCCGGTTTCTATTCCTTTTTCTATACCCAGCCGCGTGGCAAATACCGCGTCCTGTTCTCGGACAACATCACTGACCGCATGCTGGGCAACAAGGCGATGATGGACCGCCTGTGCAGCAGCCTGTGGGTCGAGCGCGGCAAGGTGTCGGAGGACGGCCTGGTCAGTATCGGGAAGACTGCGTGCACCGGCATGTGCGATCAGGGGCCAGCGATGCTGGTCAATAATTACGCTGTGGCGGGGTTGACCGCAACACGCATCGACGAGATCGCCGAACTGATCCGCGGCAAGGTGCCGCTGGCCGAATGGCCGGCGGAATACTTCCGGATCGAGGACAACATCCGGCGCGCCGACATCCTGCTCGGCAGCGACCTGAAGCCGGGCGATGCCCTGCTGGCGGCGCGGGCGCGGGCGCCGAGCGACGGCCTGATGGCGTCCAACATGCGTTCCTGGCGCGAAGGGCTGCCGACCGGACTGAGCGGGCCGATCTCGATGCTCGACGAGATCAAGCGCGCCAACCTGCGCGGTCGGGGCGGCGCCGGCTTCACTACCGCGCTGAAATGGGAAGCCTGCCGCAACGCGCCGTTGAAGGCCGGGCTGCAGCGCATCGTCGTCTGCAATGCCGACGAGGGCGAGCCGGGCACCTTCAAGGACCGCGTGCTGCTGGCGAAATATGCCGATCTGGTCTTCGAGGGCATGACCGTGGCCGCCTATGCGGTCGGCGCGACACGCGGCTTCGTTTATCTGCGCGGCGAGTACCGCTACATGCTTGACCACCTGAACGCCGTGCTGGCGCATCGCCGCCGCGAAAACCTGCTGGGCAACAACATCCTCGGCATCCCGGGCGCTGATTTTGACCTCGAAATCCATGTCGGTGCCGGTGCTTACGTGTGCGGCGAGGAGTCGGCGCTGATCGAATCGCTGGAAGGCAAGCGCGGTACACCGCGCAACCGGCCGCCTTTTCCGGTCACCAACGGTTATCTCGACCAGCCGACCATCGTCAATAACGTCGAAACCTTCGCCGCGGCGGCGCTGATTGCGCTGAACGGTGGTGAGTGGTACGCCGGCATCGGCACCAAGCATTCGGCGGGAACCAAGATTTTGTCGGTATCCGGCGATTGCGAACGGCCCGGTCTGTACGAATACCCCTTCGGCGTCAGCATCCGCCAGGTGCTGGAGGATTGTGGGGCGAAGGATACGCAGGCCGTGCAGGTCAGCGGCCCGTCCGGCATCTGCGTCGCGGCGGACGAATTCGACCGCATCATCGGTTTCGAGGACATCCCGACCGCCGGCGCCTTTACGGTGTTCAACAACACCCGTGACATGTTCCAGGTGGCGCGCAATTACGTGCATTTCTTCCAGCACGAGAGCTGCGGTTTCTGCACGCCATGCCGGGTCGGCACCTCGCTGCTGAAGAACCTGATGGACAAGCTGCACAACGGCGCCGGTTCACCCTACGATTTCACGGAAATAGAGAAACTGAACCAGCTACTGCAATCGATGAGCCATTGCGGCCTCGGCCATACCGCCTGCAACCCGGTGCTCGACACCATTGCCAAGTTCCGCCCGGCTTACGAGAAACGCATGATGCAGCAGGACTTCACGCCGGCCTTCGATCTTGACCGGGCGCTGGCGGCAGCGCGCCAGATGACCGGGCGCGATGACCCGGCCGCTCACATCATTACGGAAGAATCCGGGGAGGGCGCATGAGCCAGACCTTCATCATCGATGGCAAGACCGTTCCCTTCGAGGAAGGCCAGACCATCATCCAGGCGGCGACCAAGGCCGGTGTGTTCATCCCGCACCTGTGCTATCACCCGGATTTCAAGCCGCACGGCTCTTGCAAGCTGTGCACGGTCAAGGTCAATGGCCGCCAGACGGCCTCCTGCACGATGCGCGCGATGGCCGGCATGGTCGTCGAAAGCGACACCGAGGAAATCAATGCCGAACGGCGGGCGCTTACCCAGATGCTCTTCGTCGAGGGCAATCATTTCTGCCCCTCGTGCGAGCAGAGCGGCAACTGCCAGCTGCAGGCCACGGCCTACCATCTCGGCATGATGTCGCCGCACTATGACCATTTCTTCCCGAATCGTCCGGTCGACGCCTCGCACCCCGAGGTTTTGCTCGATTTCAACCGTTGCATCCTGTGTTCGCTGTGCGTGCGCGCCAGTCGCGATGTCGATGGCAAGAACGTCTTCGCACTTTCCGGGCGCGGCATCACGACGCATCTGATCGTCAATGCCAAGTCCGGCCAGTTGGCCGACACCAATTTCACGCTGGACGACAAGGCGGCGCACGTCTGTCCGGTCGGCGTCATTCTCAGGAAGCGGAAGGGCTTTGCCGTGCCGATCGGTGAACGAACCTACGACAAGCAGCCGATTTCGGGGACTGTCGATGCCGTTACGGAGGGCCACTGAAATGAACGCCCCCACCAAGAAGTTGAAGGTCGCCACGACTTCTCTGGCCGGCTGTTTCGGCTGCCACATGTCCTTCCTCGACATCGACGAGCGGCTGTTCACGCTGCTCGACTACATCGAGTTCGACCGCTCGCCGCTGACAGATATCAAGCACTGCAGCCCCGACTGCGATATCGGCATCATTGAGGGTGGCCTGTGCAACGCCGAGAACGTGCATGTGCTGCGTGAGTTTCGCAAGAACTGCAAGGTTCTGATCGCCATCGGGGCGTGCGCTATCAACGGCGGCCTGCCGGCCCAGCGCAACCATCTGCCGCTGACGACCATCCTTGAAGAGGTCTATCACACCAGCCCCGGGCTGGCCAACGGCATGATTCCAAACGACCCGGAACTGCCGCTGCCGCTCGACAAGGTGCACCCGATCCACGAGGTGGTGAAGATCGATTACTTCATTCCCGGCTGTCCGCCTTCCGGCGATGCAATCTGGAAAGTGCTGACCGATCTGCTGGCCGGTCGCGAGCCCGAGTTGGGCCATGGATTAATGCATTATGACTGAGGTTTTGCAATGACCTACAACCTTGAAACCGCCGAACACCCCGAGAAACTGCGCCGCGTCGCGATCGACCCGGTGTCGCGTGTCGAAGGCCACGGCAAGGTCACCATCCTGCTCGACGACCAGAACAAGGTGCATCAGGTGCGCCTGCACATCGTCGAATTCCGCGGCTTCGAAAAATTCATCCAGGGTCGGCCGTACTGGGAAGTGCCGGTCATGGTCCAGCGCCTGTGCGGTATCTGCCCGGTGTCGCACCATCTGGCCGCCTCCAAGGCGCTTGACGTCATCGTCGGCGCCAAGCGCCTGACGCCGGCTGCCGAGAAGCTGCGCCGGCTGATGCACTATGGCCAGATGCTGCAGTCGCACGCGCTGCACTTCTTCCACCTGTGCTCGCCGGACCTGCTCTTTGGCTTCGACAGCGACATTACCAAGCGCAACATCGTCGGTGTTGCCGCCGCGCATCCGGAAATCGCCAAGCGCGGCGTGCTGCTGCGCAAGTTCGGGCAGGAGGTGATTCGCGTTACCGCCGGCAAGCGCGTGCATGGTACCGGGGCGGTGCCGGGTGGCATGAACAAGTCGCTGACCATTGCCGAGCGCGATGAACTGCTCAAGGACATCTATCACATCGTCTCGTGGTCGCGCGATGCGGTGCACCTGATCCAGAAGGTGCATATCCAGGATCCGGGCCTGTATAACAGCTTCGGCATTTTCCGCTCCAACTTCATGTCCATCGTCGGCCACAACGGCGATCTCGATTTCTACCACGGCACCCTGCGTGCGCGCGACGACAACGGCAAGCTGATTTTCGACGATGTCGATTACCAGCAGTACGACAAGTACATCGAGGAAGAAGTCCGGCCGTGGAGCTACATGAAATTCCCGTTCTTCAAGTCGCTGGGCCGGGAACACGGCTGGTACAAGGTCGGGCCGCTTGCCCGCGTGCAGAACTGCGACCAGATTTCGACCCCGTTTGCCGAACACGAACGTAAGGAATTCGTCGATTACGCCGGCGGCTCGCCGATGCACGCGCCGCTCGCCTACCACTGGACACGCATGATTGAGATGCTGCACGCCGCCGAGGTCATCAAGGATCTACTGCATGACGACGACTTGCTCAGCGACGATTTAATGGTCGAAGGTGAACGCAAGATGGAAGGCGTCGGCGTCATCGAGGCGCCGCGCGGCACGCTGTTCCACCATTACCGTGTCGATGAAAACGACCTGATCACGATGGCCAACCTGATCGTCTCGACTACCAACAACAACCAGGCGATGAACGAGGCGGTGCGTCACGTCGCGCGGCGCTACCTGCACGGCCGCGAAGTGACGGAAGGCCTGCTCAACCACATCGAAGTGGCGATCCGCGCCTTCGACCCCTGCCTCTCCTGCGCCACGCACGCGCTCGGCAAAATGCCACTGGCTGTCGAACTGGTCGATCCGGAAGGGAATGTCGTCCATTCGCTGAGCCGTTCATGATTGCGCCGGTCGTCGTCTTCGCCGTCGGCAACCCCAGTCGCGGCGACGATGCGATCGGGCCGGTCATCTGCGGTCGACTCGAAAAATGGCTCGAAAATGAAGGCTTGGCCGATCAGTTCGAGTTGATAGAAGACTTCCAGTTGCAGATCGAACACGCCATGGATCTGCAGGGCCGCCAACTCGCCCTGTTCATCGACGCCGGCGCCAGCACCCCGGCACCATTCACCTTCCAGCGCATCGCCCCGGCGGAGGGCATCGCCCACACTACCCACGAATTGCCGCCGGAAGCCGTGCTGCAGGTCTATCTCCAGACTGAGGGCATTGAGCCGCCACCGGCCTTTGTGCTGTGCGTTCGTGGCGAAAAATTCGAGCTTGGTGAGCCGTTGACCGCAGCAGCAGTTGGCTACCTTGAGGCAGCCTTTGGACTATTGAAGCGACTGTCCGGTCAACCAACACTGTTGGAGTGGGAGCAGGCGGCGTTGTGACTCAGGGCATCCGACTAAGCCGAATATCTGCTTCAATGGGCGATGGAAATCGCCTGCCAAGAGGCAGAAGCAATGAGCAGACCGAGCCGTAACCACACACTCGCCGTCAAGGGCAAAGTGGCGATGTCTGCCCTCTCAGATCAGTCTTTGCTGCGGCGATCTCTTATGCGATGCTTTGCTGCTTATCTTTGGCGCAGTACCGCATCAACCTCGAGAGATTTGTCCATGAGTTGGTGAGGGCGTGGGTTGAAATTGGCTACTGGCCTTTCGATACATGGCGTGCGTCTAGTGTGAAGGATTCTGCCGAGGCGCAAGGAGGATGACGAATGTGCGAATACTTGAATGAGAGTCGCTCCATCCGCCCAGTCGTCCGGGGAAGAAATCCATGAGTGGTGTCTTCCTGTCTTACCGCCGCGATGATAGCGCCGGCTTTGCGGGCCGTCTGGCCGACGGTCTGGAGGCTGAGTTCGGCGCCGGCAGTATCTTCCGGGACGTGGACGACATCCGCCCCGGCGAAGATTTCCAGTCTGCCATCGACAGCCAATTGCAAGCAGTGGACGTCGTGCTGGTGATGATCGGTCCGCGCTGGCTGGAGGCACGAATCAACGACGGGCGCCGTCTTGACGATGCTACTGATCTGGTGCGCGTCGAGGTCACTACCGCGCTGGCCTCGGGCAAGCCGGTCATCCCCGTGCTGGTGGGCGGCGCGGCCATGCCCGGCCAAGGCGATCTGCCATCCCAACTGGCCGGCCTGGCGCGGCGCCAGGCGGTCGTTCTCTCTGATGACGGCTGGCAGGGCGACGTTGCACGTCTGGTGGCATCCTTGCGCCCATTGCTATCCACCAGGGCGAACTCTGGCGGTAAATTCCGCCGCCGGTTTCTGGGCGGGGTGTTCGCCGCGCTGGGACTGGCAGTTGCGGTCTTGCTGATCCCGACCTGGCGCACACCGCCACCCAAACCCGGCGATTCGACGCCGGTTCAAGGCAGGCAGGCCGATATCGCCGGCCGCTGGACGGCCAGCGTGAAATACGACTGGGGGGACGTGCATGACGAGGTCTTCGAGTTCAAATACCTGGGCCAGGCCATCCATGGCACCGCCAGTTACCTGACCGGCCGCTTGACCATCGAGCAGGCGGGTGTGGACGGCGAATGGTTGCGCTTCACGACCCGCAGCCATGAAATGCTCGGTAGCGACAGCCCCCGCAAGGAGGTCGTCCACCACTACACGGGCCGGATTACTGCTGACAGCATTTACCCCAGATTATCCATTAGCTATG
>DJUX01000016.1:0-33622 GCA_002440665.1 Dechloromonas sp. UBA6271
CGTTTTTACACAGTCTAGGCCGGGAGGGTGAGGTCTCCAACGGCTGCTTCGGAGAATTCCAGTTCACTGAACCTGGGTTTGTCTGAATGGCCACTATCGGGAAGCCGCTACTTCCGCTTTGGGTCGGCTGCACTCAGTGATGAAGGTCTGCTTCCGGGAAGCGAAACTCCAACGGCAGCTTTACGGCGATGAACTTGGAGAGGGGTAGTTCGCGTCCCGACCCCAAACGGTCGGTAAGCGCTCTCCAAACCGGCCAGTCAGCCAAGTCCAGGTTCTGCGAACTGGAATGCTCCGAAGCGGCCATTGGCGATTTCACCCTCCCGGCCATCAGCCGCCCGTGGCGGTTACATCTAAATTTCTCGTGCCAGGTGGAATTGAATGGCTGGCTTTCGGCGATCAAGTTGATCGCGAGAATTTCAGGACCCGGCCATCAGCCGCCCGTGGCGGTTACATCTTAATTTCTCGTACCAGGTGGAATCGAAAGGCTGGTTTTCGGCGATCAAGTTGATCGTGAGAATTTCAGGACCCGGCAAAATCTGGACGTAGCGACCCCAAAAATTCGAGCAGCGCGAACGGCAGGTAACTCCTAAGATACCTGTCGCTCGGCCATAGTAGATCGGCCTGCTCATCGGCCGGAGCGGTCTGCAGCAAAAGGGGGCGATGCCATCAGACATTCGCCGTTGGCTGCGACTGGATACGGCGCGATCATTTCGAAGTATTCAGCTTGCGGCGATCAGGATGTTCGCGGTCGAATCGACGTTCGGCATCGACAAGGTGATGCATCAACACATGGGAAACCATATTGATGCCTATCCCTGCAAAAAGGGCGGGCAAGAGGTACAGGGCAACCGCCAATTCAGAGACGAAGAAAAAATCATCAGCTATAGAAGAGGATGATTGCGCAAGCCCTTTCAGTTGTTGCAAGAGAAATACATCGACCCCTGCAGTAACAATCATGACTAGCCCAAGCAACAGTACGGTCTTACGGGATATGGCTTTCTTCCACATCATGAAGGCATAGATGCTGATGGGCAGAATGAGCGAGAAAAGGACCAGCAAAAAAAATTCAATCTCCAAGAAGATCGAGTCGCTCATCTACAGTTCTCCTATTGACCTTGGTGAATCGTTCGTAGTCTAGGTCCTGCCTTTCATCACGTATGTGTTGCTGATGTCTAAGACATGTAACAGCGTATTGCGGACAACGCGTTACTGAACTGGCAGCCAGAATATGCTCACGAAGCAGACACAACGATTGCAAACGTCATCAGGCCGGAACGGGTCGAAACCAGACCCAGCATCCGCCATAAATGCAAAAAAAGGCGCCGGCAAGTAAGCTTCTCCGAGCCCTTTTTGAGACTGGATGCTGGATTTACTGCCAGCTTATTAAGCCGTAATTCTTCTTGCCCCGGCGCAGGATGGTGAAGCGGCCGTAGAGGCGTTCTGCGCCGACGATCTGGTAGTCGAGGGCGTCGGCCTTGGCGCCGTTGATGGTGACGCTGCCGCTCTGGATGAAGCTGCGGGCTTCGGATTTCGACTTGGCGAGGCCGGCGGTGGCCAGGGCGTCGATCAGGCTGCCGTTGGCCTTGTCCAGTTGCACGCCGGGCATGCCGTCCTGGGCGAGTTGTTCGAGGTCGTTTTCGGTCAAATTTTCGAGTTGACCGTGGAAGAGGCTGTCGGTGATGCGGCGGGCGGCCATCAGAGCGACTTCGCCATGCACCAGGCGGGTGGCTTCCTCGGCGAGGATGCGCTGGGCTTCCGGCTTGCCGCCGCTGGCCTGGTCGGCGGCCTCGATTTCGCTGATGCGGTCGACCGGCAAAAAGGTGAAGAAACGCAAAAACTTGTAGACGTCGGCGTCGCTGGTATTGAGCCAGAACTGGTAGAAGGCGTAGGGCGAGGTCTTCTTCGGGTCGAGCCAGATGGCGCCGGATTCGGTCTTGCCAAATTTGGTGCCGTCGGCCTTGGTGATCAGCGGCACGGTGACGCCATGCACATGGGCGTGGTGCAGGCGGCGCGTCAGGTCGGTGCCGGCGACGATGTTGCCCCACTGGTCGGAGCCGCCGATCTGCAGCACGCAGCCGTGGCGCTTGTAGAGCTCGGCGAAATCGTAGCCTTGCAGCAGGCTGTAGGAGAACTCGGTGTAGGAAATGCCCTGGTCTTCCCGCTCCAGGCGCTGCTGCACGGATTCCTTCTTGATCATGGCGTTGACCGAGAAATGCTTGCCGATGTCGCGCATGAATTCCAGGCAGTTCATGCTGCTGAACCAGTCGTAATTGTTGGCCATGATCGCCGGGTTGCTGCCTTCGAACTTCAGGAAGGGCGTCACCTGGCCGCGAATCTTCTCGACCCAGGTGGCGATCACGTCCGGCGTGTTCAGCTTGCGCTCGGTAGCCTTGAAGCTCGGGTCGCCGATCATGCCGGTGGCGCCGCCGACTAGCGCGATCGGCTTGTGTCCGGCTTCCTGGAAGCGTTTGAGGATCAGCACCGGCACCAAGTGGCCCAGATGTAGACTGTCCGCCGTCGGGTCGAAGCCGCAATACAGCGTCACAGACTCCTTGCTCAGCAGTTGATCGAGCGTCTGCGCATCGGTCAGCTGGGCGATCAGGCCTCGATCATGCAGATCCTGAAGCAGGGGGGACTGGTACATTGCATTTTCTCCACGGGATGGGCGTGCCAGGCAAACCGGCAGTGCCGCAAAAAATCGAACGCGCGATTTTAGCAGAGGCGGGCGTCCAGGCCGTCAGGCGGTGCGGATTTCCGGACCACGTTGCACACTGCGGCCGGGCGAATCCGACCGGAATTTCCGGTTGACCGCGGCGCTTTGCCGCCGCTCCCGGATGCCGCCGCCGTTCGGGAGCGGTTAGGGCAGGCCGCCGGTTTCGGGTAAAATCGTTTTTTCATTTCAAAGCGGCACTCTGCCGCTCCTGGCCCGAAAACGACCATGAACCAGACTACCTCCCTCTCCTACCGTGATGCCGGCGTCGATATCGATGCCGGCGATGCCCTCGTCGACCGCATCAAGCCGCTGGCCAAAAAGACCCTGCGCGACGGCGTGCTCGGCGGCATCGGCGGCTTCGGCGCGCTGTTCGAAGTGCCCAAGCGCTACAAGGAGCCGGTGCTGGTGTCCGGTACCGACGGCGTCGGTACCAAGCTGCGCCTGGCCTTCGAGCTGAATCGGCACGACACGGTCGGCCAGGATCTGGTGGCGATGAGCGTCAACGACATCCTGGTCCTCGGCGCCGAATCGCTGTTCTTCCTCGATTACTTCGCCTGCGGCAAGCTCGATGTCGATACCGCTGCTTCGGTCGTCGGCGGCATCGCCAAGGGCTGCGAACTGGCCGGCTGCGCGCTGATCGGCGGCGAAACCGCCGAAATGCCGGGCATGTACCCTGACGGCGAATACGACCTGGCCGGCTTTGCGGTCGGCGTCGTCGAGAAATCCAAGGCCATCGACGGCAAGTCGATTGCCGCGGGCGACGTCGTGCTCGGCCTGGCTTCCTCTGGTGCCCACTCCAACGGCTACTCGCTGGTGCGCAAGATCATCGAGCGTTCCCAGCCGGACATGAACGCCAGGTTCGACGGCGAACGCACGCTGGCCGACGTCGTCATGGCGCCGACCCGCATCTACGTCAAGCAAGTGCTGGCGCTGCTCGAAAAGGTTACGGTCAAGGGCATGGCCCACATCACCGGCGGCGGCCTGCTCGAAAACGTGCCGCGTGTACTGCCGGAAAACACCGTCGCCGAGCTGCAGAAGGCCGCCTGGCCGCGTCCCAAGCTGTTCGACTGGATGCAAGCCGAAGGCAATGTCGCCGAAAACGAAATGCACCGCGTCTTCAACTGCGGCATCGGCCTGGTCATCGTCGTTGCCGCGGCCGATGCCGAAGCAGCGATGGCCGAGCTGAAGGCACAGGGCGAAGCGGTTTATCGCATCGGCAAGATCCGGGCGCGTCAGGGTGACGAAGCGCAGACCGTCGTGGTCTAGCTGGCAATTGCGGGTCGCGGCATTTGCCTGCGGCTTGTTATTGCTGAATATGCCCGGACCGCTCCAGGCAGCGGAAAAGGCCGCGCAGAAATCTGCACAAAAATCCGCTCCGGCGAAGAAAGCCGCCGCGGCCAAGGGGGCAAAAAAGCCGCTTGCCTCACCCCCTTCCGCCGAATTCGGTACCGCAGAAATCATCGAATCGGAAACGACGGGCCTGCATGGCTCCGCCAGTTTCTACGGCCAGGATTTCCATGGCCGGCGCACGGCTACCGGCGAAATTTTCGACCTGCGCGGCTTCACCGCGGCCAGCAATCATTTTCCGCTTGGTAGCTGGGTGGCGGTGCGCCGGCTCGACAACAGCCGCTGTGCCATCGTCAAGGTCAACGACCGCATGCATGCCCGGCACCGGCGGCGCGTCATCGATGTGTCGCGCGGCGTTGCCGAATATCTCGACATGATCCGGGCTGGCGTCGTGCTGGTCCGCGTGGCGCCGCTCAAGAGCAACATACGCAACGATACTTCCTGCCAGGCGTCTTTCGAAACCGATGCCGCGCAGCCCGTTGCGACGAGCGCAAAGGCTTGGCCTGACGCAGCTTTTCCGCCGCAACTTGATGCGATGCACTGAGCGGAATTCGCGCCCGGCCGGCAGGGTAGTTGGATACAATCGAACCTATTACTGACTTTCAGGTCAGTATGAAAAACCATGGCGAACCTTATGAATAAAAATACCCGACTCGGCATCATTGCCCTTGCACTGGCCGGCCTCGCCGGCCTTGGCTACTACGCCTACACGGCGAACCGCGCGCCGGCCACCGGGCCTGGTGCACCGGGCGGCGGGGCGGCTGCAAAACCGGGCGGCGGCCCGGCAGGCGGTTTTGCGATGGCGGTCGAGGTGGCAAAGATCGTGGCAGCGGATTTTTCAGACGAGGCGAGCGCCGTCGGCAATCTCAAATCGAACGAATCGGTGGTCATGCGGCCGGAAACGCCCGGGCGCATCGCCGCCGTCAATTTCAAGGATGGCGCCATCGTCGGCAAGGGCGCAGTGTTGGTGACCCTCGATGCTGCGGTGCAGGAAGCGGAATTGCAGCAGGCCAGGGCAAACCTGACGCTGGCTCAGAGCAACCACAAGCGCAACCAGGAACTGCTGGAGAAGAAATTCGTCACTGCGCAGGCACTGGACAACTCGGCGGCGACGCTCAAGGTGCAGGAAGCGGCCGTCCAGCTGGCTGAAGCCAAGGTCGGCCGGATGCGCATCAAGGCACCGTTCAACGGCATGGTCGGCCTGCGCAACGTCAGCGTCGGCGATTACGTCAAGGAAGGCCAGGACCTGATCAACATCGAGGACATCGGCACGCTGCGGGTGGATTTCAAATTGCCGGAAACCTACCTCGGCCGCGTCGTCAAGGGGCAGGTGGTCGAGGTCAGCACCGATGCGCTGCCGGGCGAGCAGTTCAAGGCGGTGCTCGATGCGGTGGACCCCATGGTCGACCAGAACGGACGGGCGATTTCCAGCCGCGCCCGGCTCGACAACGTTTCCGGAAAACTGCGGCCGGGCATGTTCGTCCGCGTCCGCCTGCTCTTCGGCGAGCGCAAGAACGTGCTGATGGCGCCCGAGCAGGCCATCGTGCCGGGCGCCCAGCCGACGGTGTTCAAGGTGGTCGACGGCAAGGCGCTGGCGACCAAGGTCAAGCTGGGCGTGCGGCGGGCGGCGCAGGTGGAGATCACCGAGGGCCTGGCGGCCGACGATGTGGTTGTCACCGCCGGCCAGCTCAAGCTGCGCGACGGCGCCCCGGTACGGGCAATCGGCGAGGGTAGCCCAGGTGCGCAGCCGCCGGCGGGGATGATCGGGATGAGCGGAATGGAAGGAATGTCCGGCATGGCGCCGGCCAAGGCGGCGGAAGCCAAATGAAGATTTCCGAAATCTGCATCAAGCGGCCGGTCTTCGCCACCGTGCTGTCGCTGGTGGTGATGCTGATCGGCATCGTTTCCTACACCCGCCTGCCGGTGCGCGAGTACCCGAAGATCGACGAGCCGGTGGTGACGGTCGACACGACCTATCGCGGCGCTTCGGCCGAGATCATCGAGTCGCAGGTGACCAAGCCGCTAGAGGATTCGCTGGCCGGCATCGAGGGCGTCGAGGTCATCACCTCGATCTCGCGCGCCGAGAACAGCCAGATTTCGGTGCGCTTCAAGCTCGAACGCGCCCCCGATTCGGCGGCGGCCGACGTCCGCGACCGCGTCTCGCGAGTCCGCAACAAGCTGCCCGATTCGGTCGACGAGCCGGTGATCGCCAAGGTCGAGGCCGACGCCAATCCGATCATCTGGATCGCCTTCTCTTCGGACAAGCATTCGGCGCTCGAAGTGACCGATTTCGCCAGCCGCATCGTCAAGCCGCGTCTGCAGACCCTGCCGGGGGCGGCCGACGTGCGCATCTTCGGCGACCGCAAGTTCGCCATGCGCATCTGGCTCGATCGCCAGCGCCTCGCCGCCTACCAGCTGACCCCGGCCGATGTCGAGGATGCGCTCAGGAAGCAGAACGTCGAGGTGCCGGCCGGGCGGATCGAGAGCCGCGAGCGCGAGTTCTCGGTGGTCGCCAATACCGACCTGACGACGCCGGAAGGTTTCGGCGCCATTGTCGTCAAGACGGCGAACGGCTACCCGGTGCGCATCGCCGACCTCGGGCGCGTCGAAATCGCTGCCGCTTCCGAACGCAGTTCGGTGCGCTTCAACGGCCGTTCGGCGGTGGCGCTCGGCGTCATCAAGCAGGCGACGGCCAATCCGCTGGAACTGTCAAAGGCCCTGCGCGCCGAGTTGCCCAAGATCACCAGCGAGCTGCCGCCCGGCATGCGCGCCGACATCGCCTACGACTCGTCGATCTTCATCGACCGCTCGATCGAGGCGGTGTTCAAGACCATCGGCGAGGCGATCCTGCTGGTGCTGGCGATCATCTTCTTCTTCCTGCGCAACTTCCGGGCGACGCTGATTCCGCTGGTGACCATCCCGGTCTCGCTGGTCGGCGCCTTCGCCATCATGTTCATGCTCGGCTTCACGATCAACACGCTGACCCTGCTGGCGCTGGTGCTGGCCATCGGCCTGGTGGTCGATGATGCCATCGTCGTGCTGGAAAACATCTACCGCCACATCGAGGAAGGCATGCCGAAAATGCAGGCTGCCTTGCAGGGCTCGCAGGAAATCGGCTTCGCCGTCGTCGCGATGACGCTCACCCTGGCGGCGGTGTACGCCCCGGTCGCCTTTATGACCGGGCGCACCGGCAAGCTGTTCATCGAGTTCGCGCTGACCTTGGCCGGCGCCGTGCTGGTTTCCGGCTTCGTCGCGCTGACCCTGTCGCCGATGATGTGCTCGCTGCTGCTCAAGCATGAGGAAAAGCACGGCAAGGCCTTCCTGATGATTGAAGGTTTCCTGAACTGGCTGAATTCCGGCTACAAACGGGTGTTGACCGCAGCACTCGCGCGGCGCTGGATCATCATGACCGGCTTCGTCGCCGTTGCCGCCTCCTGCGTCGCGCTGCTCGGCGTGCTGAAGTCAGAACTGGCGCCGGTCGAGGACCGCGGCGTCATCCTCGGCGTCTTCCTCGGGCCGGATGGCGCGACACTCGACTACACCGACAAGTACGCGCGCCAGATCGAAGGCATCTACAGCCAGACCAAGGATGTCGAGCGCTTTTTCGTCGTTTCCGGCAACCCGACCGTCAGCCAGGGCATTTCCTTCGTCGGCCTGACCGACTGGAAGGCGCGCGATCGCCGTTCGGCGGACGTCGCCAAGGAGCTGTTCCCGAAATTCATGGGCATCCCCGGCGTCCTCGCCTTCCCGGTGACGCCGCCGTCGCTTGGCCAGAGCCCGCGCGAACGACCGATCAATTTCGTCATCGTCACCTCGGCTTCGTATGAGGAGTTGCAGGAGGTGACCAGCCAGTTCCTGACCGAGCTGGCCAAGAACCCCGGGCTGACCAACGTCGATACCGACCTCAAGCTGAACAAGCCGGAACTGTCGGTCGAGGTCAAGCGCGACAAGGCGGCCGACATGGGCGTGCCGGTAGAGACCATCGGCCGCACGCTGGAAACCCTGCTCGGCGGGCGCCAGGTGACCCGTTTCAAGCGCGACGGCGAACAGTACGACGTGATTGTGCAGGTCGCCGACGCCGATCGCCGCAATCCCGAAGACATCCGCGACATCTACGCGCGCGGTCGCGACGGCAGCATGATCTCGCTCGACAACCTGGTCGGCGTCAAGGAAACCATCGCGCCGCGCGAACTCAACCACTTCGGCCAGCGCCGCGCGGTGACCATCACCGCCAACCTGGCACCGGGTTACACGATGGGCGAGGCACTGAGTTCCATGGACGGCATCGCCAACCAGCTGCTCAAGCCCGGCTACGCGGTCGATTACAACGGCCAGACACGCGAGTTCCGGCAGTCGTCCTCCTCGCTCGGGCTGACCTTCACCCTGGCCCTGGCTTTCATCTACCTGGTGCTGGCGGCGCAGTTCGAGAGTTTCCGCGATCCGTTCATCATCATGCTGACGGTGCCGCTGTCGATGGCCGGCGCCCTGCTGGCGCTGTGGCTGAGCGGCGGTACGCTCAACGTCTATAGCCAGATCGGGCTGGTGACGCTGGTCGGCCTGATCACCAAGCACGGCATCCTGATCGTCGAATTCGCCAACCAGCTGCAGGAGAAGGGCATGGAGCTGAAGGAAGCGGTCATCGAGTCGGCGACGCTGCGCCTGCGGCCGATCCTGATGACCACCGGCGCCATGGTGCTCGGCGCTTTGCCGCTGGCGCTGGCGACCGGCGCCGGCGCGGAATCGCGGCAGCAGATCGGCTGGGTCATCGTCGGCGGGCTGCTGCTCGGCACCTTCTTCACGCTGTTCGTGGTGCCGACGGTGTACACGCTGCTGGCGGCACGCAAGACGCCCGAGGCAGTCGCCGCCTGAGCGGTACGTCAATCAGGAGCACAAGCATCATGGATTCCACCGCAGTCGCGCGCAGTCACTGGTCGAGCCGCTGGGCCTTCGTTTTGGTCACCGCCGGATCGGCCATCGGCCTCGGCAACATCTGGAAGTTCCCCTACATGACAGGCACCAATGGCGGCAGCGCCTTCGTGCTCGTCTACCTGCTCTGCATCGCCTTCATCGGCGTGCCGCTGCTGATGGCGGAAACCATGCTCGGCCGTCGCGGGCAGGCCAACCCGGTCGGCTCGATGCGCCGGGTAGTCGCCGAAGCCGGGGCGCATCCCGGCTGGATCGCCATCGGCTTCATCGGCATTCTCGGGGCGCTGATGATCCTCTCCTTCTACAGTGTCGTTGCCGGCTGGATTCTCGACTACGCCATGCGTTCCTTCTCTGGCTTCGCCGGCCTCACCAAGGCGGAGGCCGGGGCCGCTTTTGCCGCGCTGCTCGCCGATCCGCTGCGCCTGATCGGCTGGCATACGGTGTTCATGATCCTCACTGCGCTGGTCGTCGCCAGCGGCGTCACCAGCGGCATCGAGCGCGCCAACAAGATCATGATGCCGGCGCTGTTTGCCATCATCGTCGCGCTAATCGTCTACGGCATCTTCGCCGCCGACATGGCGGCGGCAGTGCGCTTCATGTTTCACTTCGATTTCGGTGCCGTTCGGCGCGAGGTCGTGCTATCGGCGATGGGCCATGCCTTCTTCACGCTCAGTCTGGGCATGGGGGCGATCATGGCCTACGGTTCCTACCTCGACCGCGGCACCTCGATCATGCGCACGGCCTTCTACGTCGCCCTGGCCGACACCGGCATCGCACTGATGGCCGGCCTCGCCATCTTTGCCATCGTCTTCGCCCAGGGGCTCGAACCGGCCAGCGGCCCGGGCCTGATCCTGCAGACGCTGCCGCTGGCCTTTGCACAGATGCCGGGCGGCGCCGTGGTCGGGCCGCTGTTCTTCATCCTGGTCATCTTTGCCGCGTGGACCTCGTCGATTTCGCTGATGGAACCTTTCGCGGCTTTCCTCATCGAGCGTTTCGGACTGTCGCGCCGCGCTGCGGTCGGCGGCATGGGGCTGGTCGCCTGGTTGCTCGGCATCGCTGTCGCGCTGTCCTTCAACGAATGGAGCGGCTTCAAGATTCTCGGGCTGGGCATCTTCGACCTGCTTGACACCCTGACGACCAAGATCATGATGCCGCTGGCCGGGCTGCTGATCGCGCTGTTCGTCGGCTGGGTCATGCGCCGCCACCATGTCGCGGAAGAAATGGGCCTGTCCGTGGCGCAGCTGGGCATCTGGCTGAACGTCCTGCGCTTTGGCTCGCCGCTGGCGATCGGCCTCATCTTCCTGCACGTCGTCGGCGTCATCGGCTGAACGCGGCTACCGCGTTCGCTACGGCCGAACGCCGGTTCAGGCGCCCAGAAAGGCGGCGACCCGGGTTGCGATGTGCCCGGCGAGCGCCGGGTCGAGGCAGTCGTAGTTCTCGGCCTCGAAGGAATTGGTCAGCCAGGTGATCTGGCGCTTGGCCAGTTGGCGCGTCGCGAAGATGCCACGGTCGCGCAATTCCTTGTGCGAGATGATGCCTTCCTGCGCTTCCCAGGTCTGGCGATAGCCAACGCAGCGCATCGACGGCAGGTTCAGGTGCAGCGCGTATTTCTTGCGCAGCATCCGCACCTCTTCGTCCAGTCCGGCCAGCAGCATATCGTCGAAGCGGCGGGCGATGCGTTCGTGCAACACGGCACGGTCGGAAGGCAGCAGGCCGATGGAGAGGAAGTCACAGGGCGGTTTTTGCCGCTCGCTGGCGGCCAGCAGTTCGGACATCGGCCGGCCCGTCAGGCGATAGATCTCCAAGGCGCGTTGCAGGCGCTGGCTGTCGGTCGGATGCAGCCTTGCTGCGGTCGACGGGTCAAAAAGGGCTAATTTCGCATGCAGCGCCGGCCAGCCTTTGGCGGCGGCTTCGGCGTCGATTTCGGCACGCAACGCCGCGTCGGCCTGCGGTAGGTCGGCCAGCCCGTGCAGCAGGGCGCGAAAATAGAGCATCGTCCCGCCGACCAGCAGCGGCACCTTGCCGGCCGCGGTGATCTCGGCCATCGCCGCCAGCGCATCGGCGCAGAAGCGGGCGGCGGAATAGCTTTCCTCCGGCGAAATCAGGTTGATCAGCCGGTGCGGGTAACGCGCCAGCGTGTCACGATCCGGCTTGGCGGTGCCGACGTCCATGTCGCGGAAAACCTGCGCCGAATCGACACTGATCAATTCGACCGGAAAACGGTCGGCCAGCGCCATGGCGACCGCCGTCTTGCCCGAGGCGGTCGGGCCCATGATCAGGATGGCGGGCGGCAGGCGGGGCGGATTCATGGCGGCGAATGCTACCACGCACGCCGGCGGCTATAATTCCGCCATCTCAGGGGGAAACCATGCCGCTCGTTCCATGCCGCGCCTGCGGCCATCAAGTCGATACCTCTGCCGAAGCCTGTCCGGGCTGCGGGGCCACCAATCCCGGGCGCAAGATGAGCCGCCAGCAGCGCGACCTGATCGTGCTGGTCGTTCAATTTGTCATCGGCACGGCGGTACTGTTCATCGCTGGCAATATGGCCTGGAACGCCGTCGGGCCGATCATCAAGCAACAGATCAACAAGCCGGCCAACGGCTAACCGGGGCGCCGGAACCGGCGTAGTACGGCGTGCAGCGTCAGGGCGCTCAAGGCGAAGACGAGTTGCAACACCAGCACGAACGCGAGCAGCGCCGCGCCTCCGGCAATCAGCACCGGGCCGGCCGAATCGTGGTTGCTGAATCCGGCATCGACATGAGAAAACACCGCGCCGGCCGCGTGGTAGGCGGCCACCAGTCCGATGCTGCCCGCAGCGAAGAACACGATGGCCTGGTGGCCGCTGCTCATTGCGCTCTGTGGTTTCTGCCGACGCTTGCGCAGCAGTAGGTAGAGGGCAAGCCCGCCGAGCAGCAGCACGCCGCCGATGACGAGCAGCGGGATAAGCCAGCGTTCGATCCGGCCAACATAGGCAAGATCGGTTTGCGGTGGCGCAGCGGGTGGGGGCGCCTGCTCGGCCCGGCTGACCTTGGGCGGCGCTTCAAGCGCCCTGGAACAATCTTCGTGGCCCAGCGGGCGCAGGGTTTTCGCCGTGGCCGGGCAAGGCTTGTTCTGGATGAAGGCAATACCATTCGCCTCGCACAGTGCGGAATTGCGGTACTCGCATGCCTCGCGAGCGTCCGGTACATCGGCATGGCAGAGCGGCAGCATGAGCAGCAGAAGCATGCCGCCGCGCAGCAGAATGCTGCCGAATGGGGCTTTCATGCGCTACCAGGCCAGCGTGAAGCGGAATTCCGCGCGGGACGGCTGGCTGTTCGCGACGCGGACGACGGCGGTGAAATTGTTCGACCGCTCGGGCTGTTGGATCACCTCGACCGTACCCGGCCCCTCGACGTTTTCCAGCCGCACAGTGACGTCGCGCGCCGGCAGGAAGCCCGTGATCCGGTGATTCTGGTGCCCGCGGCGCAGGCTGCGCCCGGCAACCACATCGACCCTGAGGGTTCGGTTGCGGAGCGAGATGTCGATCGTGCCATCGACATCGCCGCGCCAGACGACATTGTTGCCTTCGCGCCGGTCGGCCGCTGGGGCCGCGGGGGCGGCCTCCTCGGCGCTGGCCGGCAGCGATAACGCGGCCGTCGAGAGACAGAGCAGGGCGGCTACGACAAGTCTGGAACATGATTTCATGCGTTACGGCTCCTTGATGTGAATGATCGGGAAATTCTCTCATGGGGAATCGAACAAATGGATGCAGGCTCCAATTGCTCGTCGGACTTGCCCATTCAATGTTCTTGCGCCATTGCGCTCGCCAACCAATTATCCATGTTGCCGACGGCGGTTTGGTAATCACGGTGCATTGTTTCCCGTGGTCCGTGCGGAACCCGGCTCAGCGGCCGCCACAACGCTTCGGGAACGCCGGCCAGCGTCGCGTGCGTGCCGATCAACAGGGTGGCCGGGATCGGCGTCAAATCGCCCGGCGGCTCCAGGGCGGCGGCTTCGGTGCCGACATGGGCGGCAAACAGGAACAGATGCCGCAGGCGCGGCGAACCGGCCTGTTCGATGCGTCCAGCGATTCCGGCCGGGTCTTCTTCGATGCGCTGGGTCAGTCCGCTGAAATCGGCGGCAGTACGCACCGGCAGGCGAGCGACCGGGGCGACGCCGAGTTGTGCCGCAAGCTCGTCGAGGTGGCGGATGTGTGCCGCGACCGGCTGTGACAACTGCTGCATAACTTCATCCGTCTGTTGCCCGTAGCCGCCCAGCCACTGGCTCAGGTAGCCGTATTCGAAGCCCAGCCGAAAGACGCGCTGCGCGAAGCGCGGGTCGAGTGCCGCCTCGCGTTGCTGCGACCGTTCGGCGATCGCGGCGGCTTCGGCCGCGTAGGTCAGGGCCGGATCATTGACCGTCCAGCCCCGTTGCCCCAGTTGCCCCGCCCCCCACATCCAGACCGCCTGAATGCCGAGGTAAAGTGCCGTAATCGCCAGGGTGGCCAGCAGAAAGCGCCACTGCTCGCGCCAGTGGGTCCGGCTGTCGTCTGCATTGGGGAGCGTGCCGCTCAAGACAGTTTCCAGAGAATGAGGTTGGCAGTAGGCTAGCACCATTCTTACCTGGAGGGAGCGAGCGATGACGAACAGCAGCGAGTTGAGCGTACACTTTATCAACAGCGTGCTGGTTACGGTCGTCGTCGCGCTCTTCGTGCTCTGGCGTTACCGGCAGGCGATTCTCGGCGGCATGATGCAGGGCGACAGCGTGGCGCTGCCCTTGCCGGGGGGCACGGAGCAGGCTTTGGCGGGATGGCCGGGGGGCGATCTGCCGGCCCGTGAGCACGCCATGCGCCGCCGCATCGCTGCCGCCTGGTTGCTGACGACGGCCATCTGCGGTTTGCCGATGGCCATCGCCTACATGTCCGTTGCGAACATGGGGTTGTCGCCGACCTATGCGCTCGGGCTGACGCTCTGCTACATGGTCGCTGCCCTGCCGATGATCGCCGTGTCGCTGGCCTGGCCGACGCTGCGTATGGTCGGCGCCTTCGTCGCGATGATGCTCTGCTGCGCGGCGCTGGTCCTGGTTGCCGGCATGATTGAACGATCCATGGCCGGCCGGCCTGTCAGCTGGCGGATCCTCGGCCTGATCCCCCTGTTCGGCGAGTTGGCCTGGAACCAGCTGTGGATGGCCGGCCTGTTCTGGCTGATGTCGTGGCCGGTCCGCCTGCGCGGCGTCGTGCCGATCACGTTCGCCGCCCTGCTGGTCTTCGGCTTCGCCCCCTTTGCTGGCTCGCGTCTGACGGCTGCGTTGGCCGCCACGGAATTCGGCACCCCCTGGGTGTTGACCCTCGGCCTCAACGGCATCTTCGTGCTTATCGCCCTGCCGGTCGGCTGGCTGGCCTGGCTGCGCTTGCGCAAACTGGCTGGCGACTACGAGGCCAAACGCTTTTCTGACGCCCAATTGCTGGCCCGGACCTGGTGGCTGATGCTTGTCGTCACCATCGGCTTCGACATCCTGATCGCCCGGGAGCGCCTGCTCTTCGCGCTGCTGCTGGTCGCTGGCGAAATCCTGCTCTTCGCGCCGGTCAACCGCTGGGTGCTGCAACGGCTGGGTGTCGTCCGGGGCGGCGAAGCACGGCATGCGCCGACGCTCTTGCTGCTCCGCGTCTTCGGCTACACGGCGCGTACCGAGCGCCTGTTCGACCGGGTGGCGGCGCGCTGGCGGCTGATCGGCCCGGTCACCATGATCGCGGCGCCCGACGTCACCGCCCGCACTATCGATGCCGGCGACTACTTGCGCTGGCTGACCGGGCGGGTGGACGAACTGTTCGTCACCTCGCGTGCCGGCCTCGATGCCAGGCTGGCGGCCTTGGACCTGAACCCCGACCCCGATGGCCGTTTTCGCATCAACGAATTCTGCTGCCGCGATGCGACCTGGCAGGCGACGGTCGTCGAACTAATGCTGCGCGCCGACGCGGTGATCATGGATGTGCGCGGCATCACCCAGGCGCGGCGCGGCTGCGAATTCGAACTGCAGCAACTGGCGCAGCGCTTGGCGCCGCAGCGGCTGGTGCTGGTCGTCGACGGAACGACCGACAGGGCAGTGTTGCAGGCGGCGTTTGGCCCGGGATTGAGCGAGGTGCGGCTGGTCGAGGTTCGGTACAGCCGGGAGGCGGATCGGGCGTTCAGTGCGCTGCTTGAGGCTGCGGTGTCCTAAATGCTCTCAAACCATGATTCGTCGACACTTATTCGCTCAACCAGCTCTGTTTTGATGCCGAGCGCGAGTTCTTTGAGTTTTTCTGCAAGCTCGTCTCCGTCGACCAGGTCGATTGGAGGAGCGCCGTCGCGGGTGGCTTCCTTTACTGCCGCCGGAGTAAAAGAACCTGTCGTGATGAATAGCCCCTTGTCCGCGCGTCCGACCATTGCGCCTCGAAAGTCACGAATTTCGCTTGAACCAACGGAACCCTTGTATCGCTTGCACTGAAAAAGAACATGGAAACTCATGAAACCATTGATTCGCGCAATCCCTTTTCCATCAATGCCGCCATCACCGGTTCGCCCGGTAACCTCTACGTGAATGAAACCTGACTCCCGCAAGATGCGCTGTACCAGCCGCTCGAACCCGGCTGGATCAAGCCTTTGAGTCAACACAGCGGAAAGCTTGTCTTTCCAGCGCTCCTCTTCCGATAGTTCGCGGGTGGTTTCGTCGGGAGGTCTTTTCTTTGGAGTTTCCTGCTTGTCCAGTGCGCGTACGAATTTCACCACTTCGGATGAGTCGACCGAGTCCAGACTCTTTGCCTTTTCAGTGAGTGACCAAACGCCACGGCTAGAATTGTCGAGAAGGCCGTACTTGCGAAGATATGTCCTTGCCCAGGCCATGCGATAGCCGACTTCTGTTTGACTACTTTTCTCGGGGTCGTGAAGTTGAGCGAGGATGTCATCGGGTAGTCCAACCAGCTCTACCGTTTTTGCGTAGATTTCCTCAATGGAACCCGAGCCGCCAAGTAGTCTCAAGGCTTGCAGCAGAGGATTCATCAGTTCGTCAAAGGTCGGCATTGCTGCGTTGGTCATGGGAATAACTCGGTGGCTGAATGCTAATCAGCATACGTGACGCTTCAAACCAAGTCTATTCCGAGGGCATGGACTATTGCCCGCGCAAAAACAGCTTATCCAGTTCCGCTAGCGGCAGTTCCGTCCACGTCGGCCGGCCGTGGTTGCACTGGCCGGCGCGTTCGGTTTCTTCCATCTGGCGCAGCAGGGCGTTCATTTCCGGGATGGTGAGAATGCGGCGGGCACGGACGGCGCCGTGGCAGGCCATGGTGGCGAGCAGTTCGTTGCGCCGCGCCGTGGCGAGCTGGGTGATGCCGTGTTCGCGCAACTCGGCGATCAACGAACGGGCCAGCGCGGCGGGGTCGCCGGATTTGAGCAGGGCGGGAACGCTGCGCACGCCGAGCTGGTTGGGGCCGAGCGGGGCGATCTGGAAGCCGAGGTCGGCCAGCGCTTCGGCGTGTTCCTCGACGGCGGCGATGGCGAGCGGGTCGGCGGCGAAGACGGCGGGGATCAGCAGCGCCTGGGTGGCAATCTGGCGGTTGTCGAGGGCGGTCTTCAGTTTTTCGTAGAGGATGCGTTCGTGCGCGGCGTGCATGTCGACGAGGACGAGGCCGCGGGCGTTCTGGGCCAGAATGTAGATGCCGTGCAATTGGGCCAGCGCGTAGCCGAGTGGCGGGCCGTCGCGGTCGACGGCTGCCGAGGGCGTGAATTGGGGCGCGACGGCGGAAGTGCTCGCCGGTTCGCCGATGCCTTGGGTGGCGCGGGCGAAGGCGAGGTAGGCTGCGGCGGCGGGTTCGGCGACGCCGAGCGTGCTCTGGTGGCGCAGTGGCGGCGGGTAGTTCGGGGTGAATTCGGAATTTGCCGGTTTTTGGCCGTCGACCGCAACAGGTGCCGAATAGGCGCTTTCTCCCTGCACCGGCGCCGCCAGCGTGCGCTGGATGGCGTGAAAGACGAACTGGTGCATGGCGCGCGAGTCGCGGAAGCGGACTTCGGTCTTGGCCGGGTGCACATTGACGTCGACCAGCGCCGGGTCGATGTTGACGAACAGGCAGACGGCGGGCTGGCGGCTGCCGTGCAGCACGTCGCGGTAGGCTTCGCGCAGGGCGTGGGCGATCACCTTGTCGCGCACATAGCGGCCGTTGACGAAGACGTACTGGCCGTCTTTGGCTTCGGTAGCGCGTGTCGGGTCGATAGCGAAACCGGCGATGGCCAGCGGGCCGGCGGCGACGTCGAGGCGGCGGGCGGCGCTGAGAAAATCGTCACCGAGAATGTCGGCGATGCGCCGGGCGCTGTCGGCGGGGGCGAGCTGGAACAGGTTGCGGCCGTTGTGGGTCAGGCTGAAGGCGACGTCGGGGCGGGTCAGCGCCAGGCGCTTGACGGCGTCGGCACAGTGGGCAAACTCGGTGCTTTCCGATTTCAGAAACTTGCGGCGGGCCGGGGTATTGAAATAGAGATCGCGCATTTCGACGACGGTGCCGGCCATCAGGGCCGCCGGTTCCGGCTCGGCGCCGGGTTCTGCCTTCAGCTTCCAGGCGTGGCTGGCGCCGTGTTCGCGGCTGCTGATGGCAAGGCGGGCGACCGAGGCGACCGAGGCCAGCGCCTCGCCACGAAAGCCGAGCGAACTGACGCGCTCAAGGTCGTCCAGCGAGACGATTTTCGAGGTGGCATGGCGGGTCAGGGCCAGCGCGAGCTCCTCCTTGGCGATGCCGCAGCCGTCGTCGGTGACGCGGATCAGCTTGACGCCGCCTTCCTCCAGATGAACCTGGATCGCCTTGCTGCCGGCGTCGAGGCTGTTTTCCAGCAGTTCCTTCAAGACCGAGGCGGGTCTTTCGACCACTTCGCCTGCGGCAATCTGGCTGATCAGCAGGTCGGGGAGGCGGGCAATCGTCGGCATGGCGGAATTATACCTTGAGGTAAAATCGCGGCTTTATCACGCCCGGCGCTTCCCGATGGAATTACTCATGCAGTTCATGGACATCGTCCTTCACCTCGACAAGCATCTGGCGCTGCTGGTGCAGCAGTACGGCCTGTGGATCTACGGCATCCTGTTCGTCATCATCTTCGCCGAAACCGGCTTCGTCGTGACGCCCTTCCTGCCCGGCGATTCGCTGCTCTTCGTCGCCGGCGCGCTGGCGGCGATCGGTGAGGGCGGCATGGACATCTTCGTGCTGATGGGCGTGCTTCTGGTGGCCGCCATCCTCGGCAATACCCTCAATTACCAGATCGGCCGCTTCCTCGGCCCCAAGGTCTTCCACTGGGAAAACTCGCGCTTCTTCAACCGCGACGCGCTGGTCAAGACGCATGCCTTCTACGAAAAACATGGTGGCAAGACGCTGGTGATCTCGCGCTTCCTGCCGCTCTTCCGCACCTTCGCGCCCTTTGTGGCGGGTATCGGTTCGATGACCTACGCCAGGTTCACGCTGTTCAACCTGATCGGCGCGCTGAGCTGGGTGGTTTCGTTATGCCTGGCCGGCTACTGGCTGGGCAACCTGCCATGGGTCAGGGCCAACCTGTCGCTGATCATCGTCGGCATCATCGCCTTCACGCTGGTGCCGGTCGGCATCGGCTACCTGAAGAGCAAGACGGCCTGATGCACTGGCTGGCCATTCTTCCCATGCTTCTGGTCGCGGCCTGTTCGACCAAGATGGGGAAGGATGGCCGGACGGAGACCACGGTCGACGCCAAATATCTGGTCAAAACCGAGGTCGACCGCATCGCCGACACCGTGCGTACCGATACCGTGGACGGTTTGCTGCTGATCGCCGACAAACTCTACAAGCGCAACCCGCGCGAATGGAAAAAGAGCGCGGCAAGTCGCGAGGCGGCGGTCTTGCGGCTGAAGTTGCGCCAGTACAAGAGCTTTCCCGAGCTCGGCGGGCTGCGCGAGGGGCAGGCGGCGGCGCTGGCCTTCAGCGAGGTGTACGAGGGTGACCGCGTGCTGGCACTGATGTTCGGGCTGCTGACGATGACCGACGCCGCCTTCGAGCACAAGGACGAGTTCTACATTCTCGATGCGCTCGACGAGCGCAAGCTCTACAACAGCGCGCGCAACATGGAGATCGCGATCTGGAAGCTGAGCGGCGACCGCAATGCGGCCGGCGAACTGTTTCTGCTGTCCAACGAACTCGATCCGGCCAACCGCAACCTTTCCTTCGAGCGCGAATTCGGCCGCGAAATCGCGCTTCTCGACCTGATGGCCAAGATCGTCGCCGACCGCAACGGCCGCGGCTTTTCCCGGGTGACCCAGTCGGTCGTCACCACCATTTTCCTGCCTGTAAGCTTCATCAAATGAAAAACATCGTCATCCTCATCTCCGGCCGCGGCAGCAACATGGAGGCGCTGATCGCCGCCCGCGATGCCGGCCAGCTGCCGGTCAACATCGCTGCCGTGATCAGCAACCGGCCGGCCGCGGCAGGCCTGGAGACGGCCGCCAAGGCCGGCATCACCGCCCATTTCATCGATCACAAGGCTTTCGCCGGGCGCGAGTCCTTCGACGCCGCGCTGGCCGAGTGCATCGACGGCTTCGCGCCGGACCTCGTCGTCCTCGCCGGCTTCATGCGCATCCTCAGCGATGGTTTCGTGCGCCATTATGCCGGCCGCCTGATGAACATCCATCCCTCGCTGCTGCCGTCCTTCCCCGGCCTGCACACCCACCGGCGGGCGCTGGAAGAGGGCGTGCGCATCCACGGCTGCACCGTGCATTTCGTGACGCCGACGCTCGATCACGGCCCGGTCATCATTCAGGCCGCCGTGCCGGTGCTCGACAGCGACGACGAAGCGACGCTGGCCGGCCGCGTGCTGCGCCAGGAACACCGGATCTATCCGCAGGCCGTACGCTGGTTCGCCGAAGACCGCCTGCGCCTAGATGGCGGACGAGTGCGGCTGGCGGCCGAGCTGGCCGACGGCGCCGTGCTGATTGCGCCCGAGGTGCGCTGAGCGGCGATGCCTGTCGCGTTGTTCGCCGCGCTGCTCGGTTCGCTGGCCATCCATGCTGCGGCGCTGTTCGGCACCGATGCCCAACTGTTCGGCGGCGAACCGGAAGCGACGGTGCCGTTGCGCGCCGAGTTGAGGCCGTTGCCCGAACCGCCAGCCGTCCCGCCGGAAGCCGTGCCAGCACCGCCAGCAGAGCCCGCCAAGCCGGCCGCCAGACCGGCGAAAACGCACAAACTGGCAATTGCCGCGCCGGCACCACACGCCGTTCCGGCTGCTCCCGAAACCGAACCCGCTCCGGAAATCACCTCTGAAATGCCGTCGACCGCAACCAGGCCCCCAGCCGAACCCGCCAAGCCGATTCTGCCCGCCACGGGCACCATCCGTTTCGCCATCTACAAGGAATCGCTGGGCCTGCAGATCGGCCGCGCCGAGCATCGCTGGGAATTCGCCGAAGACGGCAGTTACCGGCTGACCGGCATCACCGAGACCAGTGGCCTGGCCGCCCTCTTCAAGCCGGTGCGCCTGCAAACCGAGAGCCGGGGGCGGATGGTGGCCGGCGGCATGCAGCCGGACAGCTACCGCACGCTGAAGAACGGCAAGGATGCCAACGAAAACGCCGATTTCGACTGGGCGACCAGTGCGGTCACCTTGTCGCGCGACGGCAGCGTGCGGCCGATCGCGCCCGGCACGCAGGACATCCTGTCGCTCAACTACCAGCTGGCCTACCTCGGCAAACTGGCCGAGGGCAGTACGCTGGGCGTCGTCACCGGCAAGAAATACGAGCGCTATGCAATCGATTCGCTGGGCGAGGAGGAGATCGAAACGCCGGCCGGTCGCTTCCGCACGCTGCATCTGCGGGCGATGACCGACAGCGTCACGGAAATCTGGATTGCGCTCGATCGCCAGCGCTTGCCGGTTAAAATTCGCTTTACGGACAAAAAAGGCGAAAGCTTCGAGCAGGTCGCCACTGAATTGGGAACCCCATGAAAGCTCGCTTCACCCCCGCCCTGTTTGCCCATGCCGAAGCTTTGCTCGGCTTGTTGCTGCGCTTCGAATACCCGGCCGATGCCGTCGTTTCGCGCTATTTCCGCGAACATCGCGAACTTGGTCATGCCGACCGCGCCTTCGTCGCCGAAACGGTGTTTGCCGTGCTGCGGCGCGGGCGCAGCCTGGAAGCACGCTGTGCCGGCAAACTCTCGGATCGCAACCGGCTGCTGGCGGCACTGGCCGTGACGCGCGGCTGGAGCCAGCGCGAACTGGCGCCGGTGCTCAAGGCCAGCGAGGAAGAATGGCTGGCCGCCGCCAAGGCGATGCCGGAGAGCGAATTCTCGCCGGCGGTTCGTTGCGATCTGCCGGACTGGCTGTACAACGCGCTCGCGGCGCAGTTCGGTGCCGAGGAAGTGGGCAAGCTGGCGCAGGCGCTCAATCAGCCGGCACCACTCGATCTGCGCGTCAATACGGTGAAAACGAACCGCGAAGCGCTCCTCGCCCGCCTTGAGGCGGATGGGATCGCCGCCGTTCCCGGCCCGCTGTCGCCGATGGCCGTGCGCCTGCGCGAGAAGCCGGCGCTGGCCAAGCATCCGCTGTTTCTCGAAGGCGCCTTCGAGGTGCAGGACGAGGGCAGCCAGTTGCTCGGCTACCTGCTGGAGCCGAAACGCGGCGAAATGGTCGTCGATTTCTGCGCCGGCGCCGGCGGCAAGACCCTGCTGCTCGGCGCCCTGATGAAGAACACCGGCCGCCTCTACGCCTTCGACGTTTCCGACAAGCGCCTTGCCAACCTGAAGCCGCGGCTGGCCCGTTCCGGCCTGTCCAACGTGCATCCGGCGCGCATCGAGCACGAGCGCGATACCAAGGTCAAGCGCCTGGCAGGCAAAGTTGACCGCGTGCTGGTCGATGCGCCATGTTCGGGCCTCGGCACGCTGCGCCGCAACCCCGATCTCAAATGGCGGCAGAGCGAGGATTCGGTGGCCGAACTGGCTGTCAAGCAGGCCGCCATCCTCGATGCCGCCGCCAAACTGGTGCGCCCTGGCGGCCGCGTGGTTTACGCCACCTGCAGCCTGTTGACTGCGGAGAACGACGCGATCATCGCGGCTTTCCTGACCAGTCATCCTGATTTCACGCTGACCCCGGCTTCCGCCGTGCTGGCCAAACAGGGCATTGAGCTCGACGGCGATTTCCTGCGCCTGCTGCCGCACCGCCACAATACCGACGGCTTTTTCGCCGCCATCCTGGATAAAAAGGCATGAAGCAGCAGCAAAACGAAGCCCTGCAGCTGTTCCGCGATTTGGTCGACGATCTGCGCGACCCGAATTTCGTCTGGCAACTGGTCGCGCTGGCGGTGTGTCTCGGCGCTGCCTGGCTGATCGCCCGCTGGTGGCTGGCGCGCCACCACAAGGCTGACGGTGGCCGCCTGCACGATGCCGGCGCCCGCCTGGCTTTCCCGCTGACGGCGATGCTGCTGGTCAGCGTGACCAAGCTGGTGTTGCAGAATTTCATCCACGTCAATCTGTTCCGCTTGGCGATGCCTTTGCTTGGCTCGATGGCGCTGGTGCGCGCCGTCGTCTTCGTATTGCGCCAGGCCTTCCCGAAGGCGACCTGGCTGACGACCTGGGAGCGCATCATCGCGACCCTGGTCTGGGGCTGGCTGGCGCTCTACATTACCGATCTGGCGCCGCATTTCATCGATACGCTCGAAGGCGTCGTCTTCCCCCTCGGTACGCAGCGTATCAACCTGTGGATGATCCTGCAGGGCATCGTCACCGTCTTTCTGACCGTGGTCGTCGCACTGTGGGTCGCGGGGGTCATCGAAGCGCGCCTGATGCGCATGGAGGGTGTCGACTCCAGCCTGCGCATCGTCGGCGTACGTGTTGCCAAGGCGCTGCTGACGGTGGCTGCGCTGGTCACCGGACTGTCGATGGTCGGCATCGACATGACAGCGTTCTCGGTATTCACCGGCGCCCTCGGCGTCGGCCTCGGCCTCGGCATGCAGCGGATCGCCAGCAACTACGTGTCCGGCTTCATCATCCTGCTCGACCGCTCGATCCATCTCGGCGACGTGGTGCAGGTGGGGGCCGACAGTGGTCAGGTGAGCAAGATCACGACGCGCTACACGGTACTCAAGCACCCGGCCGGCACCGAATATATCGTCCCCAACGAGGCGCTGATTTCCAACGTGGTGCAGAACCAGTCGTATTCCGATACGCGCCTGCGCCTGTCGACGACCGTCGGCGTTGCCTACGACTGCGACCTCGAACTGGCGATGCGCCTGATGTGCGAAGCGGCGGCGGCGCAGCCGCGCGTGCTGGGCGATTCGCCGCCGCGCGTCTTCCTGACTTCCTTCGCCGACAGTGCCATCAATCTCGAACTCGGTTTCTGGATCGCCGACCCGGAAGAGGGCAAAGGCAACGTCGTCTCCGACATCAACCTCGCCATCTGGCGGGCGTTCAAGGAAAACGGCATCCAGATTCCCTTCCCGCAGCGCGAAGTGCGGGTGGTCAACGAAAAATCGGCGGAATAGCCTTTACAGGGTTTCCGCCGATCATTCAGGTTAAGGCTGCCAGGAAATTACGTTCCCTGCAGCATGCTGCGCTCGTAGGCCCGTTCGGCACGTTCCTTGCGGCGCTTGGCGAAATATTTCTGGGCGTGGGCGATGCGCATGCCGAGTCGGTCCAACTTCAGAAAGCGCTTTGCCTTGCTCTTCGTTTTCTCCATGATGTCTCCTTTTGTGGCTGACGACGAAGACAATTTAATGCGGGGAGCGGCGGGCGTCTGTTCGACTTTCTTGCCTGCTTTGTAACACTGGCTGACAGGTTCGGGTTTTGCCCCGGGAGATCAAGTTTTGAGAACGCGCATGCCCATTATCGCGCTCAAGTTGCATGATGGGGCAACGAATCATTCCATGAGCTTGATTCGCCCTGCGTGCCCGAATCGACGCAAGCCGGTTCGACGAGACGACATGAGGATAGTGTTCAATGATTCGTATTTTTCGAACTCATGATTCGGCGTATTCTTGTTTTAATGAATCTCGAGCAAGGTTATCCTGTATTGTGTATTTCATACCCTGAACGGAGACAACAATGAAATCGATTGCCCTTTTATCTGCCGCGCTGGTGCTCGGCTTTACGCTGGTAACTGGCGATGCCGAAGCAGCCCGGCGTCTGGGGGGCGGCTCGTCCTCCGGCATGCAGCGCGAATCCATCAGCCCGCAAAAATCCCCCTCCGCCGCGCCGGCGCCCAGCCAGGCGGCAGCGCCGACGGCCGCCAAGCCGCAGGCTGCACCAGGGGCTCCGCAAGCCCAGCCCAAGCGTTCCTGGATGGGGCCGCTGGCCGGTCTCGCCGCCGGTCTCGGCCTCGCCGCGCTGGCTTCGCACTTCGGCTTCGGCCAGGAACTTGCCTCCATGCTGATGATCGGCCTGCTGGTCATGGCCGTGATGGTCGTCATCGGCCTCGTCATGCGCCGCAAGGCGGCCGCCCAGCAACCGGCAATGGCCGGCGGCATGCAGTATGCAGGCGCTGGTACGCCGCTGCAGCGCGCTCCTGAGGTGCAGCCTGGCTATTCCGCGCCGGCTGTTTTCGGCGGTGCCGCCGCAGCGCCGGTTACCGGCAGTGGCGGTCATATTCCCGCCGATTTCGATGTCGACGCTTTCGTGCGTAACGCCAAGGTCAATTTCATTCGTCTGCAGGCAGCCAACGATGCCGGCAATCTTGAAGACATCCGCGAATTCACGACGCCGGAAATGTTCGGCGAGATCAAGCTGAATTTCGTCGATCGTGGCCAGGCCGCCCAGCAGACCGATGTTGTGACGGTGAACGCCGAAGTGCTCGACGTCGCCGAAGAGAGTGCACGCTACATCGTCAGCGTCCGCTTCACCGGTCTGATCCGCGAAGCTGCCAACGCGGTGGCCGAGCCGTTTGACGAAATCTGGCACATGACCAAGCCGCGCGATGGCAAAGGCGGTTGGGTGCTGGCCGGCATCCAGCAGGTCCAGTAACCAATTTCTGTCCTGATCGAAGGGGCTCCATGTGAGCCTCTTTTTCTTTGGCTGATTCAAGAATGCAAGTTCGCTGGGAGGCAGTCACCAATGACGCCGCTTCTGGATGCCAAGGCTTCTGAATCCGGTGTTCGATGATGGCGCTGCCAAAGTGACGCTACCACCCTGCATATCCGGGTTGAAACAGCGCTGGATTGGAGAATGCCGGACAGGAGCCGGCGCCTGCGGCCATCAGCAGCTTGGGCTGAGGAAGGCTATTTCACTTCGCAGGAGGCAGGCAAAAAAATCCCCGCCTCGAGGGCGGGGTAACAGGGAGGTCTCGAAAGGGGGAGTTTCGAGGGAGGGTAAAAGGGGTCAGTCCTTGCGCCGGCGCTTCAGCCAGTGACGCGCCGCGACGATGGCGGCACCCGCAGCAACGGCAGCGAGCACGGCGTTGAGCGGTTCAGCCTGGCCGTCGGCCAGCCAGTCGAGGCCGGCGACACCGACGAAAACACCGAGGCTTTCACTGATCGGCAGATTGTCGGCGAAGGCCATCAACGTCCCCGGCAACCCGTTGCAGGAATGGTGGCAAAAGACGGTTGGGCGGGGAGCAGCCCGAACAGGTGCTGACGGGCAGCTTCCATGAATTGCCTGATGTTCATTTCGATCATGTCGCAGGTTTCCTCTTGTTGGGATTGTTGTTTGTCGATGCATTGCATTCTATGGGCTGCCATGCCGCGCGTCTGTTGCGCGAGCGTGGCGTCGACGTAACCGGACTTGATGTTTTGTGACGCCGTGTAACAGCAGCTACTGCTGCGCCTTCCAGGACAGCGTGAAGCGGGCGCCGCCGAGCGGGGCAGCGTCGGCGGTCGCGGTGCCGCCGTGCAGTTCGAGGACGCGCCGGGTGATCGCCAGGCCGAGTCCGTAGCCGCCGGTGGCGCGGTCGCGCGAGCGGTCTAGGCGGGTAAAGGCGGAAAAGACGTGTTCGCGGTCTTCGGGCGGGATGCCGATGCCGTCGTCGTCGACATGGACGACGATTCGGTCCTGTTGCATCTCGGCGCTGACGATAATCTGCTTGCTGGCGTATTTGAAAGCATTGCGCAGCAGGTTGCGTAAGGCATACGGCATCGCCTTGCGGTCAAGGTCGATGTTGAGGTTTTCGGGTAGTTTCGCGGTGTCGACCGTGATCGTCAGGTCGCGGCCGAGGAGGCGGACGGCATCGACCTCGTCGCTCAGCCATTCGGCGAAGTGGACGCTTGAGAAGTGTGGTTCCGGCGCCTCGCGCTCGAAACGGGCGTAGGTCAGGCTGGTATCGATGAGGTGGTCGAGTTCGTCGAGATCGGCCTCCATCATCGCCCACAGCCGCTCGCGTTCGGCGCGTTCGTCGGTGCCGGAGAGCATTTCCAGCGCAAAGCGCATGCGGGCGATTGGTGTCCTCAATTCGTGGGAGATGGCGGAGGACAACTCGCGGTGGGTGGCGAGCAGTTGCTGCACGCGCTCGGCCATGCTGTTCATGGTGTCGGAGAGCGGCGCAAAGAGCTGGCTGCGCGCCGGTGGCGAGCGCGCCTCGAAATCGCCGTCGCCGAGGTCGCGGGCGGTCTGGCGCAGGGTTTCCAGGTCGCGCCAGACCGGGCGCACCCAGAACCATAGCGCGATGCCGAAGATGACACCGGTCAGGCTCCAGGTCAGGAGTCGCAGGCGTAGATCAAGCGGCAGGCGGTCCTTGAGTTCCGGGTTGCGGTTGGCGGCCAAGGGGCCGACCACGAGGACCTTGCTGCTGGTGCCGAGGCGGTGATACATGACATCGCCGTCGTGGTCGATGGCGATGTCGCCGGCATCCAGCTTGGCGACCTGGGCAGGGGTGATGGTCCGGTCGAGACTAATGCGTTCGACGATGCCGAGGCGGTAGGAGAATTTTTCGTCGAGTTCCAAGATTTTCTTGGGCCAGGCGTTGCGCGGGGTGCGGTAAAGCTCGTCCTCGATCAGCGTGATGGTGCCGCGCATGAAACGGCGGGCATAGTCGTCGGTAATGCCGCGCTGGGCGGTAGAGATGACGAAATCGGCGGTGAAGGCGATGGCGACGAACGAGCCCATCGCCAGCAGGTAGAAATTGAAGAACAGCTTGGACAGGCTGTAGCGCCCGCCGCGCCAGCGCGGCAGCGAAACGCGGAAGAGCGAGCGGACGAGGCCCTGGCTTTTCTCGTGACCGTTGCCGGGCTCAGTTCCAGTCATGCTTGCTGAAGAGGTAGCCCTTGCCGCGCACGGTCTTGATGCGCGTCGGATTTTCCGGGTCGTCGTTCAGTTTTTTGCGCAGGCGCGAGATGCGGGCATCGATCGAGCGGTCGAGGCCGTCGAAGCCGATGCCGCGCAGTTCCTGTAACAGGTCGTCGCGCGACAGGACGTTGCCGGCATGCGACGCAAGCAGCCAGAGCAGGTCGAATTCGGCGGTGGTCAGGTCGATAGTCTCGCCGCCGAGCGAGGCGGTGCGCGTCGCCTGGCTGATCCTGAACTGGCCGAAGACCATTTTTTCGGTTTCGCTGGCCGGGCCTTCGCCGCCCGTCGGCAGGCGACGGAGCAGGGCCTTGATGCGGGCGAGCAGCACGCGCGGCTGCACCGGCTTGGCGATGTAGTCGTCGGCCCCCATTTCGAGACCGAGGATCTGGTCGAAATCCTCGTCGCGCGCCGTCAGCATCAGGATCACGCCGCGATACTGCTGGCGTACGCCGCGGCAGACCTCGAAGCCGTCCTTGCCCGGTAGCATGACATCGAGAATGACCAAGTCCGGCTGTTCTTCTAGGATGCGGGCCTCGGCCATGTCGCCGCGCGGCTCGATGGCGACTTGCATGTCGTTCTTCGTGAGGTATTCGGCCGTCAGTTCGGCCAAGCGTTCGTCGTCTTCGACCAGCAGGATACGTGTATTCATCTGGGCATCTTAACGGCGGCCTGCCAACTGGTCCACCCTGTTGCGGTCGACGTCGCCGGAGAGGCTGTTTTCACATTTGCCGGTCAGCCACAGCGTGTGGCCTTAGCCGGCACCGGGCGCATGCCTTAGAATGTCGTGCGCGATCTATCTATCAAGGAATCTATGTTATCCGGCGTTTTTGCTCTGCCCTGGTGGGGCTACGTGCTCGTTACCCTGGTGCTTACCCACATCACCATCGCTTCGGTCACCATCTTCCTGCATCGTCATCAGGCCCATCGGGCGCTCGACCTGTCGCCTTTGCCTTCGCACTTCTTCCGGCTCTGGCTGTGGCTGACCACCGGCATGGTGACCAAGGAATGGACGGCGATTCACCGTAAGCACCACGCCAAGTGCGAAACGCCAGACGATCCGCACAGCCCGCAGGTGTTCGGCATCAACCGCGTGCTGTGGGGCGGCGTCTTCCTCTATGTCCGCGAAGCGCACAACAAGGAAACCCTGCAGCGTTACGGCCACGGCACGCCCGACGACTGGCTGGAGAAGTATCTCTACACGCCCTGGCACAAGCTTGGCATCGTGCTGATGCTGGCCATCGACGTCACCCTCTTCGGTGCCCTGCCGGGCGTCCTGATCTGGGTCGTGCAGATGCTCTGGATTCCCTTCTGGGCGGCCGGCGTCATAAACGGTATCGGCCACTACTGGGGCTACCGCAATTTCAACTGCGCCGATGCGTCGACCAATATCGTGCCGTGGGGCATCCTGATCGGCGGCGAGGAGTTGCACAACAACCACCATTCGTTCGCCACCTCAGCCAAGCTCTCGAACCGCTGGTACGAGTTCGACATCGGCTGGATGTACATCTGCATCCTCTCGGCGTTGGGCATGGCGCGGGTGAAAAAGCTGGCACCCGTGCCGAAGATCGTCTCGCCGCGCCCGGTGGTCGATTCCGCTACCTTGCAGGCAGTCATCGACAACCGCTACGACGTGCTGGCGCGCTATGCTGGCTCGTTGAAAAAGCTTTACCGGGAGGAACTGGCCAAGCTGCAGGACAACGCATCCTTCAAGGGCCTCAAGCAGTGGCTGGAAGTCGAGGCACACCAGATACCCGATGACTGGCGCAAGCGTCTCGATGCCTTGCTGGCCAGGAGCCAGAGTCTGGCTACCTTGTATGCCATGCGTGCCGAACTGACCGCGGTGTGGAACCGCACCAATGCCAGCCGCGAGCAGCTGGTTGCCGATCTCCAGTCGTGGTGCCACAAGGCCGAGGCCTCGGGCATTCGCCAGTTGCAGGAACTCTCGATCAGGATGCGCAGCTATGCCGTGGCGTGACATCCCCGTTCGCGCGTGGTTTGCCACGCTGGCCTTGGGCACGCTGGGCCTCGTGGCGTTTGGCATGGAACTGCAGCAGTTGTTCCGGCTGGCGCCCTGTCCGCTTTGTATCTTTCAGCGCCTGCTCTATATCGTCATCGGACTGGTGGCGCTGGCCGCCGTGCTGTTGCCTGGTGGCAGGCTGCTGTGGTCGGCAATGATTGCCGCGCTGGCCGCTGGCGGGGTGGCGGTGGCAGGCTACCAGACGTGGATGCAGGCTTTCCCGCATCTGGCGACGGAGTGTGGCTACAGCGACCCGAACCTGATCGAACGCCTGGTCGACTGGCTCGGCATGCAGTCGCCTTCGCTGTTTCTCGCTACCGGCTTCTGTACCAGCCGCGAATGGGAATTCCTCGGGCTGTCGATGGCCAACTGGTCCCTGCTGGTTTTCGCCGGGATCGTCGGCTACGCTGCGTTACTGTTCATGCGCAAGGACTGAGCGCCGCAGGGTCTGCAAAAACAAAACCCGCCGAAAGGCGGGTTTGTCGAAAGCTGGAGAGAAGCGAATTACTTCAGCTTCACTTCCTTGTAAGCCACATGCTTGCGGGCCTTCGGGTCGTACTTCATCAATTCCAGCTTCTCAGGCGTCGTGCGCTTGTTCTTGGAAGTGGTGTAGAAGTGCCCGGTACCAGCCGTGGATTCCAGCTTGATTTTTTCGCGACCGCCTTTAGCCATTTTCTTTATCCTTCCTTAATCAGACTTCGCCGCGGGCGCGCAGGTCGGCCAGCACGACATCGATGCCGTTCTTGTCGATAACGCGCAGACCGGCGTTGGAAACGCGCAGACGGACGAAGCGGTTCTCGCTTTCGACCCAGAAGCGGCGGTACTGCAGATTCGGCAGGAAGCGACGCTTCGTTCTATTGTTGGCATGGGAAACTTTGTTCCCAACCATCGGGGCTTTACCCGTTACTTGGCAGACTCGCGCCATGATTGGTGCTCCAGAATTCGCTAGAAGAAAGCCCGCGAGTATAGCGAAAAACATACTGATATTTCAAGTGCTTTTTGTCTTTTCTACAAAAGACCGCGTTCGGCAAACGACAGCGGGGTGGTATTGCCGGCGACGATGAAATGATCGAGCAGCTTGACGTCGACCATCGCCAGCGCTTCCTTCAGCGCGCGGGTCAGCATTTCGTCGGCGCGCGACGGCTCGGCGATGCCGGACGGATGGTTGTGGGCGAGGATGACGGCTGCCGCGTTGTGGGCCAGCGCTGCCTTGACGACTTCCCGGGGATAAACGCTGGTTTGCGTCAACGTGCCGGAAAACAGTTCGTCGGCTTTGATCAGCCGGTTCTGGGCATCCAGCCAGAGCGCCATGAAGACCTCGTGCTGGCGCGTGGACAGTTTCAAACGCAGCCAGTCGCGCACCTTGCCGGGTGACGAGAAGGTGTCGCGCGTTGCCATGTCTTGCGACAGTGCGCGGCGGGCCAACTCGAAACTGGCCTTCAATTGTGCCGCCTTCGCCATGCCGATGCCGGAAACGCTGGCCAGTTCTTCCAGCGAGGCCTCGGCCAGGGTGCTCAAACGACCATCGAAGCGTTGCAGCAGATCGCGGGCGAGGTCGACGGCGCTCTTGCCACGGACGCCGACGCGCAGATAGATGGCCAGCAGTTCGGCGTCGGAAAGCGCTTCCGGTCCGTGTGCCAGCAGCCGTTCGCGCGGGCGTTCGCCCTCGGGCCAGTCGGTGATCGCCATGTGATTTCCAGTAGAATGTTTTGGCTCACATTCTAATGGCACGACAATGGAATTACATGGAAAGCGCATCGTTCTCGGCGTCACCGGCGGCATAGCCGCCTACAAGGCTGCCGAACTGGTCCGTCTGCTCGGCAAGCAGGGCGCCGACGTGCAGGTGGCGATGACCGAGGGGGCGACGCATTTCGTGACGCCGACGACCTTCCAGGCCCTGTCCGGCAAGCTGGTTTTCACCGACCAATGGGATGCGCGCATGCCGAATGCCATGGCGCATATCGATCTCTCGCGCCAGGCCGACCTGATTCTGGTCGCCCCGGCATCGGCCGATTTTCTGGCGCGGACGGCTCATGGCCTGGCCGACGATCTGCTGACGACCATGGTCTTGGCGCGTGATTGCCCCTTGCTGGTGGCGCCGGCGATGAACCGTCAGATGTGGGAAAACCCGGCGACGCAGCGCAACGTGGCACAGTTGCAGGCCGACGGTGTGAAAATTCTTGGCCCGGCCAGCGGTGAGCAGGCCTGTGGCGAAGTCGGCGCCGGTCGCATGCTGGAACCTGAGGAAATTCTCGAAGAGGTGATCGCCTTCTTCACGCCCAAGCTGCTGGCCGGCAAAAAGGTCCTGATGACTGCCGGACCAACCTTCGAAGCCATCGACCCGGTGCGCGGCATCACCAATCTGTCGTCCGGTCGCATGGGCTACGCGCTGGCGCGGGCGGCGCGGCAGGCCGGGGCAGAAGTGACGCTGGTTTCCGGGCCGGTTGGTTTTGGGGCGCCGCATGGGGTCGACCGCATCGATGTCCGGAGCGCCCTCGACATGCACGCGGCGGTGATGGCGCGGGTGGTCGGCGCCGATATTTTCATCGGCGTCGCGGCGGTGGCCGATTACCGCGTCGCCAATGCCGCCGAGCACAAGCTGAAGAAGGACACCGGTGGCATCCCGCCGATCGAGCTGGTCGAGAATCCGGATATTCTGGCCGAGGTCGCCGCGCTGCCGGACGGCCCGTTCTGTGTCGGTTTCGCTGCCGAGAGCCGCAACCTGGAGGCGTATGCCCAAGCCAAGCGGCGCAAGAAGAACATCCCGCTGATCGCCGGCAATTTGATCCAGGACGGTTTCGGCGGTGACGACAACCGCCTTGTCCTGTTTGACGACAAGGGCACGCACCCGCTGACGCCGGCGCCGAAATCCGAACTGGCGCGCCAGCTGGTCGAACATATCGCTCATCTGACAGGAAAAAACTGATGCACCGTATCGACGTCAAGATTCTCGACCCGCGCCTGCACGACAGCCCGCCGCATTACGCAACGCCGGGTTCGGCGGGGCTCGACCTGCGCGCCTGTCTCGACGCGCCGCTGGAAATCGTACCCGGCCAGACGACGCTGGTGCGCACCGGCATGGCCATTCACCTGGCCGACCCGGGGCTGGCGGCGATGATCCTGCCGCGCTCCGGGCTTGGTCACAAGCACGGCATCGTGCTCGGCAACCTGGTCGGGCTGATCGACAGCGATTACCAGGGCGAGCTGATGGTTTCGGTCTGGAATCGCGGGCAGGCGAGCTTCACGCTCAACCCGCTCGAGCGCATCGCCCAGCTGGTGGTGGTGCCGGTGCTGCAGGTCGGCTTCAACGTGGTCGAGGATTTCGACGCCAGTTCGCGTGGCGAGGGCGGGTTCGGCAGTACCGGCAAGCACTGAGCGCTTGCCAGCGACAAAAAAAGCCCGCCGGATCGGCGGGCTTGTCGTTTGGGCGAGGGGGTTACGCCAGGGCAGCCAGCGCGGCGGCGTAGTCCGGTTCGTCCTTGATCTCGCCGACCAGTTGGCTGTGCAACACACGGTTGTTTTCGTCGAGCACGACGACGGCGCGGGCGGCGACACCGACCAGCGGGCCGCTCTTGATGGCGACGCCGTAGGCTTCGAGGAATTCACGGCCGCGCATGGTCGATAGCGTTTGCACGTTGTCCAGGCCTTCGGCGCCGCAGAAGCGGCCCTGCGCGAAAGGCAGGTCGGCGGAAATGCAGAGCACGGCGGTGTTGGCGACGTCGTTGGCAGACTGGTTGAACTTGCGGACCGAGGTGGCGCAGGTCGGCGTGTCGATGCTCGGGAAGATGTTGAGGATCTTGCGCTTGCCGCCCAGGCTGGCCAGCGTGACGTCGGCCAGATCCTTGCCGACCAGCGAAAAAGCCGGGGCCTGCTCGCCCTTTGCGGGAAAGTGGCCGCCGACTGCGATGGGGTTGCCGCCGAGGGTTACGGTCTTCGACATGAATATCTCCTGTGGTTGTGATTGGCAGCCGCCGGTTTTCCCGGCGGCCGGTTGCGTGGATGTCAGTGGACGCCGGATCGCCCGATGCGTTCAGTCATTTTTGCCCAAAAAACGGGGTCGACCGCAACTGGCCGTTCACCCCATGGTCTTGAGATGCTGGATGATTTCCCCGGCCATGGGCTGGGCATCGCCATAGAGCATGCGGCAGTTTTCCGTGTAGAACAGCGCATTCTCGACCCCGGAGTAGCCGGTGCCCTTGCCGCGCTTGATGACGATCACGTTCTGCGCCATATCCGCATTGAGGATCGGCATGCCGTAGATCGGACTCGTCTTGTCGGTCCGTGCCGTCGGATTGACCACGTCGTTGGCCCCGATGATCAGCGCCACGTCGGCCTGGCCGAACTCGCCATTGATCTCCTCGAGATCGAAGATCTTGTCGTACGGCACCCCGGCCTCGGCCAGCAGCACGTTCAT
>DJUX01000016.1:33735-71146 GCA_002440665.1 Dechloromonas sp. UBA6271
CGTTCATGTGGCCCGGCATGCGCCCGGCCACCGGGTGGATGGCGAACTTCACCTCGACCCCGGCCTCTTCCAGAATCGAGGTCATCTCCCACACCTTGTGCTGGGCATGCGCCACCGCCATGCCGTAACCCGGCACGATGATCACCTTGCTCGCGTAGCGCATCATTGCCGCCGCATCGAGTCCGGACAGTTCCTTCATCGTCCCCTCGATCGCCTCGCCACCACCGCTGGCGACCATCGGCGTGAACAGGATGTTGGAAATCGGCCGGTTCATGGCCTTGGCCATCAACTGGGTCAGCAGTGTGCCGGCCGCACCGACGACGATGCCGGCGATGATCAGCGCCGGGTTGCCCTGGACATAGCCCTCGAAGCCGACTGCCAGGCCGGTGAAGGCGTTGAACAGCGAAATGACCACCGGCATGTCGGCGCCGCCGATCGGCAGCGTGACGATCAGGCCGAGCAGCAGGGCGAGGGCGAAGAAGGCGTAGATCAGTTCCGGCCGGGCCGGGGCCGAGACGATCATCGCCCCGCCGAGGGCGATGGCGGCGAGCGCCAGTAGCACGTTGACCACGTTCTGCGCCGGCAGGCGATGGGTCTTCTTGAGCAGCCCCTGCAACTTGGCGAAGGCGACGCAGGAGCCGGTGAACGAGACCGAACCGATCAGCGCGCCGATCACCGCCAGCGTGGTCGCCACCGTCCCGTGCGCCTCGCCGCGGGCGAAGGCGATGGCGGCGATCGCCGCCGCCGCCCCGCCGCCCATGCCGTTGTAGATGGCGACCATCTGCGGCATGTCGGTCATCTTGACCTTCTTGCCGGAGATCCAGGCGGCCGCTGCACCGACGACGAGGGCGAGGACCATCAGCGCCAGGTTCTGCAGGCCGGGGATCAGGAAGGTGGCGGCGACGGCGATCAGCATGCCGTAGCCGGCCCAGACGATGCCGCGCCGCGCGCTGGCCGGCGAACTCATGCCCTTGAGGCCGAAGATGAAGAGCAGTGCGCCGACGAACCAGGCGCCTTGAACATAAAGCGGGAGCGTCATCATGCACCCTCCTTCTTCTTGAACATGGCGAGCATGCGCTCGGTGACCACGTAACCACCCGCTGCATTGGCGGCACCGAGGGCGACGGCGAAGAAGCCGATGGCCTGTTCGAGGACGGTATCGGCCCCGCCGAGGGCGACCATGGCGCCGACGACGACGACGCCGTGGATGAAGTTGGAGCCGGACATCAGCGGCGTGTGCAGGATGACCGGCACCTTGGCGATGATCTCGTAGCCGGTGAAGGCGGCGAGCATGAAGATGTAGAGCGCGAGCATGCCGTCCATCATGCGTCTCCCAGCACTTGCTTGACGGTCGGATGGACGGTGACGCCGTCCTTGCACAGCAGGGTGCCGGCGACGACGTCGTCGTTCCAGTCAAAGACGAGTTCGCCGTCCTTTATCCATGGCGAGAGGAAGTTGTAGAGGTTCTTGGCGTAGAGCTCGGAGGCGTGGGTCGGCATGCGGGAAGGTAGATTCAAGGGACCGTGGATGTTCACGTCGTTGGCGATGACGTGTTCGCCGGGCTGGGTGAGGGCGCAGTTGCCGCCGGATTCGGCCGCCATGTCGACGATGATGGCGCCGTATTTCATGCGCTTGATCATGTCGACCGTAATGATGATCGGGGCGCGTTTGCCAGGGATGGCGGCGGTGGTGATGACGACATCCGAGAGCGCGACGGCTTTGGCGAGTTTCTCGGTTTGCGCGGCTTTCTCGTCGGCGGTGAGTTCGCGGGCGTAGCCACCGGCGCCGTCGGCGGAGACGCCGGTGTCGACGAACTTGGCGCCGAGCGATTCGATTTGTTCGCGGGCGGCGGAACGGACGTCGTAGGCGTCGACCATGGCGCCGAGGCGCTTGCAGGTGGCGATGGCTTGCAGGCCGGCGACGCCGGCACCGATGACGAGGACACGCGCCGGGCGGATGGTGCCGGCGGCGGTGGTGAGCATCGGGAAGAACTTGGTGCAGCGGGCGGCGGCGATCAGGCCGCACTGGTAGCCGGCACAGGAGCCTTGCGAGGACAAGGCGTCCATGCTCTGGGCGCGTGAGATGCGCGGCAGCAGTTCCAAAGAAAAGGCGGTGATGCGCTTGGCGTTCAGGGCCGCTAATCGGGCCTGGTCTTCGAAGGGCTTCAAGAGACCGATCAGCACCGAGCCTTCGGGCAGCGCGGCAATCTCTTCCGGCGACGGCGGGGTTACGCGCAGGATCAGCTGGGCCGGGCCATAGGCTTCGGTAATGCCATTGACCATGCTGACATCGGCATAATCCGAGTCGAGGAAGTGGCTCTCCGTCCCAGCGCTCTGTTCCATGCGCAGGCTGGCCCCCAGGGCAACGAATTTCTTCGCCGTCTCGGGAACGAGGGCAACCCGGCTTTCGCCTGGCGTGCGTTCCCGGGCGACCGCAATGCTTAATGGCATGCTGCTTTCTCCAGTTGTTTGATCGGGATGTTATCCCGTATTTCAGTTTTTTCTAATGGTTCATGCTAATCCGCTGGCGGCGGATTGTTGCAGAAACGCAGCTCCTGCGGATAGGGAAAGAAGTCCTCGACGTGGCCATCGCGGATCTTTTGTTGCGAATCCTGCCAGAATTTGGGCGACAGCAGGTCGGCGTGATGCTTGTGGAAGACCTTGCGCAGGACGGGCGAGGCGAGCAGGTAGGTAGCGAATTCTTCCGGAAAGATGTCGTTCGTGGCTACCGAATACCAGACCTCGCCGGACATCTCGGTTTCGAAGTCCGGGGCCGGCGGAATCCGGCGGAAATTGCAGTCGGTCATGTACTCGATTTCGTCGTAGTCGTAGAACACGACGCGGCCGTAGCGCGTGACGCCGAAGTTCTTCCATAGCATGTCGCCCGGGAATATGTTGGCCTGCGCCATTTCGCGGATGGCGCTGCCATATTCCTTGATGGCATGTTCCAGCCCCTCGATGTTGTTGCTGCGCTCCATGCGGTCGAGGTGGATGTTGAGCGGCTCCATGCGGCGTTCGATGTAGAGGTGCTTGATGATCAACTGGTCGCCGTCGATTTCGTAGCAGTTCGGCGCGAGCTCCTCCAGTTCTTCCATCACCTCGTCGTCGAAACGGTTTAGCGGGAAGAGGACGTTGGAGAACTCCAGCGTATCGGCCATGCGGCCGACGCGGTCGACCTGCTTGACCATCATGAATTTTCGTTTGACGGTGGCGCGATCCATATTTTTGGAGGCGCCAAAGACATCCTTGATGATCTTGAAGACGTAGGGGTAGGAAGGCAGCGTGAACACCAGCATGACCAGGCCGCGAATACCGGGGGCCATGATGAATTTGTCTTCCGAGTGGTGCAGGTGATAGATGAAATCGCGGAAGAACATGGTTTTGCCCTGCTTGCCGAGGCCGAGCATGATGTAGATTTCGGAGCGCGGCTTGTTGGGCATGATGGCGCGCAGGAACTGGACGTAGCCGGAAGGCACTTCCATGTCGACCATGAAGTAGGCGCGCGACAGCGAGAAGAGCAGGCCGATCCGCCAGGCGTCGAGCAGCACGGTGTCCAGGTAGAGCTTGCCGTCATCATCATGGATTACGGGGATCGCGAACGGGTATTCCGACGCGCCGTTGATCGCCTTGCCGATAATGTAGGCGGCCTTGTTGCGGTAAAAGGGAGAGGCCAACACCTGTATCTGAAAGTTCACCTCGCGGTGCGGCATGCCTTTCAGATAGTGACGGATGGCGTGGTAGACATGATCGACGTCGCGCCCAAGATCGGCGAACGGCCGTTGCCAGCGGAAGTCCTCGACGATGCCGCGGATTGAGCCATGCAGCCCATCGTCCTTGGCGTAATAGCTGCGGTAGGTCGGATCGATGTCGGCCTCGATGTTCTCGGTCGACACCGTCGGACGAACGAAAATGAAATCGTTGTGGAAATAATTGCGGTGCAGGATCTTGGTGGTGACCGAGTTGAAGAAGGTCTCGGCCAGTTCCGGCTGCTTGTGGTTGAGTAGCAGCCCGATGTAGAGCAGCTTGACCTGCTGCCAGGTGGGCTGGTCGATGTTGCTGGCATCGAATTCGTTGCGCAGACGCTCGACGCACTCGTCGACGCGGTCGTCATAAAAACGGATGCGCTCGCGGACCGCCTTGTGCACGCCCAGCCAGTCGCCCTGCTCGAAACGCACCTTGGCTTCCTTGCTCGTCGCGCGGAACAGGGTGTAGTGCTTGTTGAAGCCCTGGATCAGGGCCAGCGCGATCTGGTGGGCGTTCGTGCCGTAGAGGCCGACTGAAATCTTCATCGTGGTTGATCCGGGGTGAAGCGCAAATTTTAGCACTCGCGGCGCGAGATAAATGCCCTGGAAACTGCTGACAGGCGCTCCCCGTCGTTGACTGAGGTGGCGCCGGGAAGGATACTCGTCAGGTTTCTGCTTGTAAGCATGGCGAAAGGGGCATGGAGTAAATTCGGCCCGCGTTTTTCAATCCAATTGGAGGGGGTAGCATGGCTGCAGGAAAGTCAAAAATCATTTACACACTCACGGACGAGGCGCCGCTGCTGGCGACCTGCGCCTTTCTGCCCATCGTCCGCGCCTTTACCGCGCCGGCCGACATCGAGATCGAGAAGGCCGACATCTCCGTGTCCGCCCGTGTCCTTTCCGAATTCTCGGAATACCTGACCGATGAGCAGAAGGTTCCCAACACCCTGAGCGAGCTGGGCAAGAAGTGCCTGCTGCCGGAAACCAACATCATCAAGCTGCCGAACATCTCGGCTTCCGTTGCGCAGCTCAAGGCCTGCGTCAAGGAACTGCAGGAAAAGGGCTACGCCATCCCCGATTATCCGGAAATGGCCAATACCGACGAAGAGAAGGCGCTCAAGGCCCGCTTCGGCAAGTGTCTCGGTTCCGCCGTCAACCCGGTGCTGCGCGAAGGCAACTCCGACCGCCGCGCGCCGGGCGCCGTCAAGAATTACGCCAAGAAGCGCCCGCACTCGATGGGCGAGTGGAAACAGTGGTCGCAGACGCATTGCTCGCACATGCATCATGGTGACTTCTACCACGGCGAAAAGTCGCTGACCCTCGACAAGGCGCGTGAAGTCCGCATGGAACTGATCGCCAAGGGCGGCAAGACCACCGTTCTCAAGCCGAAGCTCTCGCTGCTCGAAGGCGAGATCATCGACTCGATGTTCATGAGCAAGAAGGCGCTGTGCGATTTCTATGAAAAAGAACTCGAAGACTGCCGCCAAGCGGGCATCCTGTTCTCGCTGCACGTCAAGGCGACGATGATGAAGGTCTCGCACCCGATCGTCTTCGGCCACTGCGTCAAGATCTACTACAAGGACGCCTTCGCCAAGCACGCCAAGACCTTCGACGAACTGGGCATCAACGTCAACAACGGCATGGTCGATCTCTACGAGAAAATCAAGACCCTGCCGGAATCCAAGCGCGACGAGATCGTCCGCGACCTGCATGCCTGCCAGGAACACCGTCCGCGTCTGGCCATGGTCGACTCGGCCAAGGGCATCACCAACTTCCACTCGCCGAATGACATCATCGTCGACGCCTCCATGCCGGCCATGATCCGTCAGGGCGGCAAGATGTGGGGTGCTGACGGCAAGCAGTACGACTGCAAGGCGGTCATGCCGGAATCGACCTTCGCCCGCATTTATCAGGAGATGATCAATTTCTGCAAGTGGAACGGCAACTTCGATCCGAAGACCATGGGCACCGTCCCGAACGTCGGCCTGATGGCCCAGCAGGCCGAGGAATACGGCTCGCACGACAAGACCTTCGAGATCGCCGAAGACGGCATCGCCAACATCGTCGATAACGCCACCGGCGAAGTGCTGCTGACGCAGAACGTCGAAGCCGGCGACATCTGGCGCATGTGCCAGGTCAAGGACGCGCCGATCCGCGACTGGGTCAAGCTTGCCGTCACCCGCGCACGCAACTCCGGCACGCCGGCTGTCTTCTGGCTCGACCCGTACCGCCCGCACGAGAACGAACTGATCAAGAAGGTCCAGAAATATCTGAAGGATCACGACACCAGCGGCCTCGACATTCAGATCATGTCGCAGGTCCGCGCCATGCGCTTCACACTGGAACGTGTGATCCGCGGCCTCGACACCATTTCGGTGACCGGCAACATCCTGCGCGATTACCTGACCGACCTGTTCCCGATCATGGAGCTGGGCACCTCGGCCAAGATGCTGTCCATCGTTCCGCTGATGAACGGCGGCGGCATGTACGAAACCGGTGCCGGCGGCTCGGCCCCGAAGCACGTCCAGCAGCTGACGCAGGAAAACCACCTGCGCTGGGACTCGCTCGGCGAGTTCCTGGCGCTGGCCGTGTCGCTCGAAGAGCAGGGCCTCAAGGACGGTAACAAGCGTGCCGTTCTGCTCGCCAAGACGCTGGATGCCGCCACCGGCAAGCTGCTCGACAACAACAAGTCGCCGTCGCCGAAGACCGGTGAACTGGACAACCGCGGTTCGCAGTTCTACCTCGCCATGTACTGGGCGCAGGAACTGGCTGCGCAGACCGAAGACAAGGAACTGGCTGCCAAGTTCACGACGCTGGCCAAGACCCTGTCCGACAACGAAGCGCAAATCGTTGCCGAAATGAAGTCGGTGCAGGGCCGTCCGGTCGATATCGGTGGTTACTACAAGGCCGATGCCGAGAAGTGCAAGGCGGTCATGCGGCCGAGTCCGACGCTGAATGCTGCGCTGAAGGCGGCACGGGTCTGATCGGATGATCCTGAGCGGCGAACTGTGACTGCGGTTCGTCGGTAGGGGTTTGCGGTATCCGGATCGAAGGGGGAAATGGCTGACATTTCCCCCTTTTTTGCTTCATAATCGGCATCGCTTTCTATTGCCGGGCATGTTCCGGCAAAGACCCCGCGGAAAGGGGCAATTCGACGCAAAACCCAAGTCGTCCAAATTACAGCGCATGGAGTGGATATGGCATCTCACATCACGGTTCCGCAAGGCGGTCAGAAAATCGTTCCGGGGCAGCCCATCCCCAACAACCCGATCATTCCCTTCATCGAAGGCGATGGCATCGGCATCGACATCACGCCGGTCATGATCAAGGTCATCGATGCCGCCGTGGCCAAGGCTTACGGCGGTGCCAGGAAGATTTACTGGATGGAAGTTTTCGCCGGTGAAAAATCCACCCGCCTCTACGGTCCGGACGAGTGGTTCCCGAAGGAAACCTTCGATGCGCTGAAGGAATACTCCGTTTCCATCAAGGGCCCGATGACGACGCCGGTCGGCGGCGGCATCCGTTCGTTGAACGTGGCGCTGCGCCAGGAACTCGATCTCTACCAGTGTGTCCGCCCGGTTCAATATTTCAAGGGCGTGCCGTCACCGCTGAAACACCCGGAACTGACCAACATGGTCATCTTCCGCGAGAACACCGAAGACATCTACGCCGGCGTCGAGTGGGCTGCCGACTCCGAAGCCTGCAAGAAGGTCATCGATTTCCTGCAGAAGGAAATGGGCGTCAAGAAAATCCGCTTTCCCGAATCCTCAGGCATCGGCATCAAGCCGATTTCCGTCGAAGGCACCACTCGCCTGGTACGGGCCGCCCTCAAGTACGTCATCGCCAATGACCGCAAGTCGCTGACCATCGTGCACAAGGGCAACATCATGAAATTCACGGAAGGCCTGTTCCGTGACATTGCCTACAAAGTGGCCCAGGAAGAGTTCGGCGCCCAGATGATCGACGGCGGCCCGTGGTGCCATTTCACCAACCCGAACACGGGGCGTGAAGTCACCGTCAAGGACTCCATCGCCGATGCCTTCCTGCAGCAGATCCTGCTCCGCCCGGCCGAATACGACGTGATCGCCACCACCAACCTGAACGGCGACTACATTTCCGACGCGCTGGCCGCCCAGGTCGGCGGCATCGGCATCGCGCCGGGCGCCAACATTTCCGACCAGTACGCCTGCTTCGAAGCCACCCATGGCACGGCGCCCAAGTACGCCGGGCTGGACAAGGTGAACCCCGGTTCGCTGATCCTCTCGGCCGAAATGATGCTGCGCCATCTGGGTTGGATCGAGGCCGCCAATCTGGTCATCAAGTCGATGGAAGCGGCCATCGGCGACAAGCAGGTGACCTATGATTTCGCCCGACTGATGGACGGCGCCGACGAACTGTCCTGCTCCGCCTTCGGCGATGCAATGATCGCCCGCATGTGACGCTTGCGTGATTGTGGTTGAATGAGGCCCCCGTCGGGGGCTTCTTCTTTTCCGGATGTCCAATTGAACAAACAATCCATCGCCGTTTTCGATTCCGGCCTCGGCGGCCTGACGGTGTTGCGCGCCTTGCGCGGTCGACTGCCGCAGGAAGACTATTTCTATTTTGCCGATACCCGCTTCCTGCCTTACGGCGACCGGCCCGAGGCCTTCCTCAAGGAACGCGGCGTGCTGATTGCCGAGGCGCTGGCGAAACGTGGCGCCAAGGCGCTGGTGATTGCCTGCAATACGGCGACCGCGGCGGCGGCGGAAGCGATCCGGGCGGCGACTGCGCTGCCGATCGTCGCGCTGGAGCCGGGCGTCAAGCCGGCGGCCGCCTTGAGTAAAACCGGTGTCATCGGCGTGCTGGCGACGACGCGCACCTTGCAGAGCGAGCGTTTCCAGCGTCTGGTCGGCAACCACGCCAATCACCTGCGGGTATTGGCCCAAGCCTGCCCCGGCCTGGCCGAGGCGATCGAAACACAGGGGCCGCACAGTCCGCAAGTGGCGGCGCTACTCGATGCGTTTGTCGCACCGCTGGCGGCGGCCGGCGCCGATGTCGTGGTGCTCGGCTGCACGCATTATCCATGGGTGGCTGAAGCCATTGCCCGGCGCATGCCGGTCGGCGTGACGCTGCTTGATACCGGCGAGCCGGTGGCACGCCAGCTGGAGCGCCTGTTGAGCGCGACCAACCTGATCGGTGGCGGCAGCGGGCAGCTCAGGGTGGCGACCAGCGGCGCGCCGAACAAGGTGATTGCTACGGTCGACCGCCTGTGGGGGCAACATTTGGCGGTCGAGCACTGGGAGCCCTGAAATGAGCGAAACGCAAAAACCGCTGGCCGGGTTGAAGGTCGTCGAACTCGGCACGCTGATCGCCGGGCCGTTCTGCACCCGCATCATGGCCGAGTTCGGCGCCGAGGTGATCAAGGTCGAAGCGCCCGACGGCGGTGACCCGCTGCGCAAGTGGCGCAAACTGTATGAAGGCACATCGCTGTGGTGGTACGTGCAGGCGCGCAACAAGAAATCGGTGACAGCCAATTTGAAGCATCCCGAGGGGCGCGAGTTCGTCCGCAAGCTGATTGCCGAAGCCGACATCCTGGTCGAGAATTTCCGGCCTGGCGTGCTGGAGAAACTGGGGCTCGGCTGGGAGCAGCTCAAGGCCGACAATCCCGGCCTGGTCATGGTGCGTTTGTCCGGTTTTGGCCAGAGTGGGCCGTACAAGGATCAGCCGGGCTTTGGCGCGGTTGGCGAATCGATGGGCGGGTTGCGCTATATCACCGGCTTTCCCGACCGGCCGCCAGTGCGTACCGGTATTTCCATCGGTGATTCGATTGCCGCGCTGTGGGGGGCGATTGGCGCGCTGATGGCGCTGCGCCACAAGGAAGTGAATGGTGGCGCCGGGCAGGTGGTCGATGTCGCGCTCTACGAAGCGGTGTTCGCGATGATGGAATCGCTGGTGCCGGAATTCGACGTCTTCGGCTTTGTCCGCGAGCGTACCGGCAACATCATGCCCGGCATCACGCCGTCCAACACGCACACGACGAAGGATGGCAAGCACGTCACGATCGGTGCCAACGGCGATGCCATCTTCAAGCGCTTCATGCTGGCCATCGGCCGTCCCGACCTGGGCGACGATCCGGGGCTGGCCGACAATACCGGCCGCGATGCGCGGCGCGAAGAAGTCTACGCATTGATCGATGGCTGGTGCGCCGAGCGCGACGAGGCCGAGGTACTGGCGACGCTGGAGGCCGCCCAGGTGCCGTCGTCGCGCGTCTATGCTGCGGTCGACATGTTTTCCGACCCGCAATTCATCGCCAGGCAAATGTTCGAGTCGGCAAGGTTGCCGGACGGCAAGGAATTCCGCATGCCCGGCATCGTGCCCAAGCTGTCGGAGACGCCGGGCGGTACCGAATGGGTCGGGCCGGCACTCGGCGCGCACACCGACGAAGTCCTCGGCGCCCTGGGCTATGACGCGGCAACCATCGCGCGGCTGCGGGCGGCTGGCGCCGTCTGAACCTCAGCGCAGGCGGAAGCGGACCGGCAGCAGCGCCTCGCGCGGGGCGTCGGTCGGCAACGAACGCAGCGAGCGCACAGCGTGCAGTGCGGCATCGTCGAGGATGCGGTGGCCGCTGCCTTGTTCGACGCGGGCGGCGGTGACGCGGCCGGTCTCGTCGATGATGATGAGCACCAGTACCTCACCTTCGAGGCCGCGGGCAATGGCTTCCGGCGGGTAGAACTGGCCGGCGTCGTTCAGTTTCTTCAGGTGCTGGCTGACCGCCTGCGTCCAGGTTTTGGCGGCGTCAGTCGGCTTTTCCAGGAGCTTGCGTTTTTCGGGCGGGGGTTTTGCCGGGGGCGTCGCGGGCTTCGGCTGTTCGGGCAAGGTCAGCGGCGGAGGGGCGGGGAGCGGCGCGACCGGAGGCGGGCGCAGGCTGGCCATGATCGGTGCGGGCGGCGGCGGAGGGGCGGGAGAGGGAATCAGCCCGGGAACGAAGGGCAGGATGTGCAACAGCAATGAAGCAGCCAGCGCCAGGAATAGCCGATGTTCGTTCCGGGTCGTGAGAAAATGCGGGCTGGCCAATGGAGATGTGTGCGCTGATGAAACCGGGTCGAGGAAAACTGCTGGTCGCAATGATAATCGGGATGGGACTGGTGTTGCCGGTTTACGCCCAGTTTTGGTCGCGCGATCCGGCCGCCCTGCCGACCCCGACAGCCTTCGTGACCAATCTCGAACTGGGCGATCTTGCTCAGGCGCAAGCCTGGCTCGACGCCGGCCTGGCGCCGGATTTCATGGGCAGTCGCATCGGCTCCGGGCTGATGATCGGCGCCTGGGAGGGCAACATCGACATGATGCGCCTGTTCATTTCGCGCGGCGCCGACATCAACCGGATGAATGGCAATGGCGAAACGGCCATCATCCTGGCCGCCTGGCGCGGGCATCTGGAGGCGGTCAAGTGGCTGGTCGAGCGCGGGGCGCGGATCAATGCGTCGCCCCGCCAATGGACGCCGCTGCATTACGCGGTGTTTGCCGGACATCGCCAGGTGGCCGATTACCTGATGGAGCAGGGTGCCGACATCAACGCCCTGAGCACCAACGGTTCCAGCGTGCTGATGATGGCCATCTACGAGGGGCGTGAAGACATGGCGCGCCTGCTGATCGAGAAAGGCGCCGAGCGCAGTTTCCGCAACGACTGGGGCGACGGCGCGCTGGAATGGGCGATGCGCTACAACCAGTTGAGCATTGCGCGGATGATCACCAACCCGGAAGAATTCAATCTGGCCGTCAGCCAGCCCAAGGAAACCTGGGGCGAACCGACCCGTTCGCTGCGCATGTCGAAGGAACTCGAGGAATTGATGGAAATGCGCGAGAAGCTGGTCGCACGTGGCGAGCCGACCGAAGCTCTCGACAAGCGGATCGCCATCGAGCGCGTGCGCGTCATGCGCAGCGAAATCGATCAGGCGAAGGCGCCGCAACGGGCAGCGACCATGGAAATCACCGCCAGCCGCAAAGCGCCCAAGGATCAGTCGGCAAAGATCATCTACGACAACAAGGGCAAGCCCGGCGAAGCGAAGCCTGCGCCCAAGACGGCGCTGCCCAAGGACAGCGCTAAAAAGAACTAGTCTTCCAGCGGCCGGTTGCGGACTTCGGGCAGGAACAGCAGCCCGGTGATCGCCGCCAGGATCAGCAGGCCGGTCGGATACCAGAGGCCGGCCAGCGGGTCGCCGAAGCGCACGCCCAGCCAGGTGACCATGAAGGGCGACATGCCGCCGATCCAGCCGGCGGCCAGGTTGTGCGGCAGGGCGACCGCCGTGTAGCGGGTGCGCGCCGGAAAGAGTTCGGGCAGGGTGGCCGTCTGCGGCCCAGTGATGCAGGCCAGCGGCACGACGAGGACGAGGAGCAGGGCGACGATCATCGTCGTGTCCGGTTCGGGCAGCGAACCGTAGTAAGCCAACCCCTGAAAGACCGGCAGAATTGCCAGCGCCCCGCTGATCAGGCCGGCCAGCAGCACCGGCCGCCGGCCGATGCGGTCGGACAGCCAGCCGCAGAACAGCGTGGCGGGAAACAGGGCGAGCGTCGAGATCGTCACCAGCCAGCCTGCTGCGGTCGACGGCAAATTGACCACGGTTTTCAAAAAGACGCCGGTATAGACCTGGGCGGAAAAAAACAGCAGCGAGCCGCCGGCCGAGACGCAGAAAAACAGTAGCGCCATGCGCCCCAACGTGTGGCGGTCGCGGAAGCATTCGCGCAAGGGCGTCTTCGATAGCGCATTCTTTTCGCGCAACTGGCGGAAGACCGGCGATTCGTGCAGGTTCATCCGGCTGCGGATCGAGATGGCGAGCAGCACGGCCGATAGCAGGAAGGGAATCCGCCAGCCCCAGGCCTTGAAGTCGGCATCGCTCAGCCATTGTTGCAGCACGATGATCTGCAGCGTCGAGGCCATCATGCCGAGCGGCCCCATCAGCTGCAGAACGCTGGTGTACAGGCCACGCCGGCCTTCTGGCGCATGTTCGGTGAGATAGACCGCGGCGCCGCCGATCTCGCCGCCGACCGACAGCCCCTGCAGCATGCGCAGCACCAGCAGCAGGGCCGGGGCGAGCAGGCCGACCTGCTCGTAGGTCGGCAGCAGGCCGACCAGCACGGTCGACACGCCCATCAGGACGATGGTGACGAGGAAGATGGTACGCCGCCCGTGGCGGTCGCCGAGCGAGCCGAAAAGGGCGGCGCCGAGCGGGCGGACGATCATGCCGACGCCGAAGGTGCCGAGGCTGGCGAGCAGCGCGGCGACCGGGTCGTCGGCGGGGAAGAAGAGGACGCTGAAATAGACCGCCAGCGAGGCGAAGGTCAGGAAGTCGTACCACTCCAGAAAGGTGCCGAAACAGGCGGCGACCACGACCTTCTTCTGGATTTTCTTCTGGTGGTCGGGCGAGGTCATGGTGGCAAGGGCGGACGAAAGGCCGCCATTATCGCGCAACCGGATGCTAATTGACGGTCATCACCGCCTTGACCAGTTCGGCCAGGGTGCGCACGCCCATTTTTTCCATGACCCGGGCGCGGTGCGCTTCGACGGTCTTCATGCTGATGTCGAGTTCATTGGCAACCTGCTTGTTGAGCTTGCCGGCGACGACCAGTTGCATGACTTCGCGCTCGCGCTGGGTCAGTTGTTCGAGGCGATGGGCGATGGCGCTGTTGCGCTGCTGTCGGGCCGAGAGTTGGTCGTCCAGTTCAAGGGCGCGCCGGATGCGCGACAGCAGATCCTCATTGTTGAAGGGCTTCTCGATGAAGTCGCAGGCGCCGCGCTGCAGCGCCGATACCGCCATCGGTACGTCGCCGTGGCCGGTGACGAAGATGATCGGCAACCGTGAGCCGAGCGCCTCCAGCTTTTCGTGCAGTTCGAGGCCGCTCATCTCCGGCATGCGCACGTCGAGGACGATGCAGCCGCGCATGCGGTTGTTGCGGACGGCGAGAAAACGGGCAGCCGAGTCGTAGCAGGCCACCGTGTAACCCTCGCCTTCGAGCAGCCAGGTCATCGAGTCGCGCATTGCCTGGTCATCGTCGACGACGTGGATGGTTTGTTTTTGTTCACTCATCATCGATTTCCTCTATCGGTACGGTGAAACGAAATACGGTGCCGCCCTCGTGCCGCGCTTCGACCCACAGGTGGCCCTGATGAAACTCGATGATCGAGCGGCAGATCGCCAGGCCGATGCCCATGCCTTCCTGCTTCGTCGTGTAGAACGGCGCGAATATCTTCTCCACGTCTTCTTCCGGCAGCCCGTGCCCGTTGTCGGCAACCTCGACCTGCAACAGCCGCTCGTCGATCTGGTGCGCGCTGATGTTCAGGCGGCGACGTTTGATCGGCGTGTCGTGCATGGACTCGATGCCGTTTTTAATGAGATTGAGCAGCACCTGCTCGATCATGATGCGGTCGACGACGATTTTGGGCAAATTTCCCGGCAGGTCGACGACGATCTGCGTGCTCGTGCGCTGCGCCTCGAGGTCGGCGAAGGCGCGCGCCTCGTCAAGCAGTTCGGCGAGGGAGATCGGCTGCCGGTTGGGGTCGCTCTTCTTTACCATGTCGCGCATGCGGCGGATGATCTTGCCGGCCCGCTCGGCCTGGTCGCTGGCTTTCTGCATGGCCGACAGCAGGTCTTCGAATTTGTAGTTGCCGGCCTGCATGCGCTTGATGCAGCCGGCGCAGTAGTTGGCGATGGCCGATAGCGGCTGGTTGAGCTCGTGCGCCAGCGATGAGGCCATCTCGCCCATGGTGATGAGGCGCGAGGTCTGTTCGAGGCGCTTCTGCTGCTGCAGATTGACTTCATTGATGTGCTTCTTGTCGGTAATGTCGGCGGCGACCTGGACGCACACGGTGCGCCCGTCGACCCAGCGGATGGCGCGCTCGTGCAGGTGATACCAGTGGCCGGATAGGGCGTGCTGGATCTCGCCGTCGAACAGTTCGCAGGGCAGCTCGGCCGGATCGATGTCGGCCGGGTCGCGAATCAGGGCTTCCGGCGACGGGCGGCAGGCGGCGGTGACCATGGCCGAATCGCGGCCGACGGTGTCGAAGCCGAAGATGTGCTGGAAGGCGCGGTTGGCGAAGAGGATTTCGCTGGTTCGCGCATCGGCGACGTGCACCGCCGTGTCGAGGCCGTCGATCACCGTGACGAAACGTTCGTGCGCGCGTTGGAGTTCGACGCGTACCCGCTTCGGCTCGGTGATGTCGTTCATCGACGCGATCCAGCCGATCTGCTTGCCTTCCGAATCGATCAGTGGCGAGAAATAGAGGCGGACGTCGAAACGTTCGCCGTTCTTGCGCATGATCCGCATCTCGAAGCCGCTGGCCGGGGCGCGGCCGGCCAGTGCGGTGTCAATAGTGCTCTGGAGCCTTTCGAATTCCTCCGGCGGCCAGTACGGGTAGGGCGGCGCGACACCGACCAGTTCGGATTCGTTGAATCCGGTCATCCGGCAGAAGGCGGCGTTGACGAAGGTAATGCGGCCTTTGAGGTCGATCGCCCGGAGGCCGGTGACCAGCGATTGTGACATTGCCTGGCGAAAGGCATAGGCGGCGCGCAGCTGCTCCTCGGCCTCGGCGCGGCGCTGGGCGTGGCGGCGTAGCTGGAACAGGGTGGCGCTGGCAATCAGGGTCAGAAAGACGATCAGCACCGCCGGCAGATAGGGGAGCCAGGCGCCACCGCCGCGGTAGGCGACGATGTTGAGCCCCAGTCGGTTTGCCGGCAGTTCGAGGCTGATGGCGCCGGAGATGCGGCGGTCGGTCGGCTTGATCGAAGAATTGCTCAATACTTCCCGGTTATCCGCATCGACGACCGTCAGGCTGTAACGCGCCGTGAAGCTGGCGGGCAGCGTCTGGCGCAACAGGGTTTCCAGCGACTGCATGGCGATGAAGGCGCCGATGTCGCTGCTGCCACGCTGTACGGGCAGGATCAGGTCGTGGGCGCGGCCCAGGTCGGCGCCCCGGTAGTCGGGCGAAAACACTGGACGGAGTGTGCGCAGGGCTTCCTGCAGGGCGGTCAGGCGGATGCCGGTCAATTGTTCGCCGACGAAGACGGTGATCGCTTCGTTCGGCGCAACCCATTCCACCTTGCCCTCGGTGTCGACCCAGATGATGGCGCCGATTTCGGGGTTGTCGCGCACATAGCGGCTGGCGCGCACCTGAAAGGCTTCGTAGGTGAGCTGGCGGAACTCCTGTTCGCGCCCGAGTTCGGTCAGGAAATCCTGATGCCCGCGCAGTCGGGTCTCGATGGTGCGCTCGGCCCAGTGCATGTCGCCTTCGAGTGCCGACAGCGCCGTATCCTGCTCGCGCCACTGCAGCAAGGCGGTGACGAACAACATGGCCACCGCAAAGCTGCCGATGGCCAAGTAGGGCGCCAGCCATAGCCAGGTTTGCTTGGACTGACGGGGCGGAGGAAGAGTCAACATGAACCGATTCTTCGCCTGCCCGCGTGTCATTGCCATTGGTATATACCCTATAACCGGCTGACCCGGCGTTCAGCGCATCCAGCCCAGCACCAGCGGCAGCAGCAGCGCGGTCAGCGCGCCGTTGAGGCCCATCGCCAGCGCCGCGAAGGCGCCCGCCTGTTCGCTGACCTGGAAGGCGCGGGCGGTGCCGATGCCGTGCGAGGCAACGCCGATCGCGAAGCCGCGGATCGCCGGATCGCGCAGCTTCATCGCGTCGAAGATGTAGCGTGCGCCGACGGCGCCGAGAATGCCGGTGACGATCACCAGCACGGCAGTCAGCGACGGAATGCCGCCGATGCGTTCGGCGATGCCCATGGCGATCGGCGTCGTCACCGACTTGGGGGCGAGCGACAACTGCGTCGGCAGGCTGGCGCCGAACAACCGGGCGATGGCGATGGCCGAGAGCGCGGCGGTCAGGCTGCCGGCGACCAGGCCAGCGAGCACCGGCAGGAGCATCGAGCGGACGCGGCGGAACTGCGTGTATAGCGGGATGGCCAGCGCCACGGTGGCCGGGCCGAGCAGGAAATGCACGAACTGTGCGCCGGCGAAGTAGGTTTCGTAGCTGGTTGCGGTCAACGTCAATAAAAGCACCAAAATGGTGACGGCAATCAGCACCGGGTTGGCCAGCGGGTTCATGCCCGAGCGCCGGTAGAGCCAGAACGCAGCCTGGTAGGCGAGCAGCGTCACGGTCAGCCCGAGCAGCGGCGAGGCCGAAAGATAGACCCAGATTTCATTGAGTTGCGGCGTCATGGTGCATCTCCCTGCGCCGGCTGCCCACGCATGCACAGCTTCATGACCAGCGCCGTCACCACCAGCGTCGCGACCGTGCTGATCAGCAGTGACAGCAGCAGCGGCAGCCATTCGTCGGCGACCCGATGGAGGTGGATCATGATCCCGGTGCCAGCCGGCACGAAGAGCAGCGACAGGTGTTGCAGCAGATTCTGGCTGGTGGTCTGCAGTTCGTGCCCCGGCCCGCCGCGCAGGGCCAGTGCGAGGAACAGGAAGAGCATGCCGAGCACCGGGCCGGGCACTGGCAGACTCAGGCCGCGCGCGACGACTTCGCCGGCCAGCTGGAAAACGAGTAATTGGGTCAGGGCGGAGAGCATGATGCAAACCTCGAAATGCGGTATTCGCAGTTTATTGCTTATGGCACGTCATCAATACACCCGATATCGTCTATTGATTTATTACTTTTGGTAATGATTCTGATCGCTGCCCCGTCGCGCACCAAGTATTTCTTGTGCAAATAAGCCGGTGTTGGTTTTTGGCCTTTTCAGGTAGTCGACCGCAGCAATCGGCCTCTACTTTTCCGGCCTGCCTCGAATTGCCTCCAGCGCGCTCAGATCGTCCGCATCGGAGGCGAGGCGCTCCGCTTTGCGGCGGCGGGTGTCGAATTCATCGTACCGCACGAGTGCCAGTTTTTCCGCCACTTCGGCGCGCAGCTTGCCAGCGTGAGTCAGCACCTCGCGTTCGTTGAAAGTCAAAAAGGCGTCCAGCCGGGCAGCCCAGTCAGCCATCGTCATTGTCTTGCGGCGGCGCGCCTGATCCTCGGCAAATTCGAGGTACATGGTGACAACGCGGTTCAACTCGTCCATCTCCTCTGGCCCGAGGTAATTCTTGGCCACCGTCACGTCCTTTTGCCGCACCCGCTCGCCACTCCATGTGGTCAGACCCATGTTCGGTTGATCGGCGGCGGCGCGTGCGGCAATCAACTCGGCGGCCGTCTGGCCGGTGATTGCCCACAGCATCTTGTTCTGTACCTTCTTGAAAAACAGTTGCGCCGCCTCGCTCTTGCCGTCGTAATCCACCGCCGTTGCGTAAATGTCCCGCACCTTCTGGTAGAAGCGCTTCTCCGACGAGCGAATGTCGCGGATGCGGGCCAGCAGTTCGTCGAAATAATCCCAGCCCGCCGGGTCTTTCAGCCGGGCGTTGTCCATCACGAAACCCTTGACCAAAAACTCATTCAAATGCCGCGTCGCCCACTGACGGAACTGCGTGCCACGCGCCGAGCGCACCCGGTAACCCACAGCCAGGATCATTGGCAGGCTGTAAAGCATGGTTTTCCGGCGAACGCTTCTGCTGCCTTCGTCTTGAACTATTAAGTGATCCTTAATAGTTGCCTCGTTCAACTCTCCTTCCGCCAGAATCTTGCGCACATGCTGGTTGATGTTGGGGATGCTGGTCGCGAATAACGCCGCCATTTCCTGCTGCGAAAGCCAGACCGTGCCATTTTCGGCAAGTAGCTTGATGCTGGTCTGGCCGTCTTCGGTGGTGTAGAGGATGAGTTCGGGCATAACGGTGAATGTCAGTCGTTTGTCGGAGTACGACGATATATGTCACAGACGCGATCAATGCGGATGCCGTCTACATATCCCACGGGAAACAAGACGCGCTCCATTGACCAACACTCATCGCTTCCCCATGCCGCAACAAGCGCCCCCTGAAAGGCTTTATCGATCGACCAAGAGCTTGTGTCCATGGCTGCGTCTGGGATTTCCATAACCCAAGGGGGTGCTGACTCAAAGAAGCCACCAGAATTCAACGCCAGTAAGTTGTCGTTTGCTGAGAACTCATCGAACTCGCTTTCTTTCACATCATCATCGCCATCGTGTTCGATTTCTCCATCGTGAACTGCAAACTCGTCCACTCCCGCTAGATAGTCGATGAAGTCCTGTTGAGTGATTACGTCGTTTCCCAGCGTTCCTATCTTGAGTTCAGCGTGACTGGCTCCGTAGCGGACGAGAACGTTGCTGCGGGCCATATCAAGAATTTCCAGGCTGTAGAAAAGATCTTTTTGCTCTTCTGCCCAAGTCTTCAGGGTGTGTTTGGTGATTTCGGGTATGGCTATTTGACGGGCAAGGTCACTCTGTGGCACGGAGTGAATGATGCCTGCCATGCCGTCGATATAGCCGGCCAAAATGCCCTTGGTAACACCGAGGGCAGGTCTCACTCTATAGCCGGTCAAGATACCGCAGCGACCGACTAGCGTGTTTTCAGCGTCGAGGATTTGAGTTAGGTGTAGCCGTCCTTCGAAATGCTTGAGGTTGTCGTTGTGATAGGTGAACGGATAAAGACGTTGAAGTAATTGAATTTGAGAGAGGGTCTTCCAGTCCTTTGCGGCAACGATACGTTGTCTGGAACTGTTTTCTCGAACGAATATATCAATATCAATTGCCGGCGCAAGGTGAGCGCAGGTTTGCGCTACCGACAGGGTTCCTCCTTTGCCCAACATGACTTCCTCTTTGAGACAAAGTCGTTCGAGCTTTTCTTCAGCTAGAAAAACAGAAACTTTCGTGCCAGCCTTTTTCAAACTCTCAGTGATGTTGGGTTCTCTTAGTAGTGGTCGATTTTGGGTTCCTTGATGAAACTCTAATATCCATCCACGGTTATTCTCCTCGTCCTTAATTTCGCAGCGGCGCGTATTCACGCGAACCTTGTCGCCTAGCATGAAGACAGAGAAAAACCCAATGCCGAACTGACCTACCGCTTCGAACTTGCTTGATGCCAGCCCGCTCCATTCGCCTTTCAAGTCGGCGCTGCGCCAAAGCGAATGCCCAAAATCAAGCAACACTTCGGTCAGCACGTAGCGGCTCATTCCGATGCCGTTGTCCGTTACATGCAGCCAGTGGCCGCCGTCGGCATCTTCGATGGCGACTTCGATTTCACCTTCGTTTTCGTTCAGATAGCCCAAGCTGCGGGCAGCGTGGATGGCATCGCGGGCGTTCTGGATCAGTTCGCGCAGGGCTAGCCAGGGTTTGTCGCCGTAGAGTTTTTCGCCGCCAAAGCGTTCGACGACTGACTGGATGTTGCTGATGCGCAGTGAGGTGTCGACTGGGTACCAGTCTTTGGTCGGAACCTGGCGGGCAAAACTTTGCGGGCTTTTGATGCCGGCAATTTCGCGTGCCGCGAGGCGTTGGCCGTGATGGTCGCGCAACAGACTGTCGGCGGCGCTCAGTTCCCGGTCGGCCAGGCAGGCGGCGTCGTAGGCCAGCCACCACGCGGCTTGTTCGCTGGCCGGGAATGTGCTACCGGAAAGGATGAGTTCTTCCCGCTCGCTGTCGCATTTCACTTGATGCAATTTCGACTGGAAGCGCCAGTGCTGGCTCGATACGCCTTGTGGCTGCTTGAGCAACATCAGGAAGCGCGGGGCACGCTTGGCATCTATTTGGCAAGCGTCGGCAACGCGCAGCAGGATGGCCAGCTTTAGGGGATCAACCGTCCAGCTTGCTGGACTCAGGCAGCTTGGTGCGGTGACAGTGCTCTTGGCAAATACTTCCAGTTCGTGGGGATGCGACCAGTGGCTTTGGGCTATTTGCCCGATCAGGTCGCCATAGGCGTCGCGTAACTCGTCGTCGGGAAAGAGGCGCAGCGTTGTGCCATCGATGTCTTTCCATTTGGCAAAGGGAAGCTCGCGGGCTTGACGCGGATGCAGCGTGCGTAGCGTGTCGAACAGTACGGACTGAAAGTAATTGCTGCCTTCGGTCAGCGCGGCCGGGTCCAGTTTGCGCTGCGCCGCCGAGTCCAGCCATTCCGCCGTTGCCTGTAACTGGGCGAGTCCGCCTGGGTAGGCGGCGCGGCAATGGGCCGCGTCGTGCAGCAAGAAGGCACCGCCCAGAACCAGAGCCTCTGCCGGATTGAGCGGGTAATCGGGACCGGCGATTTCAGAGGCGACTTGCCAGAGTGTGTCGACGTGGGTGATGTCGTGCAGGGTCAGATCCGGCAGTTCTGCTTTAATCAGTCCCAGGAGTTGCGATACTCGTTCGCGAAAGCGTTCATAGGCCTGGACGATACGCTGGCGTTGCTCCGGAAAGTCCGTACTGCTTGCGGAAAACGCCGTTTGCCACAAGGTGCTTCGCTTGAAGTCATCCATGATTGCCGCTGGTAGCTGAAAACCAAATGTTGATTATCTCTCGGAATGTCATGCATTTATTCTTGTGGGGCGCTGATCTTGGAACGAAACCGCTGGGTTTAGGTTGCTGTTGGTGAGGCGGGGTGATTTGCTTGCCTAGAATTTGATTTTTGCCCCTATTTCGCCGTCCACCGCAACAGGCAAGGGGCCGTCGTTCAGGGCGAAGGAATGTCCGCCTGAAAATCCCGCCAGCCAAAGATATTCACGCCGCTGCGTTCGTAACTTTAATCGCCACCGTAAATCAGCCAGGGTGTCAGCGCTTCGTCTTCGGCCATGCGGATGGCGCGTTAGCCGGCGCGGATGGTGTTGCTGGTGATGGTTTGGCTGAATTTTATTTCGACCAGTTGCAGGCGGTTGTCCTACTCAAAGATCAGCCCGAGAACGGGCAAGGCGTATTGCGCGGCGGTGAGCTTGGAGTTGGCGCGCAGGTTGTCTGCGGCTTCCCAGAGGTCGTGTTCGAGTTTTTCGAGGTTCATGGTTTTGGTTTTTGGGTATTTTTTTGGGTTGACCGTAGCAGTCAGGTGTTATTACCGGCCAGTGCGGCGATGCGCTGGAGGATGCGGGGCGCGCGGGTCTGGCTGATGGCGTCACCGGGGAGGAAGCCGGATACGGCTTCGGCGAACATGGGGTCGGTGTGCAGGGTGGTGAATTCGGCTTGTAGGTAGTGCCGCAATGCCTCACTACTGGCTGCTACTTCTAAGATGATTTCTGCCCGGCCATCAATGACGGAGACAATGTCTTCCATGTCGTGGCTGGCCCAGTAGTCGCCATTGCCGCGCCCGTGAAAGGCTTCGAGCTTGGTGGCGAGGAAGTGCGGCGGGGTTAGGGTGCGGATGATCTGGCCGGAGGGCAGGCGGGTGGTGACGGCATTGGTCAGTGCGTCGGGATACCAGCGATTGGCGAAGCCGAGAATGGTCTCGTCGGTGGGCATCAGGTCAAGAATGAGATCACCGATTTGCCAGCGGCAGATGGGGGCTTCCGGACGCACGTCCGGAGAAAATCCGAGCGTGCGCAGGGTTTCTTCAAGTTGATGGTAGTCCTGGCGGGAACTGGCTTCGGTGATGACGTCTACGTCGCGGGTGACGCGGACCGGCGGTAGCAGTGGGTCGGTGATGAAGAGTCCGGTTGTGCTGCCGCCGACGAAGACGAGTTGTGCGGCTAGCTGGCCAAGTTTGGCCGCCATCAGTTCCAGCATGTCGATATTGGGATCGCCCGGTCTCATTGCAAACGTTCCTTGAGGAGGGATTCGGCGAGTTGTTGTTCGCGGACATTACCGATGCGGATGGCGTCGATCAGGGCCAGCAGTTCGTATAACTTGGGGTCGCGACGTGCTGCCTGAGGAGCGGATGGGTAGAGCGGATACAGGGCCTGGCCGCGCACACTGCCTTCCGGGTCGGGCCAGACGGGTGAGGCCGCGCTGCTGGAAGCGATTTGGGCATTGAGCGGGGGAGCGGCGTAGGCGGTTGGCATGCCGATGCTTGCGCTGCCATGGCGTGCCGGGAAAACGTATTTCACGCCATGCACCAGAAATTCGAGCAGGTTCTTGCGCAAGGGGCTCCAGCTGTCGTGCGGCAACAGCCGGGCGCTGCGGACGCGTTTAGCGCTGTTGTGGACTTCGGCCTTGCTCAAGCCAAGAGATTCCGGGACGGCCGGAAAGATGCTGGCAGGCCCTTTGAGAACGACCAGCTTGAGCAGGAACAGAACATCCTGTGGCTTGAGGAATTGCGGGTTCAGGTTCATGGGCAGTGGGCTACGCGGTTCGCAGTTCGCAAACTGCGAACTTTGATTTAATTCTCTGATTCCTGTTTGGCGCTGTCAAGGCGCCGGTGGTGATTTCATACGGTTTCTGCAGTTCGTTGATCGATTTGTATAAGACATCAGCGAGCCGTTGCTGAGGCGTGTAAAAAAAGCTCTTTCGGCGGCGCGAAAAGTTTGAAATTTGGCTGTATTTTCCAGTTGACCGTAGCAATCAGGCCGCCAACAAAAAAGCGCCGGGTTGCCCCGGCGCTTCAGTCTCTCTCCACTTCTTCTTTTATCCTGCTTATTCCATGGCTTCGTACAGCGGCAGGGTCAGGAATTCCGGATAGTCCGGGGTCAGCGACATCTTGTCGAAGATGACGGCGGCCTGATCGTAGCTAGCGGTGTCTTCGCCCTGGGCGATGACGGTAGCCTTAACCTTGGCCAGTTCCTCGGCGATCATCGGGCGGACCATCTCTTCGGTGACCTTGCGGCCGTCGTCGAGGATGCCCTTCGGCGAAACCACCCACTGCCAGACTTGCGAGCGGGAGATTTCGGCAGTGGCGGCGTCTTCCATTAGGTTGTGGATGGGCACGCAGCCGTTGCCGGCCAGCCAGGAGCCGAGGTAGTGGATGCCGACGTTGATGTTGTTGCGCAGGCCGGCTTCGGTGATCGGGGTTTCCGGCTTGAAGTCTAGCCACTGGGCCGGGCCGAACTTGCCCTCGACCTGCTTCTCGAACTGGTTCTTCTTGTCGCCGAGCACCTTGACGAACTCTTCCATGGCGATCGGCACCAGGCCCGGGTGGGCCACCCAGCCGCCGTCGTAGCCGTCGTTGGCGTCGCGGGTCTTGTCGTGGCGGATGCCGGCCAGCGCTTTTTCATTGGCCACCGGGTCGTTCTTGATCGGGATCAGGGCCGACATGCCGCCCATCGCCGGGGCGCCGCGCTTGTGACAGGCCTGCACCAGCGCCAGGGCGTAGGAACGCATGAACGGCACTTCCATGGTGATGGCGCCGCGCTGGGCCAGGCAGAAGTTTTTGTTCTTCTTGAACTTCTTGATGCACGAGAAGATGTAGTCCCAACGGCCGGCATTGAGGCCGGCGGAGTGATTGCGCAGTTCGTAGAGGATTTCTTCCATCTCGAAGGTGGCGAGGATGGTTTCGACCAGCACGGTGGCCTTGATGGTGCCTTGCGGCAGGCCGATGTGATCCTGGGCCATGACGAAGATGTCGTTCCACAGGCGGGCTTCGAGGTGGCTTTCCATCTTCGGCAGGTAGAAGAAGGGGCCGGCGCCGCGGGCGATCTGTTCCTTGGCGTTGTGGAAGAAGACGACGGCGAAGTCGAAAATGCCGCCGCCGACGCGTTGACCGTCGACCAGCACGTGCTTTTCGTCGAGGTGCCAGCCGCGCGGCCGGATCTGCAGGGTGGCGATTTTGTCGTTGAGCTTGTATTCCTTGCCGGCTTCGTTCTTGAAGGACAATTCGCGGCGGATCGCCTTGTACAGGTTCATCTGGCCGACGATCTGGTTGTCCCAGTTAGGCGAGTTGGAATCCTCGAAGTCGGACATGTACGAATCGGCGCCGGAGTTGAAGGCGTTGATGATCATCTTGGCTTCAACCGGGCCGGTGATTTCGACGCGACGGCAGTGCAGGGCCGGCGGCACCGGCGCGACCTTCCAGTCACCTTCGCGGATGTGTTTGGTTTCCGGCAGGAAGTCGGGCATTTCGCCGGCGTCGATGCGGGCCTGGCGGGTAACGCGGGCCTTGAGCAGTTCCTGGCGCCGGGCTTCGAAGGCGCGGTGCAGCTTGGCGACCAGTTCGAGGGCTTCGAAGGTGAGGATGGATTCGTAACCCGGCTTGATTGCGCCGGTGATTTGCACGCCTTGCGGAAGGTTGAGGCTCATGGAAAGCTCCTTGGGTTGAAGGTTAAGCGTAGGTCTTGATGAAATAGATGGCGGTCAGGCTGGCGCCGACGGCGATCACCAGCCGCTTCAGCCAGATGGCGGGCAGACGGCGGGCGACGGAGGCACCAGCATAGCCGCCGGCCATGGCGGTGACCAGCATGACTGTGGTATGCGGCCAGCTGACGGCGCCGGCGACGATGAAGGTGGTCGACGAGACGAAATAGTTGACGCCGGAAGTCAGGTTCTTCAGCGCGTTGATTTCCTGGATGTCCTCGAAGCCCTGGATGGACAATGCGGCGAGCGTCAGGATACCCATGCCGGCCCCGAAGAAACCGCCATAGATGGCGACCATGAGCTGGAAGAGGGCACCGCCGGGGCCGCCCGGGTTGCGCACGCTGACATCGCCGCCCAGCCGGCCCTTGGCCCATTTGATCAGGCGCGAGAATTGGCTGCTGAAGGCGAATAGCGCGGTAGCGACCAGCAACAGCCAGGGAATCATGCGCGAGAAGGACTCGTTGCTGGTGGCGAGCAGCAGCAGTCCGCCGGCGATGCCGCCGATCAGCGAGACGGCGACCAGCAGCAGGGCCCATTTGCCATGGCGCAAGGCCTCGCGGCGATAGGCCCAGGCGCTGACCAGGCTGGCCGGACAGAGGCCGACGGTGTTGCTGGCGTTGGCCATCACCGGCGGCACGCCGGCGGCGAGCAGGGCGGGGAAAGAGAAAAATGTACCGCCGCCGGCCATGGCGTTCATGCCGCCGGCGAGGAAGGCGCCGGCACCGACGAGGAGCATTTCGGTGGTTTGCATTTTTGACGGTCTGAAGGGCGTGGTTAGCGGACGAGTTGGATTCTATTGTTACTTGAGAGATAAAATAAGACCGCATTTTGGCGAAGATTCTTTTACCTGAGGTATAAGGTGATGTCCTCCTTCAAGCAGATTACGGCCTTTGTAAATGTTGCGACGCGCGGCAGCTTGTCGGCCGCGGCTCGCCAGGAAGGGGTGACGCCGGCGATTATCGGCCGCCGGCTGGATGCCCTGGAGGCCAGGCTGGGCGTGCGGCTGATGGTACGGACGACGCGCAAGCTGACACTGACTTTCGAAGGCCAGGCCTTTCTCGAGGATTGCCAGAAGGTGCTCAACGACCTGGCCAACGCCGAGGCCGCCGTCTCGCTCGGCAGTGTGCGCGCAAGCGGCCAGTTGCGCGTGTCGGCCCCATCCGGCTTCGGGCGCCGGCATGTGGCGCCGCTGGTCGGCGACTTCATGCTGGCCAACCCGGAGGTTACGGTCAACCTCGATCTGAGCGACAGATTGGTCGATCTGCTTAACGAAAACATCGACTGCGCGATCCGTATCGGCGAACTGACCGACTCCAGCCTGATCAGCGTGCGCCTCGGCGAAATGCGGCGCATGGTGGTGGCCAGCCCGGCTTACCTGGTGGCGCACGGCGTGCCGCGCGAACCGGGTGATCTGGCCGGCCACAATTGCCTGTCGCTCGGCCAGCAGCGCGGTTGGGTGTTCCGCAACCCGCAGGGTGGCGAGGTGGATACGATCAAGGTCGGCGGCAGCTTCGAATGCAACGACGGCGCCGTGCTGCACGAATGGGCGCTGGCCGGACGCGGGCTGGCCTGGCGTTCGCTGTGGGAAGTCGGGCAGGATCTGAAGGAGGGCACGCTGACTTCGGTGCTCGACGCCTGGCAGGCGCCGCCGATGGGCATCTACGCGGTGTTTCCGCAACGCCGGCACCTGCCGCTGCGGGTCCGGCTGTTCATCGACCTGCTGAAGGAAACCTACGGGCGGCCCAGTTACTGGGAATTGCGGTGAAACTGGCATGAAAAAACCGGTCTACCGCATCCTCGGGCTGTGTTCGGTCGGGCTGGGCGTGCTTGGCGCCTTTCTGCCGCTGCTGCCGACGACCCCCTTCCTGATCCTGGCTGCCTATTTCTTTTCCCGCTCCCATCCGGAATGGGAGGCGCGCCTGCTGGCGCATCCCGAGGTCGGTCCGGCGATCCGTGCCTGGCGTGACCACGGCGCCATACCGCGCGTGGCCAAGCGGCTGGCCGCGCTGTTGCTGGCAATCAGCGCCATCGGCGGCTGGCTGACGCTGCCAGAGCCGTGGTGTTACGTGCCGGCGGCAGTTGGTGTGCTGGTCCTGTCGTGGATGTGGACGCGGCCGAGCGTCTAGTCGGCAAGTGCGTCGGCGACGGCGCGCCAGGCCAGCAATTTTTGTTCGAATGAACGCCCGGCGTGGGCCGCGCTGGTCGACGGCAGTCGGGTAAAGGCGATTTCCCGTTCCGGCATGGCGAGTTTGATGTGCCGCCGGAAGCAGCTTTCGGCCTTGGCACCGTTGAAGAAGACGTGATGGATCGCCGGGTGTCCGGCGAGGAATCCGGCCAGGTCGTTGGCGACCAGTGTGTCGTCTTCTATGGCCGAATCAAGGCTGCCCTGGCGGCGGCAGGAATACAGCACGTCCCACACCGCAACGCGGGCCCGGCACAGCGCGGCTGCCCGCGCCGGATAAGCCAGCTGCGGCGGGATACGCAGCAACTCGCCCATGAGTGGCCAGAAGGCGTTGCGCGGGTGCGCGTAATACTGCTTGGCGGCGAGCGAGGCCAGTCCGGGCATACTGCCGAGGATCAGGATGCGGGCGTCGGGGGCGCTTAGCGGAGGAAAACTGCGGGCGTGGTGGTCGGGCATTTTGCGGCTGCAATGAATAAGGCCGGCGCCTTGTGAGCGCCGGTTCATGAATATTACCATCATTAACGCTCGTTAATCGTTATTGATTTAAAAGTGTTTTATGAGAGAATGACATTAATGAAACTTGATGCTTGTCATCGGTTTTTAACGATTTCTGCTAGCCCGGTGCTAGCCCAAGGTGTCCGATGCCCGATAGAGTGAAGTTTACGAAGAGCAGAGTTGCAGCTTTTCCGCAGCCCGTATCCGGACGAGCGACGTACTACGATGAAACAGTTCAGAAGTTGGCCCTTCGGGTAACGGCTGCCGGTTCTCGCACCTTCTACGTGGTCAAGCGCGCCGGTGCTGAAATGGTCTGGCTGAAGCTTGGCACTTTCCCGGATATGACTGTCGAGCGTGCTCGTGAAGAAGCCGAGAAGGCGCTGGGGGATTTTGCGGCCGATCAGAATCCGGCGACCATCCGCAGGGCGCGCCGCCAGGAAATGACTGTTAGCGAGTTTTTCGACAATGAGTACAACCGGCGGCATTTGTCGAAATTGCGGTCGGGAAAGCGGCGAGCGAATGTGTTCGCTAACCACATCCGTCCGCAAATCGGCAGCAAGAAACTTTCTGATGTTGATCGTCAGATGGTCGCGCGCATTCTTGGCGAGATGGATGGGAACGGTTACGCCGGCCACACCATCAACCACGTTCGCAACTTGGTTTCAGGCATGTACCGCCATGCCATCGAGTGGGGGTTCGCTGAAGCTAACCCGGTATCCGGAATCCGCGGGCGCAAGGGGGTCAAGCGCGACCGCTTCATGCGTGGCGATGAGCTACCTAGATTTTTCAGTTCATTGGCAGCGGAAGAGAATGAAACGTTGCGCGATTATCTGCTTGTGTCGTTGCTTACCGGGGCAAGGCGGAGCAACGTGCTCGAGATGCGCTGGCGTGATGTCCAACTTGATGAAGGCGTCTGGACAATCGGGCGCACGAAGAACGATGAACCGCAGAACGTCACGCTAAGCCCGGAAGCCATAGAAATCCTTCGCGCCAGGGAAGGCTGTCACGCCGATTGGGTTTTCCCTGGGCGCAGCAAGCGCGGGCACATGACCGAACCGAAATCAGGCTGGAAGCGCATCCTCGACCGGGATGAACTGGAGCGTATTCGCGCAAAGATCGAGGCAGCCAGTGGGCAAGTAGTTAATCAGCAGGGTTCCAGGTCGATCGCAGTGCAACTTCGAGGCGCAAAGGCTGAAGGGGAAAGGCTTGGCATTGATGTCTCGGATGAGAGATTGCCTGACCTTCATATTCACGATCTGCGACGCACCCTGGGTAGTTGGCAGGCCAAGACTGGCGCGTCGTTAGTCATCATCGGCAAGAGCCTGAACCATAAATCAATTTCTGCAACTGCAATTTATGCCCGGCTTGACCTTGACCCGGTGCGCCAGTCCGTGAATATCGCAACGGCGGCAATGCTTGAAGCAGGCGGCTTAAAGCCCGTCGCTAAAATCAAGCAAATCAAGGGGCGGGAAAGATCCGCATAAACCTTGATAAGTCGTGAATAACTTTTGTTAAGGCGCAGTAGAATTCCCTTGTTCGCTTCATCGGCCAGCATGAGGCGAGCATTGTCAATCGGCTGGCAAAGGATATTTCATGAACGTTTCTGCAAACACTATCGAGCTGGTCGCTCGGTTTGGTGAGTACGATGACCGGCGTAGTTTTCTCGACCACACGCTTCCCATTTTTACGAGCGCGGCAACATCGGCGATCAAGTTTCCCGCGATCATCAAGGCTTTTGCGGTACGCATTCAACGCGCTGCCCGCTCTGTCCGCTCCGCTGTTCGTCAAACGTTCGCCGCTCGCAAAGCCGCCAAGGCCGCTGATAGCGGAGGTGGATCATCTGACCCTGACGGGCGACGACCGCACACAAAACCCAACACAAGCAAGACCCGTTTGACCGTTTCCACCTTCCTGATTGGAGGTGCGAAATGAACAAGCAACAATCGCAAAGCCTTTCCGAGATCATCCGTCAGAGCGCAACGCTCAATGACCTTCTCGACGAAAAACAGGCTGCATCAATCCTTCAAGTAAAACCCGGCACGCTCTCTGTTTGGCGTAGCACTGGCCGCTATTCAATTCCGTTCGTCAAAGTCGGGCGTAGCGTTCGCTATCGCCTAGGCGATCTGAATGCGTGGCTGGAGAGCCGCACCCAAGCCAACGGCGCAACGGCGTAAAGGGGCGGGCCATGAAGATAAACAAAAAAGCCGCACAAGTGGCAGGCACCGGCACGGCTTCAAAAACTGCATTGGATAGCTGCAATCATACCAGAACTGATCCATTGATAGGCTGGTTCAATCTCGCCAAGCCTTCCCGCGACCGCCAGCCGAAAAGATCGTGGAAACGCGGCAAGCAACACGGACGCATTGACGCCAATCTGGCCGCACAGCTGGCGCTGTTGATTGTGCTTGTCGTGCTGATCGTCGGCGGGGTGCAATCATGAGCGGCGATATTGAGCGCATCCGCGAAGCCCTGCAATTCATTGACCCGAACGACCGCGATACCTGGCTGAAAGTGGGCATGGCGATCAAGTCCGAACTTGCCGAAACCGGCTTTGACGTGTGGGAAGCATGGAGCCTACACGCCGAATCCTTCAATACCAAAGATGCGCGGGACGTATGGAAGAGCATCCGGGCCGGTGGCAAGGTGACTATCGGGACGCTGTTCTATGAAGCCAAGGCGAACGGCTGGCGCGATGATGGCAGCTACCAGAAGCCGACACCGGAAGAACTGGAAACCCGCCGTCAAGCTGCGGTCGACCGGGATAACCGGGATAGATTGGCAATAGCCCGCGAACGTGCCGAGACGGCGAAGAATGCGGCGGCGATCATGAAAGTGTCGACCGGGGCGAAAGCCGATCTTTCCTACCTTGCCCGCAAGCGGGTTTCCCCCGTGACAACCCTGCGCGAGATTGACGCGGGCGCGGCGGCGGCGATCCTGGGCTATCCCCCGAAGTCGGGCGGCGATCAACTGACCGGGCGCTTGCTGGTGGTTCCCGTCAAGCAAGGCGATGGCCTATCAACGCTGGAACTGATTGACGAGTCCGGGCGCAAGGCGGCACTGGCCGGGCGCGGTAGCAAGGTGGGCGGGTATTGGGCAACCGAACGCCTGCCCGATGGCGACGGCGACGGCCTGACCCTGCTGATAGGTGAAGGCGTGGCGACCGGGCTATCGGCATCGGAAGCGACCGGACACCCGGCCATTGCGGCGCTATCGTCGGGCAACCTGCCTGCGGTGGCGAAGGCGATGCGCGAACGCTATCCGGCAGCGGCGCTGGTGATTCTGGCTGATCTGGTGAAGGCAACCGGCGAACCCGATCGCCATGCCATCGAGGCCGCAAAAGTCGGCGTTGGCAAGACGGCAATCCCCGACTTCGGCAGCGACCGCGATCCCGAAATGAAGGACATGAATGACCTGTTCATTCTTGACGGCGCGGAGGCCGTAGCGCAAGCCATAGCGAACGCGAGCGCACCGGATGGGGCAAAGGTTCAAGCCGACGAAGGGAACGCGCCAGCGGGCGAATACGCGCGGAACGTGAATCTGATCCGGGCCAGCGATGTAACACCCGAATCGATTGCATGGCTTTGGAATGGCTGGTTGGCGGCGGGCAAGATGCACGTCTTTGGGGGCGCACCAGGCACTGGCAAGACGACGATTAGCATGGGCCTGGCAGCGACCGTGACAACCGGCGGACGCTGGCCGGATGGCACCCGATCCATTGTCGGGAACGTGGTGATCTGGAGCGGCGAGGATGATCCCGCCGATACCCTGATTCCCCGGCTGGTGCTATCGGGCGCTGATCTATCCCGCGTCTACTTCATTGCTGACATTCGGGAAGGCAACGAGCGGCGATCATTCGACCCTGCTCGCGACATGGAACCGCTTCGGCGCAAGCTGGCCGAAATCGGCGGCGTAAAACTGCTGATCGTTGATCCTGTGGTTTCGGCCATTGCGGGAGACAGCCACAAGAATGCAGAGGTACGGCGCGGGCTGCAACCGCTGGTTGATCTGGCTGGTTCGATGCGCTGCGCTCTGTTGGGAATCACGCACTTTTCCAAGGGAACCGGCGGACGCGATCCAGTGGAGAGATTGACCGGAAGCCTGGCCTTTGGCGCACTTGCCCGCGTGGTATTGGTGGCAGCGAAGCACCAGGAGGAAGGCGAGGACGGACGCACCGTGCGGCTGTTTTGCCGTGCTAAGTCGAACATCGGGCCGGATGACGGCGGATTTGAATACGATCTGCACCAGGCTGAACTGAAAACCCATCCCGGCATCTTCGCATCGTCTGTGCAGTGGGGCGAAGCGGTGGAAGGCGCGGCGCGAGAACTGTTGGCGACGGCGGACGCGACCGGCGACGATGGCGAGGGCGGCTCCCTGGCCGATGCCAAGCGATTCCTTTCTGATCTGTTGGTGGATGGGCCATTGCCGACCAAGACCATCAAGGCGGATGCGGATGGCGCGGGGTATTCCTGGGCGACGATCCGGCGGGCGCAAAAGGCGCTTGGGATTGAGCCAGTGAAGGAAGGCATGAAAGCCGGATGGGTATGGCGGATGCCTGGGCAGGAAGCCGCGAAAGCGCTCCTTGAAAACGCGAAGATGCTCAACAATCCCGAAGATGCCCAACAAAAAGAGGTGAGCACCTTCGGGGAAATTGAGCACCTTCGGAATGATCCGGGCGCGGTGGAGGTAGAAATATGACCCCGGCGACCATCATCCGCGAGGCGCAAGCGGAAGGGGTGAGGCTGCTACTTTCCTCGACTGGCACCATCAAGGCGACCGGCGACAGCGTGGCGGTGAATCGCTGGCTGGCCGTGATCCGCGAACACAAGGCGGAAATCATTGACGTGCTGAAAGTCGGCGCTGGTGACATGGCGACCGCTTCCCGCTGGTGGCTGATTCACTATTCCGAGCGCGATCCTGTGGAAGTGGCCTGCTGTCCCGAGGCGACCCATGCCGACATTCTGGAGCGGCACCCGGACGCGGTAGCGGCGGCACCCTTTACCCCGACCATCCGGCAACCGTCGGCATCCCTGACCGCCAGCGAGGAAACGGCAGTCCGGGCATGGCTGGCACTGATCGAGGAAACCGACCCGGTGATCATTGGCGAAGTGATAGGCCAGTGCCAGCGGGATGCAGAGGCGCGGGACTACTTCACCGGGCGGGCGGCGGTGGAATTGCCGAAGCCTGACCCGTTCCCTGATGACCGGCGGCAATGTTCGCAATGCCTGAACCGGCGGGGACGGGCTTGCAGCATTGGCAAGCCTGAACGCGGGGCGCTGGTAGTGGCAAATCGAGGCTATTGGCCTGCGCCTGACATCCTTCAACGATGCGCGGGCTACCTGCCGAATGTAACTGACAACGATCAACAACCGCGCCGGGAACGCTGGCCGGGGCTGATCTAGAAAGGAGGAAATGATGCGAACCATTGAAGCGGAAGCAGTCAAGGAGGCGGCGCTGATAACCAGCGATCAAGCGGCACCCGTAGCGACGGCGGGCAACTATGAGCCGGTGCGGTACAACGCCATGAAGCACGGCATCCTTTCCCGGCTGGCGGTATTGGCGCATGAAGATCATGCCGAGTTTGCCGACTTGCTGGCGGCGCTGATCGAGGAACACCGACCGGCGGGCATGACCGAGCGGCACCTGATCGAAGAGCTTGCCACGATCATTTGGCGCAAGCGGCGGGTATTGCTGGCCGAAGGCGCGAAGATCAACGAGGGATTGAAAAGCGCAGTGAGTAGCTCGAAGTCGGTCATGTCATCGGCGGCCCCATTTCAGCGAGGTATGGCCGACGAGCAGAGCGACGTGCGGGAATTTATGGATACGACCCCCGAAGCGATTGCCGAAAGCCAGCAGCACGCTGCGCTTGATCTGGCGGCAACCCGGAAGGCGGCGGCGATCCTGCGCAAGGGGGGGCCGAATGCCTACGTCAAAGCTAGGCGGGCGCTGATTCAAGAGTCCCGCGACTGGTGGGATGAACACGTCGAGGAAGAAGAACACCCGGCCACCGCCGAAGGACTGGCCGTATTTATTCGCGAAACGCTGGAACCGATCTGCTTCCAAACTGAACGCGAAGCCCGATTTACCCCCGCCATCAAGGTGCAAACCCTGGGGGAAGGGCTACGGGCGCACCTGCTGGAGAAGCTGAACCGCTACGAAACGCATCTCGACCGCAAATTCGAACGAACACTCGCCATGCTTTTGAAGCTGAAACAGCTACGCGGCGCATGAAATGCGACACCAGAAAAATCGGCGCAATGCTAGTCAGGGCAAGGCTTTCGGCAAGAATAAGCGAAAACCATAGGGCAAACTTGCCAAATGATTTAGGCAAATCTCGGAGAAAAAATATCATGGGTGGCTTCGGTAGCGGACGCGGGCAAGGCGGGAAGGACACAACTAGCGATATGCGGGCACTCGATGTTCGGCGGCTGCAACGCGATGGCCTGCTGACACCGGGCCGGGTCTTCAGTTGGCAATGGAGTGTCCGCGGCAGGGAGGTGGCCTCAATCCAGATGCGGACGGAAACGGGGCGCGTAATTCTCGACTATCGAAGCCGAAGCAAGGGCGGCGAATGGCAACCGATGGAATATCCAGTTCGTCTCGAATGGACGGGCTGCAATCTGGGCGGACAGCGAGCCTGGTTCCTGTGCCCGGCGCAAGGATGCGGGCGGCGCGTGGCTGTTCTCTTCGGCGGCTCAATCTTCGCTTGTCGGCATTGTCACAAGCTGGCCTATGCGTCGCAGCGGGAACCTGACCATGACCGCGCGGCACGACGGGCCGACACCATTCGGCGGCGGCTTGGGTGGGAGCCGGGTATTCTCAATGGCCCTGGCTGGAAACCGAAGGGGATGCACTGGCGCACCTTCGAGCGATTGAAGGCGGAGCATGATGCCTTTGTGAATGCTTCGCTGGTGGGTATGACGGAAGGGCTTGGGATGGTGAATCGGCGGCTGAACGGCCTATCGGATGACCTGAACGGGGGCGGATGAATCTGTTTCGCAAAATCGGATTGGCGACAGGTGTTGCCATTGCTATGACCTTTGGCTCATTGGCGCGATTGCTATCCAGGCGTAAATTTATGTTGTTATTCATCTGGAGAGCAAGAATGTCTCTGAGTCGGCCGCAAAATTTCCTTGAGGTGTCACTGGCGGAATTCAAGACAGCCACCAAGATATTCAGCCGGAGAGGGGTGAAACTTGGGAAAGTCCTGCTAGCGTACGAAGGCGGATTCCTGTCTATTGAATCTGGCGAATGCACTGCCGTCATGCACGCTACCGGAAACTGGCATGGCCGCGCCACTTTCTCCCCCACGATATTGCAGGCGCTTGTCTCGGTACCGCCAGCCTTGGACCCGATCCCAATTGCCTATGCCGACAATCATCTATTGGTTGGCGGGATGACTATCGCTTGCGGGTGGGAGACGGCGACTAGCGCCTTGATCCTGAATCTTGAAACCCCCGATTTACTTGGGCTACTGGCGCTTGAACGGGCAATGCCTCGTGCCGAGTACAAAGGCAGCGAATTGGGAAAAAGGGTGCGCTCTGCGAAATCAATGATGGAGCGGCGAATCAAAAAGGCAGCCGAGCAACTTGGTGACTTGGGCGTGAAGGAAGACGACATTCGGAAATTAGTCGACACTCGTATCAGGGCGCGGATGATTGGCGAGAGGGACGGCGCCGAGGTAATTAAGAGCCAATAACTGAAAGGCGGCGGGAACGAATATTGTCCAATCTGATCTCTTCCGCTATGGCGACTACATTCAGGATTTCATCGATGCTCATCTACCTTCCGCGCCCCCGCGGGCTGACGCTGGCGAGCGGCGAGCATCCGCCGCGGATCGGGACACACACGCCACGGGCACCGTACCTAGGCACGCCAACACCGACGGTTCCCCAAACGAACTTGGTTAGGCTGCTAGATTGGAGACATTTGCCCATTCCATCGCCGACGAAAGACAGGTAACGGGCTACTGCCGGATGCCCGAGCGTCGGGCAACGCGAGCGGAGTTGATCCGGTGCTGAAAGCCTTGGGAGCAATCGACCGGGCCGAAGTTCCCCGAGGGTAAGGCGTGTGACCGCCATGCGGGCTTCAAAGGCCATACGCGGGCCATGCTGCGGCACGCCGGTGCCTGGTGAGAAGATCGACCGGGATGACCCTATGGAGAAGCATAGGGGGTAAGCCTCGCTGGCATTCCGGGCTAGACATATACAGTAGTGTGTACAGTATATTCGGCGCATGCTTTTTCATGTCACCGAAACACATCGCCAAGGGGTCAAACTAACCCGTGCTGAAGTGCTGGCTGCGAAGCCAAAGCCGGGACAGTTGCTTATTCGAGACTGGAGGGAGGGCAACGCGGAGAACCGAGCGTTGCGGGTTGCCTACCTCATGCATCCAATAGTCAGCTATCACCCAACCCAACTATCTCCCTTGTTCGACCCCGTTCTAGTCAGCATGACCGCGAAGGGATTTTTGCTCGTTGGCTGGCAGATTCACGCCACGCCAGAAGGGGAGCGATGGGAATACAAACAGGGATGGTGGGTTGTTGAAATGCCAGCGTTGGACACTCACACAACGACCGGCTAAATTGGGGGCATGTGCACTCGCTACATCACGCCCGACCATGCCGCCATCGAGCGCGCCTGGGAAATCGGCCGCCGCAATCAACTCCAGTGGTCGCTGGAGTTGTTTCCGCGCGCCCAGGGGCCGTTCTTGCGCTTGCTGGAGGGGAGCGTCCCGGAACTGCTTGTCGGCCAGTGGGGCCTAATTCCTACCTGGTCGAAAACACCACGCCTGACCTACTCGACCAACAATTGCCGGTCCGAGGAAGCAGCCGCCAAGCCGACCTTCAAAGACGCCTGGCGCCTTGGTCAGCGCTGCATCATCCCGGCCGTCTCATTCGACGAACCGTGTTGGGAGACCGGAAAGAATGTGTGGTGGCGGTTTCGCCGAGCCGATGGCCAGCCCTGGGGGCTGGCAGGACTTTGGAACACGTGGACCGACCGGGCGACCGGGGAAGTCGTCGAGAGCTACACGATGCTGACGGTGAACGCCGACACGCATCCCCTGATGTCGAGAATGCACAAGCCGGACCCAAAACGGCCGCCGGACCAGCAGGACAAACGCAGCGTGATAGCCATCGAGCAGGCGGATGTCGAGCAGTGGCTAACCGGCAACGTTGGGGATGCCATGCCGCTAATTAAGGCTCCTAAGCTGGACCTTATCGAGGCACGGCCGGTTTAATAACTGAGGTTACACGCCAGATTTCTCTTTGCGTCCGCTGCCGGAGATTACGCCGAAGCAGGCGCACGCGATCCGGCGGAAGCACGCCGAAGCGTAGTTCGAGAAGGTGCTGGCCGAGCTTGGCCGAGTGTTGCGCGAGATTGAGGAAGAGAAAGCGCCAACCTGAATTGCCGTTCCGAGGAGAGCCATTCCTGGATTGATCGACACGGCTGGGCCTGCGGTGTGGAGATTGCCTTTCGCGTTCTGGCAAAGAAGGTGCAGCGGGTTATGATGCAGGGATTACCCAATTCGCCTCGCTGCCATGAACCGCGCCCAATCGCTCGCTGCAACGCTCCTTGATCTCGTTCCCGCGGATGGCTCGGCCATCGGCAATCAGAGTCTCTTCCAGAAATTCAGCGACGCTGCGAAGGCCGAGGGGCATCGGGTTTCCGAGGCTGACTTCGAGCAGTTGAAGGAAGAGTTCGTCGCCTCGGGCGTCCTGGTCAAGGGCAAGGGGCGGGGCGGCTCGGTGCGACGGGTAGCTGTCGCGGGCGAAGCCTTTGGCCTTGCCGTGCAGGAAGCGCCTGCGGTCGACGGCGAAAAAGCGGTAAAAAAGAAGGTACCGGCGGCGCCACGCGCAAAGGCGGCAGCGGCGGGCGAGAAGGCGCAGATCATCTCCTACCGCCATCGTGACAAGCGGGTGAACTGTTGACGCGCACTGAAAAG
>DJUX01000010.1 GCA_002440665.1 Dechloromonas sp. UBA6271
GCTAATGGATAATCTGGGTTCACGCCTTTTCATGATGTTGCTCCGATGGTTTGTGAAGTGGTTTCCGCCCGATCGGCATGCCGGCGGGGTGGATTGCTCCGGGTTGCCCGGGTGCCCGGAGGATCCGATTGGTGGCGGGCAGTTGGGAGTCGTATTCGGGAACGGCCCTTGAGGTCGAGCCGGAGGCCGCCCTCAAGGGCCCGCATCACACCGGCGGCAATCCCTGGCGCGCCCGCTCGACCCGATGGTGCAGCTTCAGCGCCGACGAGAAGTAGTACATGTTCGGATTGGCGATCACCATCCGGTACTCGTACTCCGTAGCCGGCACGACGATGTCGCCGACCCGGTAGAAATGACTGTCGCCGATGCGGATGGCTTCGGCCCAGTAGTTCATCTCGTCGTCGGGCGGATCGGGGCGCCGTAGCGGCTTGCCGGCCTCGCGGGCGAGCCGGTTGGCCTCGCGCAGATCTCCGGTGCGGTGGGTCCCGATGCGAAGCCGGGTGACCTCGGCGTCGAGCGGCGGGGCCGTGTCTTGAGCCGGCGTGGTGGCGGCAAGTGCCGCCGCGGGCAGGACGGATGCTGCGGCGGCTGCCGCAGTCGACTGGATGAATTCGCGTCTTTTCATGGTGTTTCTCCTGTTTAGCGACTTCGCCGACATGGCGGGCGCGCAATCCGGAACAAATCCGCCCGATCCGTTTTCCCGAAGGACGGGGGATCAGCCCGTGTCTTGTCAGGCGGCGGCTCGCCGCCCGCTCACTTGTTGATGCCGAACGCCTCGGCGACTTCCCGGATCGCCGCGAGTTCGACCATGCGCCACGCGCCGCTTCGCTCGTGCAGTTTTATCTGGCGTACCCCGCGCACCCTCCTGACTTTTCCCGGCAGGGCATGCAGGCGCCGGGTCTCGCCCGCTCCCGTCGTGAAGGTCACGTTGAGGTACTCCTCCAGCGCAATCGCCCGGCAGAGCAGGGCAAGATCGCAGTCTTCCGGACGGGACTCGCCGCCGGCCGCTTCCGTCTCGAGGTGGTACGTCCCGGACTCGGGATCCCGGCGGACCGGCAGGCCCATCTCGTCACGCATCGCTTCCAGGTCGTCGCTGACGATGTCGCGCCGCTCCCCCAGTGCCGCCATCAACTGGCCGATGGTCGCGCCGCCCGGCTGGCGCAGCAGGGGCTCGAGCAGCGCAACCCGCTCGGGGCGCTCCCTGAGCCGGACGCCGAAGCTGATGAGCGAGACCATCAGGCGGCTTCCCTTTCCGCGAACGGACTGGCCGGAATCACTGCATGGCCGCGGGCTTCGACGAATGCCACCAACGTGTTGTCGTGGATGTCGAGTACCGGGCGGATGCCGCCGTCCGCGTCGTGCTGGTAGCCGCCGGCCAGGTTCCAGGCGACCGGGATGCCGAGGCGCTTGAGCTCCTCGAAGACCGCGCGGTCGCGCCGGTAGAGCTGTTCCGTGGTCAGCCAGCCGCCGAGCGGGTCGTCGATGTGCGGGTCGGCGCCGGCCTGGTAGAGCACCAGGTCGCAGCCGGCAAAGCGCTCGAGGATCTTCGGGATCGCAGCAAGGAAGGCTTCGGCCTTGGCCGGGCGGCTGTATTCGCCCGGGCTGTAATGGACAACCTCATTGTCGAGGTGCAGGCGATCGATGATGTCCTGCGTACCATTGCCCCAGTGCTGGTCGAAATCGAGGATGCCGACCTTGTGCGCCTTGCCCTCGGCCAGCAGGACCGCCGCGGTGACCATCAGCCCGTTGAACGTGCAGTACCCGCCGGCGAAATCGTAGCCGGCATGATGGAAGCCGGAGCAGGGGGCAATCGCGCCGATCCTGTTCTTCAGGGCCTCGCGCGCCGCCGAGAGCATGGCGCCGCTGGTCAGCGGCAGGCTGGCGGCGACGGCCGGCGACTTGTTGCCGAAGCCGTTGTTGCGCCGGCGGCTGAACACGTCGGCGACGAACTCCGGGTCGTGGGCGACGCCGAACTGCTCGGCACTGAGCGGCTGCGGGGTGCGGAACTGCAGGGGCAGCCCGAGGAACTGCCAGGATTTGACGACCAGCGCCGGCTTGCCGGCACTCGGCGAGAAACTCTCGCTGTCGGCGACCATGGCCGGGCTGTAGAAGACGGGGATGGGCAGTTCGCCGGCAGGCTGCGCAACGAACGGGTGGATGGATGGGTTGGTCTCGTTCATAAAGGTCTCCTTGTTGTGTGTGGTCAGAGGATCGCACCCGGCGGTCTCACCGGATGAGCCGGTGCAGGTGGCGATCGGTCGTGGTCAAACTTTTCCTGGGCAACTCAGTCGTCGCGCTCGCTGGCCACCGCCACCTTGCGGATGTCGGCAACGTCGATCGTGACCGGCCCGGCCGCCGAGGGGTGGCGGACCTGCACGCCCCAGCCGGCGGCGGTGATGCGCAGCTTTACCGGCGTGCCATCCACCGTGTGCTCGAGTCCGGCTTTGGTGCGGACCGTGAAACGGGCCGGCTGCTCGTGGATCAGTGCTTCGACCAGGTTCTCGAAATCGAGGTCGCCCATCGCCGGCACTGCCGGCATGTCGATCTCGATCTTGCGGTCGAGTCCGTGGAGCGGGAAGTCGGCTTCCCCAAGCAGGCGCTTGAGCAGAACGCGCATCGGATCAAGGAACGGGCCGAGCACGTTCGGGGCGATCTTCTCGACCATGTTGTTCAGCGTCAGGACGGCGTAGGCCTGCGCCGGCGTCAGCCACAGGCCGGGGAGCATGTACCGGGTCCCGGCGTTGCCGTCGGGCTCGATGCGGTAAACCCCCCGGGCACGGTCATAGACGATGGGCGCGTTCATGCCGTCGCGCAGCGCCTGCAGGTCGCGATTGACGGTGGCCCGGGAGACTTCCAGGTCTTCCATGATCCGGGTCAGCGAGGCCCCCTGCGGGCGGCTGATCAGGGCGTTGATACGGGACATGCGTTGGTTTCGGTTCATTGTTTCTCCTTGTGCGGAATTTGGGTTCCCGTCCGGCAGGCAGCGGCCTGCCGGAAGGATCGGCTGGTTTCGACGTTACGCGCTCCCCAGGATCATGTCTTGACTGGCGGTGCCAGTGGCGTGACCGGCGGCGACAAGCCCTCGAAGCGCTGATGTTCGTCATAAGACACCAGGGCAAGCAGGGGGCTGGCGATGTGCTGCGGGTCGGTCACATAAACCGGCAGCAGGTCGTCCTTCATGAATCGTGCCGAACGCACGCAGCGGAAGCTCCCGATCACGCCGTTGGCGAGACGGCTTTCGGCAGCGAGTCGCACTGCCTTATGCGGCCGGACGAACAGGGCGCAGTCCTTGCCAAGTGATCCAGGCAGGCCATGGAACAGGTAGTAGCCGTCCGGCGCCGGGTAATGGCGTCCGTAGTCGTTGGCGACCGGAACATAGATCCAGTCGGCAAATAGCGAGTCGAGTCTTACGGTTGGCCCGGCGACGAGCGGGCTTCCGATGTTGGCGTGATCAGCCATGTAGCTTCTCCTTTTCCCCATGGATCCGGCGTACACCGGGCCCCGGGGAAAGAAGAGGCGGCGACGCTTTAGCGGCATTTATGAGTCGCCCCGCAAGTTGTGCGTTAAATCGGCGACGGCCGGTTGGCCGGGCACGGTGTCCTGTGCCATGAATTGCATGATACCAAGCGTCAGGCTCACAGAATGAGACAGTGAGAATTTTCCGAGCGGATTTTTCGGGGCCGGCGGGTTCGCGCCGGGCGCACTCCGCGAGCCTGCGCGGGGCGATAATCTGCCGTATCGCCCAATCCGCCTCCCGCCGCATGTCGCCATTCCATCAATTCCTCTACCGGATCTGTCTGCGCAGCGCCTGGCCGATGGTCATGGCCATGCTGTTCTGGGTGTTGGTCGTCCTCGGGCCGCTGCTCGGTCGCGGGCTGCTCGATCTGTTGCCGTTGCTTGTTGCAGGGCTCGGCGCGTACTTTGCCCTCCGCGCGTTGCACAGGGAGACGCTGAACGGCGCCAGGGCGTTGCCGGAGACCGGCGAACTCCAATATGGTTTCGCGGGACACACCGTCCATGCCTTCTCCGACCCCGAGGGGCAGGTCTGGCTGCGCGCCCGTGACGTCCGCCGTGTGCTCGGCCTGCAGCGCACCGATGCGTGGATGGCACAGGCCTATCCCGATGACTACCGGCGCGCCCATCCGGGGAGCGCCGCCTGGTTCGTGCGTCCCGGGACAGTCCATCGACATTGGGGAGGCAGCACGTGGCCCGAGGTGAACCGCTTCCTGCATTTTCTTGAGCGCGAGCTGGTGCCGTTGCAGGAAAGGCGCGCGGCCTCAGCATCTGTTCCCGGCCAACCAGCAACGGGCGATGCCGCGGATGCAGCGGGGTCCGGGAAGCAGGGGGTGCCCGGGTATCTGGCGCGGCAGTGGCGGGGCGAGCAGGGCCTGCTGCACCTGGCCCTGTGGGGCGCGGTGCTCGCCGCCCTGGTCAGCCACGTGCTGCTCTTCGAGCCATCGCCCGCCGAACTCGCGGCGCACTACCGGCGCTACGCGCTCATCCTGCTGGCCGAGCTGCTCGGCGGCACCCTGCTGTCGGCGTGGTGGGGCGTCGGCGCCTGGCGTGCCGCGCGGCGCTGGTTCGGGGCAGACCGTTCGCTGCTCGCCGGACTCGTCGTCGCCATGGCCGGCATGACCATGCTGCTCTATGCCTTCGACCACCTGGCGGACCGTGATCGCCAGATGAGCCTGTTTGCGCTGGCGGTGATGGCCGCCGACCGGGATGACAAACCCGTGGTCGGCCTGTCCGGCGATGGCCAGCGCATCGAGCTTTCGGGGGAGATGGGGTTCGGCACGACCAATCTGGTCCGTAGCCTCCTGGCCAGGCACCCGGGCATACGCGGGATCGAGCTGGACAGCCCGGGCGGCAGCGCCAGCGAAGGCTTCGCGCTGGCCGAACTGGTGCGCGACCGCCACCTCGACGTCTACGTTTCCACGTCCTGCGCCAGCGCCTGCGTGCTGGTTTTCGCGGGCGGGCAGGAGCGCCTGGCGGCGCCGTCGGCACGGTTCGGGTTGCACCGCTCGGGGGTTGCCTGGCGCTCCGGGGATTCGGGCATCTCCGATACCGACCGCAGGATGGCGGCGTGGTTTGCGGCACAGGGCGTGTCGGCGCCGTTCATCGAGCGGGTGATGCAGACGCCTTTCCGGGAGATGTGGGAGCCGGGGGCAGGAGAACTGATGGGGAGCGGTCTGGCGACGGGCGAGTGGCGAGGCGAGGGCGGGTGAGCCTGTTGTCAGCACGCAGATAATTGACCGCCCTGCGCGATCTGTGCTGATCATCTTGATCAGACTGGCCAGATTTCTTGAAGGAGCAAGCAGCATGAAACCTGATCTCTATACCAAGGCGGTTCTGACGGCGATCGCCGGTTGCCTGGTCTATCTTGTGGTGCAGGATGTCACGCCGATCAAGGTGGCGCACGCACAGTCGGGCGGCGTGGTCGACGTGAATATCGTCAAGATTGACGGCACTCCTGTCCGCTATTCATCAGCGGCACTGCCGGTGAAGATTGCCAGGTAGCCAACATGATCGAAATCGCGGAAAGCGCAAAACAGGGAGAATTGCTTGCCGATCACACCGTTTCACTTCGGCCCGGGCGCGCTGATCAAGGCCGCGGTACCGAACCACTTCAGCTGGACGGTTTTCGCGCTGGCCAATGTGGTCATCGATCTCGAGCCGGTCAGCCTGTTCCTGCTCATCGGCGACCCGGCGCATCCGTGGCTGCATACGCTGCCCGGCGCGCTGGCGGTTGCCGTCGCGGTGGCGGTGTTCGGGCGACGGCCGTGTGAGGCGCTGCTGCGCTTCTGGAACCGCCGCTTGAGTCCGGGGCAGGCCCGCTGGCTGGCGGTTGTACCGGATATTTCAAGGACGGCCGCCTGGGTCGGGGCGCTGACCGGGACGCTCAGCCATCTGGCCCTCGATGCGGTGATGCACGCCGATGTCGAAGCGTTGTGGCCGATCGTGCCCGGAAACCCCTGGCGCGGCGCGCTATCGCTGGACCGCCTGCACCTGGCGTGCATCCTGGCCGGGGTCGCGGCGGCGGCCTGGTGGGGCGTGCGCAGATGGTTCGTCCTGCGCGGCCGGTACTGAGCGGGCCGGATCGGAATACCGGAAACCGATATGGAACGAATCCCTCCCAGAAAACCCGCGTCCCTCATTACGCAAGGGCTTGTCGCGGTGCTCCGTCAGGAATTCCGGCTCGAGTGGGGCGGCATCCACGGGGCGGCGCACTGGGCGAGGGTACGCCGCAACGGCCTGTACCTCGCGCGCCTGACCGGGGCGAATGCCCGGGTTGTCGAATACTTCGCCTTCCTGCACGACGCCTGCCGCCACAGCGATGGGCACGATCCAGGGCACGGCCCGCGTGCCGTGGGCTTTGCACTCGACATTCGGGAGGGCCACATTGACCTGGATGACCTGGAGTTCTCCTTGCTGCTGGCGGCCATGGAGGGCCACACCAGCGGCCGGCGCCATCGGGATGTTACGGTGAGCGCCTGCTGGGATGCGGACCGCCTGGACCTCGCGCGCGTCGGGATTGAGCCCGATCCGGCGCGGCTATGCACGGTTCCGGCGCGCGACCCCGAGGTGATCCGCCGGGCGTCGGCGGCGGCGACGCGCTGGGTGGAACGCTATTTCGGGCGAGGCTGACCGGTGACTCTGAAGTCGAGATGTCCGGGACTCAGGGAGCCGCGCAGCAACAGTTCGTGCATTCAGCACGAAACTCGCCATACTCCCATCACGAAAAGCCTGTTCGATGGTGAGGAGCCTTTTAGGCCGTTCAGGCGCTGTCAGATGTTCATCCTGTCGATGCGGTGATGGGGAACAGCCTGTTTGACGGGCCCCGGCGAGGGCGTGCGTATGTGCCGCAGCATCCCTATCCGGCG
>DJUX01000011.1 GCA_002440665.1 Dechloromonas sp. UBA6271
AAGATCTTGCCCTGACCGGGCGGGCGGCAAAATGCCACGAGACGGCAACTCAACGTGTCGTGAACGAGGAAGGGGAAGGCAGCGCCTTCCCCTGCGCCTCAGTGTCGGGACGAGTTTACCAAACCCGGGCATAGCTTCAGATGCCGTTCTTTTTCCGGCGGGTAAAGCCAGCCATCAAACCCAGGGCACCGAGCAGCATGGCGTAAGTTCCAGGCTCGGAAACCGAACTCACGGCCTGATTTTCAAAAGCTCCCAGGCTAAGCGCGCTCAAATCCGCGTCGGAAAACTTGAAAACAAAAAACTGATTACCTCCCGCCAGCTCACTGAAGTCGTTATCGTTGGCCACATAGAGCGTGTGAAAGAGCGTCCCGTTTTCCGTAATGTCTTCACCAAAGGCCATGCCCTCCAGTTTGGCGGGAATGGCATCATCCGTGATACCGACCGAATTCAGCGCCGACCTGATGTCGAGAAAAAGTTTTTTGCTCGGCGCCTTGGCCAGCAATGCAGCTTCGCCTGACAAGCCGCTTACATCCTCGGCGCCAGCCAGGTCCACCACCCAGATCTGCTTGACCTTGGCCAACGAGCCATCGCCCAGGCCTTTGCCATCACGCTCCAAGACCAGGAACTGATGGCTGTTGAGTGCCAGAATCTCGCTGCTGCCGTAGGTCTTTCCGCCAATCACATTATTGTAGGCAAACTGCTTCGTGGTGCCCGTGGCGATATCGACAGTCACAATTCGATTGGCCTTGGCACCATCGCCACCATCCTGCAATAAGGCGCTCTGCATGAAGCCGACCAGCGTCTTGCCATCCGGCGTGATGGCCAGCCCTTCCATACCTTTATTGGCAACGCGACCGGCGCCGTTGCCGCTAATTTCAGTTGCCCCGGTGCTGCTGAGATTGGCCACCGCCAGATTGGCCGGCAAATCAAAGGTCTTGATCAGCGCACCACTCGAACGATCGAACTGGCGCACATAGGGTCCGTATTCATCGGAAATGAAGACACTTTTGCCGTCGTTGGCGACCCGGATGCCTTCCGGATCGAAACGGGCATTATTCACCGCCAGGGAGTTGCCCGAACCGAAATTGTCGGAACGCCCCGTAAAATAATTGCGCTCCGCCGTATTCTGAACCGGCTGCGCACTGGGCAAGCCGGCCGTGCTACCGTAATTCAGGGCGCCAAGACTATAGAGCAGCGTGGTCTGGTTGAGGGCAGCGTTCAAGGCGTAGGAATAGACACCGGCGTTATTGCTCTGCGTCAGATTCAATGAGACGGTCTGAAAACGATCGATGTAGGAAGTCGTGTTATCAACTGCACTGCCGCCTAAGTAAGAACTGGCATTGGGACCACGATCAGGGAGCGCCAGAAAAGTGTTGCCACCTGCCCAGGCCAACCCGGAACCCATGCCCCCCAGAATATTGGCGGCAACCCCATTTTCCAGCGTGCCGGAAAGCCCCGAAAGATCGCTGGAACCAGCCAGCGCACCACTGGCAATTAGCGTCACACCCGCTTGGACAGGCGCAATGAAAGCAAGGCTGACAAGGAAAGGTAAAGCTAAGCTTTTGAACATGTCTTTTTCTCTGAAATTATAGGAAAGGGAAATCTTGTCCTGACATCCTATTCAGCGCTGATTTCCGGTTGATGACAGTTTGAATAAATCTCGCGCATTGCCGGAACGCTGACGCCGGGCCAAACTCCAAGCCACAAAGGCACGCGGCGCCACCACCCCCGGCGGCGCGTCGTTGAAACGGTGCCCACAAGGCGCCCCAACCGGAGACGACAATGAGCAACCTGGCTCTGCCGGCCGCCCTCGCGGCAACGCTGGACGACAAATACACCGCCACCGCCGGCCGCGTCTTCCTGACCGGCACCCAGGCGCTGATCCGCCTGCCGATGATGCAGCGCGAGCGCGACCTCGCCGCCGGGCTCAACACCGCCGGCTTCATCTCCGGCTACCGCGGCAGCCCGCTCGGCAACCTTGACCTCGGCCTGTGGAAAGCGAAGCAGCATCTCGCCGATCACCACGTCACTTTCCAGCCCGGCATCAACGAGGACATGGCGGCGACCGCCGTCTGGGGCAGCCAGCAGGTCGGCCTCTTTCCCGGCGCCAAGTACGACGGCGTGTTCGGCATGTGGTACGGCAAGGGGCCGGGCGTCGACCGCTGCGGCGACGTCTTCCGCCATGCCAACGCCACCGGTACGGCGCAATACGGCGGCGTGCTGGTCATCGCCGGCGACGACCATGCCGCCAAATCATCGACCCTGCCGCACCAGACCGAGCACATCTTCAAGGCGGTGTTGATGCCGGTGCTCTATCCCGCCAACGTCCAGGAATACCTCGACTACGGACTGCACGGCTGGTCGATGAGCCGCTATTCCGGCTGCTGGGTGGCGTTCAAGGCGCTGGCCGACACCGTCGAGACCTCGGCCTCGGTGCGTGTGGACCTGGCTGCGGTCGACATCGTTTTACCCACTGATTTCGCCATGCCGGCGGGCGGCCTCAACATCCGCTGGCCCGACCCGCCACTGCTCCAGGAAGCCCGCCTGCTCAACCACCGGCTCTACGCCGCGCTGGCCTATTGCCGCGTCAACAAGCTGAACCGGGTGATCATCGATTCGCCGAATCCGCGCCTCGGCATCCTGACCGCCGGCAAGAGCTATCTCGACGTCCGCCAGGCGCTCGACGAACTCGGCATCGACGATGCGCTGGCCGCCGAGATCGGCGTCCGGCTGTACAAGGTCGGCATGGTCTGGCCGCTCGAACCGGAAGGCGTCCGTCATTTCGCCGAAGGGCTGGAGGAAATTCTCGTCGTCGAGGAAAAGCGGCAACTGCTCGAATACCAGTTGAAGGAAGAACTCTACAACTGGCGCGAGGATGTCCGCCCGCGCGTCGTCGGCAAGTTTGACGAAATCGGCGAGTGGTCGGAAGGCAACTGGCTGCTGCCGGCCACCGGCGAACTGCCGGTGGCGACCATCGCCCGTGTCATCGCCGAACGCATCGGCCGCTTCTTCACCTCGCCGACCATCGAATCCCGGCTGAAGCTCATCGCCGCCAAGCAGCAGGCAGCCAATACGCCGATCGTGCTGGCCGAACGCAAGCCGCATTTCTGTTCCGGCTGCCCGCACAACACCTCGACCCGCGTCCCCGAAGGCTCGCGTGCCGTTGCCGGCATCGGCTGCCATTACATGGTGACGTGGATGGACCGCAGCACGTCGACCTTCACCCACATGGGCGGCGAAGGCGTGCCGTGGGTCGGCCAGGCGCCGTTCACCGAAGAGAAGCACATCTTTGCCAACCTTGGCGACGGCACCTATTTCCACTCCGGCCTGCTCGCCATCCGCCAGGCGATCGCCGCCAAGGTGCCGATCACCTACAAAATTCTCTACAACGACGCCGTGGCAATGACCGGCGGCCAGCCGGTGGACGGCATCCTCAGCGTCGCCCGCATCACCCGCCAGCTCGAAGCCGAAGGCGTCGGCAAGATGGTCATCGTCACCAACGAACCGGAGAAATACGCCGAGATCACCGACCTCGCGCCCAACGTGCCGATCCGTCACCGCGACGAACTCGACATCGTGCAGCGCGAACTGCGCGAGGAACCCGGCGTCAGCGTCCTGATCTACGACCAGGTCTGCGCCACCGAAGCGCGCCGGCGCAAGAAGCGCGGCAAGATGCCGGCCGTCACCAAACGCGTCGTCATCAACGAAGCTGTCTGCGAAGGCTGCGGCGACTGCTCGGTGCAGTCCAACTGCCTGTCGGTGGTGCCGGTCGAAACCGCCTTCGGCACCAAGCGGCAGATCGACCAGTCGGCGTGCAACCAGGATTTCTCCTGCCTCAAGGGTTTCTGCCCCAGTTTCGTCACCGTCGAAGGCGGCACGCTGAAAAAAGGCTCTGCTGCGGTCGACAGCGGTTTACTGCATGAAATGCAAAACTGGCCGCTTTTGCCGGCCCCCGCCCTGCCAGCCACCGACCGCCCCTACAACCTGCTGATTACCGGCGTCGGCGGCATGGGCGTCATCACCCTCGGCGCGCTGATCGGCATGGCCGCCCACCTCGACGGCAAGGGCATCTCCACCCTCGACATGACCGGGCTGGCGCAGAAATTCGGCGCCGTCTTCTCGCACCTGCGCATCGCCGACCGGCCGGAGGACATCCACGCCGCCCGCATCGCCACCGGCGAGGCGCATGCCGTGCTCGGTGGCGACCTGGTCGTCAGCGCCGGCACCGAGGCGCTGGCGAAAATGCTCGAAGGGCACACCCGCGCGGTGGTCAGCTGCAGCGAATCGCCGACCGCCGAGTTCACGCGCAACCGCGACTGGCATTTCCCGCTGGCCGGCATGAAGCAACAGCTGATCGATGCCCTCGGCACCGAGAACGCGCAGTTCATCGACGCCCAGCACCTCGCCACCCGCCTGATGGGCGATGCCCTCTACGGCAACATGCTGCTGCTCGGCTACGCCTGGCAACGGGGTCTGGTACCGGTGTCCGCCGCCGCACTGGACCAGGCGATCGAACTGAACGGCATGGCGGTCGCCGCCAACCGCGCCGCTTTCCTGTGGGGAAGACGGGCTGCGGTCGACCCGGAAAAAGTGGCAAAAATCGCCGGCCCGCTCGCCGGCCAGCCCTTCGTCGAACAAACGCTGGACGAACTCATCGCCAGCCGCGTCGCCCACCTGACCGCCTATCAGAATGCCGAGTTGGCCGCCCGCTATCAGTGCCGGATCGACACCATCCTCAGCCTCGGTAACGACGAGGTAACGCGCGCCGTCGCCGACCAGTACGCCCGCCTGCTGGCGCCCAAGGACGAGTACGAGGTCGCCCGCCTGTACACCCAAACCGATTTTCTCCAGCGCCTCGGCGAAACCTTTGACGGTGACCTGCGCCTCAGCTTCCACTTGGCTCCGCCCGGGCTGGCCAAACCGGGCCCGGACGGCCGCCCGCGCAAATTAACCTTCGGCCCGTGGCTGCTGGGCGGGCTGAAATGGCTGGCCAGGGCGCGCGGCCTGCGCGGCAGCTGGCTCGACCCCTTCCGTTTTGGCCCCGAAAAGGCCGTCGACCGCAGCTTGCTCGCCAGCTACGAAGCCGACCTCGAGCTGATCGCCAAAACACGCGGCAATCCGGAAGATGCCCTCAAGCTTGCCGCTTGGCCAAGCGCCGTACGCGGCTTCGGGCCGGTGCGCGAAAGCGCCCTGAAACAAGCCACAGTAACGCGCGAAGGAGCGAGAGCGGCGCTGATGGCATAGAATCCGCGAATGCTCGAATCTGCGCCTGAAACCCCGCCGGAAAGTCCGTTTCGCCAACTCGCCCTGCAGGGGGCCGCCATCATCGTCGTGCTCTCGCTGGCCTGGCCCTATTTTGGCTGGAAGGCGGAAGCCATGCCGTGGCGCGAAACAAGCCTCGCCATCGGCGGCGTTGCCTTCGTCTTCGCCACACTGGCGCGGCAGCCCTGGCCGTGGCGCCTCGTACACGTCGCCGTCATGCCGCTCGCCTGGTACTTCTACCCCATTCCCGGATGATTCGCCGCCGCCCCGACCTCCTTGCCCTGATCTTCGCGCTGGTCGGTACGCTCGCCGTGGTCGCGGTCTTCATCAGCGACCTGATGCTCTCGCGCGAACGCGAACTGGAGCAAGGCGAACGGCGGGTGCAGCACTTCGGCATCATGCTTGGCGAACACACGGCGCGCACCTTCGAGGCGGTCGATATCCTGCTGCGCGAGATTGCCAGCGACCTCTCCGAGAATCACCGCGACTGGGATAACTGGGAACCGAAGCGCGGCTGGGAATATCTGGCGCAGCGCCATACGCGTAACTTGCCGCAGCTACGCGACCTGATCCTCTTCGACCGCGTCGGGGAGCAACACTTCATCTCGACCTATTTCCCCTCGCCGCGCATCAACGTGCGCGACCGCCCTTATTTCGTCACCCTCGAACAAGGTAATCGCGCCGCCACCTTCGGCCCCTACATCGGGCGAAACTCGGGCCGTTATACCTACGCGCTGGCGCGCCGCATCGATGACGGCCAGAACAACTTCGCCGGCGCCGCCTTCGCCGCCATCGAGCCGGCTTATTTCCAGGATTTCTGCTGGGCCAACCGGCTGGCCGACGACTTCGAAGCGGTCGTCATCAACGCCAAGGGCCAGATCGTCACTTCCTGCCGGCCGACCGACCTCAGCCAGCAATCGCCGCTGCTCGGCGCGCTGGCCGTCGATGCCCTCTACGGCGGCAAATTGCGCGGCTGGCTACCGGCCAGCGGCACCGTCCGCAACGGGGGCCTGATCGTTTCCGTCTCGCCGGTGCCCGACTTCGCCGATCTGCGCGTCCTCACCGTGATTCCCGAATCCAGCCTGCTGCACACCTGGCGGGCACACCTCAACCAGCTGGGAACGCTGGCCTTCCTGGTCACCTTCGTGCTGCTCGTCGGCGCCCTGCTGGTACGCCGCCAGCTGAGGGAAATGCATGTGATGACCGACGAGTTGGCAACCAGCCACGACCTGATGGAAGAGCGCGTGCGCGCCGCCACCATCGAGCTATCGACCCAGAAGGACGAGGCCGAACGCTCCAACCGCGCCAAGAGCCGCTTTCTCGCCGCCGCCAGCCATGACCTGCGGCAACCGCTGCATGCGCTGGCGCTGTTCGCCGCCGACCTGCTGCGCCAGGTGCGCAGCGGCAACACCGGCGACCTGGCGCGGACCGCCGGGCAGATTTCGACCTCGACCAGCGCCCTCGGCGAAATGCTCGATGCGCTGCTCGACATCTCGCGCCTCGACGTCGCCGGCATCCAGCCCGAGATTCGCGCCTTTGCGCTGAACCCCATGTTCGAACGTCTGTCCGCATCGTTCCGGCGCGCTGCGGTCGACCGTGATCAGGCGCTGATTATCCAGCCGACGGCGCAATGGGCCGAATCCGACCCGCAGATGGTCGAACGCATGGTCGCCAACCTGATCTCCAACGCCCTGCGCTACACCCCGGCCGGCGGGCGCATCCTCGTTGCCGTGCGCCGGCGCGGCGGCAAGCTGCTGATCGAGGTGCGCGACAACGGCCCGGGCATCGCCCCCGAGCATCAGGCGGAAATTTTTGCCGAGTTCTACCAGATCGGCAACGCGGCACGCGAACAGGGCAAAGGGCTGGGCCTCGGCCTCTCGATCATCGACCGGCTGGCGCGCGCGCTGGAGATCGAGATTCGCCTGCGCTCCACCGTCGGGCGCGGAACCACCTTCGGGCTGTTGCTCAAGGCCGCTGTCCCGCGCACCGAAGTCAGCCTGCTCGGGCAGTCGGAACACCGTGCCGCCATCCACTTCATCGGCGAAGGCGACGACCTGCTGACCGCCATGACCCTTGCCGGCAGTTGGAATTTCACCGTCAGCCACGAACCGGCGCTCGGCAGCCTGCTACCCGATAACCGCCGGCAGATGGTGTTCGTCACCGTAGCCCGCCTGGCCGCCGACGTCCGCGACGCCACACCGGCAGCCACGCCGGTCATCGTACTCTGCGATGATGCGGAGATTCGCCTGCCGGAAGGCGTCTATCCGCTGTCGGTACCGCTACGCCCGGCCAAGCTGCGGGCGCTGCTCGACCAGCTTCAGAAAACCTTGGCGAAATCGATACCGTAGCGGGTCACCGCGACCAGCGCCTGCGTCCGGCTACCGACGCCGAGCGCCTTGAAAACCGCCGTCGCATGAATCTTGACAGTCCCCTCGGAGAGTCCAAGTTGCTCGGCGATTTCGCGATTGGACAAGCCGCGCACCATGAGCGCGAGTACCTGCGCCTGACGATCGGTCAGCCCGACATCCTCCGGGCGCACGGTGCCCTGGCAGGGCGGCACCGGCGTCGCGTCATCGAGTCGCGCGCCGCTGTAGGCGCCCTCCGGCCGGAAGATGTTGCCGGCCAGCACCTGGCGCACCGCGGCCAGCAGCGCCTCGCCGGAAAAGGCCTTGGGAATGAAACCGGAGGCGCCGAGATTCATGACCCGGGTAACTGTCGGCACATCGTCGAAGGCCGAAACGACCGCCACGGGAATGGACGGATACTGCCGGCGCAGGATGTCGAGGCCGGCAAAGCCGTCGATACCCGGCAAGGCAAGGTCGAGCAGGATCAGATCGAATTCGTCCTCGCCATCGAGCAGCGTCAGCGCCGACTCGAAATCCGGACGGTCAACAACCTGCACCCGGACCTCTATCTGGGCCAGCAAACGCACCAGACCTTCGCGCACCAGCGCGTGATCCTCGATTACCAATAGTTTCAGCAAACTGCCCCCTCTTTTTATTGAGCACTAATTTATCATTTGTGCTGGCGAAGTGGTTTAAGATGCATAGAAACATCCATAAGGAGAGAGACATGTCCCACGATACCCAGAACATGAACGACCCGCTGTCTTTTGTCCGCAGCCTGTGGAGCGGCATGGGCGTATCGATGCCCGGCATGGTGACGCCGACCTTCGATGTCGACGAACTCGACAAGCGCATCAAGGACATGAAGGCGGTCGAAGGCTGGCTGCGCATGAATCTCTCGATGCTGCAGATGACCATCCAAGGACTCGAAATGCAGCGCACGACGCTGGGCACCGTCCAGGCCATGAGCCAGATGGCCTCCGATGCTGCCAAATCGATGACGCCGAGCGCTGCCGAGGAACCGGTTGCGGTCGACCCGGCGCAGAACGCATTTTCCGGTGCCACCGGCGCTGCCATGTGGCCGTGGCAGATGATGCAGCAGATGCGTGATCAGATGCAGCAGACCGCCGAAGCCGTGCAGGCAGCGAGCGAGGAAAAAGCCGAAGCCAAGGCCGCCGGCAAGCGCGGCAAGAAGTAAGCTAGCCCGTCAGCCAGGCTGCCCAGAGCGGCAGCGTCAGCATCGAGCCCAGCGTGGTCGCCGAAATCAGCCAGGCCACGCTGCGGCCATCCCCGCCCATGCGCATGGCCAGAATATAGGCCGACGACGCCGTCGGCAGCGCGGCGAACAGCACCACCACCTGGTAATTCAGGCCGTCGAGGCCAAGCTGGCGGCCGACCACTGCCGCTATCACCGGCAGCGCCAGCAACTTGACCGCCAGTAGCCAGAGCGAGATGCCGCGCACACCCGGTGAACCATCGAGGCGCAGGGCGGCCCCCACCGTGATCAGGCCGAGCGCAATAGAGGCATCGGCGAGGCGTCCGAGAAATGACTGAACCGGCGCCGGCGGCACGAAGCCGGCGAGGTTGAGGAGGAAGCCGGCCGCCGTTCCCCAGATCAACGGGTTACGCGCCACCTCGCGCCACAGGCCGACTTCGCCATGGCGGGCGAGCATCCAGACCGAGACCAGATTGGCCAGCGGCACGGCAGCGCCGACAATCAGGCCCATCGTCGCAATGCCCGGCGCGCCGAAGAGCATGCCGGCGACCGCCAGCGCGATATAGGAATTGAAGCGGTAGCCGCACTGGAAGAGCGAGGCGAAAGTCAGCGGCGGCAGCTTGACGACGAACTTCGGCAGCAAGCCGAGCAGCATGCCGCCGGCCATCGCGGCGAAGGCGGTGGCGAGCAGCGGCAAGGCCGCCCCGAGATCGAGCCGGGTCTTGACGATGGCGTTGATCAGCAGTGCCGGGAAGAGGATGAAATAAACGAGTTTCTCGACGCCGTTCCAGAAATGGTCGCCGAGGTGCATCCAGCGCCGGATCGCCGCGCCGAGCAGGATCAGCGCGAAATCGGGGAAGAGAAGCAGCGCGGTAGTCATCGCTGCATTCTAGGCTGTGGCGGCAGGCGCCTCAATGGTGGTTTGCCGCAGTCAGACGACGCCGGTGGCGGCCAGCGCGGCGACTTCGTCGTCCGTGTAGCCGGCGGCGCGCAAGATCCCGTCGTTGTGTTCGCCGACTTTCGGCGCTGGCTGACGGACGGTGAATTCGTATCCCGAAAGCTTGAGCGGCGGCGCAAACTGGGTCAGGCCGTCGTCGCGCAGCACCATCCGACGGGCCGCGATCTGTTCGTTATCCAGCGCTTCTTCGGGGCTCAAAATCGGCGTCACGCAGCAGTCGACCGCAGCAAACAATGTCGCCCAGTCGTCGCGCGGTCGCGTGGCGAACAGGGCGGCCATTTCGCTGCGCAAACCGGCATCCCACTGGCGCCTGATCCATTCCGGCCGTTCCAACGCGGTACAGCAGGCCTTCCAGAACTTGCCTTCGAGGGCGCCGACCGCCATGTGCCGGCCGTCGGCGCAGCGATAGATCGCATAGCAGGGCAGGCCACCATTGAGCAGGTCGCTGCCGCGCGGCGCCGAATGGCCGGCATCATTGAGGCGCAGCATCGTGAAATAGGTATGCGTCAGCACGCTGTCGGTCATCGCCACATCGATGTAGCGCCCCTGCCCGGTGCGTTGCGCTTCGAGCACGGCGGCCAGGATGCCCATGGCGGCAGTCAGCGCGCCACCGAGCAGGTCGGCGATCTGGAAGTTCGGAATGGCCGGGTTGCCGCCTTCACTGCCGATCTGGTCGAGCACGCCGGCATAGCCGAGGTAGTTGATGTCGTGCCCGGCATGGTCGCGGTACGGACCGTCCTGCCCGTAGCCGCTGATCGAACAATAGGAAATTTTGGGGTTGACCGTGGCCACCGCCGCGTAGCCGATGCCCAGCTTGTCCGTGACGCCGGGGCGGAAACTTTCGACGATCACATCCACCGTCGCCGCCAGGCGCATGAAGACTTCGACGCCCCCCGGCTTCTTCAAATCCAGCCGCAAGCCCTGCTTGTTGCGGTTGATCATGCGGAAATAGGCGCTGTCCTCGCCCTGTCCGGTGCCCAGCGTGCGCGCGTAGTCGCCGACCTGCGGATCCTCGATCTTGATGACCTCGGCGCCGAGATCGGCCAGATGCAGCGTCGCCACCGGGCCGGGTAGCAGGCGGGTCAGGTCAAGGACGCGGATGCCGGTCAGCGGCGGCGGCCGGCTCATGGTTCGCAGGCGCCGAGCAGATCGGCTTCAATTTCGATTTCCATATCCTTCTTCAGCTCCCGGTCGATGTACATGCCGCGATAGAGTCGGCCGGCATTGGCCGCGCGCCGCGCATGCGGCGTTTCCCAGTCCGCGACGCGCAGGCGGACGATGCCGACCTGCACATCGAGCGCCGCCCTCTCGCCGGACAGGCAGGGATAGGCCAGCGCCAGCCGGTTGAACTCGGCGCGCGTGTATTGATCGATGGTGCGCCCCGGCACTTCGGGGCAGGCCGAAAGACTTCTGGTTTCAAGCGCGGTGGCGACGACCTGACCCCTGACGAAATACTCGGTATCACTCGCCCCCCCGCCACCGCCATTCTCCTGGTAGATCACGCAGCGGCCCGCCGCGAATACCTGCGGCTGAGCCTTGAGCAGGCGCGCGGAAGGCCGCGTCGGCGGCTCGCCGGCCGCTGCGGCAGACGCCAGCAGCGCCAGCCAAACGGGGAAAAAGCGCATAGGTGGAAGAATCTGGGTCAATAGACCCGACTATCTTCGATCACTTTCCCGTCGTTGGGCAAGCCGCCCGGCGCGCAAAAAGCGACTTCGCCGCGCAGCTTGGTCACCTCGCGCAGGCTGGCGAGCACCGCCTTGTCGAGCGCCTCGCCACCGGGCTCGATTTCGCAATGTAGGGTCATGCGGTCCTGCCCGCCGGGGTTGTCGACCACCAGCCGCAGGCGATGGATTTCCGGATGGCGGCGGGCGATGTCAGCGACCTGTTCGGGATGGACGAACATGCCCTTGATCTTGGTCGTCTGGTCGGCGCGGCCGAGCCAGCCCTTGAGCCGGATATTGCTGCGCCCGCAGGGCGAGCGGCCGGGCAGGATGGCCGACAGGTCGCCGGTGGCGAAGCGGATCAGTGGATAGTCCGGGTTGAAGGTGGTAACGACGACCTCGCCGACCTCGCCCAACTCGACCGGATCGCCGGTGCCCGGGCGAACGATCTCAACCAGCAGCCCCTCCTCGACGACCAGCCCCTCCTCGGCCTCGGTCTCGTAGGCAATGGCGCCGATGTCGGCCGTCGCATAGCACTGGCGCACCGTGATGCCGCGCTCGCGCAGCCAGTCGCGCGTGACGCCGGGCAGCGCCTCGCCGGAAACGCAGGCCTGGCGCAGCGACGAGACGTCGGCGCCCAGTTCCTCAGCCTTCTCGATGATGATGCGCAGGAAGGACGGCGTGCCGACGTAGCCATCAGGACGCAGGTCGGCGATGGCCTGCACCTGCTGCTCGGTCTGCCCGGTACCGCCGGGAAAAACCGAACAGCCCAGCTTGCGCGCGCCGCCCTCGAAAATGAAGGCGCCGGGCGTGAAGTGATAGGAGAAGCAGTTGTGGATCAGGTCGCCGTGACGAAAACCGGCGGCGTAGAGCACGCGCGCCATGCGCCAGGGATCGATGTCGGTACCCTGCATCTCGTAGATCGGCCCGGGCGAGGCAAAGACGCGCTTGGCCCTGGCCCGCGCCAGCGCATTCAGCCCGCCGAAGGGCGGATGCTTTTTCTGCAGCTCGATCAGATCGCGCTTGCGGGTCAGCGGCAAGGCGGCGAGCGCCTCGCGCGTCGCACAATCGAAGGGGTTGATGCCGGCCAGCGCCTGAAAATAGTAATGCGTCGTTTCCTTGGCATGCGCCACCTGCCGCGCCAGCTTGTCCATCAGGTCGGCTTCGCGCTCGTCAGGGTCGCGCGTTTCCAGCGGATCGTAATAGCTCATTTGGTTTTCTCCGTTTTTTCGCGGTCGACCGCAGCAATGTGGTTGACAGCACCTCGGTAACGGCAAAGTAGCCGCTCAGGGCAAGGCGGAGCGCGGCGCCGTTTGCTCCTGCAAACAAGCCGCGCGACAACGCCGCCATGAGCGGCGCACTGCCGTTATGACAGCCAGCGTTTGCGGCGGCGGTAGTGCTTTACGTCTTTGAAGGATTTGCGGCCGGCGGATGACAAGCCAAGATAAAACTCCTTCACATCCTCGTTAGTTCGCAGATCTTCCGCCCCCCCCTCCATGACCACCCGCCCGTTCTCCAGGATGTACCCAAAATCGGCATACCTCAGCGCCACCATGGTGTTCTGCTCGGCGAGCAGGAAGCTGACGTTTTCCCGCGAGTTCAGGTCTTTCACGATCTCGAAGATCTCCTCGACGATCTGCGGCGCCAGGCCCATCGACGGCTCGTCGAGCAGGATCATTTCCGGCTTGGCCATCAGGGCGCGGCCGATGGCGCACATCTGCTGCTCGCCACCAGAGGTGTAGCCGGCCTGCGAGGTCCGCCGCGTCTTCAGGCGCGGGAAGTAGTGATAGACCTTGTCCAGGCTTTCCTTCAGTTCGCCGCGCGAAATCGAGCGCGTGTAGGCGCCGGTCAGCAGGTTTTCCTCGATGGTCAGGTGGCCGAAGCAATGGCGGCCCTCCATGACCTGGATGACGCCGCGCTTGACCAGCTCGTTCGGCGTCAGCTGGTCGATGCGCTCGCCTTTGTATTCGACCGAACCCTTGGTCACATCGCCGCGTTCGGCGTGCAACAGGTTCGAGATGGCCTTCAATGTCGTCGATTTGCCGGCGCCGTTGGCACCGAGCAGGGCGACGATCTTGCCTTTCGGCACGTTCAGCGACACACCCTTGAGCACCAGGATCACGTGGTCGTAGATGACCTCGATGTTATTGATGCTCAGATAGTTGTCGACCGCAGCAGCGGCTGTTTGTGTGCTCATAGCTGTTCCCGAAGCATGGAAACCGGAAGATGGCGCGGGGCAAACCTCGCGCCGAACCCTTCCCTCGTCTTATTTTTCCTTGCTGCAATCACGCGGCGTGATGCCCTTTTCCTTGGCGTACTGCTTGGCGGAGGCCTGGAACAGGGGGTGGATCAACGCCTTGTTGCCTTCGATCCAGCCCGACACCGACACCCACTTGGCGCCGTCCCATTGCTGGATCTTCACCTTGCCGGAACCCTCGTGGTTGTCGCAGGAGGTCTTGATTTCCGGCAGCAGGTCGGTGGCGCCGATCTGCTTGAGGCGGGCGTCGGTGATGTTCAGGTTTTCCAGACCCCAACGCACCTGCTCCCCGGTCATCGCCTTGCCCTTGCCGTATTTTTCCTGCGCCTTGCGGATCGCCTCGACCGACAGCACGGCGGCAGAAACGCCACGGTTGTAGAGGATGGTGCCGATCTTGGACTTGTCCTGCAGGTTGCCCTTGCCGGCGCCGTACACCACCTTCTCGATATCGGCGATCAGCGGCACTTCCTTGCCGGCCACGTTCCAGGTTGCGGCCATGTAGCCCTTGGCAGCGTCGCCGGCCGGCACGACGTCCTCTTCGGAACCGGTCCACCACGAGCCGATCATCCGGTCACGCGGGAATCCGACCTTCTGGGCAGCCTTCAGCGCCGTCTGGTTCATTACGCCCCAGCCCCAGAAAACGACGAAATCGGGCTTTTCCTGGCGGATCTTGAGCCATTGGGCGCCCTGCTCGTTACCCGGGTGGGCGACCGGAATCTGGACCAGCGTGAACTTGTTCAACGCAGCCTCGGCTTCCATGGCGATGATGGCTTCCTTGCCATAGGCCGAGTCATGATAGAGATAGACGATCTTCTTGCCGGCCAGGTTGCCACCGAGCTTTTCCTTGATGAACTTGACGATGGCCGAGGCCTGCATCTGATAGGTGGTAACCAGCGGGAAGGCGTAGGGGAAGACCGAACCGTCCACCGCATCGGTGCGGCCGTAACCCATCATCGCCAGCGGCAGCTTGTCCTGCGCCGACTTGTCGATCAGCGCGTAGGAAATGCCGGTCGACATCGTGTGCACCGGGCCGGAGGACTTGGCAGCCTTGCCCTTGAGGCGCTCGTAACACTCGACGCCCTTGGCGTTGTTGTATTCGGTTTCGCACTCTTCATAGGTCAGGGTGACACCGTTGACGCCCTTGTCCTTGAGATTGACGTAGGTCAGGTAGTCGATGAAGCCACCGTAGAAGGACTGGCCGTTGGCGCCGTAAGGCCCGACACGGTATCCGGGAATCGGAAAGAACTGCTCTTCGGCCGCGACTGCGCCTTGCGACAGCACCGCCAGGGAAAGTGCGGCAGCGGCAAGCATGGGTTTGAAACTTTTAAACATGTAATTGTCTCCTCCAGTGTTACGAAATAGTGGCAATACTTAGTGCGGGAACGGCCACAAACGCAGTTTCTCCTTGGCGATCTGCCACAGACGGGCCAGCCCGTGCGGCTCGACGATCAGGAAGAACATGATCAGCGCCCCGAACACCAGAATCTGGATGTGCGACACGGTGGCGCTGGAAAACGGCAGGCCGAAGAGACCGGCGAAAAACGGCAAGGCAATGTCTAGGAAAATCGGCAGCAGCAGAATGAAGGCCGCGCCGAGGAAGCTGCCCATGATCGAACCGACACCACCGATGATGATCATGAACAGGATCTTGAACGACATTTCCAGCGAAAAGCCGTCCGGCTCGACCGAACCGAGGTAGCAGAAGGCGTAGAGCGCACCGGCCACGCCGCAGTAGAAGGAGCTGACGGCAAAGGCGAGTAGCTTGGTCGGCATCAGGCGGATGCCGATGACCGAGGCGGCAACATCCATGTCGCGCACCGCCATCCAGGCCCGGCCGGTCGTCGAGCGCACCATGTTTTTGGCCCCCAGCGCCATGAAAACGACGATGGAAAGCACCAGCAGGTATTTCTCGACCGGCGTATTCAGTTCATGACCGAAGAGCATCAGCTTCTGCGTCGAAATCACGCCCGACGATGAGTTGTTGGAGAGCCAGGGAAATTTGGTCAGACACCAGACGATGAAGAACTGCGCCGCCAGCGTCGCCACCGCCAGATAGAAGCCCTTGATGCGCAGCGATGGCAGGCCGAACAGGATGCCAACGCCTGCTGCGGTCAACCCGGCGCAGATGAAGGAAACCAGGATCGGGATGCCTTCGACGCGCAACTGGAAGTTGTAGGCGGCATAGGCACCGACCGCCATGAAAGCCGCCGAACCGAGCGACAACTGGCCGGCATAGCCGGTCAAGATGTTGAGTCCAAGCGCTGCCAGCGCGAAGATCAGGAACGGGATCAGGATCGCCGAGAACCAGTATTCGCTGGCCAGCAACGGGACGCCGAGGAAGGCGATGGCCAGCAGGACGATCAGGCCGATACGATCTTGGCGGATGGGAAAGAGTTGTTGGTCAGCAGCGTAACTTGTCTTGAACTGACCGGCTTCACGGTAAAGCATGGTTTTCTATCCTCTCTCAGACGCGGTCGATGTGGCGTTCGCCAAACAGCCCTTCAGGCCTGACGAGAAGGAACAGCAGTGCCAGCACATAAGGGAACCAGCCCTCGATACCGCCGAAATTGCCGCCGAACAGATCCTGCATGACCGGCGGAATGTAGATTTCCGCCAGTTTTTCCGAAGCGCCGATGATCAGGCCACCGACGATGGCGCCCGGCACCGAGGTGAAGCCACCAAGGATCAGCACCGGCAGCGCCTTGAGCGCAGTGAAAGTGAGCGCAAACTGCACACCGTTGCGGGCACCCCACATCATGCCGGCGACCAGCGCCACAAACCCGGCGACACCCCAGACGATGGCCCAGATGTTCTGCAGCGGGATGCCGATCGACAGCGCGGCCTGGTGGTCGTCCGCCACCGCGCGCAGGGCGCGGCCGATGCGGGTGTATTGGAAGAACAGCGCCAGCGTGGCGACGAGCAGCGAGGCGACCCCGGCGGCGACCAGATCGAACTTGGAAATCACCATGTTCCAGTTGTCGAGAATCCAGGGAATCGGCTCATCGACGATGCCCAGTTCGAGCGCCCGCGGTTCGCTGCCGAAAACCATCGGCGCCAGCCCTTCGATGAAGAAGGCGAGGCCGATGGTCGCCATGAACAGGGCGATCGGCGGCTGGTTGACCAGTTTGCGCAGCACGAATTTCTCGGTGGCGATACCGAACAGCGTCATGATCGTGAAGGCCAGAATCACCGCCAGCCACAATGGCGCGCCCCACTCCATGACGCCGACCACCGACAGCGCGGCCAAGTAGACCATGGCGCCCTGGGCAAAGTTGAACACCCCGGAAGCCTTGTAGATCAGCACGAAACCCAGTGCGACCAGGGCATACATGACCCCGGACAGCAGGCCGCCAATAAGCACTTCAAAGAAAAAATTCATCTCGCCCGCTCCCTAGTGACCAGCGCCCAGATAGGCCTTGATCACATCCTCGTTGTTCTTGACTTCATCCGGCACGCCGTCGCCGATCTTCTTGCCGTAGTCGAGCACGACGACGCGGTCGGAGATGTCCATGACGACGCCCATGTCGTGTTCGATCAGGACGATGGTGGTGCCGAACTGGTCATTGACGTCGAGGATGAAACGGCACATGTCCTGTTTTTCCTCGACGTTCATGCCGGCCATCGGCTCGTCGAGGAGCAGCATGGACGGCTCGGCGGCCAGCGCGCGGGCAAGTTCGACGCGCTTCTGCAGGCCATAAGGCAGGCGGCCAACCGGCGTCTTGCGGATATGCTGGATTTCGAGGAAGTCGATGACTTCTTCCACCTTCTGGCGGTGCTCGAGTTCCTCCTTGCGGGCACGGCCGAACCACAGCGCATGCTCGATGAAGTTGGACTTCATCTTGGTGATGCGCCCGGTCATGATGTTGTCGAGCACGGTCATGCCCTTGAACAGCGCGATGTTCTGGAAGGTGCGGGCGATGTTCTGCTGCGCCGCCATGTGCGGCTCCATCTTCTTGCGTTCGTTGCCATGCCAGAAGATCTTGCCTTCCTGCGGGTGGTAAACGCCGTTGATGACGTTGAGCATCGAGCTCTTGCCGGCACCGTTGGGACCGATAATGGCGCGGATCTCATGCTCGCGGACATTGAAGGAAATATCGGTCAGCGCCTTGACGCCGCCGAAGCGCAGGGAAATGTTCTGCAGGTCGAGAATGACGTCGCCTATTTTCTTGCTCATATTCAGGCAGCCTTTTTCACGATCGGGAAGGTTTTCGCATCGATGATCTTGAGGTCGGCCGACACCTTGCCACGGCGACCATCTTCGAACTTGACCTCGGTTTCGATGAACTGATTCGATTTGCCGGAATACAGCGCGTCGATCAGCACCTTGTATTTCTCGGCAACGAAATTGCGGCGTACCTTGCGCGTCCGCGTCAGTTCGTCGTCGTCCGGATCGAGCTCCTTGTGCAGCACCAGGAAGCGGTGGATCTGCGAATCAGCAACCATCGTGTCATGAACCAGATCGGCATTGATCTGCTCGACGCATTCGCGGATCAGTTCCAGCACTTCCGGCTTGCCGGCGAGATCGGCATAACCGGAATAGGCGATACCGCGGCGCTCGGCCCAGTTACCGACGGCGCCGACGTCGATATTGACGAAGGCGCAGACCATGTCGCGGTCGTGGCCAAAGCAGACGACTTCCTTGATGTGCTGGAAGAACTTCAGCTTGTTCTCGATATAGTTGGGAGCGAACATCGCGCCGTTCGACAGCTTGCCGACGTCCTTGGCCCGGTCGATGATCTTCAGGTGGCCATCCTCGTCGAGGAAGCCGGCGTCGCCGGTCATGAAGTAGCCGTCGGCGTTGAGCGACTCGGCGGTGGCATCCGGGCGCTTGTAGTATTCCTTCAAGAGCATCGGCCCCTTGACCAGCACTTCGCCGTTGTCGGCGATCTTGATTTCGACGCCCGGCGCCGGCTGGCCGACGGAATCGAACTTGATTTGGCCGTCCGGCTGCAGGCAGACGTAGGCGCAGGTTTCGGTCTGGCCGTAGAACTGCTTGAGGTTGATGCCCATCGAGCGGTAGAAGCGGAAGAGTTCCGGCCCGATCGCCGCGCCGGCGGTGTAGGCGACCTTGATCCGGCTCATGCCGAGCACGTTGCGCAACGGGCCATAGACCAGCAGGTTGCCGAGCCAGTACTGCAGGCGGTCCCCGAAGCCGACCGACTTGCCATCGAGGATATCGGCGCCGCAACGCTTGGCCACCGCCATGAAGTGGTGGAACATCTTCTGTTTGAACTTGCCGGCGTCTTCCATGCGGATCATCACCGAGGTCAGCAGGCTTTCGAAGACGCGCGGCGGCGCGAAATAGCAGGTCGGGCCGATTTCGCGCAGGTCGGTCATCACCGTCTCGCCCGATTCCGGGCAGTTGATGGTGAAACCGGCGACCAGCGCCTGGGCGTAGGAGAACAGGTGATCGCCGACCCAAGCCATGGGCAGGTAGGAGAGGATGTCGCCATCGGCGCCCAGCTTGTCGACCTGCACCCCGCCTTGGGCGGCGGCAATGAAGGCGGCGTGCGTCTGGCAGACGCCCTTCGGCTTGCCGGTAGTGCCCGAGGTGTAGAGCATCACCGAGACGTCGTCGTAATGGCCCTTCTCGATTTCGGTATTGAGGAAGTCCGGGTGATTCCGGTCGTGAATCCGCCCCATTTCCATCAGCTCGTGAATATCGTGCAGGAAGGGCTGGGTGTAATGGCGCATGCCGCGCGGATCGTCGTAGATGACGTGTTCGAGGGTGCCAACCTCGCCCATCACTTCGAGCATCTTGTCGACCTGCTCCTGGTCCTCGACGACTGCGAAGCGGATGCTGGCATCCTGCAGCACGAAGAGCATTTCAGCAGCGACCGCGTCCTGGTACAGCGGCACCGGCACACCACCGAGACATTGGGCGGCAGTCATCATCATGTAGAGATGCGGCCGGTTGTCGCCAATGATGGCCAGGTTGTCGCCGCGCTTGAAGCCGAGCGAGGCCAGCCCGCAGGCCAGCGCGCGCACCCGCTCGTTGACGTCGGCCCACGACCAGGTCTGCCAGATCCCCAGATATTTTTCGCGCATCGCCGGGGCTGCCGGACGAGTCTTGGCATGATTCAACAGCAGACGCGGGAAAGTATGCAGCCCATCCACGGATGCGAAATTTGCCTGACCAGGCATTCTTGTCTCCTCTCGCCGCGCCTCGGTGGGCCACGGTCTAACGTTCGTTTGACGCATTGTGTCCATTGCCGCCCACTGCGTAAACCTTGCAGTGCACCACGGCAACGACTCACTGTAGGCGCAGAGTCTAGGGAGATTGCCGGCTTATAATTGTCACCTGGCAGACATTCCGGGAAATATTTTGAAAAACGCAGAGGAGTTGCTGCGCACCTCGCTGTGGGGGCAGGCGCTGACCGAGGCCGAAATGGCCAAGGCGCTTGCCGGCACCAGCGAGCGCATCTTTGCCGCCGGCGCCTTCATCTGCATGAAGGGCCAGCCGGTCGATTACTGGATGGGCGTCATCGACGGGCTGGGCAAGATGGCCAGCCACTGGACGACCGGCAAGACCACCTCGCTGACCGGCATCAGCTCCGGCGGCTGGTTCGGCGAAGGCTCGCTGCTCAAGAACGAGGTTCGCCGCTACGACGTCATGGCGCTGCGCGAATCGCGCATTGCCTTCATGAACCGCAGCACCTTCCTGTGGCTGATGGATCACAGCATCCCCTTCAACCGCTACCTGATCACGCAGTTGAACGAACGCCTCGGACAATTCATCGGCATGATGGAAAACGAGCGCATGCTCGACACCGACGCCCGCATCGCCCGTTGTCTCGCCGGTCTGTTCAATCCCGTGCTCTACCCGGGCACCAACCGCCTGCTGCAGATTTCCCAGGAAGAACTCGGCTACCTGGCCGGCGTTTCCCGGCAGCGGGCCAACCAAGCGCTCAAGACGCTCGAGGACGCCGGCCTGGTGCGCAGCGAATACGGCGGCATCAACATCCTCGAGCTGGACGGACTGCGCCGCTTCGGCGACTGACTGTTGCGGTCGACCATGTAAAAAGGCCGAAAACCAAAACCCGGCCAACGGCAAATAAAAACGGCGAGGTTTTTGGCCTCGCCGTCTTTTTGTCTCCCAACCCTTGGGAAGGAGTTGTCGTTCTCCTTCCGGCC
>DJUX01000007.1 GCA_002440665.1 Dechloromonas sp. UBA6271
TGCCGGACAACATGCGCCTGGCAGATTTTTACGCGGCCCGGCTCGGTAACGATTTGATCATGCAAAACTTGGAGGGCGATACCGCGGTCAAAATCGTCGGTTACTTCGCCGAAGCTGTCGACGGTAAATCTTGGGTTGTTTCCAGCGATCAGGAAGCCGCCAAGTCATTGCACGATTGGGCGGCGGAACAAATTGGGGCATCCAGCGCACCGGGTCAAGCGGACGGCGAGTCGCAGCGTGCCGGCTTCGAGGCTGCGCTAAGGATTGATCTTGTACAGCAAGGGGTGCTAGGCAAGGCGATCGGTAATCTGACGGACTTCAGTTCGCCCTGGATCTCGAGGTACTACGACCAAAACCTGAGACGGTATGTACCCTTCGAGTATTCGTTTGGCGGTGTCGTCACCAAGTCGATTTCGATGACCGAGGAACTCCTCGTCCTGGATTCGTCGGAAAGCGATTCGGTTGTTTTGAATCAAACGACAAAAACCGTGGTTGAGCGGACGCCGGTCTACGAGACATCGGTATCGCCAGGCCGGAGTTATATTGTCACACCGGCAGAGGGCGCATCTGTTGGCTACCCGCATGGGGCAACATTGACCGATTTGCATGATGGCAGCTATCGAATAAACGAACCCGGTTACTGGCATTCCGTTATTGTCGGGGAAAGTGTCCGTTACCGGGACATCATGGTCGATACGGATTTGATCACCAGGACATTTACCATCAACAATGTTCAAGGTACTGAGGGTGACGACACCGTGATCATGGGCTGGTCACAAGGCCAGAATGTTTTTCGCGGTACGGTGGTTACAGGGGATGGGAACGATAGAGTCGATCTGGGAACGACCAGCAAACATAACGACGACTGGTTTGCCACTCCGGATTGGGGGCCGGTTCGGTCATACGGTCTCGGTGCCTACATTGATGGTGGCAATGGCGCCGATTCCCTGATTGGTACGGATGGCAACGATTTCCTGGTGGCGGGACAGGGCGATGATTTCCTCGATGGCGGTCGGGGCACGGATACCTACCATGTGTCACTAGAGAGTGGCGCGCAGGATATCATTTACGATTCGGGCAACCCAGGCTGGAATGCACTCATAGCTTCGGTTTATGGCGGGCAACTCCCGCTCGATGTGCTGGTATTCGATGCGGGAATCACGGTTCAGAATCTTTCATGGCGGTTGATCGAGAACTCGATTTACGATGGTCATCATGCGTTGGAAATCGTTGGCGGGAAAGGCAAGATCGTCGTCGTCTTTGACGATGCCCCCAATCCGGCGGCAACCGAATCCGCCATCGGTGTCGAACGCTTCCAGTTTGCCGATGGAACGGTGCTGACTCGCGCTGAATTCATGGCTCAGGTTGCCGAAGTTGCCTCACCGACGGTTCTTGGCAACTTGTCTGACGTGTCTGTCGCAGAAAACGCTACGCTCAGTTACCTGATACCCGATGCCACGTTTTCATCTGCGACGGGCGGCGATTCCCTAAGTTATCAGGTGCAATCGGCAAATGGCGACCAGCTTCCCGATTGGCTGACTTTTGACCCGGTTACAAGAACCCTGAGTGGGGTCCCAGGGGTTGGAAATCTCGCCGAGATCGCACTTCAGGTGCGCGCGGTGAATGCGGTTGGCGAGGCCGCCCTAACCTCGTTTGTTCTGTCGGTCACCGCTGCGCCGGGGCAGAGTCTCGTCGGTACCCGTGCGGCGGATACGCTGGTCGGGATGTCGGGCGACGACACGATCGATGGCGGGGCTGGTGCCGATACCCTGATCGGTGGATTGGGGAATGACACCTATCAGGTTGATCGCGCTACCGATCAGGTCGTTGAAACAGAAAATGCCGGCACCGACACGGTTATCGCGTCCTCGAACTATACCTTGCCCGACAATGTCGAGAACCTGACGTTGTCGGGGAGCGCCAATTTCAAGGGGTACGGAAACGCGCTGGACAATGTCCTGACCGGCAATGCCGGGGACAACCGCCTTTCTGGTGAAAAGGGTAACGATACTCTGTATGGCAACACCGGAATGGATCAACTTTCCGGCGGCGATGGCGACGATTCGATGTTCGGCGAGGCCGGCAACGATGAACTGAAGGGGGGAGCCGGAAACGATCAGATGGACGGCGGCGATGGTAACGATCTGATTTATGGTGCCAGCGACAACGATATTGCCGTCGGCGGTAGCGGCAACGACTATTTGCTCGGTGGCAATGGGCAAGACACGCTGGATGGCGGTTTGGGTAACGATATTTTGGACGGGGCCAACGGTGCCGATACGCTGAACGACCTGAGTGGCAATAATTGCCTGTTGGGTGGTGCCAATAGTGACACCTTGACCTCCGGGGCCGGCAACGATTTGCTGGTGGGTAATGGTGGAAACGACACGATTGTCAGCCAGGGCGGACAGGATGTGATCCTCTTCAATCAAGGCGACGGCTACGACAAGGTCACGCTTGGTGCGGGAACGAGTACGACCGTGTCTCTGGGAGGCGGCATCGCTTACGGTGATTTGACGCTCAAGAAGAGCGGCTCGGATTTGATTCTGGGAACGGGTAATGGCGAGGGCATTGTCTTCAAGGCGTGGTATTCAAGTGCGCAGACCAAAAACGTACAGAATCTTCAGGTGATCGCCGAAGCGATGGCGGCGTTCGACGCAAATAGCACCTCTCCGCTTTTCGCCGGCAAGGTGCAAGAATTCGACTTCAAAGCCTTGGTCAATGAGTTTGATCTGGTACGGAGCAGTACGAATGGATTAAGTACCTGGGCGATCAGCGATGCACTCACCCAGTTCCATCTCTCTGGCTCGGACAGTTTGGCACTGGGTGGGGATCTGGCCTACCAGTACGGGAAAAATGGGACGCTGGCCGGGATGAATCTGAGTGCCGCTCAATCGGTCATCGACGACCCGGCCTTTGGTGCGCAGGCTCAGGTGCTGAAGCCGCTTGCCGGTCTGCAGGGAGCGGCTATTACGCTCTGATCGTGTCAAAGCGAATCTTGCTCGCGTGGGAACTCGGGCTGAATCTCGGTCATTTGGCCCGGCTTCAGCCCTTGGCTATGCGTTTCAAGCAGCAGGGGCATCTTTTGATTGCCGCCGTGCGCGACGTTCAGGCAGCAGTGCGCGTTTTTGGCGCACTGGATATTCCGCTGTTTCAGGCACCACATGCCGTTAATGAAACCCGGGTTGATCGCGTATCGAGCTCATATTCCAATATTCTTTACTCGCAAGGCTGGGGAAACCTCGGTGGGCTATGGGGCTTGGTTCAATGCTGGGTCAATTTGTTCCGCTTGACCAAACCCGACCTGATTGTTGCCGATCATGCACCGACCGCAGTGCTTGCCGCGCAAGCATTGGGAATAGCGGTGGTCCAGATCGGGAATGGATTTGAATTACCGCCACTCACGAACCCTTTGCCTTGCTTGCCAGAATCAGCAGGGATTTCTGCGGAGCGGTTGATTCAGACTGAAGTCCAAATTGTCGAATCGATCAATCGGGTGCACTCAAGGCTTGGCGTTGGGAAAATTCGGCATCTGGCCGAATTGTTTGCCCAAACGCCACGTTTCTTGACCTGTTTTGCCGAGCTTGATCATTATGGCCAGCGCACTGCGGAAACCTACTGGGGTCCTTTGCTTCCCGATGCTTCGGGAACGAATGTGGCTTGGCCAACGGGAAGCGGCCCTAGGGTTTTTGCTTACATTGCGCTATCTGGTCATGAGGTGGCGGCGATTATTCGTGGCCTGGCATTGCGGGGCGCGCGCATTGTGTGCGTGGCACCCAAGCTTGCGGTGACTGAACGGGCACAACTTCAAGCAGAGGCAAGTATCCGCTTTGCTGAGCGAGTCAATCTGGCTGAGTTGGCTGCAACGGCCGATTTATGTGTGAGCCATGGCGCGGAGGGAACCGTGAGCTCTTTTCTTCTGGCCGGTGTGCCGCAACTTGTCCGACCGCCTTACCTCGAGGGCTATGCAGCAGCTCGCCGGATCGAACAATTGAATGCGGGTTTGGTGCTGCGCGGACAATTAACTCCGGAAGTCGTTGCGATCACCCTTGACGTTATGGATTCCGATTCCGGGTACAAAACAGCCGCGCTTGGCTTTGCCGAGAAATATCGCCATTTCAAGCCGCGGCAAACCGCCGATGCAATTGCCAATCTGCTTAATCAGGGCTTTGAGCAGTTATTAACCCAGCGATCAAATAGATGAGAATGCTGCATATTGGACGGCCGAATGATTGAAATAAGCGATGACCCGTTCCGGGGTTTTGACCAAGCGCGCCATGAAGGCGGTCGCCTTGTTCAGCAGCGCCTTTTTGCTGGTGGCGCGATCGGAAGAGCGCAGTTCGGTCTTGAAGTCCCGGTTCAGGTATTCGTCGGGATTGATCTCGGGCGAGTACGACGGGAGATAGAAGACTTCGATCTGGTCTTTCCGTTCAGCCAGCCAGGCAGTCACCAGCTTCGCGTGATGCACCTTCAGGTTGTCGAGGATCAGGAACACCTTCTGGCTGCTGTCGGCAATCAGTCTTTCCATGAAGCCGATGAACAGGTCAGTGTTCATGGCTTCCTCAATGAACTCGAAGCGCACCAGCCCCTGGTTGCTGATGGCGGAGACCATCGACAGGCCATGCCGCTTGCTCGGTGCCGCCAATATGGGGGCCTGCCCGGCCGGCGCGTAGCCGCGCAGCCAGTGCCCATCTTCCGCGACCGCCGTTTCATCCCCCAGTAAATGACCGCGCCTTCGGCCTTGGCGCGGGCCGCGATGGTCGGGTAGGTGTCGTTGAGCCATTGCTCGACCTTGACCGGGTTTTGTTCCAGCGCCCGCTTCATCGGTCGCTGCGGGGTGTAGCCCCAGCGCAGCAGGTATTCGCCAACCGTACGAATCGGCATCTCGATGTCGAACAACACCTTGATCATTTGCATCACCGCCCGGCGGTTCCACAAGGCAAACGGCAGGCTCAGTTGTTTGGGGTTCTCGCCGACGATGACCGAGCGCAGTTGCCATTCCTGGGCCAGGGTCAGCGTCCGGCCCGACAAATAGCGACGGCCACGTGTCTTCGACTTCAGGCCCGTCGAGCCTTCCATTGAATAACGCTTGGACCAGCCAATGACCGTACTCACATGCACGCCAACCACCCTTGCGATTTCCTTCCAAGGCAACTTAAGTTCTTCACGCATCCGCATCGCCTGCCGACGCATTTCGTCTTGGGCATCGCGGGGCAATTTACGGGCATCCAACTTTTCCATGCCCAGCATTATATCACAATCGACTATTTGATTGCCGGGTTAATATTTGCCGAGAATTTCGCTCATAAATCGGGCGAGCGGCATGCGGAATCCGGCAGCGTTCGGGTGTCCGCCCCCGCCGTAGTTGGCGGCGACTTCCGCGGCATTGATATTCCCCTTGGATCGCAACGAGGCCTTGACTTCACCGTCGGCGTCGAACTGCCAGATCAGGCCGAAAGTTCCACTATTTTCGGCGAGCCGGTTGCCCACTTCCGAAGCAAACAGCACGCTCGCGTTGATGGCCAGGCCGTCGACGGCACGCCAGGCCCGGTCGCCATCGACGACGGTCGGAAGGCCGTGACGCAGGGCCTGCAATGGATCAATCGGTTCGCCGCGCAGGCGTACCGGCATCACGAGCCGGCTTTGTGCCAGCCGGCTGACTTCGGTCTGGAAAAACCGCTCGATGGTTTCTCCCTCGGCGACGAAAGCCTTGTAGCGCGGGGCGTCTGGATTCGGTGTGCGGTGGACCAGGTCATCCCAGACCGCGAAATCGAAGTCCAGCAGGCGCAGGGCACGGCCGACCGCACGCGTTCCCGGCAGCGCGAAGCGCCACATATCCATGTCTTCGACGTGGCGCAGGATGAGCGGCAAGGGCTGCTCCGGATGGAAGTGTTCCCAGGCCAGCCGGGCGCCCGATTTTTCAAGGTCGAAGAGTAGCGTGAGCGGCAACGTCGGGTGCCGGTAGCTTTCGCCACCGTCTGCGGCCTTCATCAAACGCTCTCCCCAAGGCTGGCGCGCCGAGGCATGGTGATCGATCTGGACGACCGACCTGGCCATGCCGGCCATTGCCTCCAGCACTTCCGGTGGAAACGAGAAATCGAGAATGTAGGCCTCATGTCCGGCAATTTCGGCCATTTCCCACGGTTGACCGTGGTGCATGGTGCGATAGGTGGCAGCGTCACCGAAGCGCCGCCAAGCGGCGTAGGCCGCGCCGAAGCCGTCCGGGCAGTCGGCGTGGTAGAGAACGGTGATCGGGCTGGCCGGCACGGAATCAGTAATGTGGCGGCAGTTCGTCGCGCAGGCTGCGCTGCTCACCGGGGGCGTCGGTCTGGATCTGTTTGCGCAGGGCCTTGATCTGGGCGACCAGCAGCTCGATCTGTTGCTGCTGGCGAAAGACGGTGCGGTTCAGTTCGTCGACCATGTCTTCGGCGTAGCTGATCTTGATTTCCAGTTCGGTGATTCGCGAATCCATGCGGCTTTCCTGACTCATTTCTCGTTGCGCCAGTCGCGCAGCGTTTCCTTGCGCGGCGGCAAGTTCGTCTTGTCCGACCCGCGGTCCCGGATCAGCGGGAGCGCCGCGCCCAAGACAAACAGCAGGCATATCGCCAACACGATCCATCCCTCGTTCATTGCGCATCTCCCGGAAAACGCGGCATCTTACTGCGATTCACACCCGCCGTCGCGCCAGCTTTGGTATCTTTCGGCCATCGCCCCTCAGACACGATCCATCATGGAAATATCCGTCCATTCCCGCGAACTGGCGCAAGACCTGCTCACTTTCGTAGATGCCAGCCCCAGCCCGTGGCATGCAGTGCAGACCGTTGCCGAACGCCTGCAGCGCAGCGGTTTCGTTGCCCTGCGCGAGGATGAGCGCTGGCAGTTGGCGGCTGGCGGGCGCTATTACGTGATTCGCGGCGGCTCGTCGATCATCGCCTTCGTCGCCGGCAGCGCGGCGCTGCCGGAAAGCGGCTTCCGGCTGGTCGGCGCCCACACCGATTCTCCCGGCCTGCGGGTGAAGCCCAGGGCACTGCAGTCCGGCGATGGCTTGCTGCGCCTCGGTGTCGAGGTTTACGGCGGGCCGATACTGGCGACCTTCGCCGACCGCGATCTGAGCCTGGCCGGGCGAGTCGCCGTGCGTACCGGCAGCGGCCCGGCGCTGCGTCTGGTGCATTTCGAGCAACCGCTGCTGCGCTTGCCGAATCTGGCGATCCACATGAACCGCGAGGTCAACGAGAGCGGGCTCAAGTTCAACAAGCAGACCGAACTGCCCCTGGTTCTGGGGCTGGGGGGTGAGGGCGATGCTGCCGACGGGCGTTTCCATGTCCTGCTGGCGGCGCAACTGGACGTCGCTGCCGACGATATCCTGAGTTGGGAACTCAATGCCTGCGATACGCAGCCGGGCGCCTTCTGGGGGGCGAGCAGGGAGTTCATCGCCGATAGCCAGTTGGACAACCTCGCTTCCTGCCATGCCGGACTGAGTGCCCTGCTGGCGGCGGAAAGCCCCCGGACGACCAACGTCTGTGCCTTTTTCGACCACGAGGAGGTGGGCAGCGAAAGCGCGACCGGCGCCGGCGGCAGTTTCATCGCCGACGTGTTGCGGCGCATCGCCACGAGTGCCGGGCTGGACGACGAGGCCTATCGCTGCGCGCTGGCCCGCAGTTTCTTCATCAGCGCCGACATGGCACATGCCTACAACCCGAATTTCCCGGCGGCCTACGAGCCTTGCCATCGTGTTGCGGCCAACAGCGGCCCGGTGATCAAAATCAATGCCAACCAGCGCTACAGCACGGGGGCCGACAGCGCGGCGCGCTTCATCCTGTTGTGCGAGAAGGCCGGCGTGCCGTACCAGCATTACGCGCATCGCACCGATCTCGGCTGTGGCAGCACCATCGGCCCGATTGTTGCCGCCAGCCTCGGTGTGGCGAGTGTCGATGTCGGCTCGCCGATGTGGGCCATGCACAGTGTGCGCGAGAGCGCCGGCGTGCTCGATCACACCTACATGATCGGCGCGCTGACCGCGGCCTTTTCCACTTGATCGGCCATTCGCCGGAATTTCAGCAAAATTGGTTGACTTGGTTTTTGACATCCTTATAATGCGCCCTTCTTCAGGCGGTTAGCTCAGTTGGTTAGAGCGCCACGTTGACATCGTGGAGGTCGTTGGTTCGATTCCAATACCGCCTACCAAATTCCTGACGGAGCTGAATTGATGATTTTCCGAACTTGCACTGCAGTTCAGAAACCGTAATCGAGTCAGCCTTCGTTCGACCCAAAAAGTGCGGCTCGCCCCGCACTTTTTTTTCGCCTAGAGATTTGCCATGCCCGATATCAAACTGCCCGATGGTTCCATCCGCTCATACGAGCAGGCCGTCACCATTGCCGAGGTTGCCGCCAGCATCGGCGCCGGGCTGGCCCGTGCCGCGCTGGCCGGCAAGGTCGATGGCAATCTGGTCGATACCTCGTACCTGATCGAGAAAAATGCCGATCTGGCCATCATCACCGAGCGTGATGTCGAGGGCCTGGAGTTGATCCGTCACTCGACGGCCCACCTGCTGGCCTACGCGGTCAAGGAGTTGTTCCCGGAAGCTCAGGTCACCATCGGCCCGGTCATCGAAAACGGCTTTTACTACGATTTCGCCTACAAGCGTCCGTTCACCCCGGAAGATCTGGTTGCCATCGAAAAGCGCATGGCTGAACTGGCAAAGAAAGACATCCCGGTCAGCCGCGAGGTCTGGAACCGCGACGACGCGGTCAAGTTTTTTCTCGACCAGGGCGAGAAATACAAGGCCGAACTGATCGCCGCGATTCCGGCGGATCAGCAAGTTTCCCTGTACCGCGAAGGCGATTTCATCGACCTGTGCCGTGGCCCGCACGTGCCGACGACGGCCAAGCTGAAGGTCTTCAAGCTGATGAAGGTGGCCGGCGCCTACTGGCGCGGCGATCACCGCAACGAACAGTTGCAGCGCATCTACGGCACCGCTTGGGCGAAGAAGGAAGACCTCGACGCCTACCTGCACATGCTGGAAGAAGCCGAGAAGCGCGACCACCGTCGCCTCGGCAAGCAATACGACCTGTTCCACATGCAGGACGAGGCGCCGGGCCTGGTCTTCTGGCACCCGAAGGGCTGGGCGATCTGGCAGGAAATTGAGCAGTACATGCGCGCCGTCTATCGCAACAACGGCTACCAGGAAGTGCGCTGCCCGCAGATTCTAGACAAGACTTTGTGGGAAAAATCGGGCCATTGGGAGCACTACAAGGACAACATGTTCACCACGGCATCGGAAAACCGTGACTACGCGGTCAAGCCGATGAACTGCCCGGGGCACGTCCAGGTCTTCAATGCCGACCTGCGTTCCTACCGCGAACTGCCGCTGCGCTATGGCGAATTCGGTTCCTGCCACCGCAACGAGCCGACCGGCGCGCTGCACGGCTTGATGCGCGTGCGCGGCTTCGTCCAGGACGACGGTCACATCTTTTGTACCGAAGACCAGATCGAATCTGAAGTGACGGCCTTCAACGCGCTGGTCAAGAAGGTCTATGCCGATTTCGGCTTCAACGACGTCGCCGTCAAGCTGGCCTTGCGTCCCGACAGCCGCGTCGGCTCCGACGAGGTCTGGGACAAGGCCGAGGATGCGCTGCGCCAGGGCTTGCGCGCTTCCGGCCTGGAATGGACGGAACTGCCGGGCGAGGGCGCCTTCTATGGGCCGAAGATCGAATTCCACATCAAGGATGCCATCGGCCGCTCCTGGCAGTGCGGCACCATGCAGGTCGATTTCTCGATGCCAGGCCGTCTCGGCGCGGAATATGTTGGCGCCGACGATACGCGCAAGGTTCCGGTCATGCTGCACCGTGCCATCCTCGGTTCGCTCGAACGCTTCATCGGTATCCTGATCGAGAACTTCGCCGGTGCCCTGCCGCTGTGGCTGGCGCCCGTTCAGGCCATCGTGCTGAACATCTCCGAAAAGCAGGCCGATTATGCTGCCGATGTTGCGCAAAAGCTGCATCAGGCGGGCTTCCGGGCCGAGTCGGATTTGCGCAACGAGAAAATAACCTATAAAATCCGCGAACATAGCTTGAACCGGCTGCCTTATCAGCTCGTCGTGGGCGACAAAGAAAAGGCGGACGGACTGGTGGCCGTGCGAACACGCGGCGGTCAGGATCTTGGACAGATGTCCGTGGATGCCCTGATCGAGCGACTCCGAGGGGAAGTCGCAGCGCGTAGTGGCACGGCCTAATTATTGATGTTTTCGGGGGTTTCACCATAGCTCAGAACAAGGCGCATCGCCTCAACGAAGAAATTACGGTACCGGAGATTCGTCTCCAGGGTGTGGAAGGCGAGCAGCTGGGGATCGTGAATATCCGTGCAGCGCTGCAAATGGCCGAAGAAGCCGGGGTTGACCTGGTGGAAATCGCGCCGACGGCGAAACCGCCGGTCTGCCGCATTATGGATTACGGCAAGTTCAAGTACCAGGAACAGAAGCGTGCGCATGAGGCCAAGCTGAAGCAGAAGCAGGTACAGGTCAAGGAAGTCAAGCTGCGCCCCGGTACCGACGAAAACGATTACCAGATCAAGCTCAGGAACATGACGCGTTTCCTGGAAGAAGAAGACAAGGTCAAGGTGACCCTGCGCTTCCGGGGTCGCGAAATGGCGCATCAGGAATTCGGCATGCGCCAGCTGGAACGTATCAAGGCTGACCTCGATGCCGTCGGGCAAGTCGAGCAGATGCCGAAGATGGAAGGCCGCCAGATGATCATGATCATCGCTCCGGCCAAGAAAAAGATTTAAGAAGTTGTTTTAAGCTTTTGTTTAAATAGATGCTTTCGGGTAGTAGAAGCGTTCCCGTCGGGAGCCACCTGGCAGCAGTCATTAGGAGCAGAAAATGCCCAAAATGAAGACCAAGAGCAGCGCCAAGAAGCGCTTCTCGATTCGCGCCGGTGGCAGCATCAAGCGCGGTCAAGCCTTCAAGCGTCACATCCTGACCAAGAAGACCACCAAGGTTAAGCGTCACCTGCGCGGTGCCGTTGCTGTTCACGAGCGCGACGCTGCATCTGTCCGCGCCATGATGCCCTACGCATAAGGAGATAGAAGATGCCTAGAGTTAAACGTGGTGTAACGGCGCGCGCGCGTCACAAGAAGGTTCTGGCCCAGGCCAAGGGTTACCGCGGTCGCCGCAAGAACGTCTACCGCATCGCCAAACAGGCGGTGATGAAGGCCGGTCAATATCAGTACCGCGACCGTCGTCAACGGAAACGCCAGTTCCGTTCCCTGTGGATCGCCCGTATCAATGCCGCAGCGCGTCTGGAAGGCATGAAGTACAGCACCTTCATGAACGGTCTGAAGAAGGCCAATATCGAAGTTGACCGCAAGGTTCTGGCCGATCTGGCCGTCTTCGATCAGCCGGCTTTTGCCGCTCTGGCCAATCAGGCCAAGGCACAACTCGGCGCCTGAGCGATAGCGTGATGAAAAAAAGGAGGCGCAAGCCTCCTTTTTTAGTTTCGGCCGCCGCTTTGCGGCTTCACGTCGGCTGCGCCGACATGAGCCTTCACTGAAACGTGCGTTTTGTTGGTGGACGTCTATGGACAATCTTGATCAAATCGTTGGCGAAGCCCAGTCGGCTTTCGCTGCCATTTCTGACCCCGATGCGCTGGAACAGGTAAAAGCCCGTTTCCTCGGCAAGAGCGGGCAGATCACCGAACTTCTCAAGGGCCTGGGCAAGCTGCCGCCGGAAGAGAAGAAAACCGCCGGTGCCGCGATCAACGTCGCCAAGACGGCCGTTGAAGCAGCGCTCAACGAACGCCGCGAAGCGATCCGCAAGGCCGCGCTCGAAGCGCGCCTGGCCGAAGAGGCGCTGGATGTCACGCTGCCCGGTCGCGCCGAAGCGCGCGGCGGTCTGCACCCGGTGACGCGCACGCTGGAACGGATCGAATCCCTGTTCCGCTCTATCGGTTTCGAAGTGGCCGACGGCCCCGAGATCGAAGAAGACTTTTTCAATTTCACGGCCATGAACACGCCCGAGGATCACCCGGCGCGTTCGATGCACGATACGTTCTACCTGCAGAATCCGGACGGCACGGTTGCCGACAAGGTGCTGCTGCGGACCCATACCAGCCCGATCCAGGCGCGTTACATGAAGGCGCACGTCGAGCGTTACGGTCAACTGGAAAAAATGCCCGAAATTCGCATCATTGCGCCGGGCCGTGTCTATCGTGTTGATTCCGATGCGACGCATTCGCCGATGTTCAACCAGGTCGAAGGCCTGTGGGTCGGTGAGGGTGTTTCGTTTGCCGACCTCAAGGGCGTCATTGCCGATTTCCTCAAGAGCTTCTTCGAGACCGATGACCTGGTGGTCCGTTTCCGTCCTTCCTTCTTTCCGTTTACCGAGCCGTCGGCCGAAATCGACGTCGCTTTCATGAGCGGTGCACTGAAAGGCCGTTGGCTGGAAATTGCCGGTTGCGGCATGGTGCATCCGGACGTGCTGCGCATTGCCGGCATCGATCCGGAAAAATACACCGGCTTTGCCTTCGGCTTCGGTCAGGATCGCCTGACCATGCTGCGTTACGGCGTCAATGACCTGCGCCTCTTCTTTGAAGGCGACCTCCGTTTCCTGAGGCAATTCGCATGAAATTCTCCGAATCCTGGCTGCGCACCCTTGTCGATACCGAGCTGTCGAGCGAGGAACTTTCCCATCTGCTGACCATGGCAGGCCTCGAAGTTGAGGGCCTGGAGCCGGTCGCTCCCCAATTCAACGACGTCGTTGTCGCCCAGGTGCTCGAAGTCGTCAAGCATCCCGATGCGGACCGTCTGAACGTTTGCAAGGTCGATACCGGTCGCGGCGAGCCGACGACCATCGTTTGCGGCGCGCCGAATGTCGCCGTTGGTCTGCGCGTGCCCTGTGCCTTGCCTGGCGCCCAGTTGCCCGGTGATTTCGTTATCAAGATTGCCAAGGTGCGTGGTATCGAGTCCTCGGGCATGCTCTGCTCGGCCAAGGAACTCGGTATTGCCGAAGAGGCTTCCGGTCTGCTGATCCTGCCGGTTGATGCGCCGGTCGGCCAGTCGATCCGCCAGTATCTCGATCTCGACGACAATCAGTTCGAACTCAAACTGACGCCGAATCGTGCCGACTGCCTGTCACTGACTGGCGTGGCGCGCGAAGTGGCGGCCATTGCCGGCGCCCAGGCCAAGCTCATCGATGTGCCGGAAGTCGCCACGACCATCGCCGACCAGCGCGCCGTCGTGCTCGATGCACTGGAAGCCTGTCCGCTGTATTTCGGTCGCGTGCTCAAGGGCGTCAATGCCAAGGCACCGACCCCGGAATGGATGAAGCGCCGTCTGGAGCGCAGCGGTATCCGTTCGATTTCTGCGCTGGTTGATGTCACCAATTACGTCATGCTCGAACTCGGCCAGCCGCTGCATGCCTTCGACAACACTAAACTTGAAGGCGCCGTGCATGCCCGCATGGCGAAGCCGGAAGAAAAGCTGCTGCTCCTGAACGAGCAAACCATCGCTATCGATGCCGACATCCTGGTCATTGCCGACGACGCCAAGCCGCTGGCCATGGCCGGCATCATGGGCGGTGAAGAAAGCGGCATCACGCTGGAAACCGGCGAACTGTTCCTCGAATCGGCCTTCTTCGCACCGAAAGCCATCGCCGGGCGTGCCCGTCGTTATGGTTTTGGCTCCGATGCCTCGCATCGCTTCGAGCGCGGTGTCGATTTTGGCGGCACCCGTCGTGCCATCGAACGCGCGACGCAACTGATCATCGACATCTGCGGCGGTGCTGCTGGTCCGGTGGTCGAAGCCAGGGCAGAGATGCCGGCACGCAAGCCGGTGCGTCTGCGCACGGCGCGTGCCTGCGCAGTGATCGGCATGACTTTTTCTCCCGAGCAGATCGCCGGGCTGTTCAATGGCCTCGGCCTACCTTTCGTGCGAGAAGGCAACGATTTCCTGGTGACGCCGCCGACCTGGCGTTTTGACCTCGAAATCGAGGAAGACCTGATCGAGGAAATCGCCCGCCTGCACGGTTACGACAAGATTCCGGCCCCGGCTCCGCGCGGTAATCTGAAAATGCTGGTGCAGACGGAAGCACAGCGTCCTCAGGCGCGCATCCGCCAATTGCTGGTTGATCGTGGCTACCAGGAAGTGGTCAATTTCGCATTCGTCGAAGAGGGCTGGGAGGCTGATTTTGCCGCCAATGCGGACCTGATCCGTTTGGCCAACCCGATTGCCAGTCAGATGGCAGTCATGCGGTCGACCCTGTTTGGTGGCCTGATTTCGAATCTGGTAACCAATCTGAAACGCAAACAAAGCCGCGTCCGCCTTTTCGAAACCGGTCGCACTTTTCATCGCGACGTTCAGGGCGGTCCAGTTGGTGGATTCCATCAACCGTGGAAACTGGCCGGCCTCGCCTACGGCGGCGCGCTGCCGGAAGGATGGGCAGGTGGCACGCGCAAGGTCGATTTCTACGACGTCAAGGGTGATCTTGAAGCCTTGCTGGCACCAGCGCAACTGCGTTTCGAAAAGCTGGTCCATCCCGCCCTGCATCCGGGGCGTGCTGCCCGGGTGCTGCTCGATGGTCGCGACATCGGCTGCATCGGCGAACTGCATCCGGAATGGATTCAGAAGTACGATCTGCCTCAGGCACCGGTTGTTTTCGAAATCGATTTCGCTGCGGTTACTGAAGTCAGCGTTCCAGCCTATGCCGAGGTGTCGAAATTCCCGCCTGTCATTCGCGACCTGGCCATCGTGGTCGATCAGGGCGTTGCCTTGCAGACCCTGCTGGATGCTCTTAAAGCTCAGTCGCCGGCCCTGGTTAACGACGTTCAACTGTTCGATGTATACACCGGCAAGGGCGTCCCTGAAAACAAAAAAAGTCTTGCGTTCCGGATAGTTATGCAAGATACTCAACGTACTTTGCAAGATACGGAAGTCGATTTGGCGATGCAGCAACTCGTGTCCTGTCTCGAACAGGCATTCGCCGCTCAACTGCGTGCCTGACGGAAAAAATCACAATGACACTGACCAAAGCCGAACTTGCCGACCTGTTGTTTGAAAAGGTTGGCCTCAACAAGCGTGAGGCCAAAGACATGGTCGAGGCTTTCTTCGAAGAAATCCGCAATTCCCTGGAAACCGGCGATGGCGTAAAGCTCTCCGGCTTCGGCAATTTTCAGTTGCGCGACAAGCCGCAACGTCCCGGCCGTAATCCGAAGACCGGCCAGGAAATCCCCATCACGGCGCGCCGTGTGGTGACCTTTCATGCCAGCCAGAAGCTGAAGTCCGACGTTGAACTCGCCTGCGATGGAACAGCGGCATAAGCCTCACGGTGGCGAGGAATTGCCACCGATTCCGGCCAAGCGCTATTTCACCATCGGTGAAGTCAGCGAGTTGTGTGGCGTCAAGCCGCACGTCCTGCGCTACTGGGAACAGGAATTCAATCAGCTCAAACCAGTCAAGCGACGCGGCAATCGTCGCTATTACCAGCACCATGAAGTCCTGCTCGTTCGGCGCATCCGGGAGCTTCTATATAATCAGGGGTTTACGATTAGCGGTGCACGAAACAAACTGGACGAGGCTGGGCTGGCACACGCTGTTGCGGTCGACCATCAGGAAATGCCGAAAACCGTTGGTGGCCTGCGCGCCGAATTGCAATACGTTATCGAGATGTTGCGCCTTTGATTCCCGAGTGTTTCGGGTATAATACGCGGCTTGTCGGGGCGTAGCGCAGCCTGGTAGCGCACTTGCATGGGGTGCAAGGGGTCGCGAGTTCGAATCCCGCCGCCCCGACCAAAAGAAACAAGCACTTAGGCCAATCTTCGGATTGGCCTTTTTGCTTTTTTGGGGCTGGGGGAACGATTGGGGGAACACTTGGCGAGTGCTGTGCTCTTCTGCTCGACTTCCTCATACAATCACCTCCTTTGCCTGCTCAGGTTATCGATGGAACGTTGCTCCTGGTCCGAAGGGTTTGATCTCTACCGGGAATACCATGATCGGGAATGGGGTGTGCCCCTGTATGACGATCATGCCTTATTCGAACTTCTCAACTTGGAGGGAGCGCAGGCTGGGCTGTCCTGGGCAACGATCCTCAAGAAGCGTGCGCGCTACCGTGAGGTTTTCGACGGTTTCGTTCCTTTTCTCATCGCGGAGTATGGCGATGAGAAAATCGCAGCCCTGTTGGCTGATGCGGGGATTGTCCGCAACCGGGCCAAAATTCTGGCCACTATCCAGAATGCCCAGGCGTATTTGGCCTTGAAGGCCGGCGGTTCCTCGTTCAGCGATTTTTTGTGGCAATTTGTCGATGATGTACCCATCCAGAATGCCTGGGGATCGATGGTCGAGGTGCCGACCAAGACCTCTCGCTCGGATGCCATGAGTAAAGCTTTGACCAAGGCTGGGTTCAAATTTGTCGGGTCGACGATTTGCTATGCCTTCATGCAATCCGCAGGAATGGTCAATGACCATTTGACGAGTTGTTTCCGTCATGATGAGGTCAAGAACCGATTCCGACATCCGCAGTTTGCGGAGTAGGATGAAATCGCTGGCTGCAAGTCTGCCCTCTGGAGCAGTGTGCCTCCTTGGGGGGATGGCAAGGATAGGGAATTCCATGACTCTGGGGGGATGAGTTCCTCTGTCGGCGCGCGTTTAAAAGT
>DJUX01000008.1 GCA_002440665.1 Dechloromonas sp. UBA6271
TAATGGACAATCTGGGTTGAATACACCGGAACGATTGCTCATGCTCGGATCCGCTGGATACTAGCCCGATTCAGGGAACCGATAGGTGATGACATCCCGCCAGATTAGCCCTGCCCGAGCCACGAGAAGCTTGCAAAAAAATGGCGTGCCCGGAGGGACTCGAACCCCCGACCTGTTGCTTAGAAGGCAGCTGCTCTATCCAGTTGAGCTACGGGCACTTGAGGGTAAATCAAGGGAAGGAATGGTCGGGGCGGTGGGATTCGAACTCACGACCCTCTGCTCCCAAAGCAGATGCGCTACCAGGCTGCGCTACGCCCCGACACGAGGAAGCGGATTCTATCACCACCCGGAAACCCGCACCAGATCAACGGCCTATATTCGACCAACAAACTTTCCTTGCAGGCTGATCGGCTTTCTGATATTTAATCGCTTTTTTCGTCACTGGGACGCACAAGAAAATGGCAGAAGAACTGCTCCATAAACACTTCGCACCTTATGAACCAAAAGCGGGCGAAGACTACATGAGCGCGAAGCAACTCGCGCATTTCCGCAAGATTCTCGAAACGCTCAAAAAGGAGTTGAGCGAAGACATCGATCGCACTGTGCACACCATGCAGGACGAAGCGACGGTGTTTGCCGACCCCAACGACCGGGCCAGCCAGGAAACGGACATTGCCATCGAACTCCGTAACCGCGACCGTGAACGCAAACTGATCAAGAAAATCGACGAGACGCTGAGCAGCATCGAAAGCGGCGACTATGGCTTCTGCAGCAAGTGCGGTGTCGAGATCGGCATCAAGCGCCTGGAAGCGCGCCCGACGGCAACCCTGTGCATCGACTGCAAGACGCTGGACGAGATGAAGGAACGGCAGATGGCAAAGTAAGCCACTTTGGCTTGCTGCGGTCGACCTCCAAAAAACCGCAAAAAAGAAGGGCACCGCAAGGTGCCCTTCGTTCATTCAGAGACGGCCCTGATTACTGCTGCTGTGCTTGCTGCACAGCAGCTTCCGGAGCGGCAACCGGCTGGGCAACGCCCTCTTCGGCAGCCACGGCCTTCATCGACAGCTTGACGCGGCCGCGGTCGTCGGTTTCCAGAACCTTGACACGAACGATCTGGCCTTCCTTGACGTAGTCTTCGACCTTGTTGACACGTTCCTGGGCGATCTGCGAGATGTGCAGCAGACCATCCTTGCCCGGCAGCACGGAAACGATCGCACCGAAATCAAGAATCTTCAACACGGTGCCTTCGTAGATCTTGCCGATCTCGACTTCCGCCGTGATCGCATCGATGCGCGAACGGGCAGCAGCAGCCGCTTCGCCGCTAGTAGCAGCGATGGTGATCGTACCGTCGTCCTGAATATCGATCGTGGTGCCGGTTTCTTCGGTCAGGGCGCGGATAACTGCACCGCCCTTGCCGATGACGTCGCGGATCTTTTCCGGATTGATCTTGAAGGCGTACAGACGCGGAGCATAGGCCGACATTTCTTCACGCGGGCCGGCGGCAGATTCCTGCATCAGGTTCAGGATGTGGATGCGGGCGTCCTTGGCCTGGGCCAGTGCCACCTGCATGATTTCCTTGGTGATGCCCTGAATCTTGATGTCCATTTGCAACGCGGTGATACCAGCCGTCGAACCAGCGACCTTGAAATCCATGTCGCCGAGGTGATCTTCGTCGCCGAGGATATCGGTCAGCACGGCGAAACGGTTGCCGTCCTTGATCAGGCCCATGGCGATACCGGCGACGTGCGCCTTGAGCGGCACGCCGGCGTCCAACAGCGCCAGACAGCCGCCGCAAACGGAAGCCATCGAGGAGGAACCGTTGGACTCGGTGATTTCCGAAACCAGGCGCATCGAGTAGGAGAAGTCTTCCGGCTTCGGCAGCACGGCGAGCAGCGCGCGCTTGGCCAGACGACCGTGACCGATTTCACGACGCTTCGGCGTACCGACGCGACCGCATTCGCCGGTGGCGTACGGGGGCATGTTGTAGTGCAGCATGAAGCGGTCGCGGTATTCACCGGCCAGCGCGTCAATGATCTGCTCGTCGCGGTTGGTGCCGAGCGTGGCCACGGCCAAGGCCTGGGTTTCGCCACGGGTGAACAGCGCCGAGCCATGGGTGCGCGGCAGAACGCCGGAACGCATGGTGATCGGACGCACGGTACGCGTGTCGCGACCGTCAATACGCGGGGCGCCGCTCAGGATGCGGCCACGCACGATGCCGGCTTCGATTTCGAAGAACAGATTGCCGACGGTGTTCTCGTCCGGTGCACCTGCTTCGCCGGTGCACAGGGCAGCGACGGCTTCGGCGCGGATAACCTTGACGGCCTGGCTACGGGTCTGCTTGACGGTGATGTTGTAGGCCTCTTCAAGCTTGCCAGCGACCAGAGCGGACAGGCTGGCGACCAGCGCTTCGTCCTTCGGCGCAGCTTGCCATTCCCATTCCGGCTTGCCGGCTTCTTCGACCAGTTCGTTGATGGCGTTGATCGCCTTCTGCATTTCGGTGTGACCGAACACGACGGCCCCGAGCATGACTTCTTCGGACAGCTGGTCGGCTTCGGACTCGACCATCAGCACGGCAGCTTCGGTACCGGCGACGACGAGGTCGAGCTGGCTGGTCTTGAGCTGGCTCAGGGTCGGGCACAGGACATATTGACCGTCGATGTAACCGACACGGGCAGCACCAATCGGGCCGTTGAACGGCACGCCGGAGATAGCCAGGGCAGCAGAAGCGCCGATCAGGGCCGGGATGTCGGAATCAACTTCCGGGTTCAGCGACATCACGGTAGCGATGACCTGGACTTCGTTGTAGAAACCGTCCGGGAACAGCGGGCGGATCGGACGGTCGATCAAGCGGCAGGTCAGTGTTTCCTTTTCGGAAGGACGGCCTTCGCGCTTGAAGAAGCCACCGGGAATACGGCCGGCAGCGTAGGTTTTTTCCTGGTAATCAACGGTCAGCGGGAAGAAATCCTGGCCGGGCTTGGCACTCTTGGCGGCCACGACAGTCACCAGGACGACGGTTTCTTCCATGGAAACAAGGACGGCACCGCCAGCTTGGCGGGCGATTTCGCCGGTTTCGATGGTGACCTGGTGGGCACCGTAGGCGAAGGTCTTTTTCACGACATTAAACATAATTTCCTTTCACTCTCATCACAATTAACAGCGATAACAACAACTTACAACGACAACAAAAATCATTGCACAACAAACAAAAAAGCGGCCGGGATATTTCCGGGCCGCTCTTTCGGGGCTTCGTCTGCCTTACTTGCGCAGACCAAGCTTGGTAATCAGGGTGCGGTAAGAATCGATGTTCTTGCCCTTCAGGTAATCCAGCAACTTGCGGCGCTGGCTGACCAGGCGCAACAGGCCACGACGGGAGTGGTGATCCTTCTTGTGTTCCTTGAAGTGCGGGGTCAGGTCGTTGATGCGGGCGGTCAGCAGAGCGATCTGCACTTCCGGAGAACCGGTGTCGCCCTGGGCGCGCTGATATTCGGCAACGATGCCGGCCTTGATTTCGGTGGTGAATGCCATTTCAAAACCCTCTTTCATGGTTACGACGCCGCCCCGGTTTGATAGAGCCAGCGCCAAGTTGAAGTAAATTTTCCGTTGGCGACGGAAAGCGCGCGATTGTACCAGCTTAAGCTGCCAATTGCACCAGTCGCTTCGGCCACAAACGGCCATCGGCACCGGGTTCGCCAACGCCGATCAGCCGGCCGTCGGCGTAGATGCGGATTTTTCCCGCCAGCCCGGCCGCCAGATCGACCGGATTGCCGTGGCGAAAGCGTTCGGCCGACTCGCCCTCGAGCATCACCACCGGCAGACTGTGAAGCAGGGCGTCGACCGGTTGTAGATGCCCTGCCCGCCCGGCTTCGTCCAGCGTTTCCAGTTCCTCAAGCGTCACCGAACGTGCCAGGTCGAGATCGCCGACCACGGTGCGGCGCAGGCCGGTCAGGTGTGCGCCGCAGCCCAGCGCCTTGCCGATATCGGCCGCCAGCACGCGGATGTAGGTACCCTTGCTGCAGGCGACGCGGAGGGACAGGGTGTCGCCGGCAAGACTCAGAATAGCGATGGCATGAATGGTGACGGCACGCGGCTCGCGCTCGACCTCGATACCCTTGCGCGCCAGTTCATACAACGGCCGGCCGTTGCGCTTGAGCGCCGAGTGCATCGGCGGAATCTGCCGGATGTCACCCGTAAATTGCGGCAGCACCCTGAAAATGTCGCTTTTTTCGACGTCGACCGCAGCAGTCGCGATGATTTCGCCCTCGGCATCGCCGGAATCTGTCGTCACACCCAGCTTGATTTCTGCCTCGTAGGTCTTGTCGGCATCGAGCAGATCGGCGGAAAACTTGGTCGCCTCGCCGAAACACAGGGGCAGCAGGCCGGTCGCCAGCGGGTCCAGCGTCCCGGTGTGGCCGCCCTTGGCGGCCGAAAAAAGCCGGCGTGCCTTCTGCAGGGCATCGTTGGAGGTCAGGCCGATGGGTTTGTCGAGCAACAGCACGCCATCGACCTGCTTCCAGGCCCGCTTGAACTGCATCGAAGCTCAGTCTTCCGGCGTCTGATCGCTCAGCGCCGAAGCCTTGTCGATCAACTGCGACAGGCTGGAACCGCGCTCAAGCGAATTGTCGTAGATGAAATGCAATTCCGGCAGCGTGTGAATGTGAATCCGGCGCCCCAGTTCGCGGCGCAGGAAACCGGCCGCGCGCTTGAGGCCGCGCTCGACCTCTTCCAGATGCTCGGCAGCGAGGGTCGTGAAAAAGACCTTGGCATGCGCGTAATCCGGGGTCAGCTCGACCGCCGTCAGGCTGATCATGCCGACTCGCGGGTCCTTCAACTCGCTTTGAATCAGGTCGGCGAGGTCGCGGCGCACCTGCTCCGCGACCCGGTCACTGCGTTGAAAACCTTTTTTCTTCATTACAGCGAGCGCGCGACTTCCTGGATTTCATAGACTTCGAGGTGATCGCCTTCCTGAATGTCGTTGTTGTTCCTGAGCGACAGACCGCACTCAAAGTTGCTGCGAACTTCCTTGACGTCGTCCTTGAAGCGCTTGAGCGATTCCAGTTCGCCATCCCACTGCACGACATTGTTGCGCAGCAGACGGACGCGCGAATTGCGCCTGACCACGCCTTCCTGGACGTAACAGCCGGCGATGGCGCCGACCTTGGAGACGTGGAAGACCTGACGGATTTCGACCATGCCGATGATCTGTTCGCGCTTTTCCGGCGACAGCATGCCGGACAGCGCCGACTTGACCTCGTCGACCGCGTCGTAAATCACGTTGTAGTAACGGATATCGACGCCGAAGGTCTCGGCCAGCTTGCGCGCGCCGGCATCGGCCCGCGTGTTGAAGCCGATGATGACGGCACCTGAAGCCTGGGCCAGATTGACGTCGGATTCGCTGATGGCACCGACCGCACCGTGGATGATCTGGACGCGTACTTCTTCGTTGGACAGCTTGGCCAGGGTTTGGACCAGCGCTTCCTGCGAACCTTGCACGTCGGCCTTGACGATCAGCGGCAGGGTCTTGACCTCGCCCTCTTCCATCTGCTGGAACATGTTTTCCAGCTTGGCCGCCTGCTGCTTGGCCAGCTTGACGTCGCGGAACTTGCCTTGGCGGAACAGCGCGATTTCACGCGCCTTCTTTTCGTCGGTGAGGACAATGGCCTCTTCGCCGGCCGCCGGCACATCGGACAAGCCGAGAATCTCGACCGGGATCGACGGGCCGGCCTCGTTGATCGGCTTGCCGTTTTCGTCCAGCATGGCACGCACCCGCCCGGAAACTTGGCCGGCCAGCACGACATCGCCGCGCTTCAGGGTGCCGGAGAGCACCAGCATGGTCGCCACCGCACCGCGCCCCTTGTCGAGACGCGCTTCGATGATCAGCCCCTTGGCCGGCGCATCCTTCTGCGCCTTGAGTTCAAGCACTTCGGCCTGCAACAGCACCTGTTCGAGCAGTTCGTCGATACCGGTGCCCTTCTTCGCCGACACCGGCACGAAGGGCGAATCGCCGCCGTACTCTTCCGGAATGACGCCCTCGGCCACCAGTTCCTGCTTGACGCGGTCCGGGTTGGCATCGGGCTTGTCCATCTTGTTGATCGCCACGACCAGCGGCACACCTGCCGCCTTGGCGTGGTGGATCGCTTCCTTAGTCTGCGGCATCACGCCATCGTCAGCCGCCACGACCAGGATGACGATGTCGGTGGCCTTGGCGCCACGCGCACGCATGGCGGTAAACGCCTCGTGACCCGGGGTATCGAGGAAGGTGACCATGCCACGGTCGGTTTCGACGTGGTAGGCACCGATGTGCTGGGTAATGCCGCCGGCTTCGCCGGCCGCAACCTTGGCGCGGCGGATGTAGTCGAGCAACGAGGTCTTGCCGTGGTCGACGTGGCCCATGACGGTAACCACAGGGGCACGCGGCTCGAGCGGTACATCCTTGTGTTCTGTGGAGTCTTCAACGAGGAAGGCATCGGGATCGTCCAGCTTGGCGGCAAACGCCTTGTGGCCCATTTCCTCGACAACGATCATTGCCGTTTCCTGATCCAGCACCTGATTGATGGTGACCATGGAACCCATCTTCATCATCACCTTGATGATTTCGATCGCCTTCACAGCCATCTTGTGGGCCAAATCGGTTACCGAGATGGTTTCTGGAACATGAATTTCCCGAACGATGACTTCGGTCGGCGCCTGGAAGCTGCCCTGACCGTCATCGGTCGCATGGCCATGTTTCTTGTGCCCGCCACGCCCGCTCTTCCACGAGCTGCCGGGATCGGAGGAGCGTGTCTTGATGCCAGGCTTCTTCCTGTTGTCATCGACCCGCGCATTGCCGCCCTTCTTGGCGTCCTTGCCCGGCGCATCGGGTTTCTTGTGCAGGGTACCCTTGTCGGCCGGCGCCGGCTGCGCCTTGGCCTGGGCGGCTGCCTGCTGCCGAGCCTGTTCGGCAACCTTGGCCGCTTCCGCCGCCACCTCGGCCTGCTGACGCATACGAACCAACTCGGCTTCGCGTGCCTGTTTCTGTTTCAGTTCCTGTTCCTGGATCTCGCGCAACTGGCTGTAGCGACGATCCTGCTCTTGGCGCGCCTTGAGCTCATCCTCGCCGATCACCGATGCACGGGTAGGAGCTGGTGCTGGCGCCGGTGTGAATTCCGGCTGGGCCTCAACGACTGGCGGCAGCTCGACGACCGGTTCAACGACCGGCGGCGGCTCGACGACTACCGGCTCGACCACCGGCTCGATGACCGGAACCTCGACCACCGGCAGCACCTCCTCGATCTCTTCGGCGACCGGTTCAGGGACGTGTTCCCCCATCTCGCGCTTGACCAGGACACGCTTCTTGCGCACCTCGACCTGCACGGTACGGGCGCGGCCATGCGCATCGGTCGCCTTGATTTCGGACGTCTGCTTGCGCGTCAGCGTGATCTTGGTCTTTGACTCGTCGCCATGAGCGCGACGCAGATACTCAAGCAGCCGGGACTTGTCCTGATCGGTCAGCGCATCGGCGCTGCCCTGCTTGCCTACACCGGCCTTATCCAGTTGCTCGAGCAGCGACGCCACCGGCATCTTGAGTTCTACGGCAAATTGCGAAACAGTTGTTGCGGTCATACTTGCTACCCTCCCGCTCACTCAAACCAGTGAGCACGCGCCTTCAGAATGATTTCCTTGGCACGCTCGTCATCAATGCCGGTCATTTCCACGAGTTCATCCACTGCCAGTTCGGCGAGATCGTCGCGGTTCTTGACACCCTTGCCGGCCAGTTTCGCCGCCAGCTCCCTCGTCATGCCTTCCAGGTTCAGCAGATCGTCGGCGACGCCGTCGAGCTGCTCCTCGGTAACGATGGCCTCGGTCAGCAACACGTTGCGTGCGCGGTTACGCAGTTCATTGACGATCTCTTCATCGAGACCGTCGATCTCCAGCATTTCCGCCAGCGGCACGTAAGCCACTTCTTCCAGCGTCGAGAAACCCTCCTCGATCAGCAGGTCGGCGAGTTCTTCGTCGATATCGAGCTTTTCCATGAAGATGACGCGAGTCACCGCGTATTCGGCTTCCGAACGCTTGGCCGATTCGTCCTGGGTCATCAGGTTGATGGTCCAGCCGGTCAGCTCGGAAGCGAGCCGGACGTTCTGCCCGCTGCGGCCAATGGCGATGGCGAGGTTGTCTTCATCAACCACGACATCCATCGCATGTTTTTCTTCATCGACGACGATGGACGACACTTCAGCCGGCGCCAGCGCACCGATCACGAACTGCGCCGGATCGGCCGACCACAGCACGATGTCGATGTTCTCGCCGCCGATCTCGTTACGGACGGCGGTGACGCGCGAACCGCGCAGGCCGACGCAGGTACCGATCGGATCGACGCGCGGGTCGTTGGATTTGACGGCGATCTTGGCGCGCAGACCGGGGTCGCGGGCACAGGCTTTCAGTTCCATCAGGCCGTCGGAAATCTCCGGCACTTCCATCTCGAACAGCCGAATGACGAATTCCGGCGCGGTGCGCGACAGGATGATCTGCGGACCGCGCGCATTGCGATCGATGCGCAGCAGGTAAGCCCGGACGCGGTCGCCGACCCGCAGGTTTTCCTTGGGGATCATCTGGTCGCGCGGCAGCAGCGCTTCGATCTTGCCGGCTTCGACAATCGCGTTACCGCGCTCCATGCGCTTGATGGTGCCGTAAACGACGTGTTCCTTGCGCTCCAGGAAGTCGGCCAAAATCTGCTCGCGCTCGGCGTCGCGAATTTTCTGCAGGATGACCTGCTTGGCCGCCTGGGCGCCGATGCGGCCGAAGTCGATCGGCTCCAGCGGCTCCTCCAGGGAGTCACCGGCTTCGATCTCGGGATCGTCCTTCTGTGCCTCGGACAACGGCACTTCGAGGAATTCATTGACGTATTCGTTGTCCGGCACGACCTGCCAGCGACGGAAGGATTCGAAGTTACCGGTATCGTGGTCGATCGAGACGCGCACATCGGCCTCGTCATGGATACGCTTCTTGGTCGCGGAAGCGAGCGCCAGTTCAAGGGCACCGAAAACGATTTCCTTGTTGACGTTCTTTTCGCGGGCCAGCGCATCGACCAGCAACAAAATTTCACGGCTCATGGGCTAAAACCTCCAGGTCCTTCAGTCGAATCGCGGCACCAGACGTGCCTTTTCGATATTATTGAATTCGAGTTCCACAGCATCCTTTTCGAGGCGCAGACCGACCTTGCCGTCCTTGCAGCCGAGCAGCTCGCCCTGGAAATTGCGGCGACCACCCTGCGGGATGCGCAGCTTGATCTGGATATCCTGGCCGGCGAAGCGCGCGAAGTCTTCCGCCTTCTTGACGACGCGATCGAGGCCCGGCGAGGAGATTTCGAGACGGTCGTAATCGACATTCTCGACTTCAAAAACACGTGACAGTTGATTCGAGACCTTGGCGCAGTCCTCGACATCGACGCCGTTTTCCTTGCCCGGCGTATCGATGAAGACGCGAATGGTCCGGCCGCGCGGTGACATCTCGACATCGACGAGTTCATAACCGAGACCGACCACGGTCGTTTCAAGCAGCGTGTTTAAATCCATAGCCACAAATAAAAAATGGGCGAAACGCCCACCTCACAATAAAAGATGCCTCGCCGGAAACGACGAGAGGAACAAACCCGTGAATTATAACGAGTTTACTCCCCCCGGTAAATGAATCCGGCCGACTTTATGCGCTTTCCGTCGGCATCTCGGGCGGCTTGATCATTTTCTCCAGTTCGCGGATCAAGGCCTTGACCTCGGCCTCCTCCAGCTCATGCACGCGACCCCGCTTCAATTGCGGCGGCAGGTTGAACGGGCCGTAACGGACGCGAATCAGGCGGCTGACCGTGCAGCCCACCGCTTCGAACATCCGGCGCACTTCGCGGTTGCGGCCTTCATAAAGCGTCACGCGATACCAGTGATTGGCACCTTCGCCGCCGGCATCCTGCAGGCTGGCGAAGCTGGCCGGACCATCTTCGAGCTCGATACCCTTCAGCAACTGCTGCTGCGCCTCCAGCGTCAGTTCGCCGAGGACGCGCACGGCGTAATCGCGCACCAGCTCCGAACTTGGGTGCGTCAGCTTGTTGGCCAGCTCGCCCGAAGTGGTGAACAGCAGCAGGCCCGAGGTATTGAAATCGAGACGACCGACGGCGATCCAGCGCCCGCCGCGAATGCGTGGCAGCGCATTGAAGACCGAGGGACGCCCTTCCGGATCGTCGCGCGAGACGATTTCGCCTTCCGGCTTGTGGTACATGACGACGCGCGGCGTCCTGGTCGTCGTGAAGCGGACATTCACCAGGCGGCCACCGATCTTGATCTTGTCGGTCGGCACCACGCTCTGGCCGAGTTCGGCAGTCACGCCGTTCACGCTGATGCGGCCGGCGGCGATCCATTCCTCCATTTCACGCCGCGAGCCGATGCCGGCTTGGGCCAGTACCTTTTGCAGGCGTTCCGGCTTGGCTTCGGCGAGCGGCCGACCATCGCGGGCGATGGCGCCGCGATTCGCCCGCCCGCCGGTATTGGGTGCCGGCTTGCGGCGTGGCGCAGCCGCTGCTGGAGCGGCCTGGCCTTCCGGCGCTGCGCTGCGCGGCCCGCGAGCGCGCGGTGCCTCGCTGTTGCGGTCGACGCCTTTTTCAGGCCGTTTTTCAAAGCCGCCCTCACCTTTTTTCGGCGATTGACGGAGCGGTGTGCGTTTAGTTTTCATTGTTCAGTTCCAGTGTCTGGCTGATTTGTTCGAGCGGCGGCAGTTCGCTGACGCTGCGCAGGCCCAGATCATCGAGAAATTGTTTGGTCGTGGCAAACAGCGCCGGCCGGCCCGGCGTGTCGCGATGGCCGACGACGTCGATCCAGCCGCGCTCTTCAAGGGTTTTGATGACGTTGGCGTTGACCGCCACGCCACGGATTTCCTCGATGTCGCCGCGTGTCACCGGCTGCCGGTAGGCGATGATGGCCAGCGTTTCAAGCATGGCGCGCGAGTATTTTGGCGGTTTCTCCGGGTTCAGACGCTCAAGATAGGGCAGAAATTCGGCACGCGTCCGGAAGCGCCAGCCGGAGGCGAGCTGGATCAGTTCGACCGGCCGTTCGGCCCAGTCCTCGCGCAATTCGTCGAGCAGTTTGCGCAAAGTGTCGGTCGACAATTCGGTATCGAACATCTTGCGCAGTTCGAGCGGCGTCATCGGCTCGCGGGCGGCGAGCAGCGCCGCTTCAAGCACTTTCTTGACCAGGCTCGGTTCCACCTTGATGCACTCTCACGTAAATGGGCTGAAACGCCTCGGTTTGGGTAAATTCGACCAGCTTTTCGCGGGCCAGCTCGAGCATCGCCAGGAAATGCACGACCAGGCCAGGTGCGCCCATTGCCGGGTCGAACATCGTTTCAAACTGGACGAAACCGCCGCGTTCCTGCAAAAGACGCAGGATGATGCCCATATGTTCGCGCACCGACAACTCTTCGCGGCCGATCCGGTGGTGCTTCTTCAAGCTAGCCTGGCGGAAGATGGCCATCCAGGCATCCTTGAGATCGTCGACCGATACATCGGGATGGCGCACGTAGAGCGATTTCTCGACCAGCGTCTCGACCCAGAAGAACTCGCGCTCGGCCTGCGGTAGCTCATTCAGCTTCTGGCCGGCGAGTTTCATCTGCTCGTATTCCATCAGCCGGCGTACCAGTTCGGCCCGCGGATCCTCCGCCTCGTCGCCCTCGCCGATCTTGTGGCGCGGCAGCAGCATGCGCGACTTGATCTCGATCAGCATCGCCGCCATCACCAGATAATCGGCCGCCAGTTCCAGATTGGTGGCGCGCATGCTCTCGATATAGGTCAGATACTGCCGGGTCAGCGGCGCCATCGGGATATCCAGAATATCGACGTTGGCCTTGCGGATCAGGTACAGCAGCAGATCGAGCGGCCCCTCGAAGGCGTCGAGCATGATTGCCAGCGCATCGGGCGGAATGTAGAGATCCTGCGGCAGGGTCTCGAGCGGCTCGCCGTAGATGCGGGCAACCGGCTCGAAAAGTGCCGCCGTTTTTGCCACTTCCGGCGCGTCGACCGCAGCATTCATCTCAGGAAGCGGCCGCGCGGCCCTTGCCCTTGTAATGCAGGTGCAGGTTGCGGAAATAGATGATCAGGCCGAGGCCCTGCCCGAAGATGAAGACCGGATCGTTGCGATGGACGGCATAGACGGTCAGCACCACGCCGCCGAGAATGCTGAAATACCAGAAGGCGACCGGCACTACCACCTGCCTGGCTTTCTCGCTCGACCACCACTGGACGACGAAACGCATCATGAACAGGCCCTGCCCGCCAAAACCGATGGCGATCCAGATCAGCGTTTCCCAGTCATAACCGAACATCAGTGGTATTCCAGCCCCATCGCCTCGCGCACGTCGCGCATGGTTTCACGCGCCAGTTCGCGGGCTTTCTCGCAGCCGTCGGCAATGATGTTCTTGACCAACGTCGGGTCGTCCAGATAGACCTGCGCCCGCTCGCGCATCGGCGCCTGTTCGCGCAGGATGCCGTCGATCACCGGCTGCTTGCACTCGATGCAGCCGATGCCGGCGCTGCGGCAGCCCGCCTGCACCCACTCCTTGCAGGTATCGTTGGAATAAACCAGATGCAGCTGCCAGACCGGGCACTTGGTCGGCTCGCCCGGGTCGTGGCGGCGCACGCGCGCCGGGTCGGTCGGCATGCTGCGCACCTTCTTGGTCACCGATTCCTCGGATTCGCGCATCGTGATCGTGTTGTGGTACGACTTGGACATCTTCTGCCCGTCCAGACCCGGCATCTTCGATTCCTCGGTCAGCAGGTAGCCCGGCTCGACCAGGATCATCTTGCCGGTGCCTTCCAGGAAACCGAACAGCCTTTCGCGGTCGACCGCCGAAAGATGCTGGATTTCATTGAGCATGGCCTTGGCCTGTTCGACCGCCTCCTTGTCGCCGTTCTGCTGGAAACGCGTGCGCAGCTCTTCGTACAAACGCGCCTTCTTGCTGCCCAGCTTCTTGACGGCTTCGCGCACCTTGTCCTCGAAACCGGGTTCGCGGCCGTACATGTGGTTGAAGCGGCGAGCCAGTTCGCGGGTGAATTCGACGTGCGGAATCTGGTCCTCGCCGACCGGCACCTTGTCGGCGCGGTAGATCAGGATGTCGGCGCTCATCAGCAGCGGATAGCCGAGGAAGCCGTAGGTCGTCAGATCCTTGCCGGCCAGTTTTTCCTGCTGGTCCTTGTAGCTCGGCACGCGCTCCAGCCAGCCGAGCGGCGTCATCATCGACATCAGCAGATGCAGTTCGGCGTGCTCGGGCACCCGGGACTGGATGAACAGCGTCGCCTGATTGGGATCGACACCGGCCGCCAGCCAGTCGATGACCATGTCCCAGGTCGCCTGCTCGATGCCCAGCGGGTTTTCGTAGTGCGTCGTCAGGGCATGCCAGTCGGCGACGAAGAACAGGCATGGATGTTCATGCTGGAGTCTCACCCAGTTCTTGAGGACGCCGTGGTAATGGCCGAGGTGCAGCGCGCCGGTGGGGCGCATGCCGGAAAGAACACGTTCTGCGTACATAGTCGATCAATAAAGCCCAAAAATGGTTTCGATGGTCCGCGCCGCGAAGATGACCAGCGGGTTCATGACGGCGCCGAGAATACCGGTGAATAGCAGGAGCAGCAAAATCGGGAAACCCCAGCGCTCGATCTGCGCGAATTTCCACGCCAGCTTGTGCGGCAGCAGGCTGACGGCGATGCGCCCGCCGTCGAGTGGCGGCAACGGCAACAAGTTGAGCACCATCAGGACGCAATTGACCATGATGCCGATCTTGCTCATTTCGGAGAGCGGCAGCGTGAACATATTGCTAGGCAAGGTCCACGCCAGCTTGAGCATCAAGGCCCAGCAGCAGGCCATGAACAGGTTGGCACCCGGCCCGGCGGCGGCGACCCAGAACATGTCCCTTTTTGGATCGCGCAGGCGGCTGAAATCGACCGGCACCGGCTTCGCATAGCCGAACAGGAAGCTGCCACCGGAAAACAGCAGGATGACGGCTGGAATCAGGATGGTACCGACCGGATCGACATGGCGCAGCGGGTTGAGGCTGATGCGCCCGAGTTGCCAGGCAGTCGGGTCGCCGAAATGACGGGCTGCGTAGCCATGGGCCGCTTCGTGCAGGGTGATGGCGAAGATCACCGGCAGCGCGGCGATAGCGATGGTCTGGATCAGCGCGTTGATATCCATGTCAGTCCAGTCCGAACGGCGCCAGCGAACCACGGCCGGCGCGGATCAACTCGGGCGTGGAACCGGTCAGGTCGATGACGGTGGTCGGCTCGATGCCGCAATGACCGGCATCGAGGATCAGTTCGATCTGATCCTCCAGGCGATCCTGGATTTCCCAGCCCTCGGTCAACGGCGCCTCGTCGCCCGGCAACTGCAGGGTCGTCGTCAGCAGCGGCTCGTTGAGTTCTTCGAGTAGCGCCAGCGCCACCGGATGATCGGGCACGCGCAGGCCGATGGTCTTGCGCTTCGGGTGCAGCACCCGGCGCGGCAGTTCCTTGGTGCCTTCGAGAATGAAGGTGTAGCTGCCTGGCGTCGTCGCCTTGAGCAGCCGGTACTGGGCATTGTCGACGCGGGCGAAATGGGCGATTTCAGAAAGGTCGCGGACCATCAGCGTCAGGTGATGGCGCTCGTCCATCTGGCGAATCAGGCGAATTCGGTCCAGCGCTTCCTTGTCGCCGAGATGGCAACCGAGCGCATAGCACGAGTCGGTCGGCAGCGCGACGACGCCGCCGTCGCGGATGAATTCTGCGGCCTGCGCCAGCAGGCGCTGTTGCGGCGAATCGGGGTGAATGTTTACAACACGGGCCATAAATTAACGAATCAGACGCCAGACCGGCTTCAGGTCTTCCGGCAGTTGCGGCAGTTTGCCGAGGTCGACGTAGCTCTCTGCCGGACCGTGAAAATCCGAGCCGCGCGAGGCGTGGAAGGCATAGTGCCGGGCCAGGCGGGCAAAATGCATGACGTGGTCGGGTGAATGACTGCCGCAGGTGACCTCGATACCCTGCCCGCCGATATCCTTGAAGTCGTCGAGAAAATGCCGCATCTGGGCGCCCGACATCTTGTAGCGCCCGGGATGCGCCACCACCGGCACACCACCGGCAGTGGTGATCCAGCCGATAGCATCTTCCAGCGTTACCCAGCGATGATCAACATAACCAGGCTTGCCCGGCGTCAGATAATGCTGAAAGACGCCCGACACGTCGCGGGCGATGCCGATCGACACCAGGTAACGAGCAAAGTGGGCACGCGAAATCACACTCGGATTGGTCGCGAAACACAGGGCGCCTTCATAGACGCCGGGAATGCCGATGGCCGCCAGCGCGTCGCCCATCCGCTTGGCCCGCTCGATGCGCCCGACGCGCAATTCATCGAGACCTCCGGACAACGCCGGGTGCGCCGCATCGAAGCCGAGGCCGACGATATGAATCGGCACACCCTTCCATTCGATGGAGATTTCGACGCCATTCACGAAACTCATGCCGGCCTCTTCGGCGGTCGCCCTGGCGACAGCGAGGCCGCCCAGATCGTCGTGATCGGTCAGCGCCCAGAGGTCTACACCATTGGCCGCCGCCCGCTTCGCCACCTCTTGTGGCGGCAGCAGACCGTCGGAAACGACAGAATGGCAATGAAAATCGAAATTGGCTGGGGTCACGGGTTACGGATGACGGGCAAATGGTGAGTTTAACATGAAGGCCGCTGCCGCCTCGCTTGTGCGCTGCAGCAGGTTGATTAGATGTTGCCATCCCGATATAGTGCCTCCATTCTGCGGGAGAGCGCAGCGCGAGCTGCCGCCGAAGGCGCAAATCCACCCGAAAACGCTCAGGCAAAAGGACCGCAGAATCAGGAGCTTGGCTCCTGAAACTCTGGAGAGTGGTGAAGACTGTTGCGGTCGACACCCACCGATGGGGCAAATCTCTCAGGTATCGAGGACAGAGGGGTGAAACGCAAGATGTGTATCTTTCGTTTCACCCCTTTTCCGTTTCTAGAACTGACGTTAATAAACGTTTGCAAAGGATTGATATGCTGAAGAAAACGGTTTTGAATGCTGCTCACCGCGCACTCGGCGCCCGGATGGTCGATTTCGGCGGCTGGGACATGCCGGTCAACTACGGTTCGCAGATCGAGGAGCACCACGCGGTGCGTAACGACTGCGGCATGTTCGATGTCTCGCACATGTGCCCGGTCGATGTCGTCGGCCCCGATTGCCGCCCCTTCCTCTCCCGCCTCGTCGCCAACGACGTCGCCAAATTGACGGTTTCCGGCAAGGCCCTGTACTCGGCCATGCTCAACGAGGCCGGCGGCGTCATCGACGACCTGATCATCTACTTCCTGACCGACACGCGCTTCCGCATCGTCGTCAATGCCGGCACCGCCGAGAAGGATCTGGCGTGGATGCAGGCCAAGGTGGCCGAATGGAAGTTCGACGTAACCATTACCCAGCGCCGCGACGGCAACAACGCCCTCGGCATCATCGCCGTGCAAGGACCGAACGCCCGCGCCAAGGTCTGGCAGGTGCTGCCGCAGACCAAAGCGGCAACCGAAGGCCTGAAAGCCTTCTTCGCCGCCGAAATCGCCCCGTACTTCATCGCCAGCACCGGTTACACCGGTGAGGACGGCTATGAAATCATGCTGCCGGCCAGCGAAGCCGAAAGCGTCTGGAACGAACTGCTCAAGGCCGGCGTCGCCCCCTGCGGCCTCGGCGCCCGCGACACGCTGCGCCTCGAAGCCGGCATGAATCTCTACGGTCAGGACATGGACGAGACGGTTTCGCCGCTCGACGCCGGCCTCGCGTGGACGGTCGCCATCAAGGGCGAACGCGATTTCGTCGGAAAATCGGCGTTGACCGCAGCAGGCCAGCAGAAGCAGTTTCTTGGCCTCATCCTGCTCGACAAAGGCGTGTTGCGCGGACATCAACAAGTCATTACCAAACAAGGTAATGGCGAAATTACTTCAGGTAGTTTCTCACCGACATTGCAGCAATCCATCGCCCTTGCCCGCCTGCCGCTCGGCGTCCAGATCGGCGACGAAGTCGAAGTCGAAATTCGTGGCAAGCTGCTCAAGGCCAAGGTCGTCAAACCCGTATTCGCCCGCAACGGCAAAGCGCTCAGTTAACCATCAGACTTTAGAAAACCGTTGCTCTTATGGCCACCAACGCCTCCGATCTTTTCATCGTCGACAACGGCGACGCCGACTGGAAAGTTTGCTCCTACCTCAAGGATTGGTGCGAACTCTCGAAGGCAATCGATATCGCCACCGGCTATTTCGAGATTGGCGCCTTGCTTACCCTTGAAGACAAATGGCAGTTGGTTGAAAAAATCCGCATCCTCATGGGCGACGAAGTTTCACTGAGAACCAAGCGCGCATTCGTTCTGGGCCTGCAAAAGATTAATGAGCGCCTCGACAACAGCGTCGAAGTCGAAAAGGGACAAAACGATTTCCTCAAAGGCGTTCCTGCAATCGTCGATGCAATCCGCTCCGGAAAAGTCGAATGTCGGGTGTATCGCAAAAACAAATTTCACGCCAAAGCCTATTTAACTCACGGCAAAGCCGCGGTCATTGGCTCATTCGGTCTGGTTGGTTCATCTAATTTCACCTACCCTGGCCTGACGGACAACGTTGAACTGAACGTCCAAATACGTGGCCCGGAGGTCGGCTTGCTACAAACCTGGTACGAAAAATACTGGGAACAATCCGAAGACGTCAGCCCGGATATCCTGAGAACTCTGGAGCGCCACACCCGCGAATACACGCCCTTTGAAGTCTGGGCTAAAGCGCTGGATGAACTGATGCGCGGCCACGAACTGACGCCTGACGAATGGGATAGTGGCCAATCAAAAATCTTCCCCATTCTTGCCCGCTACCAGCAAGACGCCTACAAGAATCTGATCCAGATTGCCGACCGTTTCGGTACCGCTTTTCTCTGTGACGGTGTCGGTCTCGGCAAAACCTTTGTCGGCTTGATGCTGCTGGAGCGCATGGTCGTCCGCGAAGGTCGCCGCGTCGTGCTTTTCGCCCCCAAAGCAGCCCGCGAGGACGTTTGGGAACGCGCGATCCAGCGCTATCTGCCCCATCTCAACAGCGGCTTTGTCAATTTCGTTCTCTACAACCACACTGACCTTCAGCGCAAAGGCCGCTGGCAACGCGACATCGAACTCACTTTGCGCGATGCCGACGTGGTGTTGATCGATGAAGCCCACCACTTCCGCAACCCCGGCATCAAAGGCGAAGGAGAGAAAGAAGCCTCGCGTTACCGCCTGCTGCAGAAATATCTGCAATCCGGCGAGCGCCAGAAACAGCTCTACATGCTCACCGCCACACCGGTCAACAACACAGTTCACGATTTTCGGCACATGCTCGAACTGGCGGGGAATGAAGCGGTGTATGTCTCTCAGCTCGGCATCCACAACCTCCGCGCCCATTTTAATCAACTGGAAAAACACCTGCTCGGCAAGCAAGCAGCCGGCGAGCAACTCGACCTCGAATTCGGCACCGACATTTTTGCTGCCGAACAAGCCCTCCGGACTGACCGCATCTTCGATGCCGTCGTCGTGCAACGCAGCCGTGGCTATGTCAAGGAAAGCCAGCGCCAACAAAATGCCAGCCAGGCACTTTTTCCCGAGCGCGAATCGCCCAGCGTCATTGCCTACAACCTCAAAGCCACCTACGGCAAACTGCTGAGCGCCGTCGAAAAGGCATTCAACAAAACAACGCCGCTCTTCGTTCTTGGCATTTACTACCCGCTGGCTTACTGGAAGGGCGACAGCGCCGACGCCCGCCTTGATTCGTTCGACGCAGGCCGCCAAAAACAGGTTGTCACCTTGATCCGCACGCTGTTCCTCAAGCGTTTTGAAAGTTCCGCGCGCGCCTTTGAAGGCTCCTGCTGGCGCCTGATGCAGAAACTGCTGGCCTGGGTCACCGTGCATAGTGTCAGTGACCACGACCAGCGCCGCCTGGAACGCTGGAAGATCAGCCACGGCGCCCTCATCAACCACACCCAGTCGCACAACCTCGAACTCTGGCCGGACGAAGCGGACGAGGACGAAGTCGAGGAATTCCTGAACGAAGACCATCTGGCGGCCATCGAGCGGCTTGATCCGGCGCTATATAAAGTCGACGAAATCATCGACGACACCTACGACGACCTCAACCAGCTCGCCGAATTCCTCAACCTGCTATCGGAAGCAAAACCCGAACGTGACGACAAACTCAAGGCCCTGATCAAGCTGCTCAAGACCGATCCGGTTCTGAAAAAAGAAAAGGTCATTATCTTTTCAGAGTTCGCCGATACCGCCCGCTATCTTGAACGCCAGCTCGGCCAGGCGGGTCTGGACGGTATCTGCCGCATCGACGGCGGCAGCAGCCAAAAGCAGCGCAGCGATGTCATTCGCCGCTTCTCACCCTACTACAACGAAAGTTCCACCGCCGAACTCGCCGCCCAAGGCAAGCAGGAAATCCGCATCCTCATCGCAACCGACGTCCTCTCCGAAGGCCTCAACCTGCAGGATGCTACCCGCCTCATAAACTACGACCTGCACTGGAACCCGGTCCGCCTAATGCAACGCATCGGCCGTGTCGACCGCCGCATGAACCCGCAGATCGAAGCACGCATCATTGCCGACCATCCGCAGCGCAAGGCCCAGCGCGGCAAAACCGCTTTTTGGAATTTCCTGCCGCCGGACGAACTCGACGACATCCTCCGTCTCTTCCAGCGCGTTACTCACAAAACCCTGGTCATCTCGCGCACCATGGGCATCGAAGGGCGCAAGCTGCTGACTCCGGATGACGAGTTCGACCCGATCAAGGAACTCAACGAACAATGCGACGGCCAGCTCAGCGACAGCGAAAATCTGCGCCTTGAGTACGAGCGCCTGATGGCCGACCAACCGGACCTTGCTGCGCAGCTCGCCAGCTTCCCGCTCAAAGTTTTCTCTGGCAAGGAAAACCCCGTCTCGCAAAGCCGTGCCGTCTTCTTCTGCTATCGCATCCCCCGGCCCGATGGCAATCAACTCGATGCCGAAACCGGCCAGCCGCGCTGGTCCGATACCGCCGGCCTCACCGTCTGGGCCTGCCTCGATCTCGAAGGCAAAATCATCCTGACCGACGTTGGCGCCATCGCCAACCTGATCCGGTCAACACCAGAAAATCAGCGAAAAATCGCCGTCGACCGCAACACGCTCTCCAACCTGCGCAAACAACTCGAAAAACAACTGACCGCCAGCTACCTGCGCCCTCAGCAAGCCCCGCTCGGCGTGGCACCGGTCCTCAAATGCTGGATGGAACTCAACTGATGCCTGCCGCCAACCTCCGCGACATCCACACCTTCCCCGAACTCGTCCGCTACCTTGAAGACGAACTCGATTGGCCGCTGCAGGAATACGGCTTCGACGAGCTCACCTTCGAATTCACCCCCACCGAGCTGGGCCTCAAGGAAGACGACGCCGCCAGGATCAAGGCCATCCACCAGTTACGCCCGCTCGCCACCGGCCAGCCCTGGGGCATCTTCTTCGTCGAATTCGAAAACAAGAAACTGCCGGTCGTCGTATTGCGCCGAATTCTCTCGCACCTCGTCATCAAGAAACGCGAATCCGCCAACAAGGCCAGCGCCCCCGCCTGGCATGCCGAAGACCTGATGTTCATCACCGCCTTCGGCGAAGAAAACAGCCTGGCCCGCGAAATCGCCTTCGCCCACTTCCATCAGAACCCTGGCGACCTGCCCACCCTGAACGTCCTCGGCTGGGATGGCGGCGACACCCCGCTCAAGTTGGCTAAGGTCGCCGACGACCTACGCCAACGCCTGCGTTGGCCGGATGATGAAAGCGACACCCAAGCCTGGCGCGAAAACTGGCGCAGACCCTTCCGCCACCGCATCGGCCACGTCATCCAGACCGCGGATTTGCTCGCCGAAGAACTCGCCCGGCTCGCGCGCGGCATCCGCGACAAGGCCAAACGCATGCTCGCCGCCGAAACCGAACGCGGCGCACTGACCAGACTCTACAAAGCTTTCCAGACCGCGCTGATCCACGACCTGACGCCGGAAAGCTTCGCCGATACCTACGCCCAGACCATCACCTACGGCCTGCTCACCGCCGCCATCTCGCGCACCGAAATGAGCGAAGGCCGCCACGGCACAGCCCTGATCGCCCAGAACGTCGTCGACATGGTGCCAATCACCAACCCCTTCCTAAAGGAAATGCTGCAAACCTTCTTAAAAGCCGGCGGACGCAAGGGCGGCATCGATTTCGACGAACTCGGCATCCAGGATGTGGTGGAACTGCTGCGCGGACAGGAAACCGACCTCCCCGCCATCCTGCGCGACTTCGGCAACAAGACACGCGGCGAAGACCCAGTCATCCACTTCTATGAACACTTCCTCAACGCCTACAACAAGCAACTGAAAATCCAGCGCGGCGTCTTCTACACCCCGCAACCGGTGGTCAGCTACATCGTCCGCAGCGTGCACGAACTGCTGCAAAGCGAATTCGGTCTGGCCGACGGCCTTGCCGATACCGCCACCTGGGGCGAGATGCTGATAAAGCATCCAGAAATGAAACTGCCACCGCTCACCGATGCAGCCGACGAAAAGCGCTCAATCTCGCCCGACGAACCCTTCGTTCAGATACTTGACCCGGCCACCGGCACCGCCACCTTTCTCGTCGAAGTCATCGATGTGATTTATTCGACCCTGACCTCCAAATGGACGAAGCAGAATCTGAATGAGGCGCAACGACTGGCCGCCTGGAACGATTACGTTCCCAAAGGTCTGCTGCCGCGCCTGCACGCCTACGAGTTGATGATGGCTCCGTATGCCATCGCACACATGAAAATCGGCCTCAAACTCGCCGAAACCGGCTACAAATTTACTACCGATGAACGTGCCCGCATCTATCTGACCAATGCGCTTGAACCGTGGCAACGGCAACTAGCATTACCTGATTTTGAAGCACTTGCACACGAGGCCGAAGCGGTCAACAAGATCAAGCGGGACAAGAAATTCACAGTCGTCATTGGAAACCCACCGTATGCGAATTACTCTGCAAACTTAACCCCTGAGGCTCGTCGGATCGTAGATAAGTATCGCAACTTTAAAGACACTCCGATCAGAGAGAGGAATCAACTTCAGTTTGAGCGAAACATCCAAGACGACTTTGTGAAATTTATTTCCATCGCGCAGGATATCGTCAGTGCTGCCGATGTTGGGGTATTCGGCTACATCACCAATGGAACAATGCTTTCCTCAACATCATTGCGTGGAATGCGTGAGAGGCTCGTCAAGGAATTCAGCAGCTTATTCGAGCTCAATTTACATGGTGGCGTGAACGAAATCGTTGTCGGCATCGAAAACGACGAGAACGTATTTGACATTGCTCAGTCTGTCGCCATTCACGTTTACGCTCGGTCGAGACAAGGCAAAGGCTCCATCGTTCATTACGCAGACCTTCTAGGTCGGAGAGATTCAAAATACGCGATGCTGTCATCACGTTCCGTTGCAGATACTAGATGGCAGCGGATTCAACCCGATACCGAGAACTGTGGCTTCCTGCCACAGGATGAGGCAGGCCGGGCAATTGTACGTCGCCTCGATTCAATTTTTGTAAGGTTTGGAGCTGGCATTAAGACAAACCGAGATGCCGTAGTTATTGGCTTCGATGAAATGTCGCTTCTCGAAACAGTTAGAGAGTTCGACGCCCTACTTGTCTCCGAATCGAACTATCAAAGATACGTTCAGGCCCTGCTTTATCGCCCGTTTGACACTCGGTGGATTTTTTATCACGGGGACGCAGTAGCTAGTCGGTCACTGCCAACGATGAAGCATGTTATCGCTGGCCCGAACATTGGCTTGGTTAGTTCAAGCACATGGACGACTCCCGGCCGGTTTAGCGTGGGCACTTCTCGGCTGATGATTGAAATGAAAACTGGTACTCATGATCGAGGGACTACGTTCTTTCCCCTCTATCGCTATGAAAGCTTGCTAGGCGAGAAGGTTGAACAGGTACACAACCTCAGCGAGGAGTTCGTCAGGGACTGGTGCGCAACTACTCGGATGCAATTTGTCCAAACGGGTAGAGGGGATGGCAATAAAACTACCGGGCCAGAGGACATAGTGTCATGGTTATATGGCCTTTTCCACTCTCTCGAATATCGACGCCGCTATCGCACTTCGCTCTCCCAAGGGTTTCCAATTGTCCTGCTCACCTCGAATATTGCTCTGCTCCAGGTGCTCTCCAAAATTGGCGACGAACTGATTGCACTGCACCTACTCGAATCACCAAAGGTTGACAATTTCATCACCCGTTTCGAGGGTGAAGGCAACAACAGCATTCCCAAGAAACCAACCTATAAAGATGGCGCAGTCTGGATCAACGCCAGCCAGCACTTTGCCGGTGTGCCGGAAGCCGTCTGGAACTTCCATGTCGGCGGCTATCAGGTCTGCGAAAAATGGCTGAAGGACCGCAAGGGCCGGACGCTGTCGGTCCATGACATCGCCCACTATCAGCGCGTGGTCGTCGCCCTCAACGAAACCATCCGCCTGATGGACGAGATCGATGAAGCCATCGAGGCGCATGGCGGTTGGCCGGGGGCATTTCAAGGCGCGGCCGATTCCGGGGCTGCGGCCTGAATGAGCATGCCCGATACCGATTCGCTGAACATCTTCGTCGACGAAGCCGGCGACCCGACGCTGTTCGCCAACCGTCGCCGTGCCATTGTCGGTACACCGGGTTGCTCACGTTTTTTTATTCTCGGCAAGTTGGAAGTTGACGATCCGCAGGGTTTAGGCGACAAGTTGACGGCCTTGCGCCAGATGCTGCTCGCCGATGCCTACTTTGCCGACGTGCCTTCCTTCGACCCCGCACGCGGCAAGACCGCCGCAGCGTTTCACGCCAAGGACGATTTGCCGGAAGTGCGTTATCAGGTCTTCAAACTACTGGCCGCCGAAGGCAATGCCCTGCGCTTTCATGCCGTGGTCTGCGACAAGGAGCGTATTTTGCAAGACGTTCTGGAACGGAATGAGGCTGAACCCGACTATCGTTATCGGCACAATGAACTTTACGATCGGCTGATGCGTTCTCTGTTCGGCAAGTTTCATCGGCTGGCCGATGTTTATGATGTCTGCGTCGCCCGCCGCGGCCAGAGTGACCGTAACGAAGCCATCCGTACCGCCATCGACCACGCGGAACGCGACTTCACCGCCAAGTTCGGCTTTGGCCGGGGCGATCAGGACGCCTGGAAGATCAGCGTTTCGACCCCGAAAAACGAGGCATGCCTACAAGCGGTCGATTATTTTCTTTGGGCTGTGCAACGCTTTTATGAAGCGCGCGAAGATCAAATCAGCGGCACTGCGAAACGTGAGGAACGATTCCTGAAACTGATCTGGCCGCAGGTGGGAGAAATCCACGATCTGCACTTTGGGCCGGAACGCGGCAGTTTCTTCAACGCTCAACAGCCATTGACGCTGGAAAGCCGTTTTGGCGAGCAGAAAAGGAAAAAGCCATGAGTATAGGAACCCCAAAGGTTCACACGGCGCGAGGCCGAGTTTCGCTCACAGCTTTGAAACGCATTATCCATCAACCCTCTTTAACCGACAACGCTTTTTAAGGAGCAACCATGTCCAACGTCCCCGCCAATCTCAAGTACGCCACCTCCCACGAATGGATGCTGCTCAACGCTGACGGCACCGTCACCGTTGGTATCACCGACCACGCCCAGGAAGCCCTCGGCGACCTCGTTTTCGTCGAATTGCCGGAAGTCGGCGCCCATTTCGATGCCGAAAAGGAAATCGCCGTCGTCGAATCGGTCAAGGCCGCGGCTGACGTTTACGCGCCGATCGCCGGCACCGTGACCGAAGTCAATGAGGCTGCCGCCGACGCGCCGGAATCGGTCAATCAGGACGCCTACGCCGCCTGGCTATTCAAGATGACCCCGGACAACGTCGCCGACCTCGACAAGATGCTCGATGCCGCCGCCTACCAGGCCGTCGCCGACGCCGCCTGAACAAGGATCGCCCATGCCGCTCAATCAACCGCTCTCCGCACTGGAGCAGCGTGACGAGTTCATCGCCCGTCACATCGGCCCGTGTCCGACTGAAATCTCAGCCATGCTGGCCGCCATCGGTGCCGACAGCCTGAAACAACTGATCGCCCAGACCGTTCCCGCCGCCATCCGCCTGCCCGCGGACCTGCCACTGCCCGCCCCACAGCGCGAGCACGAGGCGCTGGCGACGCTGAAGGCCATCGCTGGCAAGAACGTCGTCAACAAGTCCTGCCTCGGCATGGGCTACTACGACACCCTGACGCCCAAGGTCATCCTGCGCAACGTCATGGAAAACCCGGGCTGGTACACCGCCTACACGCCCTACCAGGCCGAAATCGCCCAGGGCCGCCTGGAAGCGCTGATGAACTTCCAGCAGATGGTCACCGACCTGACCGGCCTGGAAATTGCCAACGCTTCGCTGCTCGACGAAGCCACTGCCGCCGCCGAGGCGATGACCATGGCGCGCCGCGTTTCCAAGGCGAAATCGAACCGTTTCCTGGTCGATAGCGCCTGCTTCCCGCAGACCATCGACGTCGTCAAGACCCGGGCCGGCTATTTCGGCTTCGAACTGGTCATTGCTGCGGTCGACAGCGTAAAAGACGAAGATTTCTTCGGTGCCCTGCTCCAGTACCCCGCCGACAACGGCAATGTACGCGACCTGACCGACACCATCGCCATACTGAAGGCCAAGGGCGCCACCGTCGCTGTCGCCAGTGACCTGATGGCCCTCGTGCTGCTCAAATCGCCGGGCGCCATGGGCGCCGACATCGCCCTCGGTTCCAGCCAGCGCTTCGGCATTCCGATGGGCTTCGGTGGCCCGCACGCCGCCTTCTTCGCCACCCGCGAAGCCTATGTCCGCTCGATGCCGGGCCGCATCATCGGGGTGTCAAAAGACGCCCGTGGCAATACCGCCTACCGCATGACGCTGCAGACCCGCGAGCAGCACATCCGCCGAGAGAAGGCCAATTCCAATATCTGCACGTCGCAGGTGCTGCTCGCCAACATGGCCGGCATGTATGCCGTCTATCATGGCCCGCAAGGCCTCAAGACCATCGCCGGCCGCATTCACCGCCTCACCGCGATCTTCGCCGAAGGCCTCAAGCGCGCCGGCATTGCCGTGCTGACCAAACAGTTCTTCGATACCGTCCATTTCGACCTCGGCGCCCGTGCCGAAACCGTTTATCACGCAGCGCTGGCCGCCGGTTACAACCTGCGTCGCGTCGCGGCCGGTGTACTGGGTGTTTCTTTCGACGAAACGACCTCCCGCCACGATATCGCCACCCTGTTCAAGCTGATCGCCCAAGTCACGCTCGACATGGAAGCCATCGATACCCAGGTCACCGAGGCCGACGCTGCGCTGCCTGACGACCTCTACCGCACCGACGCCATCCTCAGCCATCCGGTCTTCAATACGCACCACACCGAACACGAGATGCTGCGCTACCTGAAGTCGCTGCAGAACAAGGACCTGGCGCTCGACCACTCGATGATCTCGCTCGGCTCCTGCACCATGAAGCTGAACGCGACCAGCGAGATGATCCCGGTCACCTGGCCGGAATTCGGCGGCCTGCACCCCTTCGCGCCGCGCGACCAGGCAGTTGGCTATCTCGAAATGATTGCTGGCCTGACCGAGTGGCTGAAGACGGTCACCGGCTTCGACGCCATCTGCATGCAGCCGAACTCCGGCGCCCAGGGCGAATACGCCGGCCTGGTCGCCATCGACCGCTACCACGCCAGCCGCGGCGAGGAACACCGCAACGTCTGCCTGATCCCCAAGTCGGCGCACGGCACCAACCCGGCCACCGCCCAGATGGCCAACATGAAGGTCGTCGTCGTCGATTGCGACGATAACGGCAACGTGGACGTCGCCGACCTGAAAGCCAAGGCCGAGGAGCACAAGGACGACCTCGCCTGCCTGATGATCACCTACCCGTCCACGCACGGCGTGTTCGAGGAAGCGGTCCGCGAGATCTGCGCCATCGTCCATGCCAACGGCGGCCAGGTGTACATGGACGGCGCCAACCTCAACGCCCAGGTCGGCCTGACCTCGCCCGGCTTCATCGGCGCCGACGTCAGCCACATGAACCTGCACAAGACCTTCGCCATCCCGCACGGCGGCGGCGGACCGGGCATGGGCCCGATCGGCCTCAAGGCCCATCTGGCGCCGTTCATGGCCGACCACGCCGTGGCTGCCACCGGCCCGGCGGATCGCGTCAATGCCGGCCAGGGTGCAGTCTCCGCTGCGCCGTTCGGCTCGGCTTCGATCCTGACCATCTCCTGGATGTATATGGCCATGCTCGGCGGCGCCGGCGTCAAGAAGGCGACGCAGGTGGCCATCCTCAATGCCAACTATGTCGCGCAGCAGCTGAATGCCCATTATCCGGTGCTCTATACCGGCAAGAACGGCCGCGTCGCGCACGAGTGCATTCTCGACATCCGCCCGATCAAGGCCGCCACCGGCATCGCCGAGATCGACATCGCCAAGCGCCTGATGGACTACGGTTTCCATGCGCCGACGGTGTCCTTCCCGGTCGCCGGCACGATCATGGTCGAGCCGACGGAATCCGAATCGAAGGCCGAACTCGACCGCTTCATCGCTGCGATGGTCAGCATCCGTGAAGAAATCCGCCAGATTGAGAATGGCCTCTGGTCGGCCGACAACAATCCGCTGAAAAATGCCCCGCATACGCAGGTGGATGTCGTCGATAGCGACTGGAAGCATCCCTACAGCCGCGAGCAGGCCGTTTTCCCATTACCTTGGGTCAAGGCCAACAAGTTCTGGCCGAGCGTCAATCGCATCGACGATGTGTATGGCGACCGCAACCTGAACTGCGCCTGCCCGCCGATGGAAGCGTACGAAAGCTGATGACCGTCGATCTCTCTGCCATCGCCAAGTGGCCCAACGTCCCCGCCTGTTACGGCTGGCTGTCGCTTGACCGGCGGGGCGACTGGCGACTGCAGGGAGAACGCATCACCCACAGTGGCCTGATCGCCTTCATTAACCGGCAGTACGGTTGTGACGACTCAGGCTGCTGGTTCCTGCAGAACGGCCCGCAACGGGTGTTCGTTGAACTAGCCTACACGCCGTGGGTGTTCCGCCGCGAGGAAGACAGCTTTGTCAGCCACAACGGCCAGCCGGCCGGTGCCGTAAAGGCGGCATTTCTCGATGAGGAAGGCAGCATCCTGCTCGAAACCGAACTCGGCATCGGCCTGCTCGACGACCGCGACCTGGCACATTTTCTCGGCGAGTGCCGTACAGCCACCGGCAACACCGCGGGCGATGACGACTTTCTCGCCCTGTTGACGGGAAACGACGGCACCGCGATCTGCTGGCAGACATTGCCGCTGCAGCGGATTGCTGCGGTCGACGTGCCCAAACGCTTCAAATTCGAGCCGCATCCGCAAGCAGCCGGATAAGCATCGCGAGCGCGGCATCACCGGCCATTGACCGGGCAAGATCAGGCAGCCGATACTGCAGCCACCATGTTGAGTTTCCTGTCCCTCCTCCATCTGTGCGTGCTGCTCGGCATCGCGCTGCGCATTTTTTCGCGGCGCAATGCGCATGGAACGGCCGTCGGCTGGTTGCTGCTGGTCATTCTGCTGCCGGCGCTCGGGGCGCTGATGTATCTGCTGATCGGCGAACGGCGGCTGGGTAAAATCTGGATGCAACGGGCAGCCGCCCTGCGCCCGGAAATGCTGCGCTGGGCTGAAGGCATTCCGGCAGCCAGCATTGTCTCGGCGACAACCCTCTCCACCGGCGGGGAAAGCATCAGCCGGCTGGCCCATGCTGCGGTCGGACTGCCCCTGATGAGCGGTCACCGACTCCAGTTGCTCGCCGACAGTGCAGCGATCATGCGCGCGCTGATTGCCGATATCGACGCGGCCCGCAGTTCGGTGCGCCTGGAGTTCTATATCTGGAGCGCCGGCGGCTTCGTCGACGACCTCATTGCCGCGCTGGTGCACGCCACGCAACGCGGCATCGCCTGCAGCGTGCTGATGGATTCGCTCGGCAGCCGGCCTTTTTTCAAGAGCGCGGCGATCGAACGCCTGCGTGAGGCCGGCGTCGAGGTCGTCGAAGTTCTGCCAGTCAATCCGCTGCGTGCCCTGTTCGTGCGTTTCGACCTGCGCGACCATCGCAAGATCGCGGTCATCGACCGCCGCATTGCCTACACCGGCAGCATGAATATCGCCGACCCGCGCTTTTTCAAGCAGGATGCCGGCGTCGGCGAGTGGGTGGATGCCATGGTGCGGATCGAAGGGCCGGCCGCCTGGGTGCTCGAAGCGGTATCACTCACCGTAACGTCGCTGCAGACCGGCAACCGTTTCACACCGCCGCCCCCGCCCATCCTGGAGCCCGCCGGCACCAGCCTTGTCCAGATATTCCCCTCCGGGCCACAGGCATCAACGCTGCCCATCGACGCCCTCCTGCTCGCCGCAATCTACGCGGCGCGCCGTGAAATCGTCCTCACCACGCCCTATTTCGTACCCGGCGAAGCGCTGCTGACGGCGCTGCGCACTGCTGCCTTGCGTGGTGTCCAGGTCGTACTGATCGTTCCCGAGAAGATCGACTCACGCCTGGTGCGCTACGCCAGTGAAGCCTACAACGAGGACCTGCTGGCCGTCGGGGTCAGGATTCTGCACTTCCGCGACGGCCTGCTGCACACCAAGAGTATGGTCATCGACGAGGAAATTACCATTTTCGGCACGGTCAATCTCGATCTGCGCAGCTTCGAGCTTAATTTCGAGGTATCGCTGATCGCCTACGACCGGGAATTTTCTGCCGCGACGCGGGCCTTGCAACACGCTTACGAAGCCCGCTCCCGCACGCTGGAACTCGAACAGTGGCGCGCCCGGCCACGCGCCCGCCGTCTGCTCGAGAATGCGGTCCAGACGATGAGTCCGCTGCTGTAAGCCGAGTTGTCCTTTAGCCCGGCACCGGCAGCGAGATTCTTCCCATGCTGAGAATGCCGGCCAGTGCCTCGGCCGGTGCCGGCCGGGCGATCAGGTAGCCCTGTACTTCATCGCACCCGTGATCGCGCAGCAGCTTCCACTGAGCCATGGTTTCCACGCCCTCCGCCACCACCCGCAGGCCGAGGCTGTGCGCCAGCGCGATGGTGCCGCGGGCAATGGCCAGATCGTTGGCGTCGCTGGCGATGTCGCGCACGAATGAACGGTCGATCTTCAGCGCGTCGAGCGGCAGGCTGCGCAAATGTGAAAGCGAAGAATAGCCGGTACCGAAATCGTCGATGCTCAAGGTGACTCCCATCGCTCCCAACTCGCCGAGGCGCCGGGCAGCGGTATCGGGATTTTCCATGGCGGCCGTTTCCGTGACTTCGAATTCCAGCAGATCCGGCGCCACCGCAGCCTCGTTCAGCCGGCGCGCCACGCTCATGGCCAGATCGTGCTGGCGAAGCTGCCGGGTCGACAAATTGATCGCCACGCGCGGCGGACGAATCCCGTCATCGAGCCAGGCGCGCAATTGCCGGCAGACGGCAATGAGCACCCAGTCGCCGATTTCGTCGATCAGCCCGCTCTCTTCGGCGATGGCGATGAATTGCGCCGGCAGCATGGAAGACGCCCCCTCGGCCTCCCAACGAAGCAGTGCCTCCAGCCCGGTCAGGCGTCCGGCCATGTCGATTTTTGGCTGGTAATGCAGTGCGAGCAGCCCTTGATCCATGGCTTCGCGCAGCCGGCACTCGATCAGCAGGCGCTCGGTCGCCGCCTGATTCATCTCCGGGGCGAAATACTGAAAACGCCCGCCCCCTTTCGCCTTGGCGGCGTACATGGCGGTATCGGCATATTTGATCAGGGTTTCGACATCCTGCGCGTCGCGCGGGCACAGGCTGATGCCGATCGACGGCGTCGTCCGCAGTTCCCGGTCGCCAATCAGGTAGGGGGCCGACAGGGCGTCGATCAGCTTGCCGGCGATGGTGGTCACGTCGGGCGAGGCCAGGCGCGGCAGCAGCACGACGAACTCGTCGCCGCTCAGGCGGGCAACCGTATCCGCCCCACGCACACAGCCCTGCAGCCGCGTCGCCACCTCGACCAGCAGACTGTCGCCGGCGTTGTGCCCGAGCGAATCGTTGATGTTTTTGAAACGATCGAGATCGAGCAGAAAGACCGCCAGCACCAGATCTTCGCGCACGGTATCGGCAATCGACTGATCGAGAATGCTCTCGAGCGCCACGCGATTGTTCAGCCCGGTCAGCGCGTCGTGGCGGGCCTGATGGTGCTGCTCGCAGAGCAGCTTCATGTGGCGGTCGTTGAGACTTCCGACCTGGCTGAGAACCAGCCACGACATCGAGCCGATGGTCAGCACTGCCGCCACCCAGCTGTACGGATTTTGCATGAAAGTCGGCAGGTCGAAGCTCAGGGCGATCCAGCCCCCAACGTGCAGGATGCCGACCAGGGCGCAACTGCCGATGCTGAGCGCCGCCGCCACACTGCCGCCACGCACGCCGAAGAAGGTGGTCGAGACGAAGCAGAAGGCCATGTAGACCGCCGCCGAATTGCCGGCCAGCCCGTAGATGAACAGCCCGCCGGTGGCTGCAAGGTAGAGCAGGACGACCGTAAACCAGGCGATGCGTTCGGCGCCGATGCGCCGCCGCAGCAGGAAAACCGCAAACAGCGTCAGGTAAAGCACGGGATGCACGACGCTGAGCGAATTGCCCAGGTGCAGATTGCGCGCCATGTTGCCGATCAGCAGCACGCCGCCGGCGAGCAGCGTGACCGACAGCGTCTTCATGACCACCTCCTCGCGAATGGCGCGAATCTGTTCGGCAAGTTCTTCCGAAATGGAGGTCATGGGCCACCGCAGGCAGGTTGAATCAGCACGCTAGTTTATTACGCCTCGCTCGCGCTCGAATGAATGCTGCGGTCGACTGGCAAAAATCCCTGAAATTCAAAAAGCCTAGCGCTGGAGATATTGCCGGTTCCACCCGGCGATCTCTGGCAGGCTGCCCGCCGCCTCGTCCAGTAACGCGGCATTGGCCTGGAGCAGCAACTTGCGCTGGCGGGCGTTCAGCTTGCCCGGAAAAACCGGCTGCAAATGGACGACAAGGTCGCCTGCGGGATGCTTGCCCCGCCCGGGAAAGCCTTTACCGGCCAGGCGCAGATCGCGCGCTGCCGGGTCGCCGGGCTCCAGCGTGCTGCGCAGGCTACCGGCCAGCGCCGGCAACTCGATCTCGCCGCCCGCCAGCAAGGCCAGCGCACTGACCGGCATGCTGAAGTACAGATCGCGCCCACGCAGCTGAAACAACGGGTGGCTGCGGATGACGATGGTCAGGAACAGATCGCCCGCCGCCAGTTCATCGCTGGCTGCCTCGCCCTGCCCGGCCAGACGCAACTCGTCGCCCGGCAACATGCCCGGCGGCACCCTGATCTCCAGGCTGACACTGGCGGTCTCGCGCCCACTGCCGCCGCAGTCGGGACAAATCCGCTCACTGAAAAAACCCCGCCCGAGGCAGGCGTCGCAGCTCACCAGCACGCGCCTGGCATTGTGCACGCGACCGCTGCCATGGCAGGCTTCGCAAAAGCGCGTGCGGGCCATGCCGGCCTCGCCGCTGCCGTCGCAGGTCGGGCAGGCCTTGCCGCGCGTGTAGTCGATGCTTCTGCGACAACCGGCCGCCGCCTCTTCCAGACTGATTTCAAGATTCAGGCGAATGTCCGCGGCCTTGGCCACGGCCTCTTCGGTTTCCGGCTCTGGCTCCGGCTCGGCTTCCGCGGTTTTTGCGTCGGCGGGGGCGTCGACCGCAACAAGCTGCTCGTAAGCCGCCCGTATCCGCTTGAAATGCTCGGTCGCCGCCGGGTCGGTATTGCGATCCGGATGCCAGCGCATCGCCAGTCGGCGGTAGGCACGCTTCACTTCGGCAGGGCTGGCGCCCGGCGCAACGCCCAGAATGGAATGGTGATCGCTGTTCATCGCGGGGATTTCAATGGCGCGCCGGCGCGGATGAGCGCGGCGGGCGGGTCAGTTGCGGCAGAATCTCGCCGATCAGTTCGGAAATCAGACGCGCGGTGATGCCATGGCGATCGCGGTCCGGATTGTATTCAACGATTTCCAGGGCGCGCAGACCGGGCGTACCGGCCAGGCGGTGGAGTCCCAGTCGCACTTCCCGCACCGACAGCCCTTCCGGCTCCGGACTGCCGACGCCGGGGGCGATCTCCGGATCGATGGCATCGAGATCGAGGGTGATGCCGAAACCGTTGGCGGCCCCGGCGACGGTGCTCGCCGCCTCGTCGAGGCACTCTGCAAAACCGCGCGCAGCGATCTCGTCGCTGCCGATGATGCGCACGCCCAGACGTGCGAGAAACTCGGCTTCCTCCGGTTCCCAGGAACGCGGGCCGAGAACGACGGTATGCTGCGGGCTGAGTTGAACACCGGGAATACCCATGCCAAGCAGCCGCTTGTCGCCGCGCCCCAGCAGACAGGCCAGCGGCATGCCGTGGATTGCCCCGGAGTAGGAAGTTTCCGGCGTGTGGCTGTCGAGATGGGCGTCGATCCACAACAGGCCCAAGGGGGCGCCGACAAAGCCTACGACGCCACTCCACGTCCCGATGGCGACCGAGTGATCGCCGCCGATGACCAGCGGAAAGGCACCGGCGGCCAGCGTCCCGGCGACCTCATCAGCCAACTCGTGGCAGATATCGGCAACCCGTTCGACCGGCGCATGGCCCGGCATGTCTTGCGCGAACAGGGTCCTGCCCCAATCGATGAGCGGGTGACGCTCGAGCTCGTGCCAAGCTTGCGAACGATGAAAGGCGACCGGCCCGTCCTCGCAGCCGCGGTCCTGGGCCCCAACACCGCTGGCGGCACCGATGATGCGAATTCGGTTGGTGGTCATGGCCCCTCCCGCCAGGGTTCGTGGAGTACCTTTGAAACAAAATAAGCCCTTGAGTTCAAGGGCTTATTTCAATTGCTGGCGGAGACGGAGGGATTCGAACCCTCGATGCAGGTTTTGCCCGCATGCTCCCTTAGCAGGGGAGTGCCTTCGACCTCTCGGCCACGTCTCCGGATCCAGACTTCAACGAAGGCGCGGATGATATAGCCTCCGCGCCTTGCGGTCAAACTTACTGGTCGAGACCGAAGGTACGGTGCAGCACGCGGACGGCCAGTTCCAGGTATTTCTCGTCAAGCACGACGGAAATCTTGATCTCGGAAGTGGAGATCATCTGGATGTTGATGCCCTCGTCGGCCAGCGCCTTGAACATCTGGCTGGCGACGCCCGGGTGGGAGCGCATGCCGACGCCGACGGCGGAAACCTTGCAGATCTTGTTGTCGCCGGTGACTTCGCGGGCCCCCAGCTTGACCTTGACGTCTTCGAGGATGGTCTTGGCCTTAGCGAATTCGCCACGATTGACCGTGAAGGAAAAATCGGTCGTGCCGTCATGGCCGACGTTCTGGATGATCATGTCGACGTCGATGTTGGCATCGGCGATGGCACCCAGGATCTGGTAGGCGATCCCCGGGGTATCCGGCACGCCGAGGACGGTCAGCTTTGCTTCGTCGCGATTGAAGGCGATACCGGAGATGATCGGTTGTTCCATGTTCTTGTCTTCCTCAACAGTGATCAGCGTACCTTCCCCTTCGTCCTGGAAGCTGGAAAGAACGCGCAGTTTGACCTTGTACTTGCCGGCGAATTCGACCGAGCGGATCTGCAGCACCTTGGAGCCGAGGCTGGCCATTTCCAGCATTTCCTCGAAAGTGATGGTGTCGAGCTTTTTGGCCTCCGGCACGACACGCGGGTCGGTCGTGTAGACGCCATCGACATCGGTGTAGATCTGGCACTCGTCGGCCTTCAGCGCGGCTGCCAGGGCGACGCCGGAGGTGTCGGAACCGCCGCGGCCAAGCGTGGTGATGTTGCCGTCGGCATCGACGCCCTGGAAACCGGCGACGACGATGACGTTGCCGGCATCGAGATCGCGGCGCATGTTGGCTTCGTCGATCGACAGGATGCGCGCCTTGGTGTGCGTACTGTCGGTCAACACCTTGACCTGGCCGCCGGTGTAGCTCTTGGCCTTGCAGCCGATGTCCATCAGCGCCATCGAGAGCAGGCCGGTAGTGACCTGTTCGCCGGTGGACATGATGGCATCCAGCTCGCGCGGATCGGGGTTGGCCTGGACTTCCTTGGCCAGCGCGATCAGCTTGTTGGTTTCGCCGCTCATCGCGGAAACGACGACGACGACCTGGTGGCCCTGCGCCTGGAACCTGGCAACACGCTTGGCGACATTCTTGATGCGCTCTGGGTTGCCGACCGAGGTGCCGCCGTATTTTTGAACAATCAACGCCATGGAATCATCCGGTTGAACGTTAGGAAAGGGCGAGATTTTACCTCACCCCTGCGATTTTCTGAAGAAACGGGTGCTTAGAGATCGGCCAGCGAACGCAGATGGGCGCCGACGCTACGCGCCAGCGACGTCATCACGTAACCGCCTTCGAGCATGGAAACGATGCGCTTCTCCGAGAATTGCGCGGCGACCTTTTTCAGTTCCTCGGTACACCAGGCGTAATCCTTCTCCAGCAACTTCAGGCCGCCCATATCGTCCTCGTAATGCCCGTCGAAACCAGCCGAGATGAAGATCATCTGCGGCTTGAATTCCTTCAGGCGCGGCATCCAGACCTGGGTCACCGCATCGCGGAACTCTTCGCCGCCGCAACCTGCAGCCAGCGGCACGTTGCACATGTTGGCTGCCGGCTTGTCGGCGCCGCTGTACGGGTAGAACGGGTGCTGGAAGATGCTGCACATCAACACCTGCTCGTCGCCGGCGAAACAGTCTTCGGTGCCGTTGCCGTGATGGACGTCGAAATCGATGATGGCGACCCGCTCCAGACCATGCGCCTTCAGTGCATGGCGAGCGGCGACACCGATGTTGTTGAAGAAGCAGAAGCCCATCGGGTTGGCCTTCTCGGCGTGGTGACCGGGCGGGCGGACAGCGCAAAAGGCATTCTCGATTTCACCCTTCATGACCAGGTCGACCGCATGACACCCGGCGCCGGCAGCACGCAGCGCCGCCTGCCAGGTATGCGGATTCATCGCGGTATCCGGGTCGAGGTGAACTACACCGTGTTCCGGCGAGGCACGCTTGATGCGTTCCAGATGCGATGCCGGATGCACGCGCAGCAGTTGCTCGAAGGTAGCGAGCGGCGCGTCGTAGTAAACAAAATAAGCATCGATCCCCTGGGCAATCAGGTGATCGTTGATGGCGGTAAGGCGTTGCGGGCATTCCGGGTGATGCGAACCCATGTCATGCAACTGGCAGTCGCGATGGGTGATGATGGCGGTGGTTGTCACTCGTTATCTCTCTCCAAACCGGCGCACTGTGCGGCGCACGTTGAAATGTCATTATCGACCCAATCAGCGCGCCGCTTCAAGCATTAGAATGGTTTCCGCTTACATTTTCGGAATACCATGATGCCGGGTGTCACCCGCTCAACCCTGAGCACAAAGCCACGACCGCTCGACCCGGTCCTCGCGGCAGCCAGCCGTGTCATCCTGGGCAAGGATCGCGAAATCCGCCAGGCGTTGGCCTGCCTGCTGGCCGGAGGACACCTGCTGATCGAGGATCTGCCCGGCGTCGGCAAGACCACCCTCGCCCACGCGCTGGCCCGCCTGCTCGGCCTCGCCTTCTCGCGCATCCAGTTCACCAGCGACCTGCTGCCGGCCGACATCACCGGCGTTTCGATCTACGAACGCCAGACTGGCGAATTCCGCTTCCTGCCCGGCCCGGTCTTCGCACAAATGGTGCTGGCCGACGAGATCAACCGCGCCACGCCCAAAACCCAGAGTGCCCTGCTCGAAGCGATGGAAGAACGCCAAGTGACGGTCGAGGGCGAAACCCGCCAGTTGCCCGAGCCGTTTTTCGTGATCGCGACACAGAATCCGTCGTACCAGATCGGCACCTTCCCGCTGCCCGAATCGCAGCTGGACCGTTTCCTGATGCGCATCGAACTCGGCTATCCCGAGCGCGGCGCCGAGCGCGCGCTGCTGGCGGCCGGCGGGCAGCGGGCGCTGGCCGATCAGTTGACACCCGTAATCGAGGCCAGCGATCTGCCCACCCTGCAGCGCGAAGTCACTGCCGTACACGCTGCCGAACCGCTGATCGATTACGTGCAGGCGCTGATCGAGGCCAGCCGCCGCGACCCGGCATTTCAGCACGGCCTGTCGCCGCGCGCCGGCCTGGCGCTGCTCGCCGCGTCACGCGCCGGAGCCTGGCTGGACGGGCGCGACATGGTGCTGCCGGACGACGTTCAGGAAATGCTGCCTTTTGTCGCCCGCCACCGCCTGCGCTCGACGCAGGGCACCGGCATGGCCCGGGCGGAGGACATCGCGGCGCTCATCCGCGCCGTGCCAATTCCCTGACGCCGTGCGCCTGATCGACAAGCTCAAGCGCCGCCTGTTTCGCTGGCAGAGCGACGGCAGCGCACCACTGCGCCTGACCCAGCGCCGCATCTTCATCCTGCCGACGCGCGCCGGCCTGCTCTTTGCCGCCGCCCTGCTCGCCATGCTGACCGGCGCCATCAATTACAACCTGGCGCTCGGCCATGCCCTGGTTTTCCTGCTCGCCGGCCTGGCGCTGGTCGGCATGGTGCACGCCTTCCGCAACCTGCATGGCCTGAGCATCGCGCCCGGGCGCTGTCTGCCGGTATTTGCCGGCGACCTCGCGCTCTTTCCGCTCCAGCTTTCGAGCGACCGGGCCTCGCCGCGGCTGGCGCTCGAATTGCGCGCCGGCGATGGCCAGCCGGCCGTCACCTGCGCCGTCGCCGCACACGGGCTGACCGATACCGCCGTGCCCGTGACCACCACCCGGCGCGGCTGGCTGGAACTGCCGCGGACGCGACTGGCGACCACCTATCCGCTCGGACTGTTCGTCGCCTGGAGCTATCTGCAGCCGGCGATGCGTTGCCTGGTCTACCCGCAGCCCCTGCCGACACCGCTGCCGCCGCTGCAGGCGGCAATCCGCAGTGGCGACCAGCGTGGCGGCAACGGGCAGGAGGATTTTGCCGGCTTCCGCGAGCGCCAGCCGGCCGACTCGCCACGTCATGTCGCCTGGAAAGCCAGCGCCCGCGATGGCGGGCAGCGGCCACTGCTGGTCAAACAATTCGCCGGCGGCGCCCAGCATGAACTGCAGCTCGACTGGTCGCTGACGCCGGAGGCTACCGCACCGGAAACCCGCATCGCGATCCTCGCCGGCTGGGTACTGGCGGCCGAGGAAGCCGGCGCCTGTTACGGTCTACGCCTGCCGGGGCATGAAATTGCGCCAGGCAACGGCGACCTGCACCGCCACCGTTGCCTCGAAGCACTGGCGCTCTTTCCGGCATGAGTACGCGCCCAGCCGAGGCCCTCGACCGCGGCGCCGCGCCATGGCTGTTCGCCACCGCGCTGGCGACGACGCTGCCGCATGCCGAACATCAGCCGCTGTGGCTGAGCGCCCTGAGCGCCACGATCTTTGCCTGGGCCGGCTGGCTGTGGTGGCGCAACGAGCGTCTGCCCGGCCGCTGGCCGCTGATACTGCTGGTGGCGGTGGCCTGCGGCGGCGTGCTGTTCGAGTTCCGCACCCTGTTCGGGCGCGATGCCGGCGTCGCCATGCTGGTCGTCTTCATGGCCATGAAGCTGCTCGAACTGCGCAGCCGGCGCGATGCGACCGTGATCGTCACGCTGGGTTACTTTCTGCTGCTGACGCATTATTTCTACTCGCAGAGCATCCCGACCGGCGTCTGGCTGCTGTCCACGATGACGCTGGTCACCGCCACCCTGATCCGCCTGCATGGCGGCGCGGTGAGTACGCCGGCGGCAACGCTGCGCTATGCCGGCCTGCTGACGCTGCAGGCCCTCCCTTTCATGCTGGTCCTCTACCTCCTGTTCCCGCGCGTCGCCGGGCCGCTCTGGGGTCTGCCGCAGGATGCCCATAGCGGGCGCAGCGGTTTGTCAGAGCAGATGGCGCCGGGCAACATCGCCAATCTCGCACTGAGTGGTGAAATCGCCTTTCGCGTCCGCTTCGCCGAGCCGGCGCCGGCTCGCGGCCAACTTTACTGGCGTGGTCCGGTCCTGGAATACTACGACGGCAGGACCTGGCGGCCACAACCAAGCCGACTGCGACCGCCGCAGATCGAGGCACTGTCACCGGCGCTGGCCTACGAAACCACGCTCGAAGCGCACCAGCAGCGCTGGCTGCTGGCACTCGACGCACCGGGCACGCTGCCTGGCGATTTGACCCTTGACAGCACGTTGACCGCAACCAACCGGGTACCGCTCACCCAGCGCCAGCGTTTTTCTCTGACAGCGATCCTTGATTACCGCTTCAATCGTGAGGAAGACCAGGCCGTCCTGCGCCGCAATCTCGCCCTCCCCGCCAATGCCAACCCCCGCTCGCGCGAGCTGGCCGAATCCTGGCGGCAGGCCGAGCCCGATCCGGAACGGCTGGTGCAAAAGGCATTGACGCTGTTTTCCGGCGCCAGCTTCGCCTACACGCTACAGCCGCCGCTGCTCGGCGAACACCCGGTCGATGATTTCCTTTTCGTCACCCAGCGCGGCTTCTGCGAACACTACGCTTCCGCCTTCGTCGTCCTGATGCGCGCGGCTGGCGTACCGGCACGCATCGTCACCGGCTATCAGGGCGGCGAGGCGAACCCGGTCGACGGCTTCGTCGTCGTCCGGCAGTCCGATGCCCATGCCTGGGCCGAAGTCTGGTTCGCCGGCCGCGGCTGGACGCGCGTCGACCCGACCGCAGCCGTTTCTCCAAGCCGTGTCGAGAACGGCATCGCCGCCGCGATGCCGGCCGGCGAACCCTTGCCGGCGCTGATCCAGCTGCGCAGCGACTGGCTGCGCACCCTACAGTTCCGCTGGGAGGCGATCAACAACGCGTGGAACCAGTACGTCCTCGGCTACAACCCGGAACGCCAACGCGAACTGCTCGGCCGTCTCGGTCTACCCGATGCCGACTGGCGCAATCTGGCAGCCACCCTGGCAATCATCTGCGGCACGCTACTGCTGGCCATTACCGCCTGGGCCCTGTACCAGCGACCGCGCCTCGACCCGGCCGCCCGCCTGTGGCAAAAAGCCTTGCACCGGCTGGCCCGAAGACAAGTAAACTGCCCCCCTTGGGAAACGCCGCTGGCGCTTGCCCGGCGCCTCGAAGACGAGCGCCCGGCGCTGGCCCCGGCCGTCCTGAAAGTTGTCGACGCCTACCTGCAAGCGCGCTACAGCGGCATCCTGGACGATTTGAAGAAACTGCGTGCCGCCATCAGGCGGCTCCCCTGATGGAGAAAGACTTGAAACACACCCTTGCCGCCCTGTTACTTGCTGCCAGCACCTGCCTGACCCAGGCCGCGACGCCGATGTCCGGTTTTGCCGGCAACCCGGAGGTGGTCGACTTCGCCCGCGACCTCGAGCAGCGCGAAGGTTTCAACGCCGAGCAGCTATTGGAGCAGTTCGCGCAGATTCGCCCCAATGCCAAGGTTCTCGAATTGATCAAGCCGCCGGCTTCGCCGTTGCAGCGCTCGTGGGAACGTTATCGGCCGCGCTTCCTGAACGAGCGGCGGATCAACTGGGGCGTGCAGTTCTGGCAGGAAAACCAGGTTAGCCTGGCACGCGCCCGTGCCACCTACGGGGTGCCGGAAGAAATCATCGTCGCCATCATCGGCGTCGAAACCGAATACGGGCGCAACATGGGTAATTTCCGCGTGCTCGAAGCGCTGGCCACACTGGCCTTCTACTATCCGCGGCGTGCCGATTTCTTCCGTACCGAACTCGAACAGTTCCTGTTGCTGGCGCGTGAAAACGGCATGGATCCGCTCAACATCCGCGGCTCCTTCGCCGGCGCCATCGGCATTCCGCAGTTCATGCCGGGCAGCCAGCGGCGTTATGCGGTCGACTTCGATGGCGACCGCAAAGTCGACCTCTACGGCAGCGTCGACGACGCCATCGGCAGCGTCGCCCGCTTTCTTGAACAACACGGCTGGCAGGCCGGACAGGCGGTTGCCGTCCCCGCACGCACGCGCGGCGAACCCGAGCGCAGCCTGATCGAGGCGGGCATCCAGCCGACACTGAAAGTAGCCGATCTGGCGCAGCAGGGAATAACCGGGAGCGCCGACCCGCAGGCCGTGGTAACGCTGGTCGATCTGGTTTCACCGGGCCGGGCGACGGAATACTGGCTCGGCTTCGACAATTTTTACGTCATCACCCGCTACAACCGCTCCAGCTTCTACGCCATGTCGGTGTCCCAGCTGGCCGAGGAAATCCGGGCGCGCATGCCGCGCCAATGATGCGGCTAAAGTAGCGCGTCACGCGCGATGCCGCCCCGCTTGACGATCTTGCGCAGGCGGTCGAGGGCTTCCACCTGGATCTGCCGGACACGTTCCCGGGTCAGACCCAGTTCGCTGGCCAGCACGTCGAGCGTCGATACATCGGCGCCGTTCAGCCCGTAGCGCCGTTCGATGACCTGGCGCTGGCGTGCCGTGAGTTGCCCCAGCCAGTCGTCGAGCAGCGAGTCCGTCTCGCTGGACTGCAGCAGGGTTTCGGGATTGACCGCAGATTCATCGGCAATCGCCTCACCGATCGTATGACTCGGGTCGATCTCCAGCGGCGCATCGAGCGAGGCAATGTGCTCGTTGAGCTGCAGGATGCGCCGCACGTCGGCGACCGGGCGGTCGATCAGCGCGGCAATGCGCTCGACCGATGTCTCGCGGTTCGCTGCCGATTCGAGGTGACGGATGGCGCGCAGCACCAGGTTGATTTCCTTGACCACATGCACAGGCAAGCGAATGGTGCGCGACTGGTTCATGATGCCGCGCTCGATGCTCTGGCGCACCCACCAGGTCGCGTAAGTCGAAAAACGGAAACCGCGTTCGGGGTCGAATTTTTCCAGCGCATGAATCAGGCCGAGATTGCCCTCCTCGACCAGGTCGAGCAGCGGTATGCCGCGGTTCAGGTAATGCTTGGCAATATTCACAACCAGGCGCAGGTTGTGCTCGATCATCTTCTGGCGCGCCAAAAAATCGCCGGCACACACCAGGCGAGCCGTCGCCACCTCTTCTTCCGGCGTCAGCAGCGGCTTGGCGCCGATTTCATTCAGGTAAAGTTGAGTGACATCCTCGAGCAACTCGAGTTCCGGGGCGACCGGCTCGGGATCGGGCAGCGGCGCCAGGTCGGCCTCGGCCGACGCCAGTTCATCGTCTTCCGAATCCTCCGCCACTCCGGACATCATCTTTTCGGCAGGTAGAGCGACGGGTCGGTCGGCTTGCCCTGCTTGCGAATCTCGAAATGCAGCTTGACTGAATCGCTGTCGGTACTACCCATTTCGGCGATCTTCTGACCACGGGTCACTTGCTGGCCTTCCTTGACCAGTATCTTGCGGTTGTGTGCGTAAGCCGAGAGGAAGGTCGCGTTGTGCTTGACGATCACCAGTTCGCCGTAGCCACGTAAACCGGCACCGGCATAGACCACCTTGCCATCGGCTGCCGCCTGCACGGGATCGCCGGACTTGCCGCCAAAATCGATGCCCTTGTTGCCGGAATCACTATAGGGCGACATCACCTTGCCTGACGACGGCCACTGCCACGCCACGTCATCGGGGCCGATAGCCGTCGCCGGCTCCGCCTTCGGTTCGGGCTTGGCTTCAGGCGGCGGCTCGGTTTTTGGCTCCGACTTGGGGTCGACCGCAGCAAGTGTCGTTTTCGGTGTCGCCTCGCCGCTCCGGTTCAGGCGCGCATAAGCTTCATCGGAATACGGTTCCTTGCCGCCACGTGGCTCACGCTTGAGTCCGTCACTGGAAATCGAAGTCGTCGTCGGCGCCGAGGCACTCACGACCTTGCCCGGCGCATCCAGCGACTGCGTTTCGACAACCGGCGCCGTGACTACGGGCTGGGCAACGACCGCGCCACCCGCCGCTGTTGTGACTGCTCCCAGCGGCGCCACGCGCAGCACCTGGCCTTCGCGGATGGATCCCGCATTGGTAATGTTGTTCCACGCCGCCACATCCTTGTAATCCTGGCCGTGCTCCAGGGCGATGCGGTACAGCGTGTCACCCCGCTTGACCGTGTAATACCCGGGGCCCGAAGGCGTAGCCACGGTGCTCGGGCGCATCTGCCCCGAACTACGATCGACCGTCGGTGCCGGTGGCTGGGACATGCAACCCGCCAACAACATGGCGGAAACCAATGGGGCAAATACGCGAATCATTGTGTTCCTGCGAGAAGAGGGACAAAGCGAACGGGATCGAGCCGGGTTTCGACAAAGGCCTGCGGCGTCCGTTCGATGAACGAAAGATACTGTTCACTCGTACCAACTGGCAAGACCAGGCGGCCACCGAGCGCCAGTTGCTCAAGCAACGCCGGCGGCACCTTCAGGCCGGCCGCCGCGACGATGATGCTGTCGAAAGGCCCGGCCTCGGGCAACCCGAACTGGCCATCGGCGTGCTTGAGGCGCACATTGAACTGCTTCAACTGGCGCATGTTGGCCTTGGCCTTTTCCAGCAACGGCGCCAGCCGTTCGAGCGAATAGACCTCGGAGGTCAGTTGCGCCAGCACCGCTGCCTGATAGCCGCATCCGGCACCGACCTCGAGTGTTTTGCCCAGCGTCGTCCTGCCGTTGAGCAGCAACTCGATCATGCGGGCAACCACGAAGGGCTGAGAAATCGTCTGCCCCATCCCCAGCGGCAACGCGGTGTCTTCATAGGCGCGCGACGCCAGCGCTTCCTCGACAAAGACATGGCGCGGCACCGCCGCCATCGCCCTGAGCACGGCCTCGTTGCGGATGCCCTTTTCGCGCAGGCGCTCGATCATGCGCGCTCGCGTCCGCTGCGAAGTCATCCCGATGCCATGCAGGCCGCTGGTCGTCATTGCATCCAGTGCGTGATGGCCGAAAGCTGCGCCGTATGTGTGAGATCGATCTGCAGGGGCGTGATCGACACGCAACCGCGCTCGACGGCATTGAAATCGGTTCCCAGCCCGGCATCGGCCGCAGCACCCGCAGCACCAACCCAATAGACGGTTTCATTGCGTGGCGAACGCATCGTCACCACCGGTTCGGCCTTGTGCCGTCGGCCGAGCCGGGTGACCTCGGTGCCCTGCAGATCAGCGTAAGGAATATCCGGCACATTAACATTCAAAAGCACCGGCTCGCGAATCGGATTGCCGATAAAACGTTCGACTAGTTCGCGTGCCACGCGGCCGGCGGTATTGAAGTTTTCGCCGGCATGGCTGGTCAATGAAATTGCAATCGAGGGAATACCCAACAAAAAGCCTTCCGTCGCTGCTGCCACCGTTCCCGAATAAATGGTGTCATCACCCATATTCGCACCGTGATTAATCCCGGAAACAATAATGTCCGGCAAATAATCGAGCATTCCGGTAACTGCCAGATGAACGCAATCGGTGGGCGTACCATTAACGAAATAAAACCCGTTTGCCGCCTTTTTCAAAAAAAGCGGCCGGTCTAGCGTCAGGGAATTGCTCGCACCGCTTCTATCTCGCTCCGGTGCAACGACAACAACCTCGCCAAGCCCGGCAAGCGCATCGGCCAGAGCCTCAATACCGGGGGCAAAATAGCCGTCGTCGTTACTTAATAGAATGCGCATTATCAGACGGTCAGCGAATCAAGCGTACCGCCCTTGACCAACCATTCGGCAACCCATTTCGGTTGACGGCCGCGCCCGGTCCATTCAAGCGTCTCATTTTCCGGGTGGCGATACTTGACCTTCACCTTACCCGTCGGCGCCTTGATTTTCACTTCCTTGCCCACCAATTCTTCCAGCGCAAAACCGCGGGCTTTGGCAAAAGCACGTACTTCATTCAGAATATTGGCTTTATCCTGGGCTTCACGGCGCTTTAACTCGACGGGAATCTGTTGTTGCAGGTCACGTAACTGGGCAGGGGTGAGAGAAGACAAATCCATGATTACCTCCTTTAATAAAATGGTGGAAACAATCTAATTTGTCTTAATCAATTTTTCAACAGTTAAAATTAAAAAACCGGCATTAGCCGGTTATTTAATTGGTCGGGGCGGCGGGATTCGAACTCGCGACCCCTTGCACCCCATAAACGTGAAGCGACGTTTCAGCCGGTCTCATCGCATCCCACAGAACTCAAAAAAATGTTGTTTACAAACGATTATTCAGTTTGAACAACTTCATGACGTGTCATAGTATACCATCAAAGCGCACGCCAAGTGTTCCCCCAATCGTTCCCCCGATTTTATCCACTTGACATTGTCGAGGTGATCTAATGGCTCTGCACGAACTCAGCGACAAGGAAGTCCGGAACTCCAAGCCTCTGGAGCGAGAGTACCTGCTGGCGGACGGCGGAGGACTCTTCCTGCGAGTGCGCCCCACGGGCGCGAAGGACTGGCTACTCGTCTATACCTTTGCCGGGAACCGCAGAAAGCTCGGGCTAGGCAGTCTGGAGGCCGTGCCCTTAGCGACTGCACGCAGTGAAGCCGCCAAGGCACGGGAGTCGATCAAACAGCAGATCGACCCGCAGGTGCAACGCAAGCAACGGCAAGCCGAACAGGAAGCGCAACGCAAAATCCTGGAGGCCACCCAGGCACGCCAAACAGTCCAGGATCTTTTTGATCGCTGGGCCGAGGTCGATCTGGTACGTCGCAAGGATGGCGGAAAGGAAATCCGCCGCATATTCGAAAAAGATGTCCTCCCGAAGCTTGGTTCCCTCGCGGTGGAAGACGTCAAGAAGGGAAACATCACGTCGGTGACCGACCCCCTCCTCGCCCGCGGCGTCAACAGGATGGCCAAGCTCATTTTCTCGCTGATGCGCCAGATGTTCCGGTTCGCCGTGGACCGCGACCTCATTGAAGCGGACCCCACCGCCAGTATTCGCAAGGTCAAGATCGGCGGCCCGGATGTCGAGCGTGATCGAGTATTGAGCGAAGCGGAAATTGGGATGCTCTGCCAACAAGTACCGCGTGCAGGCCTCATGCCGACTACAGAGGCTGCCGTCTGGATTGCTCTTTCGACACTTTGCCGGATTGGCGAGTTGCTGAACGCGCGGTGGTCCGACATCGATCTCGACCACCACCTATGGCGCATTCCTGACACCAAGAACGGTAAGCCACACAACGTCTATCTGTCGGATTTTTCCGTGAAGCAGTTCCGCAAGGTAAAGGAGTTCAACAGCGAAGGAACGTGGATCTATCCTAGCCGCGATCACAAGAAGGCAGTCTCTAGCAAAACAATCACCAAGCAGCTTGGCGACCGGCAGCGGGCTAGCGCACCGATGAAGCGACGTAGCAAATCGGTTGCAACGCTGGCGCTGCCAGGTGGCAAATGGGGGCCACATGACTTGCGTAGGACCGGAGCCACCATGATGACTCGTTTGGGTGTGTTGCCCGAGGTCGCTGAACGATGCTTGAACCATGTCGAAGAAAACCGCATGAAGAGAATATATCAGCGGCACACCTATGAAACCGAGATGCGAGAGGCTTGGCGGTTGCTGGGCGACCATCTGGCCCACCTGACGAAGGACCTTCTCGAGGATGCGGTCGCCAGTCCGGCTCAGGAAAGCCGCCAATCAAAGCGAAAAACCGTCGCATCTCACCCGAAACGAACACGTATCACACGTTCGCAGGGACAAGGGCCATCAAGGCAAGATGCCCCAAACGAGAAGATCCTCCCGGCACCTGATCAAGGCGACTACCAGGTCGCCTGACCCATCTTCTCAGCACGACGCGATAGCATATTGCATCTCAAACTCGCGGCACTTTTGCAAGACAGCTTCATCGCCATGACAGGAAGATCAACTACACAGGCTGCGCCTTCTTGTTGTGCTCTATGACCGCCGCATTAATCAAGCCCTGCAGAGTGCGGATTCGCTCAACTACCTCCCCAAACACAGGAGGCTTGCCAGTAAACATCTGCTGCTCGACCATGCCCTTGTAGTCTGCATGGAGGGTATCCATGAGGCCGCCGGGAGGCACAAGGACAAGACTGCCATCGAGGCAACCGTCATAGCCCACGTTGTTGTACGCAAAAAAAGCTTCTTTGTGTCGGACAACCCGCTCCAACAGCGGGATATCGGCAAGTGCCTCGGCACCAATCTGGTGGTCAGCCAGCTTCGACAGATCGTACCAATGGCGGAACATCCGATCACCGATCCGCCCCTCAGGTCGACTGCACTCGATATGGATCAAGGTGCATTTCTCCCAAAAGGTCCGAGTCGGCACAAGCACGAACACTTCGGCGGTCGGCCACTCAAACTGCGGCAGCGCCTTAGCGACCTCAGCGGTAACGCGAATCAGCGCGCGCCTTGATGAGCAAGCGCGACCGACTGCTCAACCGGGTGCAGAGCTTGGCCTGACTCGTGATCTTGCCCCGGAGGGAATCGTCACGGCCTAGGGCTTTTCCGGCGGCGGAAGGACGAGCGCCGACATCTCGGTGCAGGCCTGAGCATCGGTCGAACCGCAGGCAGCCTCTGCTTTCGTCCTCGCCACCCTGGCCTTGTCCAACGCCAACTTGCAACTAACCTTGCCGGTCGCATCACCGATCTTGCTGGTTGCACAGCTATCCGAAGCCGTCTTCCACGCCTCCAAGTAAGCCTGCACCGCAGTGATACTACCATCCTTGGCGGTGAGCACCGCAGCGACGGCCGCTTTGTCTGCCGCCTCCTTCTTGGCGGGGTCGACAAGCAGCGCGACCTCAGTTTTGATCGCGTCCTTATTCGCTTCAACAGCCCCTGCGAATGCCTGAGCCAACTTGTACGGCTTAGGCGTCTCAACCAGTTGGACCGTGAGGGTGAAGGGATCCAGCGCCGTGCTGCGCGAAGGCTTTCCGCCTGGCTTGTCCTTGGCATTCGCCGGTAGCACGCCCCACGTGCCTTGCTGGCCACCATCGAGTTCGTCGTCGACCCGGCTGAAACCCTTGACGACATGATCGAACTTGAACTCTTGTGTATAAACCGCCTTCTCGCTCCCCGGCCTCATGAGCGAGAACGATATCTGCAGCCCGCGAGAATCGCCTGCCCAGAAGCTCGAGTTCAAGAACTTGCCAACGTAGATGCGTCGCGGCCTCCACGTGACCGCCGACCGGTCGTCCGATGTCTTGAATGCCGCCTCGAAGAGCAGCGACGGCTCAGAACTCAGTCCTAGGAGAGCTTGCAGGTCGGCAACGGCTGTGTCCTTCTTCTGATTTGGAATCGCGAACTGCGGAACCCAGGCCGGGCTCCCTTTCTTAAACTCTCCGACAGCGATCACTATGCATCCGATCTCCGGGTTCAAGCGGACCTTCGCCTTTGTGAGGTCTGGCACCTCGCCTTCTTTGGCTGGCGGCGGCTCCCAGAGATAGATCCCTGATTGAAGGAACGAACCACCAACCGTCATGGCATCGGGGTTAACCGCTTTCTTCAGCGCGGCAACACCCGTATCCACCAAGCTGCCCGCAAAGCTGACCAGAATCGGACCCAAGAGGGCGGGAAGTGCTTCCGCCCCAGGAGCGATCTCCGGACCGGTGCTCGTCGGGCACGACGACGTCATGACCGCGCGCACCTCTTGGGCCTGTGTGCCATCGATGAACCCCGCACCCACAAGTGCTACGGCAACCACCGCAGCGATCCCACGACGCGGCCAATTCGAACGCCTCATTGTTCAGTTCTCCCTAAATTGGAATGCAAAGTTGCCCGATGGAAGGTCGGATGGCTTCAGATTTGGACAAGCAGACGGAGCCACCGTGTTCCCGTAGCTTGACGACCCGAGATGCAGGCCAACGACTTTGAGAGGCGCTGACGTGTCGCCCGGATCCGGTCGTACGAAAACGGGAGCTCCACTTGTCAAAGGCAAACTCTGGCAGCCATTCAAGACGCACTTGCCCTTCACCACAAGCGCCGCGCACCCGCCGGACGAGCTTCCGCGAAGGCGCTCTAGAAAGGAGACTTCGCTTCCAAAGGGGAAGTACCCCCGAACGTACAACGACTGGCCGGGTTTGGCGTCAGCCCACTCCCAGGCAGGTATCGGGGCATCGGTTGCAGCAATCGCCATCTTGATGCGATCTCGCTCGGGATGCAGTTCGACTTCGTCGACCTTCGGAAGGCTTGCCCGGCAAACCTCGAATCGGTTGTTAATTTCCGCCTCATATTGGAACCACAGTCGAGCACTCGTCCCCGTTTCACTGAGGGCTTTGGCCATTTGCGTCAGTTCGCCAGAACCTTGGACGAAGCAATGACGCGCCGTCAGGATGCTCGACTGATTGATACGAAACGCCACGCAAACCGGCAAATCGTTGAATACCAGCAAACCGACCGTCGCTCGTATTGCGTCCGCATCGATTTCGGCTGGGATGTCCCGAGACAAGCAGGCGCTGTCAAACGCGCGTTGCGCGTTGAGCACGGGCATCGCTGTGACTCGATCCGCCGCAGTCCTCTCTGGCGCAAGCCACCAACCAACGAATTGGGTCAAGGCCACGTCGGCCGGCAAACCACCCAGGCCGAAAGATTGGCGCAGCGGCAGAAAGGTTGAAACCAGATTGGCATAGGCCACCCTACAGGCCTTGCTATTCTGCTGCCTTTTCTGCTCTGCAGGACTAAATTTCAGTGCGGGGTCCAGATTGCGCGCTTCGTTGAGCGCGTCGTCAATCGGAACTTGCTTCAGCGGTTCGGCAGCACGACCCTGCACCAAACTTCGAAGGACGCCGCCAAGCGGGTCTACAAGGGGAACGGGCAGCGCCTGGCCGCCTGGCAAGTTCACAAGTGGAAGCGGCGCGAGCACGAACTCACGGTTGGCGAGCGGCATAGCAGCGTCAGCACAAAGCTTGTCGGCGGCTGATACGCCAACGCTCGCCGAGAGCATGGCAACGCCAATGAGCAAGAGAACCACTGACGCATTACGCATCGAACGCCTCCCCGACGTGTTCGCTCCAATTCTGATGATGCGCAGATGCGTGCACCGTCGAAATGATGTTAGGATACCCGAGCGCTAATGGTCAAGGAGTTTGTATGCCTGAACCTACTTCACATTGGGAACCCTTCGCTCAGTCGCGATGGCCCTGTCTTCGTGGCGTAGTAGCTGGGCTGCTTTTCCTGCTGGCTCTGACCGCCAATGGAATGACTCCGGAGGAGATCACCGCCAAAGGACGCCCGGCCACAGTGTTCATCTCGATAGAGGCTGAAAGCGCAGCAGGCTCTCCGCTTCGGCCGAGCGGCACAGGATTCGTCATCAACAGTTCCGGATACGTACTGACCAGCAAGCACCTATTACCGACGAACACCAAGGATGCCCCTCGAATTCGCGGCGCATTGCAGAGCCGATTTGGCACGCTGGAGGAAATGGAGCTTATTGCCACCGATCCCAACTTTGATTTCGCGTTGCTCAGGTTCTCGAACACCGCGACCGAACGAAAGTCCGTAACGATTGGAAATCCGTGGTTGATGCAAGTGACAGCCCCTTTGCAAGCGCTCGGATTCCCACTTAATCTCGAGTTCGGTGCAAAGACGGGAACTTTGGTGGGCACAGGAGGACCGGGGGGTACGTGGGTCACCGACATCGCCTTGAACGCGGGTGACTCAGGCGGCCCCGTATTTGATCGCGATGGAAAGGTCGTCGCTATGGTGGTCTCTGCACTGCCTCAGGCAGAAGGCATCAAGTTTGCACTGCCGATTACGTTTTCGTCGTACCTCTTGAAGGTGGTCGGACTTGAACGGCTCGCGAGCTTTCCGGCAAACTCGGAAGTGTTGCGATATGCCGTCAGCAACACCAGAGAATCGACGTTCGGATTGACTCCCACGAGCGGGGAGTACACCTTCGAAGTCAGAGCGCGTGAGGGATATCGCATCACTCAAGCCGATCTGAGCCGCAAGAGCGACTCCCGGCTGAGCGATGTAGACTTGAAAGTAGTGGATGACGGGCAACGGGTGCTTCTCAAATACCGGCTGACAAGCGGACCCGCCTACGACCAGTTTCGGGGCTGGCTGGAAGGCGAGGTTGTGACGCAACAGAGGCCGAAATAAGGCTTGCTTACTCTCATGGACGTAGCTAGCTTGGCGGTCGGCCGCGAATATCGACTCCTGGCCGCTACTCCTGCGCTTGGCAGAGCCCTTCCGAGGCGAAGTACCGGTCTTGCTCGGTGCAAAAGCCGCTACGGCTGACAGGTTGGAGATGCATCCTGAGCGTCCCCCAACTCGATGGGACCATCTCAGGCAACGCAGTTCGTCGCGAGACGTGGAACAAGGGCAAGATGGTGGGCCAGAAACCCCCGTTCAAGATCACAGACATCTGCGCGCTGCATGTCCGTCTGCAGATGGGAAGTCGCGTACCCACACTGCTTGGGCGCCAGCCGAAACATTTCGAATATCCCTCTTTTGATCTGTCCAAAGGCGACATTTCTCACTTCTCAATTGGTGCGTCAAAAACGTCTACCGCTACCGGCAAATCGAAAGCAGTACCGGATGGCGCAGCACCCGCGGTATCCGCGGATGACGGGACAGGCACCGTCCGCGCGGCCGCTACCGCAACTGGATTGAACTGCCCCAGCACCGCCTCATGGGCCAACAAGCGCAACCGGTTGATCCGCTTCGTCCCCTTCTTGAAGCGGATCAAGTCGTCGTAGAGGCGTGGGTCGTCATCCCGGTCCAGTTCGAATAGCATGCGGATGGTCTCCTGTTTTGGGGTCACGCTATCGTCCATCACGCATCTCCCTGAACTGCGGCTACCGGAGCCCCAAAAAGTTTGGGCGCGTAGTTCATGCCAGCGATCTGGAACCCACGGACGTTGGCATGTAATGGGTCCTTGACTTCCAGAATCTTGTGCTTGGGGAAGGCCTCCTTCACCGCTTTCTTGAACAAGTACGCGCCCCCGCCTACCAGGATAATGTTCTGGAAGCTGTAGCTCGCATCGATCCAACGCATCATCGAAGCTACCGCTTGCTGGGCGATCGAGTGGGCCATGGGCATGGCCCGGGAGATGTCATACGGTTTCTGGTAGATCACGGGGTTCTTTCCCGTGCGCAGGGCCAGGTCGATGGCTTCGATATCGTTGTAGGGCGTACCAATGTCATGGCCGATCTCGGCCGCGATGGCCTGCAAGATGTCGAAGACACCCCGGTTCACCGAGTGGCTCTTGGCCTGCACTAGGCGCATGCCACGGGCCACCAGCCAGTCGAAGGTCCGGGAGCCCGGATCAATGATCAAGCTCTGCTCGCGCTCGATGACGCCCCCTTTTCCGTGTTGGACGGCGAAGTCCACCAAGGCACCTTGCGGCTGCGCAATCGCCAAGGCCTTGCGGACCAACACGCTCTTACCATTACCGATGTCGTGCGTCCCAGCCACTGCCTTCTCGAGTGCAGCCTTTTTTGAAGTCAGCGCGGCCACCGGCAGCCCCACGACCAGCAGTTCGATCGATGGCAGCTTCATCAGCGCGAGCGCACCTCGCAGAAGCGCCATATATTCAGACGTCTCCGTATAACGGTCATGCATCTGGGTCGCCCGGAAGGTATCCGCAGCCAGTTCAACGTCTGGACCTACCTCATAGAAAAGACCATTGATCGGGATCGCAACGGTCTTGCGCCGCTCATAGCCGGGCTGGCCCGACGGATCCCGCATGGTCGGATAAGCGACCGAAGGAAAACTGGCGCAGCGAATATCACCGGCGGCCACGCTACTGATGTATTTGGTGTTGCCGAATCCAACATCCACTGCTCTGACGACATAGTTCATGTGAGGCTCCAATAGTGAGTTGGCGAGTGGCCAGAATCGGCATCCCGACCTGCCCCGTCCACGCGAAATCCGCTCTGCTTTGCCCAGCTATCGCAATCAGCCCCGACTCCATTCGAAACTCAGTCCGACCCGGACTGCGGTGAAAGTCGAGTTCTTGCAGCGGGTGACAAAACGGCTCTCGCGTCGAACTACGGTCTCACTGGATCAGGATGCGTCAAGGGCACATTCCAGCGGCTGCCTCTGAGAAGACTGCGGCAAAAGGTCGAAACGCTCACGATGGAAACCAGAGGCCAGAAATACGCCCGTCAAGCCCTGATTCCACCTCGCTCCGGTCGTCGCCCGAAAAATAAACCCACCCTGAGTTGCAATTTCAAGTGCCATCCGCAAGCCCCGGCTTCCAGGGTCTGTCGGCGGATCGCCCCATTGACCTTCGCGCCTTCAAGGTGTGAACTACAGGCTCCCGAGGCCATCCTTGGCCTGCTCCATCGCGGAGCAAAAGGCGTTGCGGTCGTTACCCGCCTCTTTCGCCCCGACCTCGAGTCGGGTTCGCATGGTCCTCGAGGCCATGCGGGAAGTTGTTCAAACCGTAGTGCAACGCACGACCTTGCCGACAGCCCGCTGTCGGACGCCCTTCGAGGGTGTGTCCTGCGTTCGGTTCCATTGGCCGGCACCCGATGCCGCGCCCTGTTCCCCGTCATCGTTCGAGCACGCGCATCGCGCAGCACACGTCGTGTTGGCCCTTATGGGCTCCCCGTGTGAAGTCCGCTCGTACGCCTCGCACTGCCCTGGACTTTCGGTCAGGGGCGGACCCATGCAGGTGGATGACGCTACGCATCGAGGACTGATCCTCCTACAGGCGCAAGGCCAGACCTTCGCGCCGATGTTGTCCGCGTCCCTTGAGGCCGGGCTTCATCCCCATCACCGCCGAACGCAGAAATGCGAGGGCGGGACGGATCACCGTTTCATTTTTAAGACTGACCGAGCCGGCTGACACGCATCCGATGCGGCACCGGCAAACCCTGGGTAAGCAGACGCGCCGTGGTCGCGTGTCTTGCCGAAAGCCGTCGACCACACCGCCCACGCGCTACGGAATCCGCGCTTGAGGCGAACGCCAAGGATTCCGCCCATTCCCTCACCGCGTGCCGACGGGACGGTACACGGTTTCTCTTTGGAGAAATGTCATGCCTTTTCATGCACAGCATGCTCGTCGCCGCGTTCAGGGTTCTCTTGGCGCGTGGCGCGACGCGCATCATCAACCGCCTCGCCGCCAGGAACGAGCCGTCCGCACACCAGCCGAGATCCTCGAACATCACCGGCCGGGCCAGACCCATCCGCTACGGGTGCTCGACCTGCTGATCGAGTTTCACAATACCCAACACACCACTTTGGAAAAAACCGTGTCGCACAAGACCCGCCAGGAACGGGCCGACTTCCTGCGCCGCTTCTTCCGCGACCTCAAAGCCAAGGCCCACTTCGCCACCATGCCCGATCCCCGCAACCTGGGGGACCGCCACGTTCGGGCAATGCTCAAAGTCTGGCAGCAGGAAAAGCTCGCTCCCGCGACCATCCAGACCTACCTCAGTTTCCTGCGCGGCCTCGCCCGCTGGCTGGGCAAGCCGGGGTTCATCCGCAAACCCGCCCACTACGGGCTGACGCCGGCCGAGTATCGGCGCCACGGCAATGCGATCAGGGACAAGAGCTGGACGGCAGCGGGAATCGACATCGATGCCTTGTTCGAGCAGGTCAATGCCTATGACCGCTACGTCGGCTCCTCTCTGCACTTGATCCGGGCATTCGGCCTGCGCCGCAAGGAATCGGTGATGCTCCGCCCGCATCTGTGCGTGGTCCCGTTCGAAGCCACAGGGCTGCCTCCGGCGGAAAGGCAGGCTGAACACTACGTGCGGATCAAGGAAGGCGCGAAAGGCGGCCGGCTGCGCTTCGTGCCGCTGGACAACGCGCAACGCATCGCGGCGCTGGCACTCGCCCAGGCGGTCGTTCAGGGCGAGGATGGTCACATGGGGAATCCGCGCCACGGCCTGAAGCACAACCTGCGGCGCTTCGACTACGTGATGGCGAAGTTCGGCATCACGGCGGAAGGCCTGGGCGCCACGGCGCATGGCCTGCGCCATGAAGCGATGATCGACCACTACACGGAAAAAGCGGGCATGGTGCCGCCGGTGCGCGGCGGAAGCGATGTGCCGCCGGAGGTGGACGCAGCAGCGCGGCTCTCGGCGGCGCATCTGGCCGGGCACAACAGGGTCAGGGCATCGGGCGCTTATTTAGGTGGATTACTCGCCCGGCAAGCAGCGCCAAGGGCACAACTGCAAGACGACACACCGGGTGCAAGCGGCGATGAGAGCTTGCCCGAGGAGCGTTGAGTTTTTGACATGCGGCCCGCTCACAACAGAAACCGGGGCTTCGCGGCCCCGTTTCTAATCTGCAGATCACGGTCGCATTCCCATGCGGCGGCGCAGCCCTTCTCGATAAAGCACCGCCCCGATATGGCAGAGTAGTGCTTCATCATCTTCGGAAAGATCGAGGCCATCCATCCAGGCCGCCAACTGGACGATGGCATCGTCGATGGCTTCGACGCTGCCGCCGATGTCCAGCAATTCGGCATGTGTTTCGAACTGCTTGATGATGGGGTGGTCGATCATGATGCACCTGCCGCTCTCGGAAAATGCGATGGGGATCATGGTAGTACCGAAGCCACGGAAAGCGGTAATCCCGACTCGCCTTTGTGTCCCCCTTCCTCCTGCTATCGGCCTGCCAGGGCCACGCGAACCTTCGCCTCGGCAAGCTACCGCCCATAGAGCATTAACGGCTGGGCCGGTGGCGGCCATGAATAGTGGGCCGGGGTTCCTCCTTCAACTTGGCAACCCAATATTTCTGAAATGGTACGACCTCGGGCAAGGTCTGCCGCTTTTCCCAACTCACTCCCCACATTAAAATATCGGCATGACCCGCTCCGAACTCATCATCCTGCTCGCCGAACGCTTTCCGAAACTCGTGCAAAAGGATGCGGAAATAGCAGTCGCGGAAATTCTCAAAGCCATCCATGCAGCACTGGCCGACGGAAATCGCGTGGAAATTCGCGGATTCGGCACCTTCGGTCTGAACTACCGTCCGCCCCGCAAAGCACGCAATCCCAAAACCGGCGCGGCAGTGGCGGTCCAGGGGAAATGGGTTCCCGCCTTTAAGGCCGGCAAGGAACTGCGGGAATGCGTCAACGTCGCGGCAACCCCGGTTCCTTGAAGTTCTCGGGTAGCGAGTTCAGGCTGCGCTTCGGCAGCCGAAACGCTCCCAGGTTCGCGGATCGACCTCAATGGGGCCGGCCCGCTTCGATTCCAGATTGACCACCACACCGTGCTGCCCCAGCCGCCCCTTGGAAAAGAGTTCGTACAGCAACTGCGCCGCGAACCGCACGGCCACATCGTTGATGAACAGGCCTTGAGAAGCCAGCGACACCCGGACCGAGCATGAAGGCCGGTTGTCATCCGGGACGTTGGCATCCAACAGTTCGGGAAAAAGTTCGGTGACGCAGGGCAGGCGCGATGCCCCCTCGCCCGCTGCCCGTTGCGGCCCCTGTCCCAGGACCACCTGGGCACTCGCTTCGGTATTGCCAAGGTCCAGCCAGTACCGATAGCGCCCGCCCTCGAACACCGCCTCGTGCAAAGTCCGCCGCGCCGAGCGGCTGTCCACGCAACTGACCAGAATGTCGGCGCTCGGCGGCGAGTAGCGGTTCGTCTTGAAGGCCTCGTAGCGCACGGGATGGGCGATCCAGTCCAGTCCGTAGAACTGGTTCAGGCGGTGGATGGTCACGATGGCCTTGTACCGGCCGATGTCGGCTTGACTGTAGAGTTGCCGGCCGACATTGGCCTCGCTCACCCGGTCGGCGTCGAAAGCGGTGACATGCAGGCCGTGGGGGTGGCCGAGCGCCTTCATGGCGATGTCCAGCCGCGCAAGGCAGGCCGCCATCTGCGCGCCGTTGCCGCCGACTCCGACCAGATGGATGCTAACGCGACGGTCGAGCAATGCGGGATCGATCAGATGTTCCACGGTCCGAACCTCCTTCCTTGGTAGAAGTTCAGTATCCGGCGCAACAGGCCCGGCTCAAGGTCTGGCTCCGCGTCATATGCCGTATCGACCTGCCACGGATGCGGCAAGGAACGGAAGCTGCCATTGACCACCAGCCGGAACAGGGCCTGTGGCTTGGGCTGGTGCAGGCAGCCGAAGACCCCGGCCACCTTGATGCCCTGATCGTCGCGGTCATCCTTGTCCGACCAGAACGGCCTGCCGTAGCCGTGGGTATGCAGGTCCACGGCCAGCGTCTCGTCAGCCTCCATCGCCGGCACCCGGTAATCGATCTGCTGGGACGACACGGCGATCGGTTCGCATAGCGCGAGCCGCAAACTTTGGCTACGCCGCGAGTAGATCAGGGCACCGGCCACTTCGTTGGGCAGTCCTCGCCGTCCCGCCGCGATGAAGTCCTCGATCAGCCGGATGGGGAGCACACCGAAAGTGAAGGCCAGCCGCTCCTCGACACCGCCGTAGGGCAGCGGGATCGGCAGCTCATGTGAAAGCTGCTGGATGCAGTTCAGCCAGTCGAGCTTGACCTGCACGAACACGCCGTTGGCCGCGAGGAGGATGCGCTGGCCGTTCTCCATGTCGGGCAGGGGGCCGAAACGCGGTGCGGCCACGACCGGGCAGGCGGCTTGCAAGGCGAGGTCGCGCATGTCCATCAGGCGCCCTCCGCGAGACCGAGCAACCGGCCCAGCGTGATCTTGACGTCGACCAGCACCCGCTCGGGGAAACGCCGGAAGCGCCCGTCGAGCATGTCCTTCCAAAAAGCGTACGCGCCACCGCGATAGCGCACCAGTTTGCCGGGGCCGTTCGGGTGGGTGAAGTAGGAACGCAGGAAAGCGTCGTTCCAGGCGGCGATCTTCTCGACCGTGCTGCCCTCGGGCACGGGCGCGTTGCCCTGGCAGATGTTGCCCTGTACGTCGACATTGAAGTACGGCACTTGGTACAAGGCCGTGGCCGGCGTCGGGCGCCCTGCCCCCTTCACCGCCCAGACCCGCCAGACCCGGCTGGATGCCGCAAAGACCAGCCCCGGATGGGGCACACTCTCCCCCCGCTCCCGCCCGCCGAAGGCCTCGGCCTGTTCCGCATCAACGCGAAAGGCGACGTGGCGGCGGGCCGGCGGCACCCACCAGACGATCACGTCGCCATCCATGTAGAGCACGGTCTCCGGCAGGAAACCGCCGTGGGCGGCACGCTTGAGCAGCGCCTTGGCAAGCTCCATCGCCGCCCGTGGCGTCATCGCCTGCCCGGCCCCGATGACGGCTTCGCCGTCGATGTCCTCGATGTCATGCACGGTGGCCAGCGCGCTGCCCTGCTGGCCGTCGTAGATCAGGACCGCCCGACGTAGATGCACGGTGCCGGCGCTCGGGGCCTCTATGAAAAACTCGGCTTGGTTCATGGTCATTACCTCCACGCTCAGTTTCTCGCCGAGAGGCGATGGATCAAGGCGTCGATCCGCCGGATGGCCGCGAAGCGGCTGGCCATCGCCCGCTGCCACGCGCCGAAGGCGGCGGGGTCGTCGAGCGGCACGCAGACCTCGCCCATCAACTCGCAGCATTCGCCCTGATGGGCGAGTTCAAGAAGATCGTCGTAGATGCGGGTGGTCACGTCCCCGTCGCGCCATGACAACACCGCCCCGAAGCCGACGAATTCGCCGTCGACGTCAGGCCGGAAGCTGTCGTCGATTTCCAAGGTAGCCAGCGCCAGCGCATCCTCGGCAGCGGCCTTGGCGCCCAGGTCGTCGGGGCCGCGCAGGCATTTGACCGCCCGGCGCAGGAATCGGGCGCACTGCGCCAGTTCCAGCCCGCGCGGCCAGCGCCTGCTCCATGCGGGAAAGGACGCCTCCAGCATGGACTTGGTGACCATCTCGGCGCGCATCGCCTCACGTTCTTTCTCGTCCTCACCGCAGTTCATGTCGAGCGCGGCTTCCTCGTCATCCTCGCCGCACCAGTATAGATAGGTCACCACATCGCAGGCGATGTCGGGCGTAAACAGGGGATAGACGAAGGCGCTCTGCCGGCACAGCACATGCAGGATGACCGCGCCCAGGCCGGGCAGGCGGGCGCTCAAGGCCTCCAGCCCCGCCCCCACCGGCCATTCCCGCTCATGGTATTCGCACCACGAGGCTTCCACCGCGCCGACATCGAAATGCTTGGGCGGCTGGCTCCCGAAGTAGCGGCAGGACTCGCCATTGCGGGAAAGCATGTGCAGGGCAAAACGCGGCGTGAGGCAATGCAGTGCGCCGATCTGGCGCTTGAGCCAGCCATCGAGCGCCTGCTGGCAGGCGTCGAGGGAGTCGCTCCAGGTCGCCGGGATGTCGTCCTCGGCAAAGGCCTCGGCCGCGATCAGGAAGCGCGACACCTTGGCGTTGGCTGCCAAGAGCGGCCCCGGTGCGATGCTGCGCGGCACCTGCGGGCCGATGCGCGGCAAGGCCAACGCCATCATGGCAGCGGCGCCAGCATATCGCTGGACGGCAGGATGCGGGCCGTCTGGCGTTCGTTCGCATCGCGCCGGGTGCGCAGCACGAAAGCCCCCCAGATTCCGCCGCGCTCCTGCGTGCCGCGCCGGGTCAGGGCTTGGGCGAGCTTGCCGGCAGCGTCCGTGCGGCCCTCGATCTCGACCGCGACGGCGACTTTTAGGGCAGCGAGGCGTTCGCCTTCGCCACCGGTCCGGCCCTTGGTCCCGACCGCCTTGCGGAAGATGTATTCCTGCACCCCATTCACGACCTCCCCTGCCTCGACCTCGGCGCTGATGAGTTCGGGATATTGGGCGCTGTAAAGGTCGCGGACCTCACGCGGCTCCATGCCCGGCACGTCGGGCAACTGCACACCGTTGTAGCGGAAGACCCGCTGGATTTCATTAACTGCAATCGTCATGGTTTGGCTCCTGTCGTCGCCCCCTTCACTGGGAGGCCCTTGCGAACAGTCTCTCGCCGAAGGGCGGGTTTGCAAGGCTGGAATTCAGCCGAACAGGTCGTAGGAAGCGCTGCCGGTGGCCGTCGCGGCGGCTTGCTGCGGAGTACTGCCGGCCTCTTCGGCTTCGTCATTGCCCAAGGCTTCGGCAGGATCGGTCGGTGTCTTGACCGAGGCCTTCGGCGCGGGGGCGGGTTTGACCGCCTTGGTCATCGCCTCGCCAGCCTTCTTGGCCGATGCCGCCTTGGCCGCTTGCAGCACTTCCTGTGTCGCCTCAGCCTGTGCCGCAAGGCTCTGGCGGACTTCCCGGTAGCCCTTCAACACCCCGACGAACTCCGCATCGAATTCATCCGGCGTGGCCGTCAGGCTCAAGGCCTTGGTCAGGGCAGGCTCGTCCACGTCCTTCTTGGGCTTCGGAACGACGTTGATCGTCATCCGCCCGGTCTTCTCGTCGGCGCTGATGACCATCGTCAGCGCGGCGCTGGTCGCCAATTCGTAGAGTTCCTTGAACGTCGTCATGTCACGCTCCTTCAAAAAAATGCCTTCGAGACCATGCTACGAAGGCATTGGGGGTTTTCCAGTGGCTGCGCCGCTAAGGAGGCGAGGGCTTCTTCTTCCGCAGGCTCGACCGCTGACGTCGGGAGGTCGTCGCTTGCCGGCGCACCGGACGCTGCGGAAATGGCACGGCGCGGGTACTGCATGGCAGCGGGCACGGTGCCCTCGTAGGCGAAGCCGGATACGGCGAGCAAAGCCTTTATGAAATCGCACTTCTTCTTCGCACGCGCCATCTTGAAAGCCGTCCCCATCTTCGCTTTCAGGCCAACCTCGCCGGCCAGGGACTCCAATTCGCTCAAGGTGAACAGTTCGAGGAACTCGGTGTTCCATTTGAAGTGGCGGCCTTCGTCGACCTCCAGATAGTTGAGCAAGGCTTCCAGATCGGGCAAACCGACGCCGAACGCCGCCGAGGCGGTGACCGCCAGCATCAACTGCTCCAGATGCTGCGCGTAGATGGCCTCGGCCTCGGGCAGGATGGCGGCGAAGTCGAGGCGCTCGACCACCCACGGCCCGGCGATTCGCTTGGCCACCGCCCCGAACTCGGCAGTGCGGACATCGCCGGTATGGCCGGCGCGGGCCAGCGCGATCATCACGCGGCGATTGCGCTCGGGTTGTGCCATCAGTTCTCTCGCAGCCCACTTGCGCCATTGGGCGAGACGGTAATCCTTCACCCGCTGCGGGGTCTGGTTCGAGGGCTGCGCAACGGTCGCCTTGGACTTCGCCGCACCGGACTGCCTGCCCTTGGCCGGCGGTTTGCCAGGTTTTGAAGGGGTTTCTTGCCCGCTCTCGCGCTGCGCCTTGCGCCAAGCCGCCACCTTCATCGTGTGGCAGGCCGCATCGAAGCATTGCGAGGGGGTCACGTCGCCGTAGCTGCCGGGCAGCGCCGACACCGCGCAACCGAACGAGGCGCAGCCTTGGCAGGCGGCATACTGCGCGGCCCCGACGCCCAGTTCGCCATCCGCCGCGACCGGCAGGTAGGCGCAGCCATCGGTCGCCTTAACGATCTGAACCAGCGGGTACTGGTCGCGCAGGCCTTGGGCCTTGGCCTCGACGGCTTGCAGGGTCAGTTCGTCGTAATGGGTGGGGTGCTGGCAATAGCCTTCGCCCAGGGACTCGTCGAAGAGGCCCGCCTGCCGGGCGGAATTGTGCGGGCAGGCCGAGCATGAGGCGGTGTCGAAGATGGCGGCGGCCAACTGGCGGGCGAAACGGCCCAACTGTTCCTTGAGCACGCCCACCGGAATTTTGTGCGCCAGTACGCCAGCCAATACGGTGTCCTGTTTCTCGGGCGGCACGCCGGCCAGCAGTTCGGCATGGCCGAGTAGAATCTGGTGTTGCGTCAGCGCTTCCAGAACAGCCGGCGTGCAGGTCAGGAGCGCCAGCCGGCGTTCCATGAGTTCGGGCTTCCAGCCAAGGCTCGCCGCTGCCTCCTCCTTGTCGCCCTTGTGACGCAGCAACTGGCGTTTGGCGGCGTGCGCTTCCTCGGCATGCGACATGGGGGCGCGGTGATGGTTCTCGATGACGGCGAAGGCCTCGGCCTCTTCGTCGTTCAAGGCCTCGATCACCACCGGCATGTCGTAGTCGTCGCCGAAGACATCTTTCGCGGCACGCCAACGGCGTTCGCCTGCCACGATTTCGTAGAGCTCGGAGCCGGGGATGGGACGGACGATGATGGGCTGGATGACGCGACCGGCAGCAAGCAAGCCGGCTCTCAGGCCGGCCATGTCGACGGGATCAAAGTAGGTACGCGGGTTGTTGCCCTGAACGATGCGGCGCAGCGGCAAAGTGGGAGTAGCGGATGTTGTCATGAAGGTCTCCTGCAGTAGGAGACTTCATGGTCTCGCGGGGTGGAACACCTACAAGGGCACGTCCTGAGCGGGTGATCCCTTGGCTCACAAACCAACGGTCAAATTCTCTTCGGGCCGGTTGTCGCCCAAATGATCGAAATTGCGAGAAAGCCAGCCCAAGGCGTAGACGCCGGGCATTTCACCCAGCTATTCCTTCCTCACCGGCCAGCCATCCCCTTCAGAGGGACTCCTCGCTTGTCGCACTGCGCCGGGATGGAGCAGCGAACTTAGTCGTATGCCACAAGTCCGCGTGAGCAAAGCTCACCAAATTTGCTGAAAGCCGTTGCCCATAAATTGGCATAATAATTCGCCATCTGGCACTTCGTTTGAATGGCATCGGCCAATATGACCCCTTCCCTCTCTGTACCGACCGACAATATTTACAAATTCGCCTGCCTCTTCGGCTTGGCGTTGATAGTCGTATCGATCGTATCCTTTGTTTCGATCTATACCTCATCGCTCGACAGAAAGATCAGATACGCCGAAATTGTTATTCGCGTTGAAGCGCAACCGCAACGCAGCAAGGCGGATGACGATCTACTTGCGCTCAACAAAACGCTCCTTGGCGTGACCAAGGAAAATGAGCGCCTCGCATCAAGCGTGATTGGCGCCGCCCTCTGTATTGGCATTTTACTGAGCGCCTTCGGGGCACATCGGTGGCACCACACGGTGCAACAGCGGGATGATAAGTTGGCGCTACTTCAGGTGGAAAAGCTCGAAGCAGAAATCGCAAAACTGAAGCAAGAAACTGCAGCAGCCCACCTTCCTACCGCCACACAGAACACACCAATGAGCGCCTAGCACTAGGGCCTAAATTTCCTCTTCGCCCCCCCGCCATTCCGCTCCAACGTCAAAATTTAGTCCCTATACATGACGACCACACTCCCTCCTCTGCATATCCACTTACTAGCCCACTCCCGCTCCGAGGTCGCGAATGGACTCGTCCTGGCGCTGATGACCCGACTGGTGGAACCTCCGGCCAGCGGCGGCTTACGAATACCCGTCTTCTTTACACCGGATTGCGGCGATGATTTGCCCCCGCCTCTCACCGGGGACGGCGCAATCAACGTCGATACGGCAAGTCATACTCTCGTTGTCGTCCTAGCGGACGCACGCATGTTGCGCACCATACCCAGCGGCACTGGGGGCGAATGGCGGGATTTCGTACGCCAACTCCGCATGCAAATCCCGCTTGATGCCAGCCCACACCATCTATTGCCAGTAGCAATCGATCAGGAAGGTTTTCTAATTAGCGACCAAGGGCACGTTCTACCGGCGCTCCTGAATTCATCGATGGATGAGCGCGCTGCTAAGGAGCAGCGCCTTGCCGAACTATCGTTCCACGTCGCTGCGCGTGCTCTCCAATTGTTGGAGCATGGACGAGTCCCCGCCATCGCTCCCAACCGCATGAAAGCGCCGGTATGCCTTTTCCTCAGCCATGCCAAAGCCGACCTCGATCCGGGACGCGATGATCCGGTACGCCACACGGCTGCGGCCTGCGATGACGAGGCATTTCCTATCGAAAAGTGGTTCGATGCACGCAACATCGCCACGAGCCAAGACTTTCAAGATGCCATCCAAGCTGGCATCCGGGACTGCTCCATCATGCTGGCCTTCAAGACCGATCATTACAGTGCCCGTCCCTGGTGTCGGCGCGAGGTACTGGAAGCGAAGCGACTGGGCGCCCATATCTTGGTCGTCAATGCGTTGGAAACGCTCGAACCGCGCAGTTTTCCTTATGGCGGAAACGTGCCGGTCATCCGTTGGAATCTGAGCGGGCTGCCGGAGGTAGAAGCGCGCCGTGTCATCGACCGGGCGGTTCTAGAAGCCCTGCGCTTCAAGCACAATCGCGCCGTATTGGCAACGGAAGTGGAAGCCGGAGACATTATCCTGCCCGCGCCGCCTGAAGCGCTGATATTGGCAGACATACCCGCCACCGGTTCCGTACCCACCTATCTCTACCCAGACCCCCCGCTGGGCCGGGAGGAACTGGAGGTCCTGCATAAATTGCGGCCGGGCGTTCTCTTTGTCACACCGCTGACCCGACTTGCCGCACGGAGTAAACCTCGTTCAATCGAAACCCTCGGCGTGAGCATTTCCGAGAGTGGCGACACTCGCCGCTATGGCTTGTCCGATACCCATTTCAACACCCTCAGCGACGAAATCCATCTGTATCTGCTCTTATCTAGCCTGAAAATCGCCTACGGCGGCGCATTGGCAGGGAACTTCGCTCAAGGCACCAACTTTACGTTGCGCCTCTTTGAACTCGTGCGAGGCTATTCCAAGCTAGCGGAGGGTGTCGGGGCGCCTCCGCTCGGCGGCGCCATACTTAATGTCGCGCCTTGGCCACTCAGGCTAAATTACGGCGATGCCGAATGGAAGTTATTCCACGGCGATGTCGCGCGTTATCAGGAAGGCCCACGCCCGGACTTGCCTTGGCGCGACGACGAATTGTTTCCCTTGGTCGGTGAGAAGCGAACTTTGGCGGCCGATACCCCGATCAAACGTTATGCCTGGGCGCGAGGCTTGACCGCCATGCGGCAAGCCGTCACGAATTCCTGCCAAGCGCGCCTAGTCTTGGGTGGCAAGATGACCGGCTTTGCGGGTCTCGTCCCCGGGGTCGTCGAAGAAGCGTGGATGTCGATCACCCAGGAACAACCGCTCTACCTTGCTGGCGGCTTTGGCGGTGCGGCACGTGCGATTTGCGACATGCTGCGCGGGGCCAAGCGCGAGGAATTCAACGAAACGTGGATAGAACAACGCGTTCCAGACTATGCGGAAGCAATTGGCTGCCACAACTTCGATATCACGCAACTGAATTTGCTGCCAAAAATCGGCCATGACATCGCCGCTCTCGCCGGAAAAGACTTGGGCCAGGTCTTGAAAAATGGCCTCGACGATGCCGAGAACCGGGAACTCATGAGCGCCACCGACCCCAGGCAGATTGCCGAATTGGTGCTGAGGGGACTCGGCCGCTTGTAGCCTTCAGATCCCTGCGGTCGACAACATTCGGCGCTTGGTACCTCTGGCCTGTTAGGGGTACCAGCGCTCGCCAAAACGGTTGTTCACGAAGCTATCGATGGAATTGTCTGGACTTACTTCGCCCCGCCGCAAGAAAGCCTCGTGTATCCACGCCTGAACGTCGACCGGGTCATCACTCCAGTTATATAGCTTTGCAAAACCGCATTTGATATTGCCATAGAGACGTGGTGGAACGGTGTAACGGTCGTATTTGTTCGGCGCCGGCTTTTTGTAGGAAGGCAACAGAATCCCCAGCAGGCCGGAACGCGGATTGTATGGGGTGTCCCGAATACTTGAACCGATTTCCCAATCCACATGCTTGCGCTGCCACGTTTGGGACCCAACCAGCACGACGGTCACGGTGGAATCCCGCAAGTACTCGTCACGAATTTTCTGGCGAATGGTTTCCGTCTTCAGGCCATCAGGAATATCGCCGATCTGGACCGACTTGGAAACCATAATGTCGTACCGACCGGTAAACAGTCGTTCAAACTTGTCGCGGTAGCCCTGGTCATTCGCATGGTGATAACTCACGAATACTTTGTGCCGGGGAAGTGTTGGCGGACGCGCTCCATACATTCGATTCTTGCCTCCATTGGCTGAAAAAATGCCGTTAGCGGCATTGCCCTCCGCACGGCTGCGGTCTCGGCTAGCCCTTCAGCGTATGCAAACATCGCCAAGCGAGCAACTGTTCTGGAAGACCTGATTAAGGCCCGGCATAGCTCCCGATCGCCAGGCCGCCAAGACGAACGACAGCAACCTCATTCCTCCACGGGGAGGGGTTCATTAGTAGAATACCGCCAATGTCATTGGATTGATCCGATGCCACAGGACATCATTATCGAAACCTTCGCAGCAACCGGACACCGCCGATGCCCAACCAAATCAAGAATGTCTTCATCAGCCACATTCATGAGGACGATGCAGGACTCGACAAACTCAAGTCGCTGCTTGGGCGCAATGATATGAATATCCGCGACTATTCCATTAACTCGGACAAACCGAATAATGCGCAGGCTGAAGGTTACATAAAGTCAGAGATTTTGGCCCCTCGGATACGGGCTTGCGGAACGATGGTTGTCTATATCACTCCCGACACCAAGGTTAGCGATTACGTCAACTGGGAGATCGAATATGCGCAGAAGCAAGGCAAGCGCATTGTTGGCGTATGGGCGCACGGGCAAAAAGACTGCGAAATTCCTGAAGCGCTTGACGAGTATGCCGACGCGATTGTCGGATGGCGTGGAAACAATATCATCGATGCCATCAATGGCAAGATCAATGGCTGTGAACGGCCTGACGGTAGCGCCTGTGCGCTGCGTGACATTAAACGATACGGCTGCTAGGACATTCTATGGCTTTGTTCTCATATGTTGTTGCCCGGGACTACGGATTTGCTCCCAACCCCTTCGGCGGATTTTGCACGCTAGCCACCTGCAAGCCGGATATCCGGCATGCAGCCCAGGTTGGTGACTGGGTCATCGGAACCGGGTGCGCTGAACGCCATCGAACGGGGTATCTGGTCTACGCCATGAAGGTTGCGGAAACATTAACCTTTGATCAATATTGGTTTGATCCGAGGTTCCAGCACAAGAAACCCGACTTGCGCGCCAGCAAGAAGCTTGCATTCGGTGACAACATCTATCACCACGAAAATAGTGGTTGGGTACAGGCCGATTCCCACCACAGCTATCCGGGCGGAATCCCAAACGAGGAAAACATCGAGACTGATACCAAGTTCGACCGTGTATTGGTAGCCACCGAATTTGCGTACTGGGGAGGAGCCGGTCCGGCCATCCCCGCAAGGCTGCGCGACTATCAAGGTCATGACCTTTGCGCCGGCCGTGGCTTCAAAAGGCATTTCCCGATGGAAATGGAGACTGAGTTCGTAACCTGGCTTGGCTCCCTGCAAGCGCAGGGATACATAGGCCGGCCATTGGACTGGTCCAGAACTCCCTGACCCCCTCCGATTTCGGAGCCAGCTGCGGACAGCAAACTAGCGCAAGAGCGCTTGGCGCTATCGTCCTGCTGTCGGACGAGTTGCCAAAAATATGTCGCCCCCACCCCGCTGCGCAACAGCCCCATAACCCAGCGCAGCAGTGCTGGATTCGCGCATCATGATCAAGAGATGCGTAATCCAGATTGTCTGCTCTATCCGATCCCGTCTGTCCAACCAACCGGCTACTTGACGCGCCAAAGTGATACAGGGCGTCTGGTTTAGTTTCAGGAATTCCCTGGGAATTCGTTGCAATTGTGCAAGTAAAAAAACATTGACACGCACATTACCAGTAGTAAGATATTCTTACCACTCGAACTCCAGAGGAGATTTTTTATGAACGCGATGCTCGTGCAAAGCACACTGGTCGAGGTACTTCAATCCATCCAGGCGGATAGTGGCTTGGAATGCCCCACGATTACCAGCAAGACCAAACCGCTGGAAGCACTCCCCCAATTCGATAGCAAGATTTGGCCGGTCGCTATAGGAATGCTCGCAGCAAAGCTCGGCATTACGATTGCCGATGACGTCAATATTTTTCGCAAGGACAAAACCTGCATAGCCCTAACCGTCGATGAAACGGTGGCGATGGTAGTTGCCTTAGCAACGGAACAGGCTGCCCCGATGCCTCAAGCGGCAAACGCATGATGAACGAACAGAAAGATGTGCGACGCGCCGAAGTCGCGTCCCGGCTAAGAGAGGCACGAAAGATGGCCGGCCTGTCCCAAGGGCAGGTGGCGAAACTGCTAGACATGCACCGTCCGACCATTACCGAAATCGAGGCGGGAAATCGCCGAGTTACTGCCGAAGAACTGACGCGCTTTGCTGAATTGTATGACGTGACGGTATCCTGGCTATTGGCTGAAACGGCAGACCAGCTGACAACGGACGACCCCAGATTGCAACTTGCAGCACGAGAACTCAGCAAACTCAAACCAGACGATCTCGACCGCCTCTTGAGACTACTGGCATCTATGCGCAACTCTGACAACGACGGAGGAGAGAATCCCGCATGACTGCGAAATCGATGACTGCGACATCGCTTGCGACACAAAATCTCGTCATGAAAGGCATGCAAGCTTCGATGGCCGCGCGCACGAAGGCCGGTCTCGACTTGAAAAGCCCGGTTTGCATATTCGGCATGTGCGAAGCACTTGGCGTCACCGTTCGTTTCAATGACGTCAACATGGAAGGGATGTACGACCAGAAGCCCAAACCCCGAATCCATGTTTCGGCCTTAAGGCCTTTAGCCCGACGTAATTTCACTTGCGCGCATGAATTGGGGCACCACGTATTCGGCCACGGTTCTACCATCGACGAATTGCGTGACGAGCAAGCGCAAAGCGTGGCACGGCCGGCAAATGAAGTGCTGGCTGACGCGTTTGCCTCATTCGTTCTAATGCCAACGCTGGGGTTGCGTGAAGCATTTACCCGGCGTAGCCTCGACCCGAATACAGCGTCAGCATGCGACATCTATGCGGTGTCGTGTAATTTTGGCGTCGGCCAGGCAACGCTCGTCAATCACCTCGCCTACGGGATACAAATGATATCGCCGGCGCAGCGCGCCGCCCTTGGGCGAATCACGCCCAAGGCGATTCGGACGGAACTCCTAGGCGAAGCGGTTCCGGAACCGCTGATGATCGCCGATCAGTACTGGAATGCGCCCACACTCGACACAGAAGTCGGAGCACGTTTGCTGCTTCCGCCGGGGGTCGTGGTCGACACGGGCATTCTGATGCCCGAACGTGATTTGGCCAAGGGCAGAGTATTTCGGACCACGAAGCCCGGCATTACGCGCGTAGTTATCCCAGGTACGTCCTGGGCAACCTATGTACGAGTCGCACGCCGCGAATACGTCGGCTTGGCACGTTTTCGCCACCTTGAGGATACCGCTGATGACTAAACACCATGCAACCCGCCCCTTCCTTGTGGATGAACCGAGCCTATCCAGAGCCTGGGCCAAGGCTTTTCTTCATATTGTCGATCATCCGGGAAAGGAGATTACTCCGCTAGTTCTCAGTATCTGCAATTTTCGTACGGATCGGACAACACCGGAAGATGATCCGCTTCGCCACGCGCTGGATGATCTGCTGGCGAGCCAAGGTCAGCAGAGCGTTGAGGATGTGGCTTATACAATTTTCCCCGAACGCCTCTGGCGTATGGCGGGTGGCGACCGCGACAAGCTTTTTCAATACTACCGTCTCGCCTTTCCGCGCTACCAAGCCATGAATCGGAAATTGAATAATCGGGGCTTGTACTTCGATCGCCTGACCAATTTCAGCAAATCCGCACCCTGCGACGGAAATCAGCTTGAATGGATCATTTCCCAGTACAATCGCCGCCCGGAAACTCGCCGATCCATGTTCCAGGCAACGACCTTCGACCCGCAACGGGATCATGTGAGTACCCCGAGGTTAGGATTTCCCTGTCTACAACACGTCACTTTCGTGCCGACTGAAGACGGTCTGGTGGCCAACGCTTTTTATGCCACGCAACTGATGTTGATTAAGGCATATGGAAACTACCTCGGGCTTGCCCGCCTAGCCGCCTTTATGGCGCATGAAATGGATATGCCGTTGGCTCGACTGAATGTAACAATTGGCGTCGCGAAGCTCGATGAAATTGCAAAGACCCATGAGGCACTGCACCCATTGATTGCCGCCGCACGGACTTGCATTGCTTCCCCAACTTCAGCAGCCACAGCCATTGCATCTACTCCGCGAACGGAACTTGAGACCACAACGTGATTCGCCGCTCTGTCATCCCGACTCCCCTTTCCGATACCGCAGATTTGCCAGCCGCCCTCACCAACAACACCCCGAAAAGCTCGGCGCACTTATCGCCGTTAAAACTGACCCCAGTATTTGACAGCTACTGGCGATTTGCCGTTGAGCGGCAAAATATATTTTTCCGTCGCCTTGGCGGGGAAATTAAGCCTTGGACCAAGGATCCTGTTCTCACGGTGCATAAGTTCACCAACGCCTACCGCGCTTCGGACAGGGTCAGTCAATATCTAATCCGCAACGTCATCTACCGAGATGATCTGCCGTCTTCGGGTTCCGAGGTCTTGTTTCGTGCCCTATTGTTCAAGCTGTTCAACAAAATCGAAACCTGGCAATTACTCGAGCAGGCCTTCGGGGCCATTACCTACAAAGACTATCGTTTTGAACATTATGACGAAGTGCTGAGTCGAGCAATGGGTGCTGGAAAGCGCATTTATTCGGCCGCTTATATCATGCCACCAGGAAGTTCTGCTTTCGGCCATCCGGCCAAACACCAGAACCACCTACGCCTGCTCGAACGAATGATGGAGGACAATCTGGCTGGCCGCCTGGAGAACACTCGGCGCATGCAGCAGGCGTTCGAGCTGTTGCGTGCTTACCCCACTATTGGCGACTTTCTTGCTTATCAGTTCGTCACCGACATCAATTACAGCCAAATCACCAACTTTTCGGAAATGGATTTCGTCATTCCCGGGCCGGGCGCCCGGGATGGCATCCGTAAATGTTTTGCCGATAACGCTGGCCTCAACGAAGCCGAACTTATCCGATTGATGGCCGACAACCAAGAGCGCGAATTTGAGCGCTTGGGCATTTCTTTTCAATCCCTCTGGGGGCGACCACTGCAATTGATCGACTGCCAAAATCTCTTTTGCGAAATCGACAAATACGCCCGCGTCGCCCACCCCGACATATCAGGCATTTCCGGCCGCACCCGAATCAAGCAAAAATTCACTCCCACCGGGAATCTTGCCTGCCCCTGGTACCCACCTAAGTGGGGAATCAACGACAAAATCGCAGCCGCCTATCCGGAACAATCCAGTCCTGCCAAAGCGATAAGTGGGCAACAAATCGCCCTCGACTTGGGAAATTCGCATTGAACGACACACAAGGCCACCGTCTTTCACAGCATGCCATGACCTCGGCCAAGCCGATCCGCGGCATGGTAGTCGGCCACGGCCTTGATGTTGTTGATGTCGTCGAGTTTAGCCGCCTTCTCGGCGATTCCGCTCAAATGTTTCTCGACCGATACTTTACCCCAGCGGAACTGGCCGCAGCGGGTAACGGTACAGAACGGCCCCAGAGACTAGCGGGACGCTTTGCCGTGAAGGAAGCCGTCATGAAGGCGCTCGGTACGGGATGGGGAAACGGCGTGGCGTTTACCGACATTGAGGTGGTCACCCTCGAATCGGGTGCTCCCATACTATCGCTAAAACGGCTCATGGCCGAGATCGAGCATGAGCGGCTGATTTCGGGGTGGCTCGTTAGCATCAGTCACACCAGCACTGTGGCCGTTGCCAGTGTTATTGCCATTAGCGATTACAATAATCAAACGGTATAGAAGTTTGCACACAATGAAATAGCCAAGCAATAACAATGTCAATGAAAGAAGATATTCAGGCTGCTATGGACCTTCACTCAACTTCTGGGATGCTGAACTTTCTCCATATCACAGACAGTCACCTCACCCCCACGGAAGTTGTGGAGACGATGGACATCAAGGTCAATGTCCCCGGCGTGACACAACCTCTGCGGATTGACCTTCTGCAGGCGACAGTTCGGAATCTCAGGGAAAAGCTACAGAACGAAGGAAGCCCCCTGCACGGAGTCATATTCTCAGGCGACGGGACGCTGAAGGGCGATTCGAACGGTCAAGTGGCATTACGCAATATGCTGCTTGAAGAGTTAGGACCTCTCGGAATTACGCCAGCCAGAATTGTCGCGACCCCGGGAAACCACGATATCGTTTCGGGTTCAGAACCTAACGGCGCTGGCCGCTACGAATTATTTCAAAAAGCCTGGTTGAATCCCGAGCCAGTCGTCGTACCCTTCTTGGAGGGAGTACATCGACTTGACGCCCTCAATATCGATACTCATGTTCTCCGTGATCCTAATGGCGAATGGGCCGTTTTTCCCATCAACTCCGCCAATTGGTCGCAAACCAGATTAGCTGAAAACGGAGATGCGGATTTTGCATCGCTGAAAAAATACATCGAAGCGAGCGGGCAAACAAAATTAGCAAAGGCCCTGAACAAACTTTGCACTCCTGACATTGCTCGGATTTCTGAAGACCAGCTCAATGCTCTTAAGAAAATGGTCGACAAAGTCGGGAATGTCCGGCTCCGAATCGCCGTTCTGCATCATCACCTACTTCCGGTCGGTACGCGTGAGGAATTCAAATCGTTTGCAGATATCACCAATCTCGGGCACCTCAGGCAGGTGCTGAGAGAACTTAAGTTTCACATAGTCATACATGGGCATAAACACATCACCACTGCCTACTACGATCATGTCTACCCCGATGAGATGACCACCCCACTGGCCCATCGGATTCTCACGATATCGGGTGGAACCTATGGACCCAGTGGTGCTCATCCTGACGAACCGCTTCGGCTGATCAAGATTGGGGGCATTCCCCATGCGCCATTTTGCGACATTACAACTATCAAATCGGCCGAATCTGGTCGGGAACTCAAGACAAGCGAATCCCCAAGCTATCGACTATGGGAGGAGGATCCAACATCGCAAGGGCCTGCAGCGATATTCGGTACATCCATCGACGACGTCTATCTTCGAGCACTGCAAACAGTTGACCGGTTCCCAAACCGTCCCATTGTATGCACCATTGATTTTCCGCTTGGCGATGCAAAGCTGCCGTTCCCGAAAGACTACCCGCGTGGTGGCAACGACGAGGAAAGGCGCGAATGGTTCCAAGAGACCGTCGAATGGTGGCAATTGCATGCTTCTCGAATAGAGGCGCGAATTCCCTATCTCCATGGCAGTCGTCTGAAGCGCTTCGGTGGCGGGTACGACCAGATTGATCGCGTCGTTAGGCTGCTGGGCGACAAGAAGCCGACCAGCAAAGCTATTGCCTTGGTTGTGGACCCTGGGCGCGACTTTGTGGATGACGAGAATCCATTTGCCTCATTTTGTTTCATCCAGTTCTGTCTTCGCGTAGACAAAAAAGATCGTAAAACGCTTGATTGCATCGGCTACTACCGGGCTCAGGAATTCAAGTCTTGGTGGCCGGTCAATGTCGCAGAACTACGCCATCTTCAGTGGGAGGTGGCGAATAAAGCTGATATCACTCCTGGCAAGATAACTACGATCACCCCTTATCCTAGGCTGGACAAGGATCACGAAAAGATCAGGCACCCGACCAAAGTTGCAGTACCGCTGGTTGATCAGTGGGTAGACAATCATCCAGAGCACATCGCCAAAATTGCCCTGTTTCTGTCAAATAGCGCCGCGTCAAACGACAGAGAGGGAGAGCTTCTCTGGAGGCGTTTTCTGGACGATTTGAAACAGTCTGCTTATGCAGATTTTCATATCGATGGAATGCAGGTCGCTATCGATGGGCTGGAACTTCTGTTGGTTTGGCTCGAAGCGGTAAAAGGTCCTAAAGAGGTCGTCCATGCCATCACAGAATTGCTGGATATGAACAAGTTGTATGACCGAACGCCACAGGTGAAAAAGGATTTTACGGATTGGCAAGAGCAGGTTCGGAGGAAACTCTCTTTTTTGGAAGAACTATCATCCACCACCAACCTAGCTAATTGACCTGCAGGTATTCATAACGTCAGCAATTGCTACGAAAATGGAAACAACAACAGTTGCTGATAATGGACATCAATTTTTCAATACTGAATTGACGAAAAATCAAAGGAACAGCATCCGTGATTCAAGTGTTTGACGGTCATACTGCTGACGAAATCTGGCGTTTGGCTGCCAATGGACTGATTTACAGCCAAGCAGGCCGACAGCAAGGTAGTCGTCTCGGCCCCATGCGCGAATATCTGCACTGCAGCCTTCATTTGTCCGACCCGCGCCAGCGCTGGGTGCTGTCTAGACGCCCTGCGATGAATCCGGCATTTGCAATTGCTGAACTGATTTGGATTCTTCTGGGGCGAAACGATGCGGGCTTCGTTAACTATTGGAACCCGGCCTTGCCACATTTTGCCGGCCACACCGATACCTACCATGGCGCGTACGGCTATCGGCTACGAAACCACTTCGCCATCGATCAATTAGAGCGCGCCTATCAGGCGCTCACCGCTAATCCGGATAGCCGGCAAGTGGTGTTACAGATTTGGGATACTCAAAAGGATTTACCTAATCCCAATGGCTCTTCCCGCGACGCGGATATCCCGTGCAATATCGTCGCCATGCCAAAAATCCGTGACGGCAAGCTGGAATGGTTGCAGGTGATGCGGAGCAACGACCTCTTTCTCGGCACCCCTCACAACTTTATTCAGTTCACGTCACTCCAGGAAATCATTGCCGGTTGGCTCGGAGTTGACCTGGGCTCGTTCGTCCTCGTATCGGACAGTCTCCATTTTTATGAGCATGACGTCGACAAGCTGTCGATCGCAGAAGATGTGCCAGAGACGATCAATCGTGACTGTCTCAATCTGCCGAAGGCGGAATTCGATCGCACTTTACCTGTAATAGGTGCTGCGATGAATGAGTTCCGGGCGGACAATCTGTCCCGCGCCCGGTTTGTCGAGCTAATCGACCGAACGGAACTGCCCCGTGCATGGAAAAACCTTCTCACTGTGGTCGCCGCCGACGTAGCGCGACGACGCGCCTGGTCGGAAGAGATGGAACTGGCATCAAGTCGTTGCTCCAATGCAATGCTCGTTACTGCCTGGAACGCATGGGAACAGCGATGCCGATTTGTCCCCTAAGCAGACAATGCACATCCAGTCTGAGCAGGCAACTATTTCGCACTTGATTTCTGCATGACTCTCAAAATTTCGTCAACAATAGTGTCAATCGTTGCGTCATTGGCCAATGCAGCCACTGGATAATTTCCTTTTTCCTGTTCCATCAATACCCCGTAGGCGTTCGCTATCCTCGAATTGACTATCGCGGACGATCTGCTGAGCATAAACAACGTCGTCGGTGTCACTCCCTGCCAAACTAGCTTTTCCATGGCAATCATGCGTTCAAGCTGCTCAATCGGCAGCCCATCGGAGACCCCATACACCCAGGTTGACCACCAATATCGATCCAGAAGGACTACCCGCCCTTGTTCCAACAAGGGCAAAATCCTTCGCTCGATTGCATCCACATGTGCAGCGACGTGAAGTAGTTGCAGACTCAACGGCGATACCGTGCGAACGCCAAAACGCTCCGATTGGTGATGGAAGTCATAAATATGCTGTCCGAGTGTCCCTGGCTCTTTACCCGGGAATGCAAGACGGACGCAACTCTCGCCTACCCTGTGAAGACGATTTTCCACTTCTCCGATAACCGTCGATTTACCGACACCATCGGGGCCTTCAAAGACAAATAGACGACCCACTGCATACCACCTTATGTAAGAACACTTGTCATTATCTCCATAAATAATGACCCGGAATATAGAGAGGCCGTGAATGTCAGGCTTTGGCAGCTGAAAATCACTATTGCAGAGCGCCTGTTTCCGCCCAGACCGCGTTACGTGCATGCCCTAATCAATGCGATGGTCCTTCGCCCTCGAGGCCTGAATCGCTGACCATCTGATCAACATGCGACAAAGAATCCAGCTCATCAAGAGGGCTTCCACATCCAGAACTTCAATGCCAACGGCAGTCGGCTAAAACACTGGATGCGCCGTTTCCAAGGCATCGCCACCAATTACCTTAGTACCGCGGCTGGCACCACCTCCTGGAACACTAGCGGATTGCAGTCTCGCCCCATCCCTTCCGTTTGCCTCAAGGAAGGTACCAGCCCTTGGCTAATCAATAGCCGATTTAGACCGACAATTGACTTCGCCCGGGTCGCGCCGCGACCGCCAACCTGACCCGTGTTTGTTGCGCTGCAAAATTGATTTAATACCGACAAATTAGCGGTTATAGGAAAATTAAAAATAAAATTGCTGCGTCGCACCAATGAGTGATACAGTAGTCCTGTCTCCTCCATTTCCTCCTCCAAGGATTGGACTTAAGCCCGCCCTCCTGGCGGGTTTTTTTTGGTCCAATGACTGCTATCAGACACAAAACTCGGATTCAGGCCGGCTGTATATGGCCGACCTGAAACGAAAACTCCGCCCTAAACACGCTACCTAATGCCGTTCATTAGCAGCGAGATACTCACACGCAGGTTAACGGAAGAAGTCAACTTGACCGAAATCCGAAGTTTCACGTTGCGACAGCCCCATCAAATAAGCTCACTCCTTCAGCAAAAGCCTTTGCCAGCCGCTGCGCATGCTGCCGGGTAGACTCATCTATCTCCGGCAGAGCCACTGCATCTTCTCCGTCAACGAACAGCGGTCCGCCAATGTCATCGTCGTATGTTTGCCCAACAGTTGCCCCTTCGCTGTGGTAGGCACGATAGTCGTCCCTGGAGAGATCCAGGCCGTGGCTCAGGGCAAAATACTGCAAGGCCCACGCGCGCAGACCATCCCCCTCTTCGGAGAGACAACGGGCCAACTCTCGCAGTTCGGAGCGATCCCCGCCGCGCACCAGTTGCTCCATCGCCCAGAAGTCACCTTCGCCGGCAAGCATTGTCAGCGCTTCTTCGGAGCCTTGCATTGCGGCCGCCCGCAACCATGGCTTTCGCTCGGCCGATGTCCGGGCCAAGGTCGCCATGCGCATGGGGTCGACATCCCCCGGCAAGCGTTGTGCCAGTTCAAAGAAGTCCAGCCGATCGAAGGCTTGCGCGTAAGCAGCGGCGGCTTCACGAATGCCGCCGACTGCCGCGCAACGCAGATGGTGTTCGTAAGCCTGGTAGCGCGGCACATCACGCAAATACTGTACGGCCCAGCCTTGCTCGACCGCATTGAGTGCCCTACCCTTGAGCGATTCCTCGTAGAGGTAGGGATTGGGCTTCGGGCAGCGTAGCACCTGCGCCAACAGGTAGTGCAGTTGCGGATCGACGCCGCCTCCGGCCAACTCGTCAAGCAGCATGGTGGAGGCCGAGATCCCGCCATCGGACGGACATTCGGCTGCCTGCGATCGGATTTCCTCCTCACGGTCCAGCCAATCCTCATCATCGTCTTCATCGAAATCATCGTCAGCGGAAGCGTTTCGGCGAGATGAAAGCGCAAAGACCAGATCCCTTAGCATCGTGAGTAGAGACTCCCGAGGCAGGGCACGGAGTCCTTGACCTTGGATAACGGCGAGCAAGTGGCTGGATAGGTTCGCGCAGACGGCGGGGGGATACCCAAGCTGCAACGCACGTCCGGTGACCTCGGCCCAGGGGACGGGATGATGACCGATTCCCGCGTCAGCCAGAAAGCAGTTGGCCCTGAAGGCGGCCCAAGAGCCATATCCAAAAGCAGCGGCGATCAGCTCATGCATATGGCTGCGCCGCACGGAGACGGCACAAGCGGACTGGAGATGTTGTTGCGCGGCATGCGCAAACGATTTGAGTGTCATTCGTTTTCCTTCACGGTGCAACGTCGCATCGGGTCACGCGCACGCGTTTAAGAACCCGGCGACGAAGTCCGGTCAGGAAAAACGAAGATGAAGAAAAAATGCCTTTTTCTACTCACGTGCAAGTACGGTGGGCACCTTGTTTACAAGCTTACCAAACCGGACTACCGGAAACAAGAACGCAGGCAATCTCCCATCATGAGCCGCGTCAGGCATCCGACGGAGCGCGACGGGCGGCGCTGGTCAATGATCGCGGGGCACGGTCCGGCCGCGTTGCAACTCGAATGCCTGGTATTTCTGCGCCACACGCACATCGCTGTACTCGCCGTCCACAGTGTCCTCAATGCTGCGCCCGTCCAGCCCCCGAATGTCACCGATCGCGCCGCCCCACAGATGCCGCTCCCAGGCAGTGCCAACGAAGGGCAACAGGTAGGCGTCGAGGATGCCTTTGCCGGGAGAAGCGATCTCGGCGCTCAGGGCGACGAGGTAACCCGCTTTCTGGGTGCGGTGCCACTCGATGCAGAAGCCGGCACCGGTGGCAAAGCTCGCTGTGGATGATGAGCATCGTGCGGCCATTGCCATCCAGGAAAGGATGACCGTAGGCAAACCATCCCATCACCTCGCCAGGCCGCTGCCGCAACGCGGCCTTATCCTGGCCGATGCGCAAACCCTCCTCGACGGCGCGTCGGGCATCCAGCGGATGACTGAACACCGTATCGGCCTTGGACACCGCGATGTTCGGGGTGGTGACCGCACGATCCTGTCTCGCCCACGGGTAGAAGGCCGCGAACAGGATTCGGTGAACTTCAAGGAAGTCCGCGTAGGCCAGCGTCCGGCGCTTCGCCAGGTACCCCAGCGCGTCGTCCAGCCCCGCCCGGAACAGCGCGTGCTCGAGTTCTCGGACGATCTCGGGGTCTTTCTCCCCGTAACGGTTGCGCAGGTAGCCTGCCTGGTCGTAGTCCTTAAACGGATCGAACACCCTGCTTCCGCTATCTCAAGTGATTAACCAGCAGCAAGGTCATCTCGTCGGTGGACAGCTTGCCCGAACGCTTCAGCGCCACCAGGAGGTCTTCTGTGTCGTCCGCATGAACCTCGTCACCGGCCAGCCGGGTGACGGTCTCGGCCCACTGATCCAGCACGTTCGGGACATAGGTCACCTTGAACCGACGCGCCAGGCCCTGCACGAAACCGGCAATCCCAGCGCTTGGAATATTCAATCGCCGATGGGTCGCCTTGCCGCGTCCCGCGGTCGACTGCCCATGGCCGCCGACGAACACGACGACCTGACCGTCCAGCGACAGTTTGCGCGAAATCCGGCGCTCGCCCGTCTCGATCACGAATTCGGCCGTTCCGCCGTCGGACGCGCCAAGATTCTCGGGCGCCTTCAAGGTCCGCGGCCGCCAAGGCACGCCGAACTTCTGCGCAGCCTCCCGGGCGAGCGACTCGAAATCCACCAGCGGCCGCACACGATTCGTTCGCGCATCGCGGGTCGCCTTGGCGTAGACGCCCGAGCCGATGCGGAGCAACTCGCCCCGGTGCCGCAAGGCACCCAGCGCATGCGTCACCTGCGAGGCGCTGCCCAGGCCCGCAACATCAGCGCGCAACACCACATTGCCGGCGCGGCGCCGGATGGACTGTCGCATCCGATCTTCGAGCTTCATGGCAAACCCTCCGTGTGCACCGAGCCATCATTTTACTACTTGGGTGAAGAAACATGATTTTTTCTTTTATCATCATCAAGTTACATAGACAAATCATGCCGGCCATCCGACATGATCTGCGACCCGCCGCCCAGCCGTCACGGCTGCGTAGTGAAAACCACATTCTCCGACATCGTCACCGGCGCGCCGCGGGCCAGCGTATCCAAGTCGATCACCGCATCCGCCATGGCGGTTAATTCCGGCGTCTGCGAGATGAAAATTTCCCGCGCATACCCGCCCAGGCGCAGCACTTCCCGCTTCATCGCCATGAACATGCGCTTGCGGGCCGGGTCCAGTGCCCCATCGGCCTCGTCGCTGAACAGCGTGCCGTAGCAGCGGCCGCTGTGCTGGGCGAGGTAGAGCGCCACGGCCCGCACCAGGCACTCATTGATCCAGACCCGTTCGCCGCCGCTCATCTGTTCGACCCGCTTGCTCTGCCCGGATTCTCCGTCATGGACCTCGATGACGAAACCCTCGCGCTGCTCGCCCTTCTTCGTTTCGACCTGGGTCAGCAGGGACACGGTGAAGCGCGCACCGTAGCAGGCCAGCAGCAGATCGTTGGCGAATCCGGCCAGGGTTGGTCCGGCATCGTCAATGGCCAGCGCGATCAGTCCGTCGTTGCTCAGGCATTTGGCCAACAGGTTCCAGTTGCCCAGTTGCGTTTCCACGTTGGCGATGCGGGCCGCCACGGCCTGCTGCCGATCTTTCAGTTCCCGGGCCTGCCGCTCCAGGGCGGCAAGCGCTTCTCCATCCCTGACCGCCTGCAGGTGATCGCGATCGGCCTGGGCGGCGTCCTGTTGGGCAGTCGCCACGGCGTTCTGCGCCTCGGCGAGCAGGCGGCTATCGAAGGCCGGTGGCAGGGCGGCCAGCGAGGCATCCAGCCGGTCGAGCATCTGCCGGTAGTGCTTGGCCTGTTGCTCGTGCTGGGTTGCCAGCGCTTGCAAGGCGACGTCGATCTGACGGCGTTCACCCTGCTCTTCCGGGGTGTCGGTCTCCGCCTGGCCGGCGATAGGAACCATGGTTCCCAGTTCCCGGTCGATGTCGGCCAGCCGCGCCCGGGCCTGACCAATCTCGCCTTCCCGCGCCGACAGCCGGGTGTAGCGAACGGCCCGGTCCCGGGCCTGGGTTTCCAGCATCTCGGCCCGGGCCAGTTCCTGCGGCGCGTCTTTCAGGCGCTGCCACTGGGCATTCAACCAGTCCAGCTCGCGCTGGGCCGCCCCTTTCTCGTCGGCCAACCGGCGGATCGTGCCTTGAGCCGAGGGGATCAGGGTCTGCGCTTCGCGCGCATCGCCCAGGAGTTTGCACTGGCCCAGCAGGTCGGTCCCGGCGCAGGGCACCTCGCGGGTGAGCCCAAAACGGCGCCCCAGGTCTTCCGAGCGGAAGGCCGCCTGCCCGGCTTCCCGCTCGATCGCCTGAAGCCGCTGGCGGGCCGCGTCGCGCTGGCTGGCGCATTGGCGCAGGCTCGATAGCCGCTCGCGGGTCTCCTGAACGCGAAGCGAACGGGCGGCGAGCAGGATGTCGGCCAGCGGAGCGCGACTGACGGCGCGGCGCACAGCCCCCTCGGACTGCAGGGTGCTCTCGCACTGCTGGCGCTGGCGGGCCAGCCCCTGGCGCTGCGATGCGGCCTGGGCCTTGCGGGTGGCGATACGCCGGTCGAGTTGTTCGAGGCGCTGCCGCTGGCTGCTTTCCTGGGCCTTGATGGCTTCGATCGCCTGCCGGCCCGCTTGGATCAGTTCCGTCCGCTCGGTGTTCAACTGGGTGCGGCGGGCCTCGCTGCCCCGGGATTGATCGAAGGTGGCCTGGAGTTGCGCCAGCCGATTGCGAGCCTTGTCCAGCGACTGACCGCGTTCGCGCTGGGTTCGCGACAGGGATTCGACGCGGGCCGGCACATCCGCCAGTCGTTGCCGTTCGGCTTCGAGGCGTTGCGACGATGCGTCGAGCCCGGCCCGTTCCTGCCGCACGGCGACCAATCCGGCTTTCAACAGGTCGACCACCTGTCCAGCCTTGCGGCCTTCGTTGCGGATGTCTTCCTGGCCCAACAGATCGGCGAGCAAGGTCTTGATCTCCCCGGCCTGGTAGGCGCTCAACTGGCGCTTGCCCTGGGCGGCGAAGGCGGCGGTGAAGAAGGTTTCGGCGCTGCCCAAGAGGTGCTCGATATAGCGAACGTAGGAACCGGTCTTGCCGTCGGAGACCGTGCCATCGGGAAGCTGGAACGGCCGCCATTGCCCGGCGGCATCCTGCACGAACAGGTATGCCTCGGTGGCGCGCCGACCATTGTTGCGGATCACGACCTGTGAGCGGTAGCGCCGCCCTTCGTGGGACCACACCAGATCCTTCTCTGCCTCGGGCAGACAGACCTGATCGTAGAACGAAAAGCCGCCGGTGCCCGCCACCGCGGCCCGCGATGGCATCGTCAGGTAAGGGTGCCAATTGTCCAGGATCGTGGTCTTGCCGCGCCCGTTGGCACCGGCCAGCGCAACCAATTGGGCATCGCCCACCAGCCGTTCCAGATCGAGGGTCAGGGCGTCGAGTCCAAGCCCGTCGCGGATGCCGCGAAAGCCTTTGAGGGTCAGCGAGAGGGGATACATCGCAGGGGTGCTCCAGAGGTCAGAGCTTCCAGCTTCCTCTCGCTTCGGCCGGCTTCAAGGGGCGCCCCCAAGCCGCCTGCCCCACCGTCGGCGGATGCCGGACGAAACGATCCGCCTTTCGGGGTGCGTGCGCGTGGCGTCCGCTCCGAACGCATTGCCGAGGCCTGCCCGGTTCGGGAGACTGAAGCGGCATCTGGCGATCTCTTGATCGCATCCTCCTCCTTGAGGAGGCCCGGCATCTCGCCGGCGGCGCAGCCGTTACCTGCCTTCTGCGAAATTCCTCCAGCGATCGCGTTTTGCGCGCCCCACCACTCGGGAACACGTTCCCGGCCGGGGAGGTGTTCCCTCTTTCTTGGAGACACCTCGATGTCCACACAGATCATGAACATCGGCCCCGTACCGACCGATGAATCCGCCGCACAAGTCGGGCGATCCGACTACGACGAACAATCCTTGCGCCAATGTCAAGCCTTCAAGCGGATGCTGGAACGCCTCCATCCCGTTCCACCGGACTGCTCCGCCGTCTTGGTGATCAGGTCCTTTCCTCACGATTTCGGCAGTTATCGGGAGGTCTGCGTCCGCTACGACGACGGCGACCTGATGGCTACCGACTACGCCTATGGCCTGGAAAACAACACCCCGGCCCAATGGGACGCCACCGCCAATTACGAGCTGATCTGGCTCGAACGCCTGAGCGTCCTGAATCGCGCCGTACGCGCCGGAGAGATGTCGCCAGCCGACGTTCCCAAGGCCTACCGCGCCGGCCGACTGCCCGAGTTGCCCGCCAACCAGAGCTTTAGCGAGCTGCTCGCGGCCTTCCCCTTCTGACTGCACGCACGCCTTGGCCTCTCAGCCCCTGGCCCAGGCCTGGACGTGCCCTGCCTTACCTTCTTTCAGGAGAAATGCCATGAATCGCGAAACCCTTCGCGCCGGCCTGACCACGCTTGTCGCGGCGGCCATTCCCAAGAACGCGCGCCAAATCAGTTGCGCGTATTTCGACGATCAACCCCAGCGCAATGCCCTCGGACTGCGTGTCGATCCTCACCCGGCCGAAGGCCGCGTGGTGGCGATCACCGACGAGGCTTTCATCATCAAGACGGCGCGCACGAGCTTCGTCGCGGTCGACCGGGTGCTGGCCACCCGCTGCCCGTCCATGGGCGACAAGGTCCGGGTCACGCCGTATTGCCGTCGCGACTTCTTCGGCGAACGGCTGGATGCCCCCAGGCAGGAAAGCTGGTCGGGCAGCGACGGCCAGGTCCACACCATGACCGTGCTGATGCTGGGCGGCAAGACAGCGTGCATCCCGCTTCCCGTGACGCCGACCTGCCCCTACCTGTCCGATCTGAAAGAGCAGTTGGAGAATCTGCCCACGCCGGATAGGCGGCGCACCATCGCGAACATGCTGGTCGACGCCAACGCCCACGCCATCGCGCTGGTCGATCCGGAAGACGAGATGCTCTTCGAGACCCCGCCAGAGATCAGTTTTGCGGTAACGACGCAGAAATTCGCCGGACGCCTGGCCATCCTGTACGACCGCGGCGGCGATCTCTACGTCGTGGAACTGCGCCAGGCCGGCGCCGTGCTCAAGCGGATCGAGGAGGTGGATTTCATGAGCCTCGCTGCCGTTCTCGTCGACCTCATCGACGACGGACGCTGGCAACGCATTGAGGTTGAAATCCTGCAAGCGAACCATTGACCAGCCCCGTTCTTCACCCCCGCTTCGGCGGGGTTTTTTCGACATTCGATTCAGGAAATCGCGGCACATTCAAGCACCGATGTCTGGGAGGGAGCCAGGTCCGGTTCCTCCGGTGCGCCCAACAGGTACTCGACGATCATCGCCGGCTCCGTTTCGCTCAAGGCCTCCAGGCAAGTCAACACACAGGCCGGCTCGACCCCGGTCAGTTCGGCCCAGCGCCGAACCTTGGCCACCAGCGTATCCAGCAGGCTGATGCCGGGCGCCCGCGCCCGCACGACGGGAACGATCCGGCCTTCCAGCTTGGTTTGCGCGGCGCCCGCCAACACTTCCTCGATAGCGGCGCGGTCGACCGCATGCCGGTCCTCGTCGGCCACCGTCCAGCGCACCCGCACATGGGCGCCCTCGACGCCAAGGCGCTCGACCGCATCACGCAATACATCGAGGTCGGGGCGCCCTTCGAACACGATGTCGAGGGTACGGCGCGCCGGTGTCGGCATTAGTTCGCAGCAAGCGGCAGCGGCCTCCACCTCCCAAAGCAGAAAGCCCTTGTCGCCCTCTTCCCCATAATGAAAGCGTCCAATGGCGCCGGCGTAGGCGGCGCACTGCCGGCCGGCGACACCCTCCTGCTCCCAGCGTTGGTGCCGGTGGATGTGGCCGAGCAGGATGGCCTGGGCCTCGGTGGCGAACAGGGTGCCCGCCGTGAACTCATGGTCGGCGCCGGCCATCGGCACGCCGTGTTCGGTCATGCTGCCGAACACGGTACCGTGGGAAACCAGCGCAGTCGGAATGCCCTGTCCCCTGGCCAGCCGATGTCCGGGCGCGAACCCCGAGAGCAGTCGCGCCAGTTGCTCGCCCACCGCCTGGCCGGCTTCCGCGGCCCCCATCGTGGCCGCCACCACGGCCTTGTTGATCGTCGGCACGCAAGACACCAGCAGTCTGGCCCCGGCCGGGAGGACTTCGAAGCGCCAGCCCTTCGAAGCCAGCCAGCAGCCATCGGCTGTCAGGGCCACCTGTTCGATGCGCTCGGCGACATGGAGCGGATGGCGCGCGCCCAGCAGCCGGAACACGGACAGGGTGCCCGGCGGCTCATGGGAGAACGTCCCTTGCAGCATCAGCACCGGACAATGCTCGGCCAGCCGGCGCACCTGGGCGAACAGGCGCAGGGTCGCGGGTTCGTGCAGATCGAGGCCATGATCGGTCGCGTCCCCGGAGACGATGGCCACCTCGGCCCCTTCGGCCATCGCGCGGTCGACGGCGGCGGCGAAGCAGCGGTCCGCTTCCTCGAGCGTCGCCGCGCCGTAATGCAGGTCGGAGAAATGGGCGATGCGCATGCTCAGGCCCTCCCTTGCCGGACGGCCGGCGTCCCCTGCTGGCTGAGGGCAGCATCGATCTTGTCGGCGTAGCCTTCCGGGTCGTTCGCATGGCGCTCCAGCTCTTCCCAAACACGATGACGGCCGTGGGGATTGATCTTCCAGCCTCGCCCCCAGCGCCGGTCCGCGTACTGCTGGAGGTGCTCGCCGTCGATGCCCATGGCTTCGGCACGGCCCAGCAACTGTTCGAGCGTGGGATTGCCCGGACGCATCGACGCTTCGTCCGGCACGGGTAAGTTTGCCGTTGCGCCGGCACAAGCCGTTTCCGTCTCCTCCGGTAGATCGGCGGCGGGCGTGCCCTCCAACACCTGCGAGGCCAAATTCGCCTGCATGATCGCCGTCTCCTGATCCTCGTCATCGCGCAGGAGCGCAGTCACGTCGATCGGCGCCTCCAGTTCGATGATCCACTGGGGCATGCGCACGGGCCGCCCCGCTTCGTCGATATGTGGCACATCCCGCAATACCTTGGTGAGATAGAAGGTCTCCCGCGCCCGGCCGAGGAAGCCCGAGATCCTTCCGCCGCGCATGTGGCCGATTGCCTGGAAGCGCTGGATCGCGTTGGACATCGCGTAGAAACTGGTGGTCGGCAGTTCCAGCGCGCTGATCGTGCGGATACCCGGGACGAAGAAGAGGAAGCGGCCGGTGAGGCTGCACTGGCGGGCCTGGTATTCGGGGCAGGACTCGGGATCGCAAACGCCGCCGTTCTCCTCGCGCAGCATGCTCTTGCGCCCGCCGAAGATGCGGATCGTTCGCCGGCCGGTGGCATCCATCGGGATCGGGGCATGGCACATGCAGTGGCGCACCTTACCGTCGGCCGAATACTGCGACCAGAAGCGCTTTTCGTGGGGGCTCCAGGCGGCCAGCTCGTGGGGCATCACGCTCTGCCAATGGTCGGCCGGGAAAACCACCGGGAAGCGGTACAAGCACCGCCCCTGGCCACGGTCCTCGCCATAGGCGTCGAGAATCTGCCGGGCCACTTCGGGATTCGGGAAGTCCTGCGACCGTACGGTGAACCAGGGCACGTTGCGCGGCACCAGGGGCGCCTTGAGCTGCGGCAGCGCCTCCTTCAGGGCACGCTCGATCTGCTCGAACGAGTGCCCGTCGGCCACGCCCTGTTGATAGATATCCTTGGCCCCCGGCATCTCGGCCGCCTTCCTGGTCAGCACCATGATCCCCGGGCGAATCTTGCCGCCGGTCGGGATGCGGGCGGGACCCTGTCCCAACAAGGTCGGCAGCGCGATGGGACCACCCTGGACGGTGACGATGGCGTTCGTCATGTTTCGCTCCTTGATGAACGTCGGCGGATACCGACGATTCATGCTCTCAGAGAGCAGCAAGCGTTCAAGGGGTCCGTACAGTCCCAAGCGAAACGGGCAAGCACGCAACTTCGAGCGAGCTTGGCGGTGGCAAACGGCTACCCATGCTCGCCGGCGGCAAATTCCCCGCTCATACTGTTCTCGCATCCCGTGGACATCGTGTCCACGCAGCCTTTCACCACAGCCATCACGGCCAAGTGAAATCCAGTCTCACTGGCGTAGCGGTCGTTACCCGCCCATCAAACCGATTTCCTAGCCGACCGGGCGCCCATGCGCCCTCCCCGAAGCTGCCACGGCTTCCTCATTCACCCGACGGGGGATTCCCCCTCGGGGTGGGACATCTCTCGTCTCTTCGGAGCACCGAACATGTCCACGACATCCTGGGCCACAGTGCCCTTCCCGGCCCTATCGGCCAAACGGTTTTACAAGCATCTCGCCGGAGTCGACCGCCGCGATCGCAACGTACCATCCATCCGGAAAGTCGTGCCGTTCGCACTGGCGGGCTGGAGGTAAGCACCATGGCCCCCCAGATCACGCTCAACGTCGAGCAACAACTCTACGTGCTGGACCATGGCCATGGTTATTCGCACTTTGGCTTTGCCAATGCACGCGACCATGCCAACCAGATCGCCGGCCGATTGATGCGGCCGGAACTCAAATTCGGCGCCGATGATTTCGGCACGCTCGGCGGCTACGAAAAATACCGGGCTGCCGTGCGTACCTGGGGATGCTCGCCACTGGCGACCGAAACTTACTTCGCCCCCGGCACGGATCCCAAGGCCGAACGGGTTCTTGAACGGTGCAGGCATAGAGGCACCAAGGTCCGACTGATTCCCGGTGACCGGGAGACAGGGGAGCCCTGGCTGGAAGAACATGACGTGGTCGGCAAGATCGGCCGCTCGACGGGAACCCTCAAGGTTCCCTTGCTGATCGAGGCCGGCGCCGATGGCGGCTGCGCGATCCTGACCGCCTGCCTGCTGGCCATCATCGAATGGAGTAGCGGTGAATTTCTGTACCAGCATCCCGCATACCACGCACCGGATCTGCTGATCCGCCGCGGGAGGGATCCCGATCGCCCCTGGGAAATCATCCACCGCCGCAAAGAGATCGTGGCGTGTTTCGGGGACATCGGCAAGGCCGGCGCCTACGTCGCCTTCATGTGCGGGGAAACGGTCGAGCCACGCATCTTCCAATAATGGGGGCGACGGGTTGCCACTCTTGGCGCCAGCAAACCCTAGCCAGCCCCTGACATCCCATACTGTTCATCCCGCCTCGTTTGACCGAGGCGGTTTTTCTTTGTGCACAGCGGCTGATTCCGATCGGATGCCGCATGCAAGCACCGTAGAATCGACTGCCTTACGGGTTGTAAGCAAAATACTGAAACCTCACTTTCCTTCATGATAAAGGGCCAAAAACAAGGAATAAACTCGGAAACCCCTGTCAAGAAGACAAAGATCCAGGGGGTTCCCTCCCATCCCGTCTCCTAATACACTGGTCATGATGTTTCGAGGGGGCGGCATGTTGGCCGAATCTTTTTCATTTACCGGACCTGATATTCATGAGCGACTACAAAACCCTGAAGGCGCAAATTGCCGAGTTGGAAAAACAAGCAGAAGAGGCTCGTAAGAAAGAAATCAAGGAAGCCGTTCAAAAAATCCACGACATCATGCGCGAGTATGGTTTGGAGCCCAAAGACCTTGGCTTCAGCGCCGCCAAGCTTTCCGGAAAGGATCAATCCAAGCCGGTTGCCGCGCCCAAGTATCGCGATCCGGCCAACGGCAAAACCTGGACGGGCCGCGGCAAACCGCCGCTCTGGATAGCCGATGCCATCAAGGCTGGCAAACAGGACGACTACCTGATCGACAAGGCCGCCGCAGGCAGCAAACCCGCCAACGGCGGAAAGCCCGCCACGAAATCCGGCGGTAAAACTCCCGCACGAAAAACCGCCAAATAACCGCTCCACACCTTTGCAAGGGGATGACCGCATGAACAAATCCGAACTCATCGACGTTGCCGCAGAAGCGGGCGACATTTCCAAGGCTGCTGCGACAAAGGCTCTCGATGCATTTTTGTCCGCCATCGTGACGGCGGTGTCGAAGGGGGATTCGGTCACCCTGGTCGGCTTTGGTTCCTTCAAGCCCGTCAAGCGCGCCGCCCGCAGCGGCAGGAACCCCAAGACCGGCGCCGCCCTGAAGATTCCCGCCACAACCGTGCCGCGATTCTCTGCCGGCACCGGATTCAAGACCGCCGTGGCCGGCAAGAAAGCCGCCAAGAAAAAGTAGCCTACGCCCTCCCCTGACAGCCATGGGCCGGTGAAACATCACCGGCCCATTCTTTGTCTCGTCAAAAACGACAATCCATATCATCGAGAATGAGTAAAGGCATCAAGATGCGGTCGGCCAAGGATCGCCATGGCCATTCGCACACGGTCGACACCTTGCAGCGGATGCATGACGACGAGCTGACCATCCCCGAACTCGTATGCGACGGCCCAGTTTGCGGCTGCGCCGTTCGTTTCGTCCCGCGCTACCAGCAGAACCGGGCGAACCGGATCGAACCCGTCGACGTCCCGGCCTACATCGGCCTCGTCAAGGACTCTGAACATGCCGCCGGTTGCCGCTACGACGCCAAGGGTCAATTGACCGCCATTGCGGCGCAATCCGATCCCGACTTTCTCAAATCCCTCGGTGACGGCAAGCGCGAGCTGCGCCTGCTTGCCCTGCACAACGGGCTGCACCGCCACAGCCTGTCGGGACAGCCCCCGGCTGTTCCAGGCAGTAAGCCCGCTCCTTCGCCCGTCAACAACACGACGACGCAGGTCGTCCCCTCGGACAAGAAGCTCGACAGCTACCTGCGCACCACCGCCGACCTGGTCGCCTTGCGCGCAGCTTGCGAGTCCGACGCGCTGCTCGCCGCCGAAGTGACGCTTCGCCTCGGCACGAAGCGGATTCCCTGGAAGGACTTCTTTTTCGAGCGGGAACGCTTCGACGAGGCCTGGGAACAGGTCCACGCCGGCGGAACCAACGCCCACCCGATCGCACTGGCCGGCAAGGTCAAAAATCACTACCAGCCGCCTGCCGGCCCGAAGGCCAGAAGCAGTTTCCTCAACTGCCATGCGCTCTACCGGCATACCGACACGCCGGATCGGCTGGAAGTGTTCGAAGTCAGCCTTGCCCACCCGGATGGGCAATGGCTGGCCGGCTTCCCCGTCGGCAGCGAAGTGCTGATGTTCGGCATCTGGAAAGCCGCCGATGTCGAGGAAAAGTGCGCACCGGCAAAAAACGACCCGTCGCGAATCATCACCTACGTCACCTACAAGCTCATCCTGTCGCCCAAGTTCAAGCGTCAGATTGTCGCGGCGAACTAAGGCGCGTCGGTACTTGCCGGCAACCTGTATACGCACCGTCATTCCGGTGCTTGCCGATGGCAAATGCAGCCCTGGGGTTGAGTAGCCCCCCTGCTCGCCCCAGACTGTAGGAGCAATCCGCGGGCAGGATGCCCGCACCGCCTTCCGGATCTAGCCGTTCCCCGGAAGCTCCAGCCTCGCTGGCGCCGCAGTCGTTACCTGCCTTGATCTTCCCCCTGCCCCTGGCCTTCCGTTTCGCCGGGGCCTGAGCTTACGGTCAGCCGATTTCCAGCGGCCGGCTTCCTGCATCCAAGCACGTCCATATCGCCCATGCCGCCGGCTTCGCGCTGAAGTCCGGCCCGTTGTTTCACGCCTGCCGGCGGCCGAACCTTCGGTTGCCGCCAAGCCCTTTGTCATCCCACCGGGGAGCTCGCCTCCCTTGGGATCGGTGCGTTCCCCATTTTTCTTTGGAGAACGCACCCATGGCCCGCCGTTCCACTGCGCCGTCGCTATGGCTGCCCGGATTCGATCCGGACGAGCCATCACCTTCTGCCCTTCCCGGACCGCTTCCCCTCCCTGCGCCCGCTGCGATTACTGTAGTCGAAGCGGCGCCGGTTCTCGTTGAAGTCGCCCCCAGCAGCGTTTCAGAGCAAATTTCACCGATCGAACCGGAAACGGTCATCGCCCGCCCCAACTGGCGTACGACCCGCCAGATCGTCGAGGCCGCGCCACGCATCCAGTGGCCGCGCCTTACCAGTGAAGGCCGGCTCTACCCGGTCGGTGCCGTTGAGAAATTCGAGGCGAATCTGGCCGCCATCGGCGCAGTGTGCCGGCTCGAAAGCGGGAACCGTGCTCCCGATCCGGAAGAACGCCAAGCCCTCCAGCGCTACACCGGCTGGGGCGGCCTGCCGGCGAGCTTCAACCTCGACACGGATGATGCCGGCTGGGCAGAACGTGCCCGGCAACTGCAGGACCTTCTGTCAGCCGAGGATTACGAGTCCGCCAGGGCTTCGGTCAACAACAGCCACTACACCGAAATCCATGTGATCGAGGCCATGTGGCAAGCAATACGCGGCTTCGGCTTCACCGGCGGCCGCGTGCTCGAACCCGCTGCCGGCATCGGCCATTTCATCGGGGCCATGCCGGAGGATCTGGCCGAACGCAGTCACGTCACCGCCATCGAGATCGACCGCCTCTCGGGTCGCATCCTGCAGGCGCTCTATGCTCCCGGCGGCGCGGACATACGCATCGCCTGTTGACGCGCACTGAAAAG
>DJUX01000046.1 GCA_002440665.1 Dechloromonas sp. UBA6271
ACTTTTAAACGCGCGCCGACATATGCGCTTACAAGCCAGAAAATCCGTCCAGACATCGACATCACAAAAGACAGCTGTCTACGCGAGAACTGCCGTTCAGTAACTCGCATAACTTTCAGCTTGCCGGCCTAAACAACGACCGCCAGTTTCCATTGAATATGGCTGCTTGCTTACGCTTGTGTACGTAGCCCCGAAAACTCAAGACGAACACGCAGTCCGTTTGCCGCGCTCCGCATCACGTGGATATCTGCCCCATGTAGTCGAGCAATTTCCTTGACGATAGGCAACCCCAGTCCGCACCCGTTGCTTGGAGAACCGGGGATGCGATAAAAGCGTTCAAATATCTGATCCAGATGCTCTTCCGCAATGCCGGGGCCATTGTCCTCGACTTCTAGGAATACCTTTTCCGCCGTTTCGCCGCAGCGAACGGTAATGATCCCGCCACGCGGCGTATAACGAATGGCGTTGTCGATAAGATTGGCCAGGGCTTCCTGAAGCAGCCAGGGGATGCCAACGGTTGTAGCTGGCGAGATGTCAAATCCAAGATCGATGCCTTTTTCCAAGGCAGCGTCAAGAAAAGTGGAAGCGGACTTTTCGGCAATACGCTCAAGGGAAACGCTTGTCGGCTCCTCGGCAAGCGATGCGGTAGCCTCTGCCCGGGCATAGGACAGTAATTGCCCGAGCAGGCGTCCAATCCTTAGCATGCCATCCTCGATATTCCGAAGGCGCCCTTCGTTGTTCAGAAAGGCGCCCTCGCTTACCGCGAGGTCGAACTGTGTTTGCAAGCCCGCCAGAGGCGTACGCAACTGGTGGGCAGCATCGGCGATGAAACGATTCTGTACCTCGGAGGCTTCGCGGAGTAGAGAAAACAGGTCATTGAGTCGCCGCAGCATCGGCTGAATTTCGCGTGGCGAGGCGTCGAGATCGATTTCGCGCAGATCGTTCGGGGAGCGCGAGGCAATTTCCTTTTCTACCTCCTCCAGCGGAAGCAGGCCCCGACGGACACCAAACAATACCGCCAGCAAAGTGGCAACGATAACGGCCAGATTGGGCAGTAGCATGGCCGTTAAAATGCGCCCTCTGGATTCCTTGCGCTTCTCCGTTGTCTCCATGACGGTAATCAGTAGTTCGGAAGCCGGCAGCACAATTTTATGCAGCGCTACGCGTACTGCTTCGCCGCGATGGATACCGTCGATGAAGCTCACTTCGTTATTCTTTGGTGTTGGAAATTCCGGAACATCCTCGTCGCCGGCCAATATCCGGCCAGAATTATCCCGTATGGAGAAATAGACCTGGTCAGGGGCATTGCTGCGGAGCATCGCCTCGCTCTCCTTGGTCAGATCCAGTTCGAGCGCAGCCGAGTCCGACTGACTTCGGATGTGCGATTCGAGATCGAAGACTGTATCCGTCAGCGCCTGATCGTGGGCGGAATCCGAGGTTTCACGCGCCAGGCGATAATCCAGCAGCGAACTGATGCCGAGAATGAGTGTCAGCGGTACTGCGAGCGCGATGATCAGGCGCCGACGCAGGCCTGGCGGCTTGGTTTTTCCTTGTGCGGCTTCAGTTTTCTGGCGCATCAACGCGATACCCGATTCCGCGAATGGTGCGGATAACAATATTTCCGGAAGACAACTTGCCGCGCAGGCGTGAAATGTGCACCTCGATCGCGTTTTGCGTGATGTCACTATCCCAGCCGGCCAGGCTTTGCACGAGCTTGTCCTTGCTGACCACGGCTGGTGAGGCCATGAGCAGGAGTTCGAGAATAGCCCATTCCCGATTGGTCAGTTCAAGCGGAATCTCGTCAAGGGTTGCGGTATGGCTTCGCGTATCGAGACACAAGCCGTTATGGCGCAGGCAGGCATCGGCAATCGCGTTCGATCGCCTGATCAAGGCGCGAATCCGCGCGGCGATTTCGGGGAGTCGGTAGGGCTTGGTCATGTAGTCGTCGGCACCTGCATCGAGCCCCCGGATCGTATCGTCCATGCTGTCCCGGGCCGTAAGTACCAATATCGGCAGGTTTTGGCCGCGCGCTCTCAGTTGCCTGATGAAATGAAAACCGTCAGCCTTGGGCAGGCCGATGTCGACCAGCGCCATGTCGAAGCTTTCATATTGCACGAAGCTTTCGGCTTCCTCGGCGCTGCTTGCCACATCGACCGTGTAGCGGAGTTGCTCGAGCCCCTGTTTCAATCCCTGGGCAACCAGAGGTTCATCCTCGACAATCAGAATTCGCATGACGTGATCGTTTCCCGCATGTTTTCCTTTGCGAATGCAATGAACTTCCGCCTGTTCTAATTCTCCACCTTTTCGATGGCATCGCGCGGCTCCGCCCCGCCGTCGGGTTCCTTGTGCGCGATACCGTAGTGGCAGTCGATACAGGTTTTGTCGCCGTTGCCTAGTTTTCGGTGCTGCTTCTGCGCGGTTTTTCCCTGCTTCTCGGGGTCCATTGCCTTGACATCATGGCAGTTCCGACATTCCCGCGAGTCCGATTCCTTCATGCGCAGCCAGACGCGTTTGGCCAGTTCCAGACGATGGGCTTCAAACTTTTCCTTGGTGTCGATCTTTCCGGTGAAGTGGTGAAAGACGTCGTTGGCCGCATATACCTTGCGGATCATGGTGTCGACAAAACCATGGGGAACATGGCAGTCCGAGCATATCGCCGTCACCCCGGTGCGGTTTTTGGCGTGAATGGTGTCCTTGTATTCCTCGTAATTGTTGTCCTTCATTTCATGGCAGGACGTACAGAATTCGAGGGTATTTGTATGGTCGACCGCAGTTTTCCCGCCGGCGAAAAGCAAACCGCCCAGCAGTATCAGGGCCAGCGACTCGATGCCGAAAAGGGTGGCCCAGAATTTCCGCTTTGAAAGCCATTCACGAAGGGTGCTCATCTTTGATTCCCGGACAAAAGTTGCGGGATGGTCGCAGTCCCAAGCTTAAGAAAGCCTGACGAAACACGGGATGCGCTACCTGAAGCATCGTCAGGAAATCGCAAGCTTGCTCGTCGGACAATCCGCACGTCTTAATTTTTGGAAGCGAATCATGCGTGCTTCATCAGCAAAATGGCCGGGGATTGCCGGTGGTTTAGGATTGCGGATCGTCGGGAAAATTCTCTGTGTGACCGCTTTGCTCGGGCTTTCCGCCTCGGTGGCAAACGCCGTCCCGAGCTATGCCCGGCAGACCGGATCCGACTGCGTTTCATGTCACGTCGGCGGATATGGGCCACAACTGACTCCCTACGGCATGAATTTCAAGCTCGGTGGCTATACGGATACGGATGGCAAGGACATGAAGATTCCCTTGTCGGCGATGCTGGTGGCCAACTGGACGCGGACTTCCAAGGATGTCGCCGAAGCTGACAAGCTCGAATATTTCGGCACGAACAATAATGCCGCGGTTCAAGAGGTATCGCTCTTTCTGGCGGGACGCATGACCGACAATATCGGTACGTTCATCCAGTCGACCTATTCCGGAGTCGAGAAAAAATGGGCGCTCGATCAAGTGGATATGCGCTTTGCGCGAAGTTTGAAGCTAGGCGACAAGGACGCAACACTCGGGCTCTCCCTCAACAACAATCCGACCTTGACCGACCCGTTCAATACCCTTGCCCAATGGCGCTTCCCCTATGTTTCTTCCGATTTCAATGCCGGTTTTGGCCCAACGCCGCTGATGGAGAATCTGGGTGGGAGCGTGGCCGGAGCCAATGCGTACATGTTGTTCGACAAGAACTTTTATGCCGAACTCGGACTTTACGACACCCTGTCAACCACAGGCCTGAACATGATCAACGCCGGCGATGCCGGGAAATTCAAGGGCGTGGGAACGTACTGGCGCCTTGCTTACGTCAAGGACATGAAGCGCGACAATTTCAACATCGGCCTGGTCGGCTTCAATGCCAAGGTTCAACCGGACCGCAGCGATCTGGGAACGGCCAACGACTATCGTGATCTTGGTATCGATGCCGCCTATCAGTTTCTCGGCAACCGCGAGCACATTTTCACGGTCAATGCGAGTTACATGAAGGAGTGGCAGACACTCAACTACACCTACAGCAATCTGGCCGAGGCAGACAATCTGAAGAACAGCCTCAATCAATTCCGATTGGCTGGCTCGTATCACTACAACCAGACGTGGGGAGCCACCGCCGGGATCTTCGATACGCGAGGCAGTACGGATAGTTTGCTCTACGGCAGTTCGCTGAATGGCCGGCCCAATACCTCGGGATACATCCTTCAAGGGGACTGGACGCCCTGGGGCAAGGAAGACTCCTGGGGTGCACCATTCGCCAATGTCCGGCTGGGGGTTCAATACACTGGCTACAACCGATTCATGGGCGGTTCGAGCTATATAGATGGAGATGGAAACGAACGCCGTGCCACGGACAACAACACCGTGATGCTGTTCCTCTGGACCTCTATCTGATATCGCGAACAGGAATCCGAACATGAAAAAATATTCACTATGGTCTGCTGTCTTTATCGTGTCAGTAACCTTGTCGCAACAATCAATGGCTGCCGGCGACCCGAAGAAAGGGAAAGACGTTTTTGCCGAAGAGTGCGGCGATTGTCATAGCGCCACACCCGGAAAAAACAAGAAAGGTCCGAGCCTGTTCGGCGCGATCGGGCGCAAGGCCGGGGCTGTTCCGGATTTTTCCGGCTACTCCGAAGCGATGAAGCAAAGTGACATCACCTGGTCTGCCGACAAGGTCGATTCCTATATTGCCCAGCCCAGAAAAGTCGTGCCTGGCGGCAAGATGAAGTACGACGGGCTGGACGACTTAGCCGCTCGAGCCGACGTTATTGCCTATCTGTCGTCATTGAAATAGAAAACCCCTCGCTTTGGCGAGGGCTACCTGGCGAGAAGGAAAGCCTATGAGCTATTCAATTTTCGTTTTGTGCACATTTATTGTGGCAATGATATTTGCCTTCCATCGACTCTCGTGTTTTACGGCTTACCCCCGATCAAATGGAGTCCGAGTGATGCAATCACATAATGGTGCACACTGTCGCAAAAGATAACTTGTGCCGGCGCGAAGACGCAGATTGATTCGCCCGAGATTCGTTTGCCTTGACCAAGGAATAACATAACCGGCCAATACCCTCTTGATTTCCGGAGCATCATGATCGACATCGTCCAAAAAATTACCCAGTTCAACGCAGGACGCGATCCCGAGCGTCTGGAAATGAAGTTGAGCAAGATGCGTGAGAACGCATTCATTTTCCTGCGCGCCACGTGTCACCTGTTCTATGAAAGATTGGCGGCTGGCGATGTACTGAACCAAGCCCCGGCCACCTGGATCTGTGGCGACCTCCATCTGGAAAACTTCGGCAGTTTCAAGGGCGATAACGGTCTCGTCTATTTCGACATCAATGACTTTGACGAAGCGGCGCTGGCTCCCTGTACTTGGGAGTTGATCCGCTTCTTAACCAGCGTCCGGGTCGGGGCGAGCAGCCTGGGGGTAAGCCCGGCGCAGGCCGCTGTCCTCTGCCAGCGCTTCAGCGACGCCTACAGCCAGGCGCTGTCCGACGGCAAAGCTCGCTGGGTGGAAAGAGAAACGACCACCGGCCTGGTGCGCGACCTTCTCGATAGTCTGAAACAGCGCTCGCGTCCACAATTCCTCGATAGTCGAACCGTACTCAAGGGCAAGTCACGCACCATCCGTCTGGACGGTAAGAAGGCCTTGCCGATCAACGAAGCGCAGCGAACCAAGGTCACCGCCTTCATGGCGGATTTTGCTGGTCATCAGGACAATCCGGAATTCTTCCGCGTCCATGATGTCGCCCGGCGGATTGCCGGAACCGGCAGTCTCGGTGTCGATCGCTACATCATACTGATCGAAGGCAAAGGAGCGCCGGACGGCAACTATCTGCTCGACCTCAAACATGCCAGGCCGTCTGCATTGGCCCCCCATGTGCCGATAGCGCAACCAGCATGGCCATCAGAGGCGGGCAGGGTGGTTGCCGTGCAGCGGCGAATGCAGGCAATTTCCATGGCCTTTCTGCGGCCGGTGATGCTGGAAGGCGCTTCTTACGTGCTGCGCGGATTGCAACTTAGCGAAGACCGCGTCGCGCTTGACGGCTGGAATGGCAAGCTGCGCCGCCTGGAGGATGTAATGACCGTGATGGGGCAAGCAGTTGCCTGGGCGCAGTTGCGGAGCACTGGTCGCAATGGTTCGGCGATTGCCGATGAACTGATCGAATTCGGAATGCAGGAACGTTGGCAACCTGTCTTGCTGGAACTGTCAGCGCATTGCGCGGACCAACTCGAACAGGACTGGAGGCAGTACGCGAAGGCTTTCGATCAGGGGGCGTTCAAATCTCTAAAATGACGTCGCTGCTATAAGTGGCCGTCGACCTTTTGTCAGAACACTTGATTCATCAAGGCTTGATCACAATCTTGAGTGCCTCTTCCACTGATGCTGGCGTCTGGGGACCGCAGTGGCGCCAAAGGAAATTGCATTCGCGAAGGACCTGCCACATACTCGCAGCGACAAAATTGTGCGCCGGCTACTCAAGGCCGGGGAGCCGGGCTTGCCTCAGGCTGATAGGTCGACAGTGGAGTGATGAGAGGGAAGATGACGCTGAACCACGAGCAGATCCGCGCTGAAGTGCTGGAAATTCTGAGTACCCTGGCGCCGGGAATACAACTCGCCCGGATCGACCCCGAAAAGCCCCTGCGTGCGCAGATCGACCTGGACTCCATGGACTGGCTGAACGTATTGGTCGCCATCCATGAAAGGATGCGCGTCAACATTCCCGAATCGGACTACGGCAAGCTGCAGACGCTGGATGGCATCGTCGCCTATCTGGCCCCCAAGGTATCCGAAGCAGCACCGGACTGATCTCCGTGAGCGACTATCCCTCCGATCTCGTTCGCACCCGTTATCTATTTGATGGCAGCCAAGTCACGATCCGCCCGATACGGCAAGAGGACGCGGCCATGGAGCAGGAGTTCGTCAAGCATCTGTCACCGGACTCGCGTTACAAGCGCTTCATGTCCACCTTGCAGGAACTGGCCCCCGGCAAGCTGAAATATCTCACCGAGATCGATTACGTGCGGCACCTGGCCTTGGTGGCGGTGGTGCAGCGCGATGGGCAGGACCTGGAGATCGGCGTTGCGCGCTATGTTGCCAACCCGTCAGGCAACGGTTGCGAATTTGCCGTGGCCATTGACGACGCGTGGCAGGGTAGTGGTGTGGCCGGCATACTCATGCTGGCGCTGATCGACGCAGCGAAGGCGCGTGGAATGGCGACGATGGAGGGCTTTATCCTGGCATCCAACGACAAGATGCTCAAGTTCGCCCGGCAACTCGGCTTCGCGCTGCACCGGGACGTGGACGACCCCGGCATGTTCCATGCCGAGCGTTCTCTTTAATCCTGATTACGCTCGGCTCTGCTGCGGTCAACGCTGATTTCGGGGCATTTTCCGAATCCTCGCCCTGACGCCAAGCCGGATCACTTCAGCCTGACGGCATAAAGAACGATTTCGCTCTTGCCTACGTTCTTGACGGTGTATTGCGGGCCAGGCTCCTGAATTTGCACTTCGCCGGTTTTCCATTCCACCTTTTCTGTCTTGCCATCGGCGTATGTCCGCAACATTGTCCCGCCCTTCAGCGCCCGGACGACACGGGTTGACGAGGTCGACGGCGTGGTCACTTCGCCGGGTTTCTGGCGAATCTCGATGACCTGCAACTTGTCGCTTTCCGCCAGAATGGTCCTGCTTGACTGTCCTTTTTCGTCCGCCATGGCGGCAGACAGGCCTGCCGTCAGGAACGAAGCCATCAGTGAGCTCATGCACAGCCGGGTAAACATTTTCATGATCGATCTCTCCACAGGGATGAAGCGCAACTCGATTTTGATGCTGCCGAACATCCGTTTTCATGATTCCAATGAAAACGGCATTAATTGGACAGGGGGTCCGGGGCCGTGGTTCAACGGCACATGACAAAAAACTGTCCGCCAAAGAAACGGGCGCCGACTCAGCTTGCGGACGTGACCAGCAACGGCCCCAGCACTTCCTCTGTCGCTGGCGGCTTGGCGCCTTGCTGGGCCAGCCAGACGAAGCGCCCGGCGGGGGCGGCGGTGGTGGCGGCCTGGGCGGCGGCCAGTTCGGTCGCGTTGTTGACCAGCACGACGGCGCGCTTCAGGCCGGGGACGGTGGACAGGGTTTCCAGTTCGTAGAGGCAGCCCTTGTTGGCGGCGACGAAATTGCGCAGGTCCATCAGCACGACGTCGCTGGCCCGCAACAGAGCGGCCAGCGCTTCCTGCCAGGTCGTGTCGTGGCAGTAGCATTCGTTGACCCGGTAGCGCCCCTCGGCGTCGGGTAGCCAGGTGAACTCGGCCAGCCGGCGCGGGATGTCGGCGGGGCTGTGGATGAAGCGCTCGCCGAGACGGCGGTCGAGGAAGGTGAAGATGTCGTCGGCGTCGATGGTGCGGTCGACGAGGTCGGTGCCGGCGATCAGCACGGTGTTGCCGGTCAGCCGCCAGCGTTCGATGACGCGGTCGAAGAGGTCCTGGACGTTGGCGTCCTGCTGGAAGACGCGCAGCACGAGCAGGGTCGGCGGCCGGCCGGGCGGGCGCTGGCCGGTGGTTTTGCGCATGAGCTGGGCGCCGAGCGGAATCCACAGCAGCGGCAGAAAGATGAACAAGGCGCCCCAGCCGTCGTCGGGAATGGCGCCGAGCGCCGGGCCGGTCAGGGCTATGGCCCAGACGGCGGTGAACAGGTAGAACAGTTCGGAGATCTGCCGCCGGGCGTAGGCGGCGGCCAGCCAGCGGCCGAGCGCCCGCGCCGGCCACCAGGCGATCGCCCACGGGGCGAGGGCGAAGAGCGCGATGGCGCCGGTCGCCGGCAGCCAGCCGATCAGCCAGTCGACCACCGGGCTGCCCCGGTCGACGAGTTCGGAGAGCAGGTCGACACCGGCCTGCGATGCCCAGCACAGGATGATGAAGACCGGCGCCAGCCAGGGGCCGACGGCGCGGGTGGCGCCGCCGAGGCAGAGGGCGGTGACGATGACGAGCGGCAGGCCGATGTCGAGCGACATCCAGAACAGGACCTGCGCGAAGCTGACGTTCTCATTGACCCGCCAGGTGAGCAGGGCGACGGCGGCGACGAACCAGAGCAGCAGCGTGCCGACCAGCCGGCGGCGACGCCAGCGGTAGATGACGGCGATTACCGGGACGACTGCCCAGGCGTAGGCGGCCGTCAGCGTCAGCACGGTCTTCCAGGTGATCGGGCCATTAGCCATGATCTGCATCTGCAGCGTGCGGGTCAGCGCCATCGCCAGGGTCAGGGCGACGAAGGCGGCGATCAGCTGGCGTTCGGCGCGCCGGTTGTCGGCCAGGCTGACGGCCACGGGCGGCAGATCGGCGGCGGCCGGCAAGTTTGGCGCCGCGCCGCCGCCGGTTGCGGTCGACGTCGTTTTTTGGCCGATTTTCATCAGCCGCTGCATCGCCGCCCGGTAGCGATTGGCGACGACCAGCGCGCCGATCACCGACAGCGCCGTGGCGACGATCAGCAGGAAGGCGATCTTGCCGGGCAGCATGGTTCAGGTCATGGCCGTCAGACCGTGCACGTAGACCAGCCGACCACTGGATGTGTCGCGGACGTAGCTCAGGCATTGCTTGCGGTTGGCCCCGCTGCCAGGCGGCTTCAGCGAAATATGCACCCAGCCGGAATTCGGCCCCTTGGCCGGGTCGTAGCACTCGCAGATGATCTGGTCGAAATCGGCCAGGTGGTCGCGCGCCCAGGCCGCCAGTTCGAGCGTCGCCATGCCGACGATCTCGATGTCGCAGGCTTCGCCTGTGGCGTGCTGGCTGGTGCTGAGCCAGGTCGAGGGTTTCTTCTTCAGGGCACGTTCCAGATTCTGGCTGCGGAAGACGCTATTTGGGGTGAAGGGACCGAAGGCGTTGCGCACCGGCTGCAGGACGTTACGAGCGAGGTGCACGGCAACACGCAGTTGGGCCACCGTCTCGAATCCATTATCGATGCCCAGGCGGTCGGCCAGGTCGGATCGGGTCAGTTCGTAGAGCCGGAAGTTGGGGGCGACCAGTGTGCGCGGCGGCAGGCCGAGGGTGAATTGTTCGAGCGCCGCCTGGCTCATGTCGGGCGCTGTGGCGTCGCGCGGGGCGGCGGCTGGGACCGCGCGCGTGCCACGCCGGCGGAGGGCCTTGGGAGCCACGGACGCTTGGGCCTGAGCGCTCGGCGTGGCCACGGTGGGGGCTTTGTGCTTGCGCGGGCTCATGACAGGCTCTCCAGAATTTCCTTGAGTACATCCTGTGTTGCTTTATCCTCCGCCGGCCAGAGGTCGAGGAGGAAGCGGATGTGTTCGGCGACCGAAGATTTCTCGCGTGGGCTGGCGCCGCGGGCGATGGCTTGGCGATAGGTGTCGATAACCTCCCCTGCCGTGGTCGTGCCGCTTCTTCGTCGCGCCGGCGTCTGTGTTTGCCAGAGCAGGCGGGTCAGACGCAGATCTGCCAAGCTGGCGCTGTCCCAAAAGTTGGGGACCTGGTCGCGACTGGAGGTCAGGCCGGCAATAAGCTTTTCCAGGTCCTGCATGGGGGGGGCTGCATCGAAGCCGGCAGCGATCGGGTCGAGCTGCATCGCCAGCAAGTGGCCGGCAACCCAGTTGGTGAAGGGATAAGCCTTTGGCTTCTTCGGGTTGTAGGCCAGCCGGTAGTGGTTGGCCATATTGACCAGCGCATTCGTTCGCTGGGCGTCATCTTCCTGGATTGTGGCCAGCCGCTTGTAGGCGCCGCCGAGCAGGCTCAGGCGCTCGGCCGTCTTGAAACAGCGGCAGACGGTGTCGAGATCGAAAATGGCGCCCTCGGTCAGCTCGACCAGTTTCTGCCGCCGGGCTTCGCGCGTCGGTCCTTCCTTGGGGGTACTCTGCCATTGTTCAGCGGCTTGGCGGACGCGGAAATTGGCGTATTGCTCGAGCACGCGCAGGGTGAATTCGCCCTTTTCTTGTTCCAGTGCCGCCTTGAGGTGTGTGGTGGCGGTATCCCAGATACGTGCTTCACCCCAAGCCAGGCCGAGGGCAGCGCGCAGGTCGCCCTGCTCATACCAGGCGCTTTGCTGACCGTCCGGAATGCGTTTTTCCAAAGCCTGCAGGGTGTCAGCGGCCGGGCCTTCCCAGCCGGCCCGGAGGTCGGCGGCCAAGTTGTCGAGTTCGGTGATCAGTTCGCGCGGCGAGGCAAAATCAGGCAGCGCGCTGGCATCGCGCTCGTCGCGTCGGGTGAAGCGGAAGTCGGGGTCGCCGTAACACTGGTAGGCACCCCAGGTGTTGCAGCCCTCGAAACGCTGGTGGATGTCGGCACGGGCGAGACGGACGGCCTCGCCAAAGGCCTTGCCGTCCAGCATGGCGTTATAGAAGGTGGCGGCGAAGGCGGCCCCGGCCTGGTCGTCCACCGCCCAGCCGGCAGCGATGACGGCGCGCACGCCCATGCGGATGAATTCCTCGCCCAGGTTGGCGGCCAGCCCGAGGCGGTCGAGTGACTGCGCGTTGCGCATCTGGCCGAGGTGGCAGCAGTTGATGAAGACGAGGTCGGGCACAAAGCGCATCTGGTGGATGTCGCCCGGCGTCAGCAGGACGGCCCTGCCTTTCTTGTCGTTCCCCTCGCCGGGACGGTAACCGATAACCATGCCGGATAATGGCTTGTCGCTGCCCTCACGGAATTCATGGACACCGTGGCCGGCGAGGTGGAGGATTTTCCAGCCCTGCCGGTGCAGGTTTTCGAGTATCGGTATGGGCGACTGGCTGATGCAATCGGTGACCACATAACCGCGGTCGCCGAGTACCTGCACGACCTGCTCTGCCTCGGCCTGGGCGCCCGGCAGTTGATCGAAGTCGGGATTGCCGCCGAGATCGGGGTCGCCGATGACCAGTGCCGTCCGCTCGCCGGTCTGCAACGGGAGGGGGCGGAATTCCTGGGTGATGAACTGACGGATGAAACCGGCGTTGACGCTCGGCGGCTTGCTGTCGTTGCCCCAGCGGTTTTCGAGCAGCTCCCACGGGTAGCAGGCCGATTTCTTGTCGACGAGGACGACCATGTTGCCCTGCTGCGGGGCCATTTCGCGTAGCCGCAGGGGCAGCAGCATTTCAAACAGCGTCTTGGCCGCTTCCGGGTTTTGCCGGGTGTTGCTGCTGGCGACGCGGACGAAGTCGTCGGCCAGTGCCAACTGGCCGGTGGCGGTAGTTTCTTCGGCCCGCGCCCGGTCGGTCGGGAAAACGAAGCGTAGGACATTGCCCTCGTTCTCGCCCTTGATCTGGACGCGTTGATACCATTCGCAGGCCGGGTCGAAGCGGATGCGCCGGTGGCCTGCTTCACCGTTTTCGAGGCAGCCTTTCGGCCAGTCGATCACTTCGCGCAAGCGCTTGTCACGCAGGGCTTCGCGCAGGGCGTTGGTGGCGCCGATGGCGACATCCTCGTAGAGTTCGATGAACTCCAGGCGGTCGATCAATACTCGATCGTTCAGTTGCTTGGCGATCAGGGCGGCGTTGGCGTCGACCGCGGCATTGAGGATGGCCTTGACGCTGTCGCCGAGTGGAACGCCGCCGTCACCGGTCCCGACCAGCAGGCAGGAAATGGCCGCCGAGCGTGGTCGGCCGGCTTCGCCGAAGCGCTGGTCCGGCCACTGTGCGGCGCGCAGCGCGAAGTCGAGCAGGCCGCCGCGGACGCTGGATTCGAGCAGGCTGGGGCGCAGCTCGCCGATCTTGCCGAGGCCGACGATGACGGCGCCCATCGGCTCGGCATTCGGCGAATCGTTGAGGAACAGGGCATGGCTGCCCACTGCGCCGGGGTAGAGTCCGAGGTCGAAGTTGCGGGTGAGCTGACCGCCGAGCTGGCGGTCGAGCACGGCTTCGGCATTTACCACGGTATCGCCCTGGTAATGGCCGACCATCACCGGGTGGCGGGCGTAGCTTAGGCTGCCATGGGTGACGCTGACCGCGATGTGCGGCAGCGCGGTATCGATTTTGGCCGATATTTCCGGTTGACCGGAGAAACCCATGCTGCGCAGGTCGCGCTCGCCGGGTATGCTGTCGGCTGGTGGTGTCGGCGGCAGCACGAAGGTGTTGGCCCGGCTGACCCCCCGGGCACGGGCCGGCGGGGTGCTCGGCAGGCGGCTCGTCCGCCCGCTGGCCAGAATGTCGAGATAGGCAGGGAAGGCACTTGGCTGGGCGCACAGCATGTCGTGCGCTGTGTCGGCGACGTACCACATCGGTATCCCGGGCAGCCGGCCGGAATCCCAGGTCACGGTGCCGTCGCCTTCCGGCGAGGCAATGAATTCGATGCGCTGGACGTCCGGGCGATACCACGTGTCGCCGGGGACGACCTGATAGTCGATGACGGTGGCCGGCTGGCTGCCGGCGACGTAGCACATGAAATCGGGGTCAGGGGCGGCGCTCCTGAGGAATTTCCAGGTCGTTCCCACCGTTTGCAGGTCGTTGGCGTTGGCGGTGTTCCAGTGGGCGGTGAGGGCTTTTTTGAGGTCGCTCCAGCGGGTCGGGTCGGTGAAATCCGGGTCGTCCGGCGCGAAGGGGAGCAGTTCGAGGAGGCCAGGGAAGCCGGCGACCAGGTTGATGATCTGGTCGGTGCTCTGTGTGATGTCGAGCAGCGACAGCTTGGCCTGCGTCGGGTTGAAGCCGGTCAGCCAGCGCACCGCCTCGTAGGAGCCGAGGTTGGGCGTGCCGAGCATCAGGAAGCGGCTGCCGGGTAGTTGCTTGATGCGCTTCCACAAGGCACTGCCGGCGCCGCTATCGGCGATCATGGCGCGAACGACGAGGCCGCCCATCGAGTGCGCGACCAGGCGCAGCGGCTGCTTGCTGCGCTCGGCCTGGGCGACCAGCGGCTCGATGCGTTCGGCCAGTCGCTGGGCGGCATCGCGCACCGAAAAGCGCCAGTCGTAGGGGAAGATTTCGACCCGGTGTGAACGGGCCAGAAAATCGACCAGAGGCCCATAAAAATCATCGACCAGGCCAACCGGGCGGATTTCCGTCTTGTCGCGGTCCCGGGCCAGCTTTTTCAGGCCGCCCTTGAGCAGCGACCAGTAGTTGAGCCAGACGGCCTCGTCGCCAACTGTCAGTTCGCTGCCCATGGTGCCGGGCAGGACGACGGCGATTGGGCGCGGCTGGGTGTCGCCGCGACTGCGCTGGACGATGTCGACGATGCGGGGCGCGGTCGGCCGGGGGGCGGCGATCGGCTGAAAGCCTGCATTGTCGCCGTCGGCCCGGGTCAGCGCGGCCTGCAGCCAGCCGATGCTCTTGTCGTTGATGAAGTAGCGGAAATGATTGACCCGCGGCCCCTTGTCGCCGCGGTAGCGTGCATTGGCGCCGCGCGGCAGGCCACCGCTCATCGATGCTGTATCGACGACCAGGTCGTGATCGTTCTTGTAGAACCAGTCGGAGGCGAGCACCTTGAGCGTGTTCCAGATACCATCGCCCGGCTCGATGTCGCCGGCGATCACCGAGAGGTCGGCCGATGTGCTCAATTCCGGCGTGTTGTTGAGTAGCCGGGTCAGCGCCGACCCCGGCATCATTGCCTCGACACCGGGCAGGACGCGTGGATCGGTGCGTTCCTTGACGACGGCATGCAGGAATTCGACGCTGTCGCCGAACAGGCCATTGCCGCTCGCCGTCTTGGCGACATAGTCGAGGACCGACAGCCAGCGGTCGAGACGGCCGGAGGCTAGCGTCGTGCCACGGGCCGGGCAGGCGACGCGGGCGAAGCGGGTGATGTGCAGCTTTTTCTTGCCGAGTACGCCGACCAGTTCGAGCAGGCGCTGGCGGTCGGCGTCGTAGGCCGCGTCGCGGGCTTTCATGTCCGCGTCGGACAATGGCAACAGGCCGAGTTGGCCGGCCAGCGTGCGATCGGCGGCGAACAGCGTGGTCACGCGCTCGGTGTCGAGCACCTTGTCCAGATCGGTACAGCCGGCCAGGCACAGCACCTCGCCGACCAGGCCGCCGCGCGAATGGCTGACCAGGTGGATTTCCGCTTCGTCCGGCAGGCGCCGGGCGAGGGCCAGGGCGTTATCGATCGGGCTCTGGGTCAGTGTCCGGTGTTCCAGCGCGAAAGCCCGGTCGCCGTAAATCGGGGCCAGTTTCTGGCGCAATTTCTCGCCCTCGCTGCCCCGCCACAACTCGCCGAAGCTGCTTTGGGTGGATGAAGCGGTACCGTGCAGGAAGATCAGGATAGGCCCAGCATTGCCGGGGATGACGGCGGACTTGGCGACCGGCGCCAAGGCGAAGGGCGCCGCCAGGTCGAGTCGATACAGCCCGTCGGCGTGGCCGAGCTGTTTTTCTTCCAGGGTTGTGCCGAGTTTGGCGGCCGTCTTGCCCGCCAGGTCGATGCCGAAGAAATCGAGTACCTTCACGGCAAAACCGGCAAGGCCCCGTTCGCTGGCGGTCGCCCGCCTGGGGATGAGGCGCGAAAATTCCCAGGCGCCGTTGCCGTCACGCGTCGGCAGGTGGCCGAAGTCGCGTGCCAGGTCGTCGACCCGGCTCCACAGCACGAAACCGTTTTCGAGTTCGACGCGGACGACATGGTCGGCCGGCACGTCCCGGATGTCCCCGGTAGCATCCCGTGCCGAACCTGGGAAAAGGCTGAATTCCGGCTGGGGGCCGGGACCTGCCTTTCGCGTCGCCTGGGCGATGACGCCGCGAATTTTGAAGGTTTGGGGTGCATCCGCTGACTTGGGCATGGTGTCTTCCTCCGATATGGTCCGCCAAAGGGTTTCTTATTCGAGAACCTTGCCCTTGCGCGCACCCTCGCTGCCGAGGATCTGCGGCGACTGCGGGTAGCTGGCCGACGGCAGGTACTTGACGATGCCCTTGTGCCAGTCGGCGTAGGTGGCGCCTTCCTTCAGGGTCTTTAGCGCCTTCAGCGCGTAATAGGTGAAGGCGCCGTTGAAGCGGCCGGCAATCTTGGCATCGTAGCTATAGTTGTTGGGGCCTTCCTTGCAGCCGGAGAGCAGTAGGTCGCCGAGCTTGTTCGAGTAGGCGCTGAGCAGCGGCGAGGTGCCGGCAGGGGCGACCATCGTCGTCGCCGGCTTGCCGGCGCGGTCCTTCGGCAGCAGTTTTGTCGGCAGCCAGTTGCCCATGGGCATGAAGCGGGGCCGCGTGTCGGCGTCTTTCTCGGCCTTGGCGGCGCGGGTCACGGTGCCGGAATGGCAGCTGTCGGAAATCAGCACGATGCGCACCCCGGCCTTGCGGGCGCCGAAAATGCCCCTGATTTCATCGTCGATCAGCGCTGCGCCATTGGTCTGCAGGTCGTAGGGACAAAGCGCTTCGTCGAGGCCGTCGGCTTCGTCACCGTCTTCGTCGGGCTGGTAGGTGCCGTGGCCGGAGAAGGTGATGACCAGGCTGTCGCCCTTGCTCGCCTTGCCGATCAGGTCGTTCATGGCCTTGACCATGGCGGCCTTGGTCGCCTGGTCATCGAGCAGTTTGGCCACCTTGAAGCCGCGTTCGCCGAGGGCCGCCGCCCAGTCGTTGGCGTCGTTGACGCAGCCCTGCAAATCCATGTGGGTGCCGGGGTAGTTGTTGATGCCGATACAGAGGGCATTCTTGGCCATGATGTGTCTCCTCGATGGTGGTGTGGCGGGTAAAGGTTTTGCTGTTGCGGGTCGATCTCCTGTTTCCTGTCGTTGTTACCAAAGCTCGCGCGTATCCAGCCAGGTGACCTGGCCGGTGCGCCGTGTGACTTCCTTGACCATGTGGGCGGTGCCGCCGGCCCCGTCGCCGCCGCCACCGTTCCACAGGCAGATGAAACGCACGCGATCGAGCCCCTGGCTGAGGGCGCTGTAGAGCAGCCACAGGTTGCAGCGCTCGAAGGGGTCAATCGTGCGAGGCAACGGGCCGAGTTCGTCGGGCATGATGCGCGGCGGCAGCGCCAGGCGCTCGCGCAGGGCCAGATAGCGCGAGCGCCAGGATTCGCCGTTGGCGCAGGGCAGGACCGAGGCCTCGATGAATTCCGGCTCGGGCAGCGGCAGCAGCATCTGGAAACGGACGCCGCGCGCCAGGCAGGCTTCAGCGAACAGCAGGTCGCCGCCGGCGGCGCCCTGGGCGATAGCGAGGTCGTCGGGGCCGGCGCCCAGCGCATCGAGGGCGGCGCCGATGCGGGCTGCGGCGATGCTTTCCTTGTCGGACGGGAAACGCTGCTCGGGGCGGCCCGGGCTGTCGATCATGTGGCCGGCGAACAGGAAGACCTTGTCCGGCCGCCACTGGCTGGCCGGCGGCTTCATGCGCTGCATGGCGCGTTCCAGGGTGGTCAGCGCCATCTGCACATTGTCGGGGTGGAAGCCGAGGTCGGCCAGGACGCGCAGGTGGCCTTGGGTTGTTTGCAGCGCCAGCCAGTCGTTGTCGGCGTGGGCGATGGCTTCGCGGTAGGTGGCGCCGACGGCTGCCGGGTCGCTGCCGAGGATCGCCAGCCAGCCTAGGCAGACCTGCGCCAGGTAGGCGTTGGCCTCGTCGCGTTCGCAGCTCGCCGCCCAGGCGACGCCGCCGCCCATGACGGCGGCTTCGGCGTCGTGGCGCGGGTCGCCGGTAAGCTCGCGATAGACCTGCATCAGCATCACCGCGTTGATGCCGGACAGGTAATGCCCGGGACAGATGCGAAAAGCCGTGCTGTAGCTCCTGATCGCTTCGCGCAGTTGCGCTTCCTCGTAGGTGGCGTCGCTGCGCATCTGATCGGGGGTATGTCCGTCAATACGCCAGGCGGCGGCCCATTCTTCCTTGTCCAGGCAGCCGAGCCGTTCCCAGGCACCGACATTGTCGGGGTCGACGCCGACCAGCCGCTTGAAAGTGGCGCGCGCCTCGTCGATACGGCCGATGCGCTGCAGGCAGATGCCATGCTGGCGCGCGGCCTCGTAATTGTCGGGGGCGAATTCCAGCGCCAGTTCGAACTGCTCGACGGCGAAACGGTAGTGACCCATGTGGCGCAGGGCTTCGCCGGCCTTGATGTGGGCCTCGACGCGCAGGGCGGTGGCCGGCGCCTCGTCGGCAAGGACCAGAATGTCTTCCGGACGGTCGGCCTTGCGCGCGACTTCGATGCGGGTCGCCCAGGCCTCGTAGTTTTCCCAGTATTCAAGGGCGTTGCCGACGCGCAGGCGGCGCCAGTCCGGTTCCTGGAGATAGGGCAGGAGGGTGTAAACCGGGCTGGTCTTGCTACCGTGCCAGGCGGTCAGCGTGCTCAGCGCCATGTCGCCCAGGGCCCTGCGGTAGAGGACCAGCGTCGCCGGGTCGGGGGTACCATCCACCAGGCTGTAGCAGAGCTTGCGGTCGGTGTAGATATCGAAGGGCTGCGACGCCCGCGGCCCCTGCACGAGGATGACGCCGCGCGCGCGCAGGGCGTGGCGGACGCCGAGTTCGTACCAGACGTTGGGGTTGTCCAGCGTCAGGTCGACGACCACTAGGTCGGCCATCAGCAGTTCCTGGAAGAGATCGACGCGGATGTCGCCGGCGTCCAGTTCTTCGTCGGCGCGCAGCACTTCCAGCCCGGCGTCTTCGAGCGCCGGCCGGATCAGTTCGTTGTAGATGCGGTCGAAGTCGACCGGCGTGCCGGTACTGTCCGGTTTTTTGCCGAAGGGCATGGCGACGAAGACACGCAGACTCATGCAGGCCTCTCCGGTGGCGTTTCATCGTTCGGGCGGGGCGTCCCGCCAACTTGTCGCGTGGCCGATTTCCGGCTCCTCGCATGCGTTCTTTTTGGTGGCGCTAATGAAAAGTCATAACCCATCTTAGTTCGCCCTCCGCGGACTGCCAAGGATTTTCACGATCCGCACCGGCCCGGGATGCTGCCTTCGGGCGCAGGTGCGCATGCACGCGTAATGAAATTTCCGGGTGGTCTATTAGTGAAAAATCATGTTTGAAAATGTCGGTGACAAATTTTAACGACTGTGATTTACTTATTTGCAATTAGTTGCAGAATTATGGTAGCGGTTGCCGCGGATCGTCTTCTGCCGCGGATGTGACGATGTTCACAGAGGCTGACTTCATGCTGGATGTCGCAGTTGCGTTCCTGGCGGATGAGTTCAATGCTTACCTCCAACGGCGGACGGGTTCGCTGGCGCTAGGCCGTGCCGTACCCGGCGCCTTGGTGAATGATGCGGGCAAGGTGGCCGTGGATAAGGGCACGGTCGGTGTCGGCCTGATCAATATCGAGGAAGAACGCGTCACCCGGGTCCAGCAACCCGAACGTGTCCTGGTGAATGGCCGGGAAATCGTGCTACCGCCCGAACTGCGCCTCAACCTGACACTGATGTTCGTCCCCAACATGGCGACCTACGATCTGTCGCTGCGCGCGCTCTCGCATGTCCTGAGCTTTTTCCAGGCCTGCCCGTCCTTCGCCGTAGACGAATACCCGGCGCTCGATGCCCGCATCGGCCAGTTGCTGGTCGAGTTGCACAGCATCGGGCCGGAGACGCTCAACCAGGTATGGGCCTGCCTGGGGGCGAAATACATGCCTTCGGTGCTTTACCGGGTGCGCCTGGTGACGCTGCAGGATCAGGAGCCGGCCAGCGTCGGTGCGCCGATCACCGATATTTCCCTGGCGCTGCACGACAAATGAGTATCCACTTCCGCCCCCTGTTCACGGTCGACGTGGCGCATGGCTACTACCGCGGCCCGTGCACGGACATCGACTTCGTCGTCCCGACACTGGCCGGCGGGCGCCTGCTGATGCGCAATCGCGACGGCCGGCTGCACGTGCTCTACGAGGCGCGCGACGATGGCGCGCCGATCGACACGCTGGCCGGGGCGATCCTGCTGTTCGGCCTGCAGGTGGTCAATCCGCATTTCGCCAATTTCACGCAGCCGCCGGTGGCGGAAGGGCGGTTGCCTCTGTTTGCCAACCGTACCCAGCCGCGCGCGCTGGACGCGCCAGTTGGCGCCGCTTTTGCCGCTTCCTTGCAGCGTGTCCAGCCGGTCTTGGCCGGGCGTCCGCTCAGCCTGCGTTGGCACGATGGGGCGCGGTTGGTGGCCGAGCAGATCCTGGCCGCCGGGCAGAACGAAGCGTTTTTCACGACCCGCGACTGGCCATCGGGCGTCTACACGCTGACCGAGGATGACGGCGGCGCGCCGCGCCAGACGACCATGGTCGTCGCGCCGGAACTAGCCGGGCGCGGGCTCTGGGGCGTTCTGGCGGTGAGCGTCGACGCCACCTTCTACGGCGCGCCGGCGGCCTTCACGATCAATCTGGCGGCGCGCCGCGAGCAGCTCAAATACTACGTCGTGGCGCGCAATTACGGCGCCAACGAATTCAGCCAGCTCGTCGTCAACGATGCCGGGTCCGGCGAGCAGGGGCGGCCGGCCGTCCAGTTCGATGCCGTCGCCCGCGGTAATTTCGCGGCCGATGACATTCCCGCCGACCTGCTCGGCGACGGTGCTGCGCGCATCGTCCTTTTCCAGTCGCGCGGCGCCGTCGACCGCCGGGCCGGCGGCTATCGCAAGCTGCAGCTCAGCCGCAACGGCGAAGTTCTCGTCCAGCATCTGCCCCAGGCCGGTTCCGACCGCGGGCAGGCGCGTTTCATCGTCCACCTGTCGAAACCTTAAAGGGGGAAGCTCATGCCTACCTACCGCACTCCGGATGTCTACATCGAGGAAATTTCGGTCTTTCCGCCTTCGGTCGCCGAGGTGGAAACCGCGATTCCCGCCTTCATCGGCTACACCGCCAACACCACGCTGATCACCGCCGGCGATCTGGTCAATGTGCCGCGCCGCGTCAAGTCGCTGCTCGAATTCGAGAGCTATTACGGCAGGGGGCCGACCTATACGGTGACCCGTGCCAACCTCGACGAGGCGGGCAATTTCCTGACGGCGGACATCAGCAACAGCTATGTCATGTACGACAGCCTGCGGCTGTTCTACGACAACGGCGGCGGCGACTGCTACATCGTTTCGGTCGGCGCCTATAAGGTATCCGGTTCGCCGGTCGACCGCGACGAAGTGAAGGCCGGCGTGCAGGCGCTCGCCAAGGTGGACGAACCGACCATCCTGCTGTTCCCGGATGCGGCGACGCTGAACGCCGACGACCTCGCGGCGGTGCAGCAGGAAGCGCTCAAGCAGTGCGGCGAGCTGAAGGACCGCGTGGCGGTGCTCGACCTGCGGCAGGCCGACCCGCACGGCGCCAGCTTCCGCGACAAGATCGGCATCAACAACCTGAAATATGGCGCCGCCTACACGCCCTGGCTGAAGCTGAACTACAGCAAGGCGCTCGGCTACGCGCAGGTGCGCGACAAGGTATTCATCAACGGCATCCAGACGCCGCTGACCGATCTCAGCAGCGAGCCGGCGATTCTCGCGGCGCTGGCCGCGCTCGACCAGCTGACCGCCGACGGCACGACGCTGGCCGCCGCGGTGAGCGCCTATGCCGGCGCCGGCGAGACGCTGGCGAGCGCCTTCGCCAAGAAACTGGCGGCCTACAAGAGCGAGCCGGCGCCCGACCCGACCGACATCGCCTTGCTCTTCGAGTACGTCTTCGGCATCGCCAAAGTGGTCGACGGGCTGGTCGATGCCTCGCCGCTGAGCAACGCCAAGCTGGTTGCCGATATCAACACGACAATCGCCGGCACGCTGGCCCCGGCCTATTCGGCGCTGATCGCGCTGGAAAAGGAAATGGCCGCCGACATCGTCACGGCCGGCGGCGCCTACACCGTCGAATGGGACCAGAACACGCCGCCGGCGACGGCGGCCTGGGGGAGCATCTTCGGCGCCAGCGCGCCGGCGGCTTCCAGCGGCAATACGGCCGGCGCCACCGTCAAGGCGGTGATGGACAGCGCGTTGCCGGGTCTGCAGAAGGGCTTCTCCACCGCCAGTGGCGCCATCGCCGGCATCGTCTCGGCGATCGCCAATTACCGCGGGCTGAACGAGCAGACACTGACCGAGAGCTTCACCCCCTACCGCAATGTCATCAAGGGCATCGGTTCGACGCTCACCCTGTGCCCGCCGAGCGGCGCCATCGCCGGCATTTACGCCCTGGTCGACAGCCAGCGCGGCGTCTGGAAGGCGCCGGCCAACGTCAGCCTCAACGGCGTCATCGCCCCGGCCGCCAGCTTCACCACCAGCGAAACCGACGAACTCAACGTCCACGCGGCCACCGGCAAGTCGATCAACGCCATCCGCGCCTTCGTCGGCAAGGGCACGCTGGTCTGGGGCGCCCGCACGCTGGCCGGCAACGACAACGAATGGCGCTACATCTCGGTGCGCCGCTTCTTCAACATGGTCGAGGAATCGATAAAAAAATCCACCTACTGGGCGGTGTTCGAACCCAACGATGCCAATACCTGGGTCAAGGTGCGCGGCATGATCGAGAACTACCTGACGCAGAAATGGCGCGAAGGGGCGCTGGCCGGGGCGACGACCAAGGAGGCCTTCTTCGTGCGCTGCGGGCTGGGCGTGACGATGAGCGCGCAGGACATCCTGGAGGGCCGGATGAACGTCGAGATCGGCATGGCGGTGGTGCGGCCGGCCGAGTTCATCATCCTCAAGTTCTCCCACAAGCTGCAGACCAGCTGATCCGCCATCTAACGCGAGAGGAAACCCATCATGCCGCAACAATATCCCTTGCCCGTCTTCCACTTCACCGTCCAGTGGGGCGGCACGCGCGTCGGTTTTTCGGAGGTCACCGGGCTGACGCAGGAAAACCAGGCCATCGAATACCGCGACGGCGCCTTCCCCGAATACTCGTCGATCAAGATGCCGGGCCTGCGCAAGTTCAGCAACATCACGCTCAAGCGCGGGGTGATCAAGAGCGACAACGACTTCTTCAAGTGGCTGTCGACCATCAAGCTAAACACCGTCGAGCGGCGCGATCTGGTGATCAGCCTGCTCAACGAGAAACACGAGCCGGTGATGGTCTGGAAGGCGCACAACGCCTTCCCGGTCAAGGTTGAAGGGCCGGCGCTCAAGGCCAGCGGCAACGAGGTGGCGATCGAGAGCATAGAGCTGGCCCACGAGGGCCTGGAAGTGCAAAACGACTAAACGGCGATGGCCCAATACTACCCACCCGTCGGTTTCCACTTCCTGGTCGAGTTCATCGGCCTGTCGGAAACCAACGACACGCGCTTCACCGAAGTCGGCGGCCTGGCGGTCGAGATGGGCAGCGAGGAAGTCGTCGAGGGGGGCGAGAACCGTTTCGTGCAGAAATACCCGACCCGCGCCAAGTACCCGGAACTGGTGCTCAAGCGCGGCCTGCTGAAAAGCTCGGCGGTCTGGGACTGGATCAACAAGTGCATCGTCGATTACCGGATCGAGCCGAAAAGCGTCGACATCAAGCTGCTCAACGACGCGCACGAGCCGCTGATGACCTGGCATGTGGTCGGCGCCTGGCCGACCAAGTGGGCGGTCGGCGACCTCAATGCCGCCAACAATGCGTTTGCTGTCGAGTCGATGCAGCTGGCCTACCAGTACTTCACGGTCGACAAGTCCTGAGGAGCGAAAATGCCCATCATCGTCGATGAAGTGGTGATTTCCGTCGAAGTCGGCAACCGCGAGGCCGGCGGCGATGGCGCGGCACCGGCCGGCGCGCCGCCGGTCGCCGACAAGCAGGCGCTGGTCGAGGAGTGCGTCTCCCGCGTGCTGGAAATCCTGCGCGAACGCCAGGAGCCGTGAGCGATGATCCCCGCCGCCACCGGCCGCCTCGAAAAACTGCGCATCCAGGCCTTCGCGACGCCGGACTACAGCGACAGTTCCAGCGCCGAGTTCGCCGCCTACGTCAATCCCGGTGAAATCACGCTGGCCTACGAGGTCGAGTACGACGCCGCGCAGGGTTCGGGCACGACCAACAGCCGCATGGAGTTCAAGAAGATGAAGCCGGGCGACCTGTCGCTCAGTTTCTTCATCGACGGCACCGGCGCCAGCGGCCACCAGGCCGACGTCCAGGCCGAGGTCGAGAAGTTCCAGGCGGTGACCGGTTACAACGGCGACATCCATCGCCCCAACTATCTCAAGGTGATGTGGGGCACACTGCAGATCAAGCGCTGCGTGCTGAAGAGCGCCTCGATCGCCTACAAGCTGTTCCGCCCCGACGGCGTGCCGCTGCGCGCGGTGATCACGGCGGTCTTTTCCGACAACTCGGACGACCAGACGCGCGTCGCCACGGCGCAGGACCAGTCGCCGGACCTGACGCACCGGCGCATCGTCAAGGCCGGCGACCGCCTGCCGGCATTGTGCAACCAGATCTACGGCGACCCGCGCCTCTACCTGCGCGTCGCCGAGGCCAACGGGCTCGACGACTTCCGGCACATCGCGCCGGGCAGCGAGCTGTATTTTCCGCCGCTGGAAAAGTAGACCATGCCCGAAACCCGCGCCCTGCCCATTGCCGCCGAACATCGCGAGTTCACCATCAAGGCGGGCGGCGAGGCGGTGCCGCGCGAGCATCAGCTGCTGGCCGTCAGCGTGACCGTTGCGGTCAACCGCATCGCGGCGGCCAAATTGGTCTATGTGGACGGCGCCGCGTCGACCGGGCAGTTTCCACTCAGCGACAGCGACCTGTTCAAGCCCGGGCAGCGCGTCGAAATCCTCGCCGGGGCTGGCCGCGACAGCACCAGCGTATTCATTGGCAAGGTTGTCCGCCAGGGCGTGCGCGTGCGCGAAGCCGCGGCCTCGCAGCTGGTCGTCGAGTGCCGGCACGAGGCCATGAAACTGAGCGTCGCCGACCGTTCCGCCGACTATTTCGAGCAGTCCGACAGCGAGGTCATCGAAGCACTGCTCGGCAATGCCGGCGTCGGCGCCGAGGTCGAGGCGACCTCGCTCAAGCACAAGCAGTTGCTGCAGTACCAGTGCACCGACTGGGACTTCCTGCTCGACCGCGCCCGCGCCAACGGCCAGCTGGCCTGGTGCGAAGGCGAGAAGGTTCTGGTGCGCAAGCCGGCGCTCGACGGCGCCGCGGTGTGCACCTTGCAATATGGCGCCACGCTGCTTGAATTCGAAGGCGAGATCGACGCCCGCCTGCAGCACCCGAGCGTCAAAGGCGCCAGCTGGGATGCGGCGGGGCAGGAAGCTATCGAGGTCGAGGCGGCAACGCCGGGGTTCACGGCGCCGGGTAACCTGGGCAGCGACGAACTCGCCGGCGTCGCCGACCGCCCCTGCGACGTGCGCCATCCGGCCCTGCCCGAGGCCGAGGCGCAGGCCTGGGTGGATGGCATCGCGCTGTACCGCCGGCTCGACCAGGTTTCCGGGCGCGGCAAGTGCGAAGGCATCGCCAGCCTGCGGCCGGGCGTCGTCGTCGAGCTGGCCGGGCTTGGCCGTCGCTTCAACGGCAAGGTGCTGGTCACCGGCGTGCGCCACGAATTCAGCCTGGTCCAAGGTTGGAAGACGCATGTCCAGTTCGGCGGCGTCGATCTCGAGGCGCCGCGGCCGGTCAGTGCACCGGCGGCCGGCGGCCTGCTGCCGGCGGTGTCCGGCCTGCAGATCGGCATCGTTACCAGCAACGAGGATCCGGACAACGAGCATCGCGTGCGTGTCCGCCTGCCGCTGCTCGGGCTGGCCGGCGACGGCCTGTGGGCGCGGGTCGCCAGCCTCGATGCCGGCGACGATCGCGGCTTCTTCTTCCGCCCGGAAATCGGCGACGAGGTGACGGTCGGTTTTCTCGACGCCGACCCGCGCCACCCGGTCATCCTCGGCATGTTGCACAGCAGCGCCAAGCCGGCTCCGCTGCAGGGTTCGGACGACAACCACGAGAAGATGTACAAGAGCCGTTCCGGCATGAAGCTGCATTTCGACGACGACAAGAAGGTGGTGACGTTGGCGACACCGGCCGGCAACTCGATCACGCTGAGCGATGAGGGGAAGTCGCTGACGCTGGCTGACCAGAACGGCAACAGCATCAAGATGGACAGCGACGGTATCCACCTGAAAAGCGCGAAGGCGGTCGAATTCAAGGCGAGCACCGAAACCAAGATGGAAGCCGGGACCGGTATCTCGATCAAGGCGACGACCGAACTCAAGCTCGAGGGCGCCAGCGCCGAACTCAAGGGCAGCGCCATGGCAAAGCTTAGCGGCGCCATGGTCCAGATCAACTAGGAGACGACGATGCCAGCAGCAGCCTGTGTCGGCGACATCAGCAACCACGGCGGAACGATCACCGGACCGGGCGTGGCAACCGTGCTGATCGGCGGCAAGCCGGCGGCGGTGGCCGGCGACCTGCATGTCTGCCCGATTCCGCCCCCCGGCCACGTGCCGACGGTCAGCCCGTTCCCGATGGGCAGCGCGACGGTGCTGATCGGCGGCCGCCCGGCGTTACGGGTGACCGACAGCTGCCTGTGCGGTGCGATGGCCGCCGTCGGCAACCCGACGGTCGTCATCGGATGAGGCCGGCCATGCGTTTTCATTTTTGGCTATTTTTCGACGTCGACCGCAACAGGCGGTCCGGCGCCGGCGGAGAGGCGGCATGAGCGACGCGAACGAACGCTACGAGTCCTTCCTCGGCACCGGCTGGAGTTTCCCGCCGCGTTTTGTCGGCAGCGGCGCGGTGATGGTGTCCGACGAGGCCGACATCCATGAAAGCCTGGTGCTGCTCTTCGGCACCGCGGCTGGCGAGCGACTGTTCGAGCCGAAATACGGGCTCGACATGCACGAGCTGATGTTCGAGCCGATGAGCACGACCATGCGCACCCTGCTGCTCGACCGCGTGCGCACGGCGATCCTGATCTACGAGCCGCGCATCAAGGTGCTGGCGCTCAGCGTCGACAGCCGCGACCCGAATTCCGGCGACCTCGACATCCTGCTCGAATACGAAGTGCGGGCGACCAACTCGCGCTTCAACCTTGTCTTTCCGTTCTACAAGACCGACGGCAACGAGCTGCGCGCGGCGATGGCGCCGGGCGGCGGCCGCTGAAACCGACGATGGCCGGCGAGCGCATCCTGCAGAACGAAATCGCCCGGCTCGGCCAGAGCCAGGAAGATCGTTCGCCGCCCGCCCTCGACCCCGGCTTCGCGCCGGTCGACGGACGGACGCCGGCCGAGCGGCTGGCCGAAGCCCGGCGCCTGGCCGAGCATCTGCGTTATTACGCCGTCGACCCGACGGTCGCCAGCGGCGACTGGCGCGCCTTCTTCCCCGAAGGCGACGCTGCCGTGCTGCTCGCCTGCGACGATGGCACACTGCCCCCGCACCTCGGCCTGTTCGGTGCCTTCCTCGAAATGCTCGAACCGGCGCGCGGCGCGCTCAACGACCTCACAGCCCGCCACCTCGATTTCCAGTATCGCCGGGTGCTCGGCTTCGAGCCGCTGCCGGCGCAGCCCGAGCATGCCCACCTGACGCTGGAACTGAAGAAGGGCGCCACGCCGTTCGCCGTGACGCCCGAACATCGCTTCACCGCCGGCAAGGACGCCAGCGGTGTCGAACGGTTATACAAGCCGCTGCGCGAGACGGTTGTCGGGCAGGGCAAGGTGACGGCGCTGCACAGCGTCCATCGCGATGCCGGCGGCGTGCGCTTCGCGCCGCTGGCCGACTCGGCCGATGGTCTGGGCACGCCGCTCGATCCGGCACGGCCGCAGTGGCCGGCCTTCGGCCACGCCGGGCTGGCGGCGGCGCCGGTCGGCTTCGCGCTGGCGTCGCCGGTGCTGCGCATGCAGGAAGGGCGGCGCGCGGTTTCCATCATTCTCGACCTTGCCTTCATCGAGGCGGCTGGGCTGGACGGGCAGGGCATCGCCGACGGCCTGCAGGCGTTCGTGACCGGCGACAAGGGCTGGCTAGGGCCGTATGCGCTGACCGGCGCCCGCAGCGGCGGCCGCCTGACGCTCGGCTTCGCGGTGCCCGACGGCGATCCGGCGGTCGTCGATTACGCTGCGGCGGTGCACGGCCAGGCCTTTGCCACCGCGCTGCCGGTGGTGCAGTTGCTGCTGCGTCCCGAGGCGGCCGGCGACTACGCGGCGCTGGCGAAGCTGCGCGTCGACCAGGCGGAGCTGGCTGTTGCGGTCGACGGCCTGAAAACGCTCGATCTCGAAAACGACTTCGGCGCGCTCAATCCCAAAAAAGCTTTCCAGCCCTTCGGCCCACAGCCGGTCAAGGGTTCGCGCTTCATGGTCGGCTGCGCGGAAGCGTTGTCGAAGCAGCTCACCGACCTCAAGATCCGCCTGCGCTGGCAGGGCGCGCCGGGCAATCTCGGCAACTGGTACGCGGGTTACGTGAATGCCGCAAGCGTGGCCAACGGCGTCGCCGCCCGCCTCGTCTATCAGGACCGCAGCGGCAGCGAGACGACGCGCGAGCTGGACCTGATGCAGCGCGCCGACGGCGTCACCACGCTGAGCCCGAACGCGCCGGCCGTCTCGGCGGGCAAGAGTATGTCGGAAGAAGGGTTCGTCTATTCGATGATGTCCGGCGGCAGCCTCTTCAGCCGCCTGGTCGGTAAGCGCATGATGAAGAAGCGGCCGCTCTTCATGCGCGAAACGGTGCCACCGCCGCCGCTGCGCAGCGGCTACGTCACGGTGGCGCTGGTTGACGACTTCCTGCACGCCGACTATCGCAAGGAGATTATGCGGTGGGTGACGACGCATGACCACAATAACCCCATGCCGCCTAACGAACCCTACACGCCAACTGTGCAGGAAATCACGCTGGCCTACGCGGCGAAAGCGCCGATCGCTGACCTTACGCGCGACGACGAAGACACCTTCGCCGCCTCGCTCGACCTGCAGTTCTTCCACGTCGGCCCCTTCGGCCAGCGGCGCGAGCATCCCTTCCTGCGGCGCAGCCTCGGCTGGGTCGCCGACAAGAAGGTCGCCCTGCTGCCGGCCTGGCCGGACGAAGGCGAATTCCTCGTCGGCGTTACCGGCGTCGCCGCCGGCGCCAGCATCCACCTGCTGCTGCAGGTCGCCGAAGGCAGCGCCGATCCCGAACTGGCGGCGCAGCCGGTACGCTGGTCGGTGCTCTGCGACAACCACTGGCGCGCCGTCGCGGCCGAAGAAATGGCGCTCGATACCAGCCGTGGCCTGTGCGCCAGCGGCATCGTCGGCATCGTGCTGTCACGGGCGACGACGACCGACAACACCTGGCTGCCGGCCGGCCAGGTCTGGCTCAAGGCGGCGGTCAACAAGGACAGCGCGGCGGCCTGCAAGCTGCTGGGCGTCCATGCCAATGTCGTCGAGGTCGTCCGCGACTGGCCGGCCGCCGCCGTCGCACCGCTTGTCGAAACGCTGGCGCCGGGCAGCATCGCCAAGCTGCTGTTGCCGCCGCCGGCGCTCAAGCAGGTGGCGCAGCCCTACGCCAGCTTCGGTGGGCGCGCCGGCGAAAGCGCCGCGATGCTCAACCGGCGCGCCGCCGAGCGCCTGCGCCACCGCCAGCGCTGCGTCACGCCGTGGGATTACGAGCGCCTGCTGCTCGAAAACTTCCCGGAAGTCCATCGCGTCAAGTGCATCCCGCACGCCAGCGAGACTTCGTGGCTGGCCCCCGGCCATCTGCTGATCGTCGCGCTGCCCGACCTGCGCAACCGCAACCTGCCCGATTTGCTGCAGCCCAAGGTCGATCTCGACACGCTGACGCGGATGACCGAACTGGCCCGCGCTCATGCCTCGCCGCAGGTGACGGTACGCGTGCGCAACCCGGCCTACCAGCCGATCCGCCTCGAATTCAAGGTACGCTTCCGCGCCGGCCATCCTTTTGACTACACGCGCCGGCAACTGCACGAGGCCATCGTCCAGGCTCTGTCGCCGTGGGCCTTCGCCGCCGACCGGCCGCTGCTCTTCGGCGGCCGCATCTACCGCTCGGTGCTGCTCGATTTCATCGAGGAGCTGCCCTATGTCGATTTCGTCACCGATTTTCGCTGCGGGCTGGCCGGCGCCGGCGACCTGCTGCTCAACGACGTCGCCGAGATCGCCGCTGACCGCCCGGACGCCATTCTCGTCTCGGCCGCCAGGCACCTGATCGCCGAAGCGACCGACTAGCCCAAGGCCCGCCATGCTCCTGAAACCGACGATCTCGCCCCTGCCCGAAGCCGATCCGGCGCTCGATCAGCGGCAGCTGTACGCGCTCGGGCTTGACCATGTGCGCCGGCTGTCGCGCCGCCTGTGGACCGACCACAACGTCCACGACCCCGGCATCACGACGCTCGAACTGCTGGCCTACGCGCTGACAGAGCTGGCCTATCGCACGCGCTTCCCGATCGAGGACCTGCTCGCCGCGCCGAAAAACAACGCCGCCAAGATGGAGAAGCTGTTCGACCGCGCTTGCCGCATCCTGCCCAACCGGCCGCTAACCGAGGCTGACTATCGCAAGCTGCTGATCGACCTGGCCGGCGTCAGGAACGCCTGGCTGCATGCCGCGCCGCTTGCACTCTACGCCGACCCGGCCAAAGGCACGCTGGCGGCACAGCCGACCAGCGCCACGGGGGGGCGCGAGATTGCCGTGCGCGGCCGCTACCGCGTGCTGATCGACTACATGGATGAAATCACCAGCGCCGAGCGGCGCCAGGCGGTGGATCGCGACATCTTGGCGACGCTCGCTGCCAACCGCTCGCTATGCACCGATTTCGTCGGCATCGACCGCGTCGAGCCGCAGCACTTCAGCCTCTGCGCCGAAATCGACCTGGCCCCGGAGGCCGACGCCAACGAGGTGGCGGCCGTGATCGCCTTCGCCGTCGGCCGCTTCCTGGCGCCGCCGGTGTTCAACTACACGCTGGACGAAATGCGCCGGCGCCGCCACGCCGACGGCACGCCGTGGACGGTGCCGGAAATCTTCGAGGGTCCGCTGCTCGCCAACGGCTTCATCGCCGACGACGAACTCGCCGCCGCCGGCCTGCGCGAGGAAGTGCGACTGTCCGACATCATCAGCGTCGTCATGGACATCCCCGGCGTCGTCGCCATCCGCGACCTCCTGGTCAATGCGCTGGACGCTGCCGGCCAGGCAATTCCTCCTGCCGACAAGTGGCGCCTGCCGGTGCTGCCGGGACGGCAGCCGCGCCTGTCAGATAGCCGCGGTCGACTGGTGTTCTACAAGAAAAACCTGCCGATCCAGCCGAGCGCCGCGCGTGTCGCCATACTTCTCGGCGAACTACGCGAGGCCGAGCGCAGCAAGCTTGAAGACGGCAGCGGCGCCGATCTGGCGATTCCGCTCGGGCGCTATCGCGACCCGGCCAGTTACCGCTCGTTCCAACTGCATTTTCCTTTCATCTACGGTCTTTCCGAAGCCGGTCTGCCGCCGGGGGCGAGCGCGCAGCGGGCAGCACAGGCGCTGCAGCTCAAGGGGTGGCTGACGTTCTTCGATCACATCTTAGCCGGCAACATGGCGCAGTTAGCCCATGTCCGCGAACTGTTCGCGACCGATGCGGCCATGACAAGAACCTATTTTGGCGACTTCGTCCACAGCTTTTGCGACTGGCAGAAGATCTATGCTGAGGAATTTAAGGAGGCCGAGTTGGTCGCTGTGGTCGAACCCGCCGACCGGAGCCTCCGCCGCCGCAACCGTTTTCTCGACCATCTGCTGGCGCGCTACGCGGAGGACTTTCACGAATACGTCGCCATCATGCAGGCGCGCTTCGGCATGGGGCCGGCACGGGCGGCGGCTGCCAAGTGCGCTTTCCTGCAGGACTATCCGGCGCTCGGCGGCGAACGCGGGCTGGCCTACGACGCGGCGCTGAAAGAGCCGGACGAGCTGTGGAATACGAGGAACGTTTCCGGCTTCGAGCGGCGCATTGCCCGCCTGCTCGACATCACCAACTGGCAGCGGCGCAACCTGTCGACGGTCGCTTACGACATCTATGCCGAGATCGATGCGACGCCGGGCGACGAGTTCCGCTTCCGCATCCGCCAGCCGGTCAGCGGCAAGATCCTGCTGTCGAGCAGCACGCACTACGTTACCCCGGCCGCCGCGCACAGTGAAATGGAAAAGGCCATCGAATCCGCGCAGCAGCCCGAGGGCTACGAGCGCAAGACGAGCAGCGACGGCCGCCACTACTTCAACATCGTCGACGCCGGCGGCGAAGTCATCGCCCGGCGCATCGAGTACTTCACCACGGTCGACGCCCTGGAAACGGCCATTTCCGAACTCATCGCCCATTTGCGCACGCATTACAGCGGCGAGGGGCTGTACGTCATCGAGCACCTGTTGCTGCTGCCCGAGCAGGTCGGCGATCCGTTCATGGACATCTGCGTCGATGCCGCCTGCAGTGACTGCGCCGACCTCGACCCCTACAGCGACCGCATCACAATTGTCCTGCCGGCCTACACCGGGCGCTTCCGCGACATGGATTTCCGCCGCTTCGTCGAGGAAACCCTGCGCCAGGAAACGCCGGCGCATATCCTGCCGCGCATCTGCTGGGTCAACAGCGACGACATGGCCGCCATCGAAAAGGCGTACCGCGACTGGCTGGCAATCCGCGCTGGCGCCGCCACAGCCGACCGCGCTGCCAAAATCAAGGCGCTGACCGACGCGCTGACCCGTGCCAAGAACGTCTATCCCCCCAGCGGGCTGCATCCCTGCGGCCAGCTGGAGCCGCCACCCTTCGTCCTCGGTCGCACTGCCCTGGGCAGCGCCGACGAGAACCCCTGAATCGTAGTCCGGGAGCACGACCATGGCCGATCCCCTCAAAATCATTCGCCGCCTTGAAGCGGTAACCACCGATTACGCGGTCTTCGAGCGCGATCAGGTGCTTACCCACGATCAGCTCAACAGCATCGCCGAATACCTCGACGACCAGGGCCGGCTGACGCGCACCCAGCTGCTCGGCGTCGGCATCGTCGGCGGCCTGTTGCCGGCGCTCGGCAAGGGGCAGATCAGCATTGGCAAAGGCGTCGGCGTGACCAGCGACGGCGACCTGCTCGGCCTCTCCGCAGAAACGATTTTTGACCGCTGGCTGCCTTATGACGAAAGCGCACCGGCTTACGAGCCGTTTTATGTTGACGGCAACATGCTGCCGCTGATTGAGGTGCTTGCCACCGACGACCCGCGCCCCGGCCAGCCGCTGGCCGAACTCGGCGACCGCCTCGGCGCCATGGTGGCGATCGCCTTCATGGAGAGCTACGAAAACGATCCCGACCTGTGCACCGGCGGCGATTGCGACAACCGTGGGCGTACGGCCCGCAACATCTTGCGTTTCATGCTCCTCGAGCGCGAAATGGCCGAAAAAACCGGGTTGAACGTAAGCTTCGAAACGATGGCAAGTTACGCTGCGAGAATGCCGCGTCTTGCTGCTGTCCGCCCGGTTCTGGGAAGCGAAATTAATAATGCCGAAAGTTTTGTGGCGGCGTATCGTCAAGCCACTGAGATAACCCTGGAGGCGCTGAATACCGCATGGCAGTGGCTGCCTTGGTGGAACTTGGGCGGGCCTGAGCAGAAACGGCTTTTGAAGATTATGAATAGCCTGGCCGGCATCGGTGCAGGCATACAGTATTGCTATGCTTTCGCCCAGGACCTCGTCGCCACCTGGAGCGACCTGCGTGAGGCGATGTTCGCCGACAAGGCGGTGCCTTGTCCTGGCTCAGCGGCCTTTCCCAAGCACCTTCTGCTCGGTGCGCTGGCCGATCCGGCGCAACTGCGTACTGGCCATTACACGGCCCCTTGGGAGTTCGCCGGTACCGGACACGAGCGCGTGTCTTACCTAATGAGCAAGCTAGATGCGCTCATCAAGGGCTTTGCGCTGCCGGGAGACAGCGAGCGGCCGAAAATTGTTCCTAGTCGCCGTGAAACTGCGCCGCTCGAACAACGGGCCGTACCTATTTACTATGGCCGCGATAGCGAAGTGCGCAAACTTTGGGGCGAAGCGCGCTGGCAGCGCGGCGAAAGCGACGACAATTGTGGCTACCACTGGATGCCGCCTATCGACAAGCAACCCGAACTGTCCGATCCCTTCGTCTTCGATGTCGGCCGCAACGACTTCTTCCGCATCGAGGGGCACCTCGGCATGAAGGCCGATGACGCCGAGCCGGCCATCGAAAAGCTGGTGCGCCAGCGCAACCTGCCGATCGCGGTGATGAGCGTGCTGCTGCACAACCGCCGCGATCTGGTCATCCGCGGGCCGAAGTTCAAGAAGACCAGCCTGCACAGCCTGCACTACCTGCTGCGTCAGGATCTGGCCAGCCACCTCAAGGACAACATCGCCTTCAGCACGCGCATGATCACCGACATCAAGGCGGCCGGCACGGCGGTGCAGAAGCCGGCGGGCAACGTCCTCAACGCCGATCTGGTGAAGCAGGTCGAAGGGGCCAAGGCCAAGCTGCAGATGACCGAAACCGATCTCGTTGGCAGCGCCGACAAGCCCGGCCCGCTCGGCATTCGCAGCTACAAGAGCTTCAGCCTGCAGAACAGCGAATGGACGGCGCGCTTCGACGACGCGGTGGTGACCACCTCGAAGGCCAAGGCCGGCCTCGGCGACATCATGCGGACCGACCTGATTTCCCCGGTCGACGCCGTCAGCGGCTCGAAATCCCACCTCTGGGTCAACTGGCTGGGCGACATCCTCAAGAAGCGCGACGACGACAAGAAAGACCGCCTGCTGTTCACCAACATGATCGCCGACCACCCGGGGCTGGAACACGCCGGCGGCGCCGCCCCGGGCGGCACCTTCGTGCTGGCCTACGACGACAGCGGCGTCGTCATCGGCGACCTGGCGCTGCCCTACTGGATCGACGACATCGACGAGAGCGACAAGGACGAGCCGCAGCTCACCTTCCCCGACATCCGGGTGCGCCTGCCCGACGACCTGTTGCCGATCAAGGTCATCAAGCCGCTCGAACTGTCGCTCGACGATTTCAAGTTGACCAAGATCCTGCCCGAACTGAAGATGCAGGAAAACTACTCGAAGTTCTTCCGCGAATCGCTCGGCAGCCTCGGCGACGTGCTGAAGAACACCAGCGTCAAGGCGGCGGCCGGCGGCAAGTACGCGACCGGCGATCTGCTGCTCGACCGGCTGCTGGCCGATGTGGACAGCAAGAAGGAACAGGTCCAGGGACTTCGCGACATCCGCAACGACGACCGGCTGAGCGCGGCGTCGCGGGTCAAGGTCGAGGAGCAGATCAAGCGCCTCGAGGGCGAACTGGCCGACGCGGTCAGCGCGACGACGCAGCATTTCGCCGTCGACGCGGCGGAAACCGTCCGTGCCGGCGCCGACAAGACGGTGATCTACCAGACCATCGGCCAGGGCATCAACGCCGTCGCCGACAAGGAGGTCAGCACGAAACTGCAGAGCAACCTGAAGGAGACGGCCAACGCGGCAGCCAGGGTCGACAGCGGTACCGCGGCGGTCGTCGCCAACCAGGTGATGATCAACGCCGGCTTCCGGATCGGTTGAGCGTGCATCGGCCATGAACGCACCGCATCGCATCCGCCAACAGCGCTGGCAGGTCAGATCCGCCAGTGCCGGGGATGCCTTTGCCGTGCGCAGCGCCCTGCGCCGCGAAAACGAGCTGAGCTTGCTGCCGGCGCTCGAAAGCGCCTTTGCCGAACTCGACGACGGCGAGCGCGACATCCATTTGCCGCGCCTGGAAATCAAGGTCAGTGTGTCGTCACTCGAGCGGCTGGCCGAGGAGTTGCCGGAAAAGCTGCGGGCGGCGACACGGCTGGCGCTGGCCGCCGCCCTCGACGTGCAGCCGGGGCAGCGCGTTCTGGTGCGCGATCTGTCATCGGGCGTCCGCTTGCGCCGCTACCTTGGCAGCGGCCAGGTCGACTGGTTCGACGCCGAACGCGATGGAGCAGAGGTGGCGCGCCAGCTCGCCGCCGAGGCGGCGCTATGGAGCGAAGCACCGGCCGCTGTCTGGCGTACGCTGCTTGCCGATTTGCCGCTGGCCGGGCTGGCGCGCGTCGCTGCCTTTTTCCGTTTCCTGCAGTTGCTCGACGACGCCGGGCGCGTGGTGTGGGCTGACTTTGCCGAACGCCTGGCGGCTGCCCTCGGCGGGGCTGTCGCCGAGGTGTTGGCGGCGCTGCGCCGGCTGCAGGCCGGGCGTCCAAGCGACCATGCGCTACGCCTGCAGGCGCTCGGTCTGCTGCTCGTTTCCGGCAATCCGGCCGTCGCTTCGCGGCGCCGCAGCGAATGGATCGACGCCGTGCACGCCTGTGCCAGCCAGCTGGCGCCGCTGTCCACGCTCGACCGCGAAATCTGGCGCAAGATTGAAAGCGTTTCCGGCGCTGACACTGTCCAGGTATTGACCAGCGCCGATCCGGCACGGCCTTCGAGCGCTGCGGTCGACCCGGAAAATCGGCCGATTTTGCCGGTTGACCGCGACAATGCGCCGGGGCTGGCGGTGCACGCGGCCGGCCTCGTCCTGCTGCACCCCTATTTGCCGCGGCTGTTCTCGGCCCTCGGCTGGATTGCCGACGAACATCGTTCCGGCGATCCTTTCCCCTCGGCAAACCTGCCGCGGGCGGCGGCCATGCTGCATTGGCTGGCGACCGGGCGCGACGAACCCTTCGAGTTCGAACAGGGGATGGCCAAGCTGCTGCTCGGGCATGCGCCGGACGACCCCCTGCCGGTTGCCGCCGGCCTGCTCGGCGCGGCCGAACGGGAGGAGGGCGTGGCGCTGCTGGCGGCCGTCGTCGACAACTGGCCGGTCTTGGGCAAGACCAGTGTCGACGGCCTGCGTCTTTCGTTCCTGCAACGCGGTGGCCTGCTTTATCCGGTGAGCGACGGGTGGCTGCTACGCCTGCAGGCCGAATCCTTCGATCTTCTGCTCGACCGCCTGCCTTGGGGGATATCCATCGTCCGCCTGCCCTGGATGCGCGGCACGCTGTTCACCGAATGGACGCCCGCCTGAACGCCACCGCCCGTGATCTCGACGCCGACCTGCACTGGCTGGCGGCAGTCCTGCAGCGTCGGCTCGATACCTATTTCGGCGAGCCATCGACCAGCCCGCCGCTGCCCGCCACGCTGGCGCCGCCCGATCTGGGGGCCAGCGATTCGCCCTATGCGCTGCTCCTGCGCCAGCGCGCCCCGAGCCCGGCGCAACGGCTGATCCTGCTGCTGGCGCTGGCCCCGCAGCTGCGCCCGCAACTGCTCGACGTGCTGTGGGCGCGCAACAATGCGACGCAGCGCGGCTTCAGCGAATTCGGCGGGGTCCAGGGCGCGGCGTCCGGGCATTTCATCCCGACCGGGGAGACCGCCTGTTTTCTGCTCGCCGGCGACAATCTCGGCGAGCGCCTGCGCGCGCTGCGCCTGCTGGCCGACGGCGAGCACCGGCTGATGGACGACCTGCTGCAACCGCTGCGCGCATCAGGCGGCGAATCACCGCTGGCCGGTCCCCTGCGCGTGACATCTTTCATGCTGGCGCTGCTCGGCATCGATCTCGCCGGCGACGATGGCGAGATCCTGCCGGCGCAGCGCGTCGGCACCGGCCTCGACTGGGACGATTTGGTCCTGCCGCCGGCAACCCTGGAGCAGCTCGAAGAAGTACGCGACTGGCTGGAACACGGCGACACGCTGCTGCTCGACTGGGGCATGGGCAGCCGCCTGCGCCCCGGCTACACCAGCCTGTTCCACGGTCCGCCCGGCACCGGCAAGACACTGTCGGCCTGCCTGCTGGGCAAGCTGTGCCAGCGCGAGGTGCATCGGATCGACCTGTCGATGATCGTCTCCAAGTACATCGGCGAAACCGAAAAGAACCTCGCCCGCGTCTTCGACGTCGCCGGGCAGCGCGGCTGGATACTCTTCTTCGACGAGGCCGACGCGCTGTTCGGCCAGCGCACGCGCGTCGATAGCGCGCACGACCGCTACGCCAACCAGGAAGTCAGCTACCTGCTGCAGCGCATCGAGGATTTTCCCGGTGTCGTCATCCTGTCGTCCAACCTGCGCGGCAATATCGACGATGCCTTCATGCGCCGCTTCCAGTCGGTCATCGCCTTCTCGATGCCGGCGCTGGACGAGCGCTATCGCCTGTGGACCGAGGCGCTGCCAGGGCAGCTGGCGCCCGACGCGGAGCTCGATTTCATGAGCCTGGCCGAGCGCTACGAAGTGTCCGGCGGCACCATCATCAACGTCATCCGCTATGCTGCGCTGCGCAGCCTGGTGCGCGGCGACGGCCGGCTGGCTAGCGAGGACGTCCACCATGGCATCCGCCGCGAACTGCTCAAGGAGGGCCAGGGCTTCTAGCCCGGCCGGCCATGGAAGCCGCCGCCCGCTTCGTCAATCGCCCGGCGCAGCCAGTGCCGGCGGCAGCGGCGAAAGTGGTCGAAACAGTGGCGGCGGCGCGGGTGCAGCGCCAGAGCCTGCGCGTCTCGTCGCCGGCCGATGCGGCCGAGGGCGAAGCCCGGCGCATCGCCCGCCAGGTCGTCACCCTGCCGGCTGCCGCAACGACGGCGGTGCGGCATGCTTTTACGGCCCCACGCATGGTCCACCGCACCAGCCTGCCGGGTGCGCCGCAGCGCGTGCCACCGGCGCCGGCGGTGGCGCAGCCGGCAGCGGGCGGCCAGCCGTTGTCCGCCGAGTTGCGGCAGTTCATGGAGCCGCGCTTCGGCGCCGACTTCAGCGCCGTGCGCATCCATGCCGACACCCGCGCCGCGCAGCTGAACGACCAGTTGCAGGCGCGCGCCTTCACCGTCGGCAACCAGATCCATTTTGCCGCCGGGCAATTCCGGCCGGAAACCGGCGAGGGGCGCGAGTTGCTCGCGCATGAACTGACCCACACCATCCAGCAGGGCGCGGCGCGCCAGTCGCCGACACTGCAGCGCAGCGCCACCACCGAGGTCGGCGAGTTCGGCCCGCCGGCCGTGCAGCGCCTGGGCATCGGCGACGCGCTCGACTACTTCGCCGAGCACGCCAACCATCTGCCCGGCTTCCGGATGTTCACGCTGGTGCTCGGCGTCAATCCGGTCAACATGCGCGCGGTCGACCGTTCTCCCGGCAATCTTTTGCGCGCCGTCGTCGAACTGATGCCGGGCGGCGCCCTGATCACGCAGGCGCTCGACAACCACGGCATCATCGACCGCGTCGCCGGCTGGGTACAGCAGCAGCTTAACGGTCTCGGGCTGGTCGCCGGCAGCATCCGCCAGGCGGTCGACCGCTTCCTCGGTTCGCTGGGCTGGACCGACATCTTCGACCTCGGCGGCGTCTGGGAACGCGCCCGGCGCATCGTCACCGAACCGATCGCCCGCATCACCAGCTTCGTCGGCTCGCTGGTTTCCGGCATCCTGCAGTTCATCCGCGACGCCATCCTGCGGCCGCTGGCCGGACTGGCGCAAGGCACGCGCGGCTGGGATCTGCTCTGTGCCGTGCTCGGCCGCAACCCGATCACCGGTGAGGCGGTGCCGCGCACGGCGGAAACGCTGATCGGCGGCTTCATGCGCCTGATCGGCCAGGAGGAAGTCTGGCAGAACCTGCAACAAAGCCGCGCCGTGGCGCGCGCCTGGGCGTGGTTCCAGGGGACTGTCGGCGGGCTGATGGGCTTCGTCGCCACCTTGCCCGCGCTCTTCCTCGGCACCTTGCGCAGCCTCGGCATCGGCGACCTGCTGACGCCGGTGCAGACCTTCCAGCGCATCGTCCGCGTCTTCGGCGACTTTGCCGGCCGCTTCTTCAGCTGGGCCGGGCAGCAGGTGATGAGCCTGCTCGAAATCATCTTCGACGTCGTCGCGCCCAGCGTCATGCCCTATATCCGGCGGGCGGCCGGCGCCTTCCGCACCATCGTCGGCAACCCGGTCGGCTTCGTGCGCAACCTGGTGCGCGCCGGCATCCAGGGGCTGCGGCAGTTCGCGACCAACATCGTCAGCCACCTGCGCGCCTCGCTGATCGGCTGGCTGACCGGCGCCATGGCCGGCGCCAACATCTACATCCCGCAGGCGCTGACCCTGCAGGAGATCATTCGCTTCGTCCTCAGCGTCCTCGGGCTGACCTGGCAGAACCTCCGCGGCCGGCTCGTTCGCGTCGTCGGCGAAACGGCGGTGGCGGCAATGGAAACCGGTTTCGACATCGTCGTCACGCTGGTCCGCGACGGCCCGGCGGCGGCCTGGGAGCGCATCCGCGAAAGCCTCTCCAACCTGCGCGAAATGGTCATCGAGCAGGTCATGAGCTTCGTCCGCGACAACATCGTCACCGCCGCGATCACCCGCCTGGTGTCCATGCTCAACCCGGCCGGCGCCTTCATCCAGGCCATCCTCGCCATCTACAACACGGTGATGTTCTTCGTCGAACGCCTGCGCCAGATCGCCCAGGTCGCCGCTGCCTTCATCGATTCCATTGCCGCCATCGCCAGCGGCGCCATCGCCGCCGCGGCCAACCGCGTCGAGCAGACGATGGCCGGCCTGCTGACGCTGGTCATCAGTTTCCTCGCCCGCCTCGTCGGCCTCGGCCGCGTCGCCGATGCCGTGACCAACATCATTAACCGTATCCGTGCGCCGATCGACCGCGCGCTCGACCGCGTGGTCGAGTGGATCGTCCGCATGGGACGGCGCGTGATGGGGGCGGTGCGCGGCGCCGTCGGGCGGGTGGCCGAATGGTGGCGGCAGCGCAAGCCGTTCCGGACCGCCGGCGGCCAAAGCCACGAGGTCTATTTCGCCGGTGACGAGCGCAACCCGCAGCCGATGGTGGCCAGCAACGACCCGCGCCCGGTCACCTACCGGCTCGACCAGTTCGAGCGGCTGGCGCGGGAGAGCAGCGCGACGGAACCCCAGCGGGCCTCGGTATCGGTCATCGCCGCGATACGAACGACCTTGGCACGTAATCCGGACGATCCCGCCATCGTCACCAACCTGACAACGCTGTTTGGCCTGTTCGACGACCCGGTTCGCCCGGTCGAGGCCAACTATCAACCCCGGACCGGGACGATCAGCGGCGACCCGACGGGGACGACCGTCGGCAAGGGCATACGCATTCACGGACTGAATGCGCGCTGGATTCAGGGACATCCGGGCAGCGAGCCGCAATCCGGAGCGCAGCGGCGCCTGATGGACTTGCTGGAGACCGATCCGGGACAGAGAAGTCCGGACAAATACATCAAGGGCCATGTCCTGAACCACAATCTGGGGGGCATCGGTGACGAGCGGAACATGTACCCGATCACCGGCAACGCCAACAGCCGCCACTACTACGCGATCGAACGACAGCTCGTAAACTGGGTGACCGGCTCCGGCAACCAGAACAACTGGGCGATCTACGAAGTCGATGTCGTCGGCGAGAGAGCCGATCTGAGGGCGGGGCGCCCGGTCCAGGAAAACAAGGTCGACGCGACCCTGCAATGCCGGGCGGTGCTGAAAGATCAGAGCGGTCGGGACCGCGAAACGATCATGGCGACAATCACCTCCACCTATCGCCAGCGACAGGCCAGCGAGCGCTTCGTGGTGGGCGGCCGAGCCTGAGTCGCCAAACGACCCGCGGTTGTCCGTCGGGTAAATCCCGATCCGGCCGGGTTAGCTGTAAAAATCCAGACTTGATCGGACACCGGCTGTTTGATCAAACCCCTGCTATCGGCCCTTTGCAGCCGCTCGCGGTTTCGCGAATAGACCCAAAAAACACCGCTGCACCGCCTGGCACATTGGCTGGCAGTGTGTGCCATACTTTCGCGCGTTGATCGAGGAACACACACTGACGATCAAGTGTGACCGACCACAGCGGGTCAAACATCGACATCGTTGCCGCACAGGGCGCCCATACCAGTTCAACCGTCGGTGTGCCACCGAGCGCGGCACGTTCCACCGCGACCTCATGCGTGACGGCTACTGGCGTCCGCTCGGCAACCGCCGAGGTCAGCAGTTCACCTGTCGCGCTGTCGAGGCAAGCAACATGGTCTGCTACGTGGACAAGAAAGTACGCGCCATCGCTATCCAGCCGCCGCACGCGCCAAACGTTGCCGCCGTCGGACGGCGACAAGTTCAGTAACTGCCGCGCCTGCGCGAGCGCGTCAGTCGTCGTCCACATGGGTATCAGATCCCCTTCATATCGAGTGTTAACGATGAAAATACCGCGCCATCGATGCGAACGTACAGGCGGTGGTCGCCCACGGTGAACATGTAAAACGGATAATACGGCGAAAGCGATTCAAGGCAGGGGCGCCATACCAGATGCGGATAAATGCACACCGCATGTTTGCGTACGAGCAGGCGGCCTTTGCGGTCGCCGAGGTCAAAGCGTTTTCCGACAATGCGATCGAATGCTTGATCAAGCGTAAGCCGCGAACGCTCGGGCTGCGCCTTGGGCAACAGCACCGCCTGCTGATAATCACCCCAGCGGCCATCGACTGCAGCGAACGCCACCGTGTTTTTTTTCGCTTGGAAAGCAACCAGGGCATAAAAACTATCGAGCCGGTCGAGGCGCTGCACCAGCACGCCAGGCTGCGGCGTGGCTTGACGCAGTGCCTGCGCCCAGTCCTTGCGCTCATGCAGACCGTAGTCGCGCACACCTGCGAGCGCGAGATCGGCGAGTAACTTGGGGGCGAGCAACTCGCCACTGCCGCGCCGCTTGAGAGGCTCGCGCAGCGGCCCGCCGCGCGCCGCTGGAGGCTCGGGGTCGCATACCGCGACAAACTTGCCGTTCCAGTAGCCGCCAGGTACACCCGTCATGTACGTGGATTGCCACGTTGCGTAGGTCACATGCTCATTGGCCTCCCCGCGGTCACCCCCACTACCACAGCCGTCTCCAATGTTGTGCGGCGGCGGCGGCGCAAGCGCCAAGTTATAGAAGCTCGGCGATGGCGGCCATGGGTTGTTAATGTCGAACGCATGAATGGTGTAGCTGTTGTCGCCCGAGCTAGCGGGATGGGCACTGGCGGTATAACCCCGGACCACGATCCAGTGCGCCCAGCCATAGACGAGGGCAATCGGTGCCACTTGGTAGTGATGTATGGTCCAACACAGCTTGCGTGAGATAAGGTCTTCGCTATCCAGCGCGTAGAGCGCAAAATAATTAGTGAAGGCTGGTGGACGGCGATCCATCATGGTCCACTGAAGACCGTCCGGGCCAGTAGCCCAATTGACGCCCGCATCGAGCGAGCTGTGGGCGTGGTTATCGGCGTACAGGTCGTCTTGATCGAGTATGCCCGCGCCCATGGTTTCCAACACCATCTGCGCGCAGGCGGCGCCACAGTAATAGTCCGTATCCTGTTGATGCGTCTGCACAGAGAGGTTTTCGGTGACAGGCATGATACCTCCTACGTGTTTGGTGGAAATCGCGTCCTACCAATAGGTCCTTCTCAGGTCCAACGTTTGTCTCTGGGACAAAGAGGAGCGTATAAGCAATATAGACCACCATTTGATTGTGCAACATCTTTTCTCACTACTGTCTGGTAGTTTTCAAAGAAGAATCAGTTGGTTGCCGAGAGATGGGTCGGATTCGCCCTGAATGGAATTGGCAACCAGTTGATCCAACGTGATTTTCTCGACAATATTGGTCTCGACGTGGTGCAGAAAAATCTGTGGCACGACCGGGACGGGAGCCTGTGATGTTTGATAGGTAGAGCCGCCCCGGTCTATGCCAGCGCGCGCAGTTCCCGCAGCGCTACCGACAGCATCGGCATGTCCGGTGTGGCGCTGCCGCGAATCTCGGAGAAGAGTTGCCGGCAACGCTCGTACTGGAAGGTGCGCCGCGATTTCCAGGCGGCCATAAGGGCATCGGTCTCCGTCTCGCCGGGGCTGGTGCGTAGCACTTCGGCAGCGAGGTTGCGCGCCAGGGTCGACAGGTCGTCGCGCAGCGCGGCGCGGGCCATGCCCTGCCAGTGGGTGTCGGCGGGCAGCGCGGTGATCTGGCGACTGAGCCAGTGCAGGTCGAGTTCGCCGCCGAGCCTGAAATAGACGAGGGCAACCCGTTCGGCCGGGGCGCCGGTTTCGCCGGCCACTTCGATGATGTCTAGCGCCGAATACAGTTCCTCCAGCCCGGCCACGCGCCGCGCCAGTTCCGGCGGCACGCCCTGGGCGCCGAGACGGTTCACGACTTCGTCGAGTTCGGCTCGGTAGAGTGGGGCTACCACCTCGTTCAGGCTGGTGGCCAGCGCCTCGACACCGCCCGAGAAGCGTGCCAGGGTGGCGGCCAGGTCGCGCAGATGGTCGCGGTGGTGCAGGAACCACAGGGTGCCGCGCTGGATCAGGCGCAGCCCTTCGAGGATCATCGCCGTCTGCGTGGTGTCGGCGACCAGATTGTCGAGTGCTTCGATGTCCTGCCAGAGCGGCACGACGCCGAATACCTCGCGCGTCGCGAGGTAAGCGCGGACGATGTCCGGCGGCGCGGCCCCGGTCTCTTCCTGCAGGCGGAAGATGAAGCTCGGGCCGACCCGGTTCACCATGCTGTTCACCACATGGGTGGCGATGATCTCGCGGCGCAGCGGGTGGCGCCCGACCTGCAACGGAAAGCGCTGACGCAGCGGCTGCGGGAAATAGCGGCTGAGGGCGGTCGAAATGTAGCTGTCCTCGGGCACGTCGGAGGCGAGCAGCGCCTCGAACAGTTCCATCTTGTGGTAGGCCAGCAGCACCGCCAATTCGGGCGTGGTCAGGCCGATGCCGACCGCCTTGCGTTCGGCGATCTCCTCGTCGAAGGGCAGGTATTCGAGGCGGCGGTTGAGTCGGCCGGCGTTGGAAAGATAGTGGATGTAGCGCAACTGCTCGTCGAGCAGGTGCAGCCCGCGCGACCGCGTGATCGACAGCACCTGAGTCTGGAAGTAATTGTCGCGCAGCACCAGCCGGCCTACCTCCTCGGTCATCTCGACGAGCAGGGCGTTGCGCTGCTTCTCGGTCAGTTCGCCGTCTTCGATCACCGAATTGAGCAGGATCTTGATATTGACCTCGTGGTCGGAACAATCGACGCCCGCCGAGTTGTCGATGGCGTCGGTATTGATGCGGCCGCCCTTCAAGGCGTATTCGATACGTCCGAGCTGGGTGCAGCCGAGATTGCCCCCTTCGGCGACGACGCGGCAGCGCAGCTCGCCGCCGTTGACGCGGATGGCGTCGTTGGCCCGGTCGCCGACATCGCCATGGCTTTCGCGCTGGCTCTTGATGTAGGTGCCGATGCCGCCGTTGTAGAGCAGGTCAACCGGCGCCAGCAGCACGGCGTGCACCAGTTCCTGTGGCGTCAGCGTTTCGGCCTCGATGCCGAGGGCGGCGCGGGCCTCGGGCGAGAGTTGCACCGACTTGGCGCTGCGCGGATAGATGCCGCCGCCGGCCGAGATCAGCGTGGCGTCGTAGTCGGCCCAGGAAGAGCGCGGCAGCGCAAACAGCCGCTGCCGCTCGGCAAGGCTCGCCGCTGCGTCGGGGGCTGGGTCGATGAAGATATGGCGGTGGTCGAAGGCGGCGACCAGCCGGATGTGCGGCGAGAGCAGCATGCCGTTGCCGAAGACGTCGCCCGACATGTCGCCGATGCCGGCCACGGTGAAATCCTGCGCCTGTGTGTCGATGCCGAATTCGCGGAAATGGCGTTTGACTGATTCCCAGGCGCCGCGGGCGGTGATCGCCATCTTCTTGTGGTCGTAACCGGCAGAGCCGCCGGAGGCGAAGGCGTCGCCGAGCCAGAAGCCGAATTCGCGCGAGACGGCGTTGGCGTAGTCGGAAAAACTCGCCGTGCCCTTGTCGGCAGCGACCACCAGGTAGGGGTCGTCGCCGTCGCGGCGCAGCAACCCGGGGGGCGGCACGACGTTGCCGCCGACGAGGTTGTCGGTGAGGTCGAGCAGTCCGTGCAGGTAGAGACGGTAGCAGGCGATGGCTTCCTGCAGCATGGCGTCGCGGTCGCCGCCCGGCGGTGGCGTCTTGACGACGAAGCCGCCCTTCGAGCCGACCGGGACGATGACCGTATTCTTGACCATCTGCGCCTTCATCAGCCCCAGCACCTCGGTGCGGAAATCCTCCATGCGGTCGGACCAGCGCAGCCCGCCGCGCGCTACCTTGCCGCCGCGCAGGTGCACGCCCTCGACGCGCGGCGAGTAGACGTAGATCTCGAACATCGGCCGCGGTTCGGGCAGCCCGGGCACGCGGTGCGGGTCGAGTTTGAACGAGAGATAGGGCTTGCTTTCACCGTCACGGCGCTGGAAGTAGTTGGTGCGCACGGTGGCCAGGATGACGGCCAGAAACTGGCGCAGGATGCGGTCGTCGTCGAGGCTGGCGACGCCGTCCAGGGCAGTTGCGATCTCGCCTTCGAGACGTGCCGACTGCTCGTCGCCACCGGCCTCGGCGGCCGGGTCGTGGCGGCTTACGAACAGGTCGAGCAGATGCCGGGCGATGGCCGGATAGGCCGCCAGGGTCTGCTCGATATAGGTCTGGCTGAAGGTGAAGCCGGCCTGGCGCATGTATTTGGCGTAGGCGCGCAGCACCATCGCCTGGCGCCAGGTGAGCTGGGCCGCCAGCACCAGCCGGTTGAAGTCGTCGTTCTCGGCGACGCCCTGCCAAACGGCGAGAAAGGCCGCCTGGAAGTTGTCGCGCAACCGGTCGATGTCGAGTTCCTCGGCGTCGGCCCGCCACAGGCCGAAGTCGTGCAGCCACACCGTTGCGCCGCCGTCGCGGCGGATTTCGTAGGGGCGCTCTTCGAGGACGCGCACACCCATGTGTTCGAGCATCGGCAGTGATACCGACAGCGGCATCGCCTGGCCTTCGCACAGCGCCTTGAAGCGCAGGCTGCCGGGCACCGCCTCGAGCGGACGGTAGAGGCTCATGGCCAGCCCTTCGGGGCCGCTGAGGGATTCCATCAACTCGACGTCGCCGACCGCCGCGCGCGCCGAGTAGGCCTCGCGGTAGCCGGCCGGGAAAGCGGCGGCATAACGGTTGTAGAGCAGGTTGCCGCGCTCTTCGCCGCAGCGTTCGCTGAGCGCCTGGCGCAACTCGTCCGGCCAGCGCCGGGCGGCCAGCACCAGGCGCCGCTCGATCTCGCGCTCATCGTAGTTCGTCGTGCAGCCGGAGCGCGTGTGCACCACGATGTGAATGCGCGCGAGTGCCGATTCCGAAATCTGGACGTTGAATTCCGAGGTGCGTCCGTTGAGCATCTCCATCAGTACCGCCTGCATGCGTTCGCGCAATTCGGTGTTGTAGGTCTCGCGCGGCACGTAGATCAGGCACGAGAAGAAGCGGCAGAAGGCGTCGCGGCGGATGAACAGGCGTGTGCGCTGGCGCTCGCCGAGGCGCAATATGCCGATGCAGATGGTGTAGAGCTCGGCGGGCGGGATCTGTAGCAGTTCGTCGCGCGGGTATTGGTCGAGGATGTTGTAGAGCGTCTTGGCGGCGTGGCTGTTGGGCAGGAAACCGGCGAGCTCAACCACCGCCGCGATCTTGCGCCGCAGGAGCGGGATCATCCGCGGGCTGGCGTCGTAGGCCGTCGAGGTGAACAGACCGAGGAAGCGGCGCTCGCCGATGGTGCGTCCTTCGGCGTCGAAGCGCTTGATGCCGAGGTAATCGAGATAGCCCGGGCGGTGCACGGTGGACCGCGCGTTGGCCTTGGTCAGCACCAGAAGGCGCTGCTCGTGGGCGATCTCGCGCACTTCGGGTGGCAGTGCGGCGAACGACAGCGAACGCTGCTCGCCTTTCTCGCGCAGGATGCCGAGCCCAGAGCCGGGCATCACGCGCAGCACGTCCTCGCCATTCTCGCTGGCCAGCTGGTATTCGCGGTAGCCGAGGAAGGTGAAGTTGCCGTCGGCGATCCACTCCAGGAAGGCCTTGTCTTCCGCGACGTCGGCCGCGTCGCCGGGTGGGGGCGTGTGCTCGATGTCGGCAACTATTTCGGCCATGCGCGCATGCATCGCCGCCCAGTCGGCGACCGCCAGGCGCACGTCGCCGAGTATCTTTTGCAGGCCCGCCTGCAGCGCTTCGAGCTGGGTTGCTTCGGTACGCCGGTCGACCTCGACGTGGATCATCGATTCGTAGGTGCCGGCGGCGTCGTTCGCGTCGGTGGCATCGAGCAGCGCCAGCAGGGAGCCGTCGCCGCTGCGGCTGACCTTCATCACCGGATGGATGATCATGTGCAGGGTCAGCCCCTGGCGGTTCACTTCCATGGTGATCGAATCGACGAGGAAGGGCATGTCGTCGTTCACGATCTCGATGACCGTGTGCGTCGTCTGCCAGCCGTGCTCTTCCACGCGCGGGTTGTATACCCGCAGCTTGGGCGCGCCGGCGACGTAGCGCCGGGCGAAATGCAGTTGCGACAGCGCCGCCCCGTACAGGTCCGCGACCGCCCGCTCGGCCAGATCCTCCGGCGCCACCTGGCTGTAGAAGCGCTGCACGAACGCCTCGACCAGCGGCACCTCGGTTGCCGGCAAGCGCTCGCGCACCATCTCCAGGACCGCAGCCAGTTGTTCCGCCTTGCCCTCTTCCGCGACTTGCGACATATCGTCTCCTGTTCATCGGACTCATTGCCGAGGGCGCAAACCCGAGCGACGCCCGCATGCTTTCTTCCCATCGTAGGCCATTAGTTGGCGCAGAACCAGCGCTTCCCGGATTGCCTGGAGAATACTCGGCACCGGCAAATGACGGGCGTGGCGGGATTTGCACGGCAAGAGCCGAAATGAAAAAGGCCGCATTAAGCGGCCTTCGGTCAAGCAATGTAGAAGCGTGCCTACTTGACGATCTGGTTCAACTCGCCCTTGGCGTAACGCTCGGCCATCTTTTCCAGCGGAATCGGCTTGATCTGGCTGGCGCGGCCGGCGCAGCCGAAGGCTTCGAAGCGGGCCAGGCAGATTTTCTTGGCGGCTTCGCGGGCCGGCTTGAGGTAGTCGCGCGGGTCGAACTTGGACGGGTTTTCGGCGAAGTAGCGGCGGATGGCACCGGTCATGGCGAGGCGGATGTCGGTGTCGATGTTGATCTTGCGCACGCCGTGGGCGATGCCCTTGACGATTTCCTCGACCGGCACGCCATAGGTTTCCTTCATGTCGCCGCCGAATTCTCGGATCTCGGCGAGCAGTTCCTGCGGCACGCTGGACGAGCCGTGCATGACCAGATGGGTGTTCGGGATGCGGGCGTGGATTTCCTTGATGCGGTCGATGGCGAGGATGTCGCCGGTCGGCTTCTTGGTGAACTTGTAGGCGCCGTGGCTGGTGCCGATGGCGATGGCCAGCGCGTCGCAGTTAGTCTGCTTGACGAAGTCGGCGGCCTGGTCGGGGTCAGTCAGCAGCTGTTCGCGGGTCATGTGGCCGTCGGCGCCGTGGCCGTCCTCCTTGTCGCCCCTCATGGTTTCCAGCGAGCCGAGAACGCCGAGTTCGGCTTCGACCGAGACGCCGATCGAGTGGGCGAACTTGACCGTTTCACGCGACACGGCGACGTTGTATTCGTAGGAAGAAGTGGTCTTGCCGTCGGCTTCCAGCGAGCCGTCCATCATCACCGAGGTGAAGCCGGAGCGGATGGCGCTCATGCACACCGCCGGGCTCTGGCCGTGGTCCTGGTGCATGACGATGGGCAGCTGCGGGTAGGCTTCGAGGGCGGCGAGGATCTGGTGGCGCAGGAAGGGTTCGCCGGCATATTTGCGGGCGCCGGCCGAGGCCTGCATGATGACCGGAGCGTCGATCTGGCTGGCGGCTTCGCAGATGGCCCAGACCTGTTCCATGTTGTTGACGTTGAAGGCGGGCAGACCGTAGCCGTTTTCAGCGGCGTGGTCGAGCAGTTGGCGCATGGATACGAGTGGCATGGGAACTCCTGTTCGAAACGGTAATGATTAATGTATCTAGTTTACTCGCCTAGCCGATTTCATGCTCGCCGACGCGGACGATCTTGAGCGTATTGGTGCCGCCGGCGCTGCCGATCGGCTCGCCGATGGTCAGGGCGATCAGATCGCCCCTTTCGACGACACCGCGGTCGATCAGGAGTTGCTCGGCTTCGGCCAGCAGCAGGTCGCGGTCGGTGTGCTGCTGTTTCATCAGGAGCGGGCAGACGGCGCGGTAGAGCACCATGCGGCCGACCGATTCGGCATCCGGGGTTAGCGCATAGATCGGCACGCCGCAGTTCAGGCGGCTCATCCACAACGCGGTCGAGCCGGATTGCGTCAGGGCGGCGATGGCCTTGACCTTGAGGTGGTGCGCGGTCCAGATGGCGGCCATGGCGATCGACTGGTCGATGCGCGTGAATACGCGGTCGAGGAATTCGCGGTCGAGGGTGACTTCGGCTGAACGTTCGGCCTCGACGCAGATGCGCGCCATCGATTCGACGGTTTCGACCGGGTATTTGCCGCTGGCGGTTTCCGCCGAGAGCATGACTGCATCGGTGCCGTCGAGCACGGCATTGGCGACGTCGGAGACTTCGGCGCGGGTCGGCACCGGCGAAACGATCATCGACTCCATCATCTGTGTCGCGGTGATCGTCAGCTTGTTGCGGTCGCGCGCCATGCGGATCATTTTTTTCTGCAGGGCGGGTACGCTGGCGTCGCCGACTTCGACGGCGAGGTCGCCGCGGGCGACCATGACGCCATCAGAGGCGTCGAGAATTTCTTCCAGATTGGTGACGGCTTCGACGCGCTCGATTTTGGCGATCAGCACCGCGCTGCTGCCGGCAGCGCGCAACAGCTGGCGCGCCATGTACATGTCGGCGGCGCCCTTGGGGAAGGAGACGGCGACGAAATCAACGCCTATCTGCGCGGCGGTCTTGATGTCGTCCATGTCCTTGGCGGTCAGCGCCGGCGCGGTCAGGCCTCCGCCCTGGCGGTTGATGCCCTTGTTGTTGGAGAGGTCGCCACCGACCAGCACCTGGGTATGGATTTCATGGCCGCGCACGGCGACGACTTCGAGCTTCAGGCGACCGTCGTCGAGCAGCAGGATGTCGCCATGGACGACATCTTTCGGCAGATCCTTGTAGTCGAGGCCGACACGCTCCTGGTTGCCGAGTTGGCATTGCGCGTCGAGGACGAAGCGGGCGCCGGCGACCAGCAGGATCTTGCCTTCCTCGAACTTGCCGACGCGAATCTTCGGGCCCTGCAGGTCGCCGAGGATGCCGACCGTGCGCCCGAGGCGGGCGGCGATTTCGCGGATGCTGGTGGCGCGCGCCAGATGGTCCTCGGTGCTGCCATGCGAGAAGTTCATGCGCACGACGTCGATGCCGGCGCGCACCATGCGTTCGAGAACTTCCGACGACGACGAGGCCGGTCCCAGCGTGGCGACGATCTTGGTGTGGCGCGACATGTCTCTCTTCCTCGTTATTTTTTGATTTTTGCCTGTTTCAGGCAGTCGACCGCAACAGGGCTGCGGTCGACGTACTTTCCAGCCTTATTTTGCCGCGCGTTCTTCGAGGACGGCGATGGCCGGCAGGGTCTTGCCTTCGAGGAACTCCAGGAAGGCGCCGCCGCCGGTCGAGATGTAACCGACGTCATCATGGATGTGGAACTTGGCGATGGCGGCCAGCGTGTCACCGCCGCCGGCGATCGAGAAAGCTTCGGAGTGGGCGATGGCGGAAGCCAGCATCTTGGTGCCGCCGGCGAACTGCGGCAGTTCGAAGACGCCGACCGGGCCGTTCCAGACGATGGTGCCGGCGTTGGCAATGATTTCGGAAAGCTTGGCGGCAGTCTTCGGGCCGACGTCGAGAATGCGGTCGTGGGCGGCCACGTCATCGACCGAAATCTTGTTGGCGCGGGCCAGGGCGGAGACTTCGTCGGCGACGACGACGTCGACCGGCAACGGCACTTCGGCGCCGCGCGCCTTCATGATGTCCATGATGGCATGGGCTTCCTTGACCAGATCGGCCTCGGCCAGCGAGTCGCCGATGCGCTTGCCATCGGCGAGCAGGAAGGTGTTGGCGATGCCGCCACCGACGATCAACTGGTCGACCTTGCTGGCCAGCGACTTGAGAATGGTCAGCTTGGACGACACCTTGGAGCCGCCGACGATGGCGACCAGCGGGCGTTTCGGGTTGGTCAGGGCTTTGGTCAGGGCGTCGATTTCGGCGCCCATCAGCATGCCGGCGCAAGCCACCGGGGCGTATTTGGCGATGCCGTGGGTGGTCGCTTCGGCACGGTGGGCGGTGCCGAAGGCGTCATTGACGTAGACGTCGCAGAGCTTGGCCATCTTCTGGGCCAGTTCTTCGTTGTTCTTCTTTTCGCCCTTGTTGACACGGCAATTTTCGAGCAACACGACTTCGCCCGGCTTGACCTCGAAACCACCATCGACCCAGTTCTGGATCAGGCGCACCGGAACGTGCAGCATCTGGCCGAGACGGACGGCAACCGGGGTCAGGCTGTCTTCATGGCGCAACTCGCCTTCAGTCGGGCGGCCGAGGTGGGAGGTGACCATGACCGCCGCGCCTTTTTCGAGGCAGTATTTGATCGACGGCAGCGAGGCGCGGATGCGCGTGTCTTCGGTGATGTTGCCGGCTTCGTCCTGCGGCACGTTCAAGTCGGCGCGGATGAAAACGCGCTTGCCGGACACATCGAGATCGGTGAGTTTGATGACGTTCATGGTTCTCTCCAAGAATTAGCGGTTAATTATATTGATCGTGATTGTGCCACAGGCGCGACCAGTGGTCGGCGACTTCGAGCATGCGGTTGGCGAAGCCCCATTCGTTGTCGAACCAGACGAAGAGGTTGACCAGATGGGTGCCGGCGGTGCGCGTCTGGCTGCCGTCGACGATGGCCGAATGCGGGTCGTGGTTGAAGTCGATCGAAGCGTGCGCCGCCTCGGAATAGGCGATCAGCTTCTTCAGCGGGCCGCCGGCCGCCTCGGCGAGCAGGGCATTGATGCTGTGCGCCGAAACCGGGCGCTGGGTGGCGATGGTCAGGTCGATGGCCGAGACATTGAGCGTCGGCACGCGGATCGCCTTGGCCTCGACGCGGCCGGCCAGTTTCGGCAGCAGGCGCTCGACGCCGCGCGCCAGCCCGGTCGATACCGGGATGATCGACTGCATCGCCGAGCGCGTGCGGCGCAGGTCTTCGTGGTGATAGCCGTCGATCAGCGGCTGGTCGTTCATCACCGAATGCAGGGTGGTCAGCAATGCCTGTTCGACACCGACCTCGCGCTCGAGCAGGTCGAGCAGCGGGACGATGGCATTGGTCGTGCACGAGGCGGCGGAAACCAGGCGCTCGTGCCCGGTCAGGCTGTTCTGGTTGATGCCGTTGACGATGGTCGCATCGACGTCATCGCCGCTGAAGCCGGGATGGGAGAGCAGCAGGCGCGGGCAGCCGGCATCAAGGAATCTGGTCAATTCTTCGCGTCGACCGTAACCGCCGGACGATTCGATCAGCAGGTCGATGTCGAGGGCGCGCCAGTCGACGGCTTCCGGCGTACGGGCGTGGCTGACCTCGATGCGTCGGCCGTTGATCGCCAGTGCCGAGCCGGAAGTCTCGACTTCGCCGCGCAGGCGGCCGTGGGTCGAGTCGTAGCGCGTCAGGTAGGCCATGCTTTCGAGGTTGGCCGGCTCGTTGATGGCAACGACCTGGAGGTGGCTGGCGCTCGACGATTCGAGCAGGGCGCGCAGGAAGCAGCGGCCGATACGGCCGTAACCGTTGATGGCGAGACGCAAGGGAGCGGAGGGGGACAAGTGACGGGTGCGCCTGATCGAATAAAAACAAAAGGGGCCTTGCGGCCCCTTTCCAACAAACAGCTTACTTGACGTTCATCCAGGCGCGGGCGGCGTCGAGCATGCGGCAGGAGTAGCCCCACTCGTTGTCGTACCAGGCCAGGACCTTGACCAGCGTGCTGCCGTCTTCGCCCTGGATGACGCGGGTTTGGGTCGCATCGAAGGTGGAAGAAACGGTGGTGTGGTTGAAGTCGGACGAGACCAGCGGGTCGTTGTTGACGTCGAGCACACCCTTGAGCGGGCCGTTGGCGGCAGCGGTCATCAGGGCGTTGATTTCGTCCTTGGTGGTGGCGCGGCCGGCGGTGAAGGTCAGGTCGACCAGCGAGACGTTGATGGTCGGGACGCGCAGCGCGAAACCATCGACCTTGCCCTTGAGTTGCGGTAGCACCAGGCCGACGGCGGCGGCGGCGCCGGTCTTGGTCGGGATGATGTTGGCGGCAGCGGCGCGGGCGCGGCGCAAGTCCTTGTGGCGGACGTCGACGGTGACCTGGTCGTTGGTGTAGGCGTGGATGGTGGTCATCAGGCCCTGCTTGATGCCGATGTTGTCGGACAGGATCTTGGCGACCGGGGCCAGGCAGTTGGTGGTGCACGAAGCGTTTGAAACGACGGTCATGCCGGCCTTGAGGATGCCTTCATTGACGCCGTAGACGATGGTCGCATCGACGTCGTCGCCGCCCGGGGCGGAGATCAGCACGCGCTTGGCGCCCTGTTCGAGCAGCGGCTGGGCCTTGGCCTTGGAGGTGTAGGCGCCGGTGCATTCGAGCAGGATGTCGACGCCGTGGTCGGCCCAGTTGATGTCCTTGGGGTTCTTGGTCGAGTAGAAGGCGATCTTCTTGCCGTCGATGATGATGCAGTTTTCGCCTTCAGTTTCGACGCTGGTGCGGAAACGGCCGTGCGTGGTGTCGTACTTGAGCAGGTGCGAGTTGGTCTTCAGGTCACCGGCGGCATTGATGGCGACGACGTCGAATTCATTTTGCAGACCCTGCTCGTAAATGGCGCGCAGCGTGCAGCGACCGATACGACCGAAACCGTTGATTGCAACCTTGATAGCCATGTATCTACTCCCTCTCTAAAAAATCAGGACAACAGCGCCTTGGCCGTCTTGACGACGTTGGCGACGGTGAAACCGAACAGTTCGAACAGCTGGCCGGCCGGCGCCGACTCGCCGAAGCGGTCGATACCGATCACGGCGCCATGCAGGCCGACATACTTGCGCCAGAAGTCCGGGTGAGCGGCTTCGATGGCGAGGCGTTTCTTGCAGCCGCCGAGGACGGCGGCCTTGTATTCGTCAGACTGGCGGTCAAAAACGTTGGTGCAGGGCATCGAAACGACGCGCGTAGCGATGCCTTCGCCGGCCAGCGCAGCCTGGGCGTCGAGCGCCAGCTTGATTTCGGAACCGGTGGCGATCAGCGTCAGTTGCGCTTCGCCATCGGCTTCGGAAAGCACGTAGCCGCCCTTGGCGACGTCGGCGTCAGCGACTTTTTGCGTCACGGTCGGCAGGTTCTGGCGCGACAGGGCGAGCAAACTTGGCCCGTTTTGGCGGTCGACCGCAGCAGCCCAGGCGATGGCCGTTTCGGTGGCATCGGCCGGGCGCCAGACATCCAGGTTCGGGATGATGCGCAGGCTGGGAATGTGCTCGACCGGCTGGTGCGTCGGGCCGTCTTCACCGAGGCCGATTGAGTCATGGGTATAGACCATGATCTGGCGCTGCTGCATCAGCGCCGCCATGCGGATGGCGTTGCGGGCGTAGTCGGAGAAGACCAGGAAGGTCGCGGTGTAAGGCACCAGGCCGCCGTGCAGCGCGATGCCGTTGGCGATGGCGGTCATGCCGAATTCGCGGACACCGTAGTAGCAGTAGTTGCCGCCCTCGGTGCGGGTGACGCCCTTGCTGCCCTTGACGAAGGTCAGGTTGGAGCCGGCCAGGTCGGCCGAGCCGCCGAAGATTTCCGGCACGGCCGGGACCAGCGCGGCGATGGCGTTCTGCGAAGCCTTGCGGGTGGCGATGTTCTCGGCTTTTTCGCGGCAGGTGGCGATGTAGGCGGCCTTGGTCGCTGCCCAATTGGCCGGCAATTCGCCCTTGATGACGCGACGCTCGAATTCGCCGGCCTCGGCCGGGAAGGCGGCGCGGTAGGCGGCGAAGCGCTTGTCCCAGTTTTCCTGGAAGATGGCGCCGCGCGGCTTGCCGTTCCACGCCGCGTAGACGTCGTCGGGAATCTCGAACGGGGCGTGCGCCCAGCCGATGTGGGCGCGGGCGGCGGCAATTTCGTCCTTGCCGAGCGGGGCGCCATGCACGTCGTGGCTGCCCTGTTTGTTGGGGGCGCCCATACCGATGGTCGTTCGGCAGCAGATCAGGCTCGGCTTGTCGGTTACTGCCTTGGCGGCGAGCAGCGCCCGCTCGACAGCCTCGGCATCATGGCCGTCGATGTCCGGGATTACGTGCCAGCCGTAGGACTCGAAGCGGCCCGGCGTGTGATCGGTAAACCAGCCTTCGACATGGCCGTCGATCGAGATGCGGTTGTCGTCCCAGAAGGCGATCAGCTTGCCGAGGCCGAGGGTGCCGGCCAGCGAGCAGGCTTCATGCGAGACGCCTTCCATCAGGCAGCCGTCGCCGAGGAAAACGTAGGTGTGGTGATTGACGATCTCGTGGCCGGGTTTGTTGAACTCGGCGGCCAGCACCTTTTCGGCCAGCGCGAAGCCAACGGCGTTCGTAATGCCTTGGCCAAGCGGGCCGGTCGTCGTTTCGACGCCGGCGGTAACACCGTATTCCGGGTGGCCTGCCGTCTTCGAGTGCAGCTGGCGGAAGTTCTTCAGGTCGTCGATGCTCAGGTCGTAGCCGGTCAGGTGCAGCAGCGCGTAGACCAGCATCGAGCCATGACCGTTGGAGAGCACGAAACGGTCGCGGTCTACCCACTTCGGGTTGGCCGGATTGTGGCGCAGGTGGCGGCGCCACAGGACTTCGGCGATTTCCGCCATGCCCATCGGGGCGCCGGGGTGGCCGGAATTAGCCTGCTGGACGGCGTCCATGGCCAGGGCGCGAATAGCGCCAGTGAGGGAGGTGAAGGCGGGTGCCTGCGGCGAGAGATTTGAGCTCATGTCGGTGATCCGTTACGCCGTTTCCCAGCCTGCGGGTGGCGCCCGGAAAAAAATGAAATTATCGTTCAAAACAAGGGGTCTTGGATAGTCCGCGGTGCAAAATTGACGTGATCGAGCGCAATCCTGAATCTTGCATGCCACTGTTCAAACCGCGGATTCGGGCATATGGTGAACCGGTATTGCCGATTGCCGGAACGGGAGCCTGAAGCATGTCCGACGCTGCAAAAAAAACCGCTGCCGCACCAGGCCTGGGGACGACGCTCGCCAGCATCGTCAATGGCTGTTTTGGCGATTACCTGAGTCAGCGCGACAACGGCCTGGCCATCGACATGGCCTTCTACCAGCACAACCGCCCCTTATCCCTGACGCCGAAAGCCTTGCGTGAAGCCTTTCCGGCCCCGACGAATAAACTGTGCGTGCTGGTGCATGGCCTGTGCTGTCACGAAGGCGCTTGGGATTACCCGGAAAATCCCGCGCGTTCCTACGGCAGTGCGCTGCAGGACGACCTCGGCTACACACCATTCTTTTTGCGTTACAACACCGGCTTGCCGATTCCCTACAACGGCACGGCGCTCGATGCCTTGCTCGAAAAGCTGCTGGCCGCCTACCCGCTGCCGGTCGAGGAACTGGTCCTGATCGGCCACAGCATGGGCGGGCTGGTACTGCGCGGCGCCTGCCATTTTGGCGCCGAGCGCGGCGCCGCCTGGGTTGGCAAGGTCAAGCGGGTCTTCTATATTGGCACGCCGCATGAAGGCGCGGCGCTGGAAAGGGTCGGGCATCTGGTGAATTCGATGTTGCACGCTGTTCCTCATCCCATTACTGCCCTGCTTGGCGATGTAGCCAACAAGCGCAGCCAAGGCATCAAGGATTTGCGCCACGGCACCGTGCTCGACGGGGCTGCTGGCATTGCCGCCGTTCCCTGGCTGGCCGGTGCACAGCATTACATGATTGCCGGCACCGTCACCGACGACCCCGAGCATCTGGCCGCCCAGCTCTTCGGCGATGGCCTGGTGCAGCCGCCGCAAGCCGGGGAAAACGTCAGACTGTTTCCCGGGGTCGTGCATATGCAGCTGGCGCACAACGAAGCCATTTACCATCAGATCAGAACGTGGTGCGCGAGCGCCTGAAAGGAAGTTGCATGGAACCCGATACCCTGCGCCAAATCCGCGGCGCCAAGGATCTGTTCGAAGATGCGATCGAAGCCGCAGCGGTGACCATCGGCGAGGTGCAAAAGAAGATAACGCGCCAGCCCTACAGGTTGCTGGCGCGGATCGAACCGATTGCGGCGCCGGTGCGCGCCATCGAGGAAGTGCACCTGAGAATTACCGATGGCGTCTATTTCTCGATTCGCCTCGGCAATCGCCTGGTTGGCATCGTTGCCGGGTTCGCGCTCGACCGCTTCGAGGGCCGTTCGCGGGAGAAGTGACGCCCCCGCGGGAATGCAAGCCCGTCAGGCGTGGTAGGCGACGACCCGCGCCACTTCGTTTTTCGAGCCGAGGATGACCGCCACGCGCTGGTGCAGCCGTTCCGGTTCGATATCGAGAATGCGCCGGTTGCCGGTACTCGCTGCGCCGCCGGCCTGTTCGACCAGAAAGGCCATCGGGTTCGCCTCGTACATCAGGCGCAGTTTGCCGCCTTTGTTGCGCACCTTGGCATCCATCGGGTACATGAAGATGCCGCCGCGCGTCACGATGCGGTGCACGTCGGCGACCATCGAGCCGACCCAGCGCATGTTGTAGTCCTTGCCGAGGGGGCCTTCCCTGCCTTGCTGCATTTCGGCGACGTAGCGCTGCACCGGGGCTTCCCAGTGCCGCATGTTGGCCATGTTGATGGCGAATTCGGCGGTATCGGCGGGAATCTGCACATTTTCCTGGGTCAGCACGAAGCTGCCCTGCTCGCGATCGAGGGTGAACACTGCGACACCGTCGCCGACCGTCAGCACCAGCACCGTCGTCGGCCCGTAGACGGCATAGCCGGCGGCGACCTGTGCCGCGCCCGGTTGCAGGAAGGCGGCTTCTGAGGCTTCCGGCGTCGACAGGTCGGCGCCGTCCGGGCATTTCAGTACCGAGAAAATGGTGCCGATCGAGACATCGACATCGATATTGGATGACCCGTCGAGCGGATCGAAGAGCAGCAGGTATTCGCCTTGCGGATAGCGGTGCGGAATGGTGAACGGCAGGTCCATTTCCTCGGAGGCCATGGCGGCGAGGTGGCCACCCCACTCGTTGGCGTCGAGCAGGATTTCGTTGGACAGCACGTCGAGCTTCTTCTGCGCCTCGCCCTGAACGTTGTCGCTGCCGGCTTCGCCGAGCACGCCGCCGAGGCCGCCCTTGCCGATGGCGATGGAGATGGCCTGGCAGGCGCGCGAAACGACCTCGATCAGGAATTTGAGGTCGCCGGTGATGACGCCCTTGTTGCGTTGCTCCTCGATGAGGTAGCGAGCCAGCGTGCGCTGTGCCATTTTCTCTCCCTGCGGCAATGACAAACCGACGATTTTACTCCGCCGGGCAGCAGGCGTGCAGCAATCGCAGCTTCAGGCGTCGCGCCACTTGATCGAGCAGCCGATCGACGCCGTCTGCTCGCGCGGGCCCAGACCGGTTTCGGCAATCAGGCGCATGGCCGCGAACAGTTCGCGCGGTGCGTTGGGCGGGGCCGGGTTGCGCCCCGAGGCGTCGAGGCGGCCGCGGTATTGCAGTTCGAGGCGGGCGTTGTAGCCGAAGAAATCCGGCGTGCATACGGCGCCGTAGGCGTGCGCCACGGACTGCGTCTCGTCATAAAGATAGGGGAAGGGCAAATCCAGCTTCCTGGCCAGTTGCGCCATGTTTTCGAATGAGTCTTCCGGGTAGGCCGCTACATCGTTGCTCATGATCGCCACGCTGCCGATGCCCAGGGTGGCCAGTTCGCGGCAGTCGCGGGCGATGCGGTCGATGACTGCCTGCACGTAAGGGCAGTGGTTGCAGATGAACATCACCAGCAGGCCTTTCGGCCCCAGGCAATCGGCCAGCGTGTGACGGCGGCCGTCGGTGCCCGGCAGGTCGAAATCGACGGCGGGCAGTCCGAAATCGCAAACGGGCGGGTTCAAGGCGACCATGTTTATCCCCAAGACTTTTATTTGACTGATAATAGCACCGATGAATCAGCCACGTTTTTACTGCCGGGAGGCGCTCGCGCCGGGCGCCCACATCGATCTGCCGGAGCCGGTGGCGCGCCATGCCGTGCGCGTCCTGCGCCTGCCACCGGGGGCAGCGGTGGTGCTGTTCGACGGGCGCGGCGGCGAATATGAAGCACGCATCGAACGTATCGAAAAAGACCGCGTGGTGGCGGCGCTCGGCGCCTGGAGCGACGTGGAGCGCGAGTCGGGGCTCGACGTGACGCTGATCCAGGCAGTCCAGGCCGGCGAGAAGATGGATTTCACGATCCAGAAGGCGGTGGAGCTCGGCGTCTCGGCGATCGTTCCGGTCGACAGCCGGCGCAGCGTCACGCGTCTGTCCGGGGAGCGGGCGGGCCGGCGTGTCGCCCACTGGCAAGGCGTGGCGGCATCCGCCTGCGAGCAGTGCGGGCGCAACCAGGTGCCGCAGGTGGCGCCGCTGGAAAAGCTGGAAAGCTGGCTGGCGCGGCCGGCGGCCGGCGTGCTGCGGCTGATGCTGGCGCCGGATGCCGAGTATGCGCTGGCCGATCTGCCGCCCGCCGGCAAGGTGCAGATGCTGATCGGTGCCGAAGGCGGGCTCGATCCGCAGGAAGTCGTAGCAGCGCAGCGGGTAGGTTTTCAGCCGGTCCGTCTCGGACCACGTGTTTTGCGCACGGAAACGGCGGCACTGGCGGCGCTGGCCGCCATGCAGGCCTTGTGGGGTGATTTCAGGGGGGGGGTGAAGCATGTTTGAATCAGCGGAACTGGGCCACACCATCGACAAGGAAACCTTCAAGAAAGAGGTTCCCAAGCTGCGGGCCGCACTGCTCGACATCCAGTACGACCTGCTGGAGAAAAAGGAATTCCCGGTCGTCATCCTGGTCAGTGGGGTCGACGGCAGCGGCAAGGGCGAAACCATCAACCTGCTTTATTCCTGGATGGATCCCCGGCACATCTCGACGCTGGCCTTCTCGGCGCCGAGCGACGAGGAGTCCTCGCGACCCTACATGTGGCGCTACTGGCGCGCCCTGCCGCCCAAGGGCAAGGTCGGCGTCTTCGCCGGTTCGTGGTACTCGCAGCCGATCGCCGACCGCATCGCCGGCGAAATGCGGCGCACTACCCTGGACGACCGACTCGACGACATCAACCGCTTCGAGGCCATGCTGGTCAACGAAGGGGCGCTGGTCCTCAAGTTCTGGTTTCATTTGTCCAAGGACGGCCAGAAGCAGCGCCTGAAAGCGCTGGAGAAAAATCCGCGCACCGCCTGGCGGGTGACGAAAGCCAGCTACGAACGCCTGAAAACCTACGGCAAACTGCAAGAAGTCGCCGGCCATGTGCTGCGCGTGACCAACACCGCGAAAGCGCCGTGGATCATCGTCGAAGGCACCGACGATGCCTATCGTTCGCTGACCGTCGGGCGCGTCGTGCTCGATGCCATTCAGCGCCGGCTGCAGCAGGGGCGCCAGCAGGTGCCGGTGGCGCCGCCGATGATCCAGACCATAGACCAGCGGACCGTCCTCAGCGAGCTGGACCTGACGCACAAGCTGGACAAGAAGGACTACGAGCGCGACCTGGCCAAATACCAGGCGCGGCTTTCCGAACTGGTGCGCGATCCGCGTTTTGCCGGCAAACGCTCGCTGGTGCTGGTTTTCGAGGGCTCGGATGCGGCCGGCAAGGGCGGCAGTATCCGGCGCGTCGGGGCGTCGCTCGATGCTAGGCAGTACCAGATCATCCCGATTGCCGCGCCGACCGACGAGGAGCGCGCCCAGCCTTATCTCTGGCGTTTCTGGCGGCACATCCCGCGCATCGGCCGGGTCGCGGTATTCGACCGTTCCTGGTATGGCCGCGTGCTGGTCGAGCGGGTCGAGGGTTTCTGTTCGGAAGCCGACTGGCTGCGCGCCTACGCCGAAATCAACGATTTCGAGCACCAGCTGGCGGAGGCTGGCGTCGTGGTTGTCAAGTTCTGGCTGCAGATCAGCGCCGACGAGCAGTTGCGCCGCTTCAAGGAGCGCGAGGCGACCGATTTCAAGCGCTTCAAGATCACCGACGAGGACTGGCGCAACCGCGAGCGTTGGGACGACTACGTTTCTTCTGCCTGCGACATGGTCGACCGCACCTCGACCGGCCTCGCACCGTGGACGCTGGTCGAAGCCAACGACAAGAATTTCGCGCGGGCGAAAGTGCTGAAGACCATCTGCCAGCACCTCGAAACCGCGCTGCAGATCGACAACGGAAAATACACACAGCAATGAGCGATACCCCTTACGACGAGCATTTCGTCTCCTGGTTCCGGGCCGTCACGCCCTATATCAACGCCTTTCGCGGCAAGACCTTCGTCATCGCCTTCGGCGGCAAGGCGGTGGCCAGCGAATTTGCCAAGACGCTGGCCTACGACGTCAATCTGCTGGTCAGCCTCGGCATCCGCCTGGTACTGGTGCATGGCGCGCGGCCGCAGATCGAGGAAGAGCTGCGCGAAAAGAATCTGGAGTCGATTTACCACCGCGGCTACCGGGTGACCGATGCCGAAGCGCTGGATTGCGTGCTCGACGCCGTCGGCAGCGTCTATCTCGAAATCGAGGCCATGCTGTCGCAGGGGCTGCCCAACACGCCGATGGCCAACAGCCGCATCCGCGTCATCGGCGGCAACTTCATCACCGGCCAGCCGATCGGCATCCTCGACGGCATCGATATGCAATACGCCGGCAAGGTGCGCAAGGTCGATGCCGAGGGCATCAATGCCCAGCTCGGCCTTGGCAACATCGTCCTGCTCAACTGCGAGGGGCCGTCGCCGACCGGCGAAATCTTCAACCTGCAGATGGAAGAGGCCGCCGAAGCGGTGGCGGTGGCGATCCGCGCCGACAAGCTGGTCTATCTGACCGATAGCCAGGGCGTTACCGATCCCGCCGGCGAACTGCTCGATGCGATGACCGCCGACGAGGTCGCCGAAACGACGAAGACTGGCGAGTGGCTGTCGACCGATATCCGCCGCTATCTGCCCTGCGCCCTGCGGGCCAGCCGTCTGGGGGTGGGGCGGGTGCACCTGATCGGCTTCGAGCAGGACGGCGCGCTGCTGCGCGAACTGTTCACCCATGACGGCGTCGGCACGGTGGTCACGCGCGAATCGCTGGAAAGCATCCGCGAAGCCAAGCCGGACGACATCGGCGCGCTGATTGCGCTGATCGAGCCGATGGAGGCCGAAGGCGTCCTTGTCCACCGGCCGCGCGAACTGCTGGAACGCGAGATCGACCATTTTTCCATCATCGAGCACGACGGCATCATCGTCGGCTGCGCGGCGCTCTACGGCCATTCCGAAGAAGAGGCCGAACTAGCCTGCCTGGCGGTCAGTCTCGAACATCGCGAATGGGGCTATGGCGAGCAACTGATGAAGCGCATCGAGCGGCGGGCCAAGAAGGCCGGCGTCAAGCGCCTGTTCGTGCTGACCACGCGCACCGAGCACTGGTTCGTCGAGCGCGGCTTCAAGCTCGGTACGGTCGACGACCTGCCGGCCAGGAAACGCGATATGTACAATTACCAGCGGCGCTCCAAGGTGCTGTTCAAAACCCTTTGAAGCTATTTCAGGACGTTTCAGAACGTCGCAACGAATCAACTAAAGCCCGGATTATCCGGGTTTTTTTATGTCTAGTCGTTGCGTAGCGTAGCAAGACAGCGCATCATAAACGGGTAGCCAGATGGTGAGCTAAATCGCAGCACCCCACAAAAACGGGATGCTATAAAAAAATTGGGATGCTAGGAAGGAAAAGGCCGTGGGAAAGCTGACAGATTGGCAGTTGCAACAATGGATTGCATCCCGCGTGCCGATTCACGGCAGGTCCGACGGGCATGGATTGACGTTCACGCTGTCCCGAGGCGGAACGGCTGCCTGGGTGTTGCGCTATCGCATTGCCGGGCAGGCAAAGGAATTGACCCTGGGGCGCTACCCTGACTTGAGTTTGGCGGCCGCCCGCCGGGAAGCATGGGCGCAGCGTGAACGGATTGTTTTTGGCATTGACGTTGCGGCCATCAAAACGGCGTCACGAAGGGAAAAGGGGTTGATCTATGAAATCGCCACCCTTGAAACCGAATTGCAGGGGCACGAGTTGGCAAGCGAGGCGATCCGCGCCCGGTTGGATGCGGCCCGCCTGGAATTGGGCCGGAAAATCGAAGGGGTTGAATCATGGGCAAGCTGACAGATGTTGAATTGAGGAACTGGGTAAAGGCTGGGCAGCCCGTAACCAAGACAGACGGGGACGGCCTGACCTTCACGCTTTCCGCCAAGGGAACAGCGGCGTGGACGTTGCGTTATCGGATTGCCGGGCAACGAAAGGAACTGACCCTGGGGCGTTATCCTGATTTGAGCTTGACCAAGGCCCGCAACCTGGCTGCCGAAAAGCGCGTGTCAGTCAGTCAGGGCGTCGACGTTGCCCTGGCGAAACAGAACCAGAAAGAAGCCGACAAACTGGCGGCGAAACTCGCCAAGTCCGGGACCGTCAAGGCGCTTTACGATGAATGGTTTTCGCGCCATATCGAAGGGCAGCGAGCGAACCCGGAACAGGTTGCGGGATGCTTTGCCCTGCATGTCCTTCCGATCATCGGAAACAAACAGGTGACGGACGTTCGCCCGGCCGATGTGGATAGGGTTTTGCGCCCGCTGTCTGACCGTGGCGTTTTCCGCACGGCTGCCAAGGCCCTGCAACTGACCAAGCGGCTTTTCGACTACGCCATGAAACGCCACCTGATAGCGGCCAATCCAGCGACCCCATTCAACTGGACAGACATAGGCGGCAAGGTCGGCCCCCGTAGTCGGGTGCTGTCCCATGCCGAGCTGGTCGCCTTCTTCAAGGCCATGAAGGAAACGCCGAACTTTCCCGCCTATTCGGCGGCGGCCCTCAAGTTGTTGCTTGCCCTGGGGGTCCGCAAAATGGAGTTGCTGAAAGCGACTTGGGACGAATTCGACTTGAAAGCCGGTGAATGGCACTTGCCAGCCGAGCGGACCAAGACAGAGGCGGCAATCCGCATTCCCCTTTCGCCCTGGGCTGTGGCGATCCTGAAAGAGCAGCGGGCAAGGGGACATAACGCCTATGTCTTTCCCGTCCTTCGCATCGCCCCCGGCAAGACGACTGGTTACATGGGCGAAACGACGCTGAACCATGCCCTCTATATGCTGCAAAGCGAACTTGAGGCATTCACGGTGCACGATCTGCGCCGCACGACCAGGACGCACCTGGCAGCCCTGGGAGTCGCCCCCTACATTGCCGAAATGTGCCTGAACCACAAGCCCAAAGGAATCGAGGCGGTCTATAACGTGCATGATTATTTTGAGGAACGCCGGGCCGCCCTGAATGCCCTTTCCGACCTGTTGGCACAGTGCGAAAAAGGCGACGCGGACAAGGTGATTCCGATCAAGCAACGGACCCCGAAAAAGGCATGATGCGCGCCGCCTTTCCTTCCTACCCCTACTGTTTTGTGCCGGGACAACCGGGACAACCGGGACAAACGCCGGAAACCCTCACCAATAGGGCATCTAGCGTTTTCATTCTGCATATTAACGCCGGGACACAGCCGGGACACGCCGGGACACTTCAGTTTCAGGACGTTTCAGGCCGGGCGTTTTGCCGCGCAAGGGCATTGCCGGGACCCGTCACAAGCGGCGGAAATTGAGAAGAATCGAGAGGCCGAAGCCATGCCGAAAACCGCCCGCGAACCAGCCGTGAAACCGTCCCCGGCTGTCCCGCCGAAATCGAACTTTGAAGAGGTGCAACACACGTTCAAGGTGCGCGAAGCGCCCGCGCCCGATTACCCGCCGGATGGCCCGCTAGGCGATCTGTTGGCAGCCGAGGCCCTGCTAGACCTGTTGCGCCTGGCGGTCGAAAAGGATTTCGCGGGCGACTTCCTGGAATGTCGGCAGGAATCGGCCGCCGTTGCCGCCGGCCATGCCCTGCGCCTCGTGCATCGCGCCCGCCTGGCCTATGCCGAGGCGCTGGCGGTTGCGGTCGGAACCCGAGCGGCGGCCGCTGTCCAGAAAACAAAGCGCGCCGGCCGGCTGGGTTGAAAACCATTTGCCTATCCATTCCGTAAAGTGTAGATTTACAACATGATTAAATCGTTTCGCCACAAGGGGCTAGAGGCGTTTTTCTTGACCGGAAGCGCGGCGGGTATCCAGCCGATACACGCCAAGCGGTTGAGAGAGCAGCTAACCGCCCTCCATGCGGCGAAAAGTCCCGCCGATTTGGCGCGCCCCGCCTGGCGGCTGCACGGGCTGACCGGAAACCGGCAAGGCTTCTTGTCCCTGACCGTGCAAGCCAATTGGCGCTTGGTGTTTCGATTCGACGGGGGCGATGTTGAACTGTTGGACTATCTCGACTACCACTGAGGGCGAAGATTATGGATATGCACGACCCCGCACACCCCGGCGAAGTTTTGGCCGGCTGGATTGCTGACCTTGACCTGAGCGTTACCGCTTTCGCCAAGCATTTGGGCATTTCCCGAATCATGCTGTCCCGGATTCTCAACGAACATGCGGCCGTTACTGCTGATATGGATTTGCGGCTATCCGAGGCCCTGGGGACCAGCCCCGGCTTTTGGTTGCAAATGCAGACCCAGCGGGACCTTTGGCAAGCACGGCAGCGGGCAGGCGAGCGCCCGCACGTTGAACGGCTGGCAGCCTGATCTGGGGGATTGCTAAATATGAACCAAACACACCGCCCACACGATGACACGGTAATTGAGCTGCTGCGAGAAGACCCATTGCTTGCTGCTGAATTCCTGGCTGTCTCCCTGGAGGAGCAAAACCAACCGGGAGGCCGGGAGGCTCTGGCAAAGGCCGTGCAACTTATAGAAAAGTCACACCAGGAACCGGCGGCCGCATGATTGCCAGAATTCGTAACCCGAACCGCAAGCCGACGCACCCCGGCTCGATCATCCGGGAAGATGTTTTGCCGGCGCTGGGCATGACCCAAACCGAATTTGCCAAGCGGCTGGCTGTTTCGCGCCTGACCGTTTCCGAGCTGCTGCACGAAAAGCGCGGCCTGTCCGCTGATCTGGCTATCCGCCTGGGCAAACTGACCGGGACCACGCCGGAAAGCTGGCTACGAATGCAGGAAGCGCTAGACCTGTGGGAGCTGAACCGCGCCAAGGCCGGCGAATACGCCGGAATCGAGCGGCTGGCAGCATGAAAGACGGTGCAAGGCTTCGCGGTGATGAATCCGGCGAATTTTGGACGGGATGGCCGGCCAAAATTGGCGACCGCCTGCCCTTCAGCCTGACCAATGAAATTTTTAAAGCGGACGACTTGGCACGGTGGAGCGTGAAGCATCGCTGGCTCCTGAACCACAATAAACCGGGGCCGCGCGTGCTGAATCTGGGTTACGGCCACAAAATCGAATTCAAGGCCGGAAAGACGATTACACACTTTTACGCCCGGCGCTGTGTGCGCTGTGTGCAAGCCGGAAAGCTGGCGGCGATGGCCGGCAATGCCGACCGCGCATTGATGTATTGGGCGCAAGCGGAAACCGCAGCCGAGCGGCTTTACGGTTCCTGGCTGCATACGCTGGCGGCGAAGGAATCAGCCCGCGTCCGTGGGGTTAAGCGTTTTGGCGAGGATGCCGGCGGCGAAACCCGCGAGAGGGTCCGGCGGGTGCTGCTTTCCCTGCCCGATCCGCGGCGCTACGAACCCGGCGTAACGGCCTTGATTGCGAAGCGGACCGGGTTAAGCAAAACACAAGCGCGGGAGCATATTAAGGCCCTTGGATTTGGGGCGAAGAATAAAAAACGCGGCGCTTAGAGCGCCGTTTTTTATGTCTGTCTAATCGGTGCTGTCCTGAATTTTCGGGACGTTTCGGGCAATAGCCCGGAACCCTTCGACAAAAGGAGCACAGCAAATGCAAAACCCCACTATTCCCAGCCCGGCAAGGGTTGCGGCCCTTGAAAAAGTCCCCCATGCAGCGCGCCGCATGGGCATTTCCACCTGTCAGGCATACCGGGAAATCAAGGCCGGCCGCCTGGGTCCCCTTGTGAAACTTGGTGAGCGTGCATCGGCGCTGCCTGCTGCTGCGGTCGACGCCTGGATTCAGTCGAAAATCGACGCGGCGCAAAAGGTGACGATATGAGCGCGGCTCGTGTTGGTTTCACGCCAAGCAATGAGGCTCTAAAAAGCCGCTTGGCGGAGGCTTTGCTGATCGCCCGCGAATTTCTGCCGGCTGGCCTGTCCAATCAACTTGATGACGCAACAATAGCCAGCAAATTCCCCGGCATTGTCGGCGCGCTGGTTGTTGCGGGCGCTGTCGACAAATTGAGCCGCGAGGCTTCCGAAATCAAGGCGGTCTTGTGCCAGCAAGGGAGCGACGATGGCAGATAACTGGATTGCCAAAATCGCAGCGGCGGCGCTGGCGGATTTCGACGGCACAATGGGCTTTCTTGGCTTGTCCGGCGGAAAGAACCAGGCGCGCGAATATCTGCCGATCAACCCGACCAGGAATGACCACAAGCCGGGCAGCCTGGCGATCAACCGGGATTCCGGCGCGTGGAGCGATTTCGCCACAAGCGACCGAGGCGGCGATCTGGTCGCCCTGGCTGCCTACGTCCTGGACTGTCGCCAGATCGAAGCGGCGGAAAGGCTGGCGGCGCATTACGGAATCGCCAAGCCTGACCGCCAGAATCAACGCCAGCCGAACGAACGCACGGCGGGTGATAGGGAGGCATCGCCCCCACCCAAAAAACCGCCGGAAGCGGCGGCGGCCGATGGCGCGGTGTGCCTGATGCCGATCCCCGAGAATGCGCCGGCCCCGCCGGTTGCTCATTCTCGCCACGGCAAGCCGGCCGCCCGCTGGGCATATCGTGACGCGGCCGGGGCGCTGTGCTTCTTCCATGATCGTTTTGAACCGAAAGGCGAGCGGAAACAGTTTTCGCCCCTAACCTTGTGGCGTTTCCCTGACGGCCGGTTGCAATGGCAGTTCAAGGCCCCGACCGGCCCGCGCCTGTTGCTGGGCTTGCCGGAGCTGGCGGCCGCCGATCCCGCGCGCGCGGCGGTGTTGGTTGAAGGCGAGAAAGCCCGCGATGCGGCGGCGCTACTGTTCCCTGAAAACCCTGTGTTGACCTGGCAGGGCGGGGCGCAAGCCGTGAGCAAGGCGGATTGGTCGCCCATGTCGCGCCGTGAATGCTGGATATGGCCGGACAACGACCAGGCCGGAGCCAAGGCGGCCCGCGATGTTGCGGCGGCGCTGGCTGCGGTCGACGCCGGAAAGGTGGCAATTTTCAACCCCGAGGCGTTCGCCTGGCGGGCGGCCGTGTCCGAGGGCGGCGCGCCGATCCTGGCGGAACCTGAGCCGATGGCGTCGGGTCTCGACGCGGCCGATCTGGTCGCCCGTGGTTGGACGGCGGCGCATATGGCCCTTGTGCTGTCGGAACCGGACACGCTGCGCCCCGTGCAGCCGGCCGCCGGCAAGGCAGCCGAGGCGAAGGAGGAGGCCCCCAAGGCGGGCCGCTTCCTACTCGACGCCAAGGGCGTTTGGCTGATCGAAACGGACCGTGCGCCGCGCTGGGTGTGCGCGTCCGTGGAGCCGGTGGCGAGGGTGCGCGATCCCCGGAATTACGCATGGGGTTTGCTGGTCGAATTCTTCGATCCTGACCGGGCCTTGCATCGTGTCATTGTCCCGGCCGCGCTGTTTCGTGGCGACGGTGCCGAGGTTGCCGGCCTGCTGTTGGACCAGGGCTTGCAGATTGCGCCGCGCGGCCGCCCGGCGCTGGTCGAATACTTGCAGACCGCCAGCCCGAAAGCGCGCGCCCGTGTGACCAACCGGACCGGCTGGCACGACGCCGGCCCCGATGGCGCGGTGTTCGTGTTACCGGATAACGCTATTGGCCCCAATGCCGGCGCGTGGATATACGAGAGCGAGGGCGGCGGGGCTTCAACCTTCGCCATGCGCAGCAAGCTTGGCGAATGGCGAAACGAGGTTGCGGCGCTGTGCAGCGGGAATTCCCGGCTGCTGTTTGCCGTATCGACCTGCTTTGCTTCGCCCTTGCTTTACTTACTGGGCAGCGAGTCCGGCGGCTTTCACTTTCGCAGCAATTCCAGCGACGGCAAGACGACGGCGCTACGGGTTGCGGCTTCGGTGTGCGGCGGCGCGGACTTTATGCAACGCTGGCGGGCCACGTCAAACGGCCTGGAAGCCCTGGCTAGCGCCCATTGTGACGCGCCCTTGTTGCTTGACGAGCTGGCACAAATGGACCCCCGAGAGGCGGGCGAAACCTGCTACATGCTGGCGAACGGCAGCGGCAAGAGCCGCGCCGGCCGGACCGGCGGCGCGCGGGACCGGGCAAGCTGGCGGTTGCTGTTCCTGAGTTGCGGCGAAATCGGGCTATCCGAGCACCTAGGGGAAATCGGCAAGACCCCGAGGGCAGGGCAGGAACTACGCCTGGCAGAGATTCCGGCCGATGCCGGGGCCGGGCTGGGGGTGTTCGAGAATCTGCACGACTACGCGGACGGCAGCCAGTTTGCCAAGGCACTGGACAGGGCCGCACGCCGGCAATATGGAACCGCCTTTCATGCCTTCGTTGCCGAGCTGGCGAAGCATCAAGAGGCGGTCCCCGATCTGGTCCGCGAAGCGCAGAAAAAGTTTGAAGCAGCATGTCTCGACGGTGCGGCGCATGGGCAGGCGCGGCGGGTAGCGGCGCGCTTCGCCTTGGTCGGGGCAGCCGGCGAACTGGCGACCAATTGGGAGATTACCGGCTGGCAGCCTGGCGAGGCCTTGCAAGCGGCCCGCACCTGCTTTGATGCCTGGCTGTCCCGCCGGGGCGGTCAGGGGAACCAGGAAGAAAAGGCGATGTTGCGCCAAGTCCGCGAATTCATCCGCCGGAAGGGCGAAAGCGCCTTTACCGATTGGGACCGCCCGGCGAACGACACGGACAAACACGCGCCCGGCAAGCCGGACCGCGCCGGCTATCGGCGCGGTTGTCAGGATGCCGAGGGTAACGACGCACAGGAATATTTCCTGTTCAATGAGGCTTGGCGCGCCGTGGTTTGCAAGGGATACGACGCGGCGGCCGTGGGGCGCTTGCTGGTCGCCAAAGGGTATTGCCGCAAGGGCAGCGAGACAGACCGGCCGTGGTTGGTCCGTGAGAGCCTGCCGACCGAGGGCCGCGCCCGCGTGGTTCATATCCTGCCGACGCTGTTTGATTCCGACGATGATTGATTGGGACGCCATGCTATCCGGTGGCGACGTGCAGCCCCAGGCGCATATCGAGGCGGGACAGGCAACGGCGAACCAGGAAGCGAACGCGCCGGCCGCGCTGCCTGGCATTGGCGACCCCGAGCGCGCCGGAGACAACCGGCGGCGCTGTGCCGAGTGCGGCAATCTGGCGAGCAATGGCCGATGCCTGGCGGCCGCCCGCCGTGAGTTGGTCGCCAGCCGGACCTATGCACCCGCCCCTGACTGGCTGCGCCGTTGCGAGTGCTTCAAACCCCTGCCGAGCGACCCTGACCAGAGGGCAGGGCGGGACAGATGGCCGGGCCTGTGAGCGACCGGAAAACCCCTGAAACCGCACGACGCGGGACATCGGCGCGCGGCCGTGAAAGCGGCAAAACGCACGGCCTGAAACGTCCTGATTCTGAAGTGTCCCGGCGTGTCCCGGCTGTGTCCCGGCATAAATATCTAGAATGAAAACGCTAGATGCCCTATTGGTCAGGGTTTCCGGCGTTTGTCCCGGTTGTCCCGGTTGTCCCGGCATAAAACGGTAGGGGTAGGAAGAAAAAGCCCTGCAACCGGCGCGCGCGTAGGGGGCGGGCAGTAAATGATTTTGCGTCAGAAAAACGGGAGGCGATGGCAAGTGCACGGGTCCTCCCTTTCGCCTTCCATTCCGGGTAATTGGCGCCCTTTGGTCGCCCGCCGGAATATGCCACTAGGGGGGGGTGTAAAAGTCTAGGCTTCCCATTCTCGGGACCGGACGCATAGGGAAATTTTTTCGTGTGGGGTTTTGGGAGGGGAGGGGGGGGGTTAAAAGTCTGGGGCCGGTTGGGTCTAGACCGGACGGGTCCCTCTTTTGGCAGCGGCGCGAATTATGGGACGGGGGGTAAGCTGGCGATCTTGCCGGCTTTCGGTCAAAATGATTGCAGCGGCCGGTTTGTGTGTGGCTACGTAGGTAGCTAGACAAAACCGGCAAGTCACAAACCCTTATATTTATTGGGCTGGCGGCCGATTCAAAGAGTCTGTTCAAGACCTTATAATTCGCCGCATCAACCTTCACGGAGTTACCCATGGCACGTACCGTCAATTGCATCAAGCTCGGCCGCGAGGCCGAAGGTCTGGATCTTCCGCCCTACCCGGGTGCCCTCGGCCAGCGCATTTTCGAGAACGTCTCGAAGGAAGCCTGGCAGCAGTGGATCAAGATGCAGACCATGCTCATCAACGAGAACCGGCTCAACCTGGTCGATGCCAAGCATCGCAAGTACCTGACCGAACAGCTCGAAAAGCATTTCTTCGGCGAAGGTGCCGACCAGATTCAGGGCTACGTTCCGCCGAAGGCCTGAGTTCTGAACCAGCTGTAAAGAACCCCGCTGCGGCGGGGTTTCTTTTTTCAGGCGGCGACCGGCTTGCCGTCCGGGCGGATGATGACGATGGTGGCCGAGCGCGGGCGGCCGCCGACCGCTTCCGCAAACTGGTTGGCCGGCCACGCCGAAACGGCGGTCGGCTTCGCCGGGTCGGAGCGCTCGCTGGCCTTTTCGCCAGGGTGCTGGATGTTGACGAACAGCGTCCTGCCATCCGGCGTCGCGGTGATGCCGGTCAGTTCACAGCCTTTCGGCCCGGTCAGAAAGCGGCGGGTTTCACCATTTTTGACGTCGGCGACCAGCATCTGGTTGTTGCCCAGGTTGGCATAGTCGCCCTTGTTCAGTACGCTGGTCGAGACGTCGGTCTGGATCCACAGGCGGCCGCTCTGGTCGAACCACAGGCCGTCCGGGCTGCCGTAGGCATCGCCCCGGATGCTGCCCTGGCGGTTCGGGTCCGGGTGCTGCGGGTCGCCGGCCAGCGCGAAAATGTCCCATTCGAATTCGCTTGCCGCCGCATCGTGGCCGTTTTCGCGCCAGCGGACGATGTGCCCGAAGGTGTTTTCAGGACGCGGGTTGGCGGCGTTCAGGCCAGGCACTTCGGGGGTGCCGCGCTTGGCGTTGTTGGTCAGCGTGACGTAAACCTCGCCGCTTTGCGGATGCACCGCAATCCATTCCGGGCGATCCATTTTGGTTGCTCCGGCGAGGTCGGCAGCCTGGCGGCAGCCTGGCGGCAGCGGATGACGACGTCGCCCTGGTCGCTGAAGCCATTGTCCGCGGTCAACGCGCCATTCGGATACTTTTCGCCATGGCGCAGCGGCAGCCAGCGACCCTTGCCGTCATCGCCGAAGCGCGCGACGTAAAGGGTGCCTTCGTCGAGCAGGCCGGCGTTGCCGGGATTGCCGGCGCGGTAGTGGTCGCGCGAAACGAATTTGTAGGCGTACTCGAAACGTTCGTCGTCGCCCATGTAAACCACGGCGCGGCCGTCGCGGGCGAGCGTGACGGTCGCGCCTTCGTGCTTGAAGCGGCCGAGCGCGGTGCGCTTGACCGGCGCCTGTTCGGGGTGCCATGGATCGATCTCGACGACCCAGCCGAAACGGTTGAGCTCATTGGGATGGCGCGTGGCGTCGAAGCGTTCGTCGTGTTCATGCCAGCGGAAGCCAAAGCCGGTTTCGGTCAGGCCGTAACGCTTCTGGTCGGCGCTGGGTGTTGATGGGCCCTTGAAGTAGCCGTTGAAGTTTTCTTCGCAGGTCAGGTAGGTCCCCCACGGGGTGGCGCCCATGGCGCAGTTGTTGACGGTGCCGAGGACGAATTCGCCGCGCCGGTCAGTTGTCGTGCGCATCGCTTCGTCGCCGCGGGCCGGGCCGCCGATGCGGCATGGTGTATCGGCGGTAATGCGGCGCGCCAGACGGGAGGGGCGGACGACCTGCCAGCCAGCCGTCTGGCGACGGATTTCGATGATCGAAACGCCGTGTGCGGCTTTGGATTTCGCCACTTTGCCGGCATTCCAGTTCTGCATGCCGTCGCTATGCAGCAGGCCGTCGTCGGTGTATTCGTGATTGATGCAGAGCAGGCCGTGGGTTGACGAGGGTTTGCCGTTCTCGACAAAGGGGAAAAAATGCATGCCGTCGTGGTGCATGCCGGCCTGCTGCATCTGGGCAGCGGCATCGTCGCCGGCATCGGCGCGGGCGCGCGGGCCGTCGGAAATCGGGTCACCCCAGGCGTAGAGCAGATTGACTGCGTAACCCTCGGGCAGCATGACGGCATCGGCGGTGGATACCGGAATGCCGGTAAAGGCGTGGATGGCGCCGGCCGCGCGACCGGCGCTGGCGGCCAGGCTGGGTAGCGGAATGCCGGCAGCGACCAGGGCGCCGCCGGTGGCGGTCAGGGCGGCTGCCGAAAGCAGGCGGCGGCGGAACGGGTCGGCCAGCGTGGCGAGGGCTGCGTTGAGGTAGCCCTCATCGGTGCCGGGGTCAAAGCACGAATTGGTCATGTCATCTCTCGTTGAGTCAGTGCCTACAACTATCGCCACTGGATGTTTCAGGAAGGTGACGGTATTACAGGGGTGGCAGTCCGGCCGCCTCGCTTCTACTTCTTCTGGAATCGATAAAGCATCAGGTAGCGGCCGTCGATTTCGCTGCCGCGGATCTCGGCGAAACCGAATTCGCGGAAGCGCCGGGTGCGCGTCGTCGACACCAGTATCCGGCCCGCGTCGAAGCGCTTTGCCAGCCACTCCGCGCGCGCTGCGAGGAGCGCGCGGGCGATGCCTTGGCCGCGCTTGTCGGGGGCGACGGCGGAGAGATAGAGCAGGTGCGTTTTGGCGGCCCAGTCGGCCGCCTTGACGCCACCGACGCCGACGATTCGTCCGCCCTTGATGGCGACGAAGAACTGGCGATAGTAAGGTGGGTCGTCGACCAGCATCTCCCGCGCGATGCGCTCACGGCCATAGCGTTCGGGGTCGGCAAAGGCATTCTCGACCAGGTCGATGGCGGCTTCGAGTTGCATCAGGTCATGCACGTCGAGCGTCCGGATCAGCAGCTTGCTCACGGCGGGCCGTGCCTGAAGTGCGGGATGACCATCCGTTCGGCCGTCTGGCTCGCCGCCAGCCGGTTAATTTCGGATTGCCGGCGCCCGAAGGCGTCGCGCTCGCCGGGCTGGCCGCGGGCGGCCTCGATGCTGCGCAGGCAGCGCCAGCGCTCGCCCCGCCTGGTGGCGAACCGCCGCATCTGCTCCCTGGGGTGATGGGTTCTGCAGCAGTAACAGAACAGCGTGTCGGACATCGCAATCTCCTGCCCATGATGAATTTCCACAAAGGCGAGCATGCGGTTGCCGGATTACAGGAAGATGAAATTTGCGTTTCGCCGGCGGAGTTGCCGTCGCCGCCGGTTGTTGCGGTCGACGGCAAAAAATGGCCGAAAACCGGATTGCCAGGTTGTGTCAGTAGTAGATTTTCGCCAGGTCGAGCGTCGACTGCCGGCCGATGGCGGCGCGCTTGGCGGCCAGCCAGGCCTTGGCGTGTTCGCGGCCGTCGTCGTGCAGGCGCTGGAAAAATGACAGGCTGGCGGCGAGTTTGCTTTCGGGCGACAACTCGCTCATCAGGGCATCGGCGCTGATGGCATGGAAGCGGACCTGGCGTACCCGCTGTTCGAGTTGGCCGACCGGTATCCAGGCCTGCAGCCAGCCGGGCAGCCGCGATTCGCCGACGCGTTCGCGCAGGTGGGCAAACATTCGCATCTCGCGCAGGAAGGTCGAGCTGAAGCCCAGTTCGCGCAGGCGCATGCGGATATCCTGGGCCGAATCGGGCGTCTCGCCGAAATGCAGCGGGGTCAGCAGCACGAGCAGGATGTCGGCCGCTGTGCAGTCGTAGAACAGCGGAAAGACCGCCGGGTTGGCGCTGTAGCCGCCATCCCAGTAAGGCTCGCCGTCGATCATCACGGTGCGGTGGATGTTGGGCAGGCAGGCCGAGGCGAGCAGCGCATCGACCGACAGTTCATGGTTGTGGAAGATGCGCAGCTTGCCCGAGTTGGCGTTGGTCGCGGCGATGAACAGCTTGACCGGACTGTGCTTGCGCAGACGCTCGAAATCGATCTGCGCCGTGACGACGTCGCGCAGGGGGTTGAGGTCGAACGGGTTCAATTGCTCGGGCGAGAGATACTCGGTCCATTGCAGCATCAGCTTGAGCGCGGCCGGGATGGCCGGTGGTTCGCCGCCGGTATTGCTGGCGCTGTCGGGGAACGGCGAGCTTTCGGCAACGGCCGTCCAGAAATTCTTCAGCGCTTCGCGGGCGCCGTCGCGCCCGCCGCTCATCAGCCCCTGCGCCAGGCAGATGGCGTTCATCGACCCGGCGCTGGTGCCGCTGACGCCTTCGAAGCTGAGTTGGCCGTCTTCGAGCAGCGCGTCGAGTACGCCCCAGGTGAAAGCGCCGTGCGCGCCGCCGCCCTGCAGGGCAAGATTGACCGTGGAACGGAGAGGACGGGTGAGAGGCATGAAAATCGGGCTTTCCGGATGGTCGACCGCAACAGGCTACCAGCATTCGCCTGGCGGGGCGAAAAAAAGCCCGGCAGTGCCGGGCCAAAGGAGAGAGAGCGAGTTTCCCTCGTGCGGGATGTTTATCTGGTTGTCGTGCGGCCCCGCCCATTTGGCCTTGTTGTCTGCTTGTTCTCCGTCAGGTTTTCGGCAATCTGGTGCACCTCGTTCTCGGCCAGATCGACGGTTTCGACGGCCGCCGCGCTCATGCCGTGCAGCGTGCGTTCAGCCGTTTCGAGCGTGGTGCGCATCGCCGCCAGAGCGATCTCGCCCTCCCACGGGCTGCTTTTCGCGGCCCGGTTGATGGTCGCGAAAACGATCTGGTCGAACGCGCGCACCTGAGCTTCCGCCGACTGGATCAGCGACTTGTGCGTTTCGCCGAGAATTTCATATGCCGAATCAATCAGCCTGCTGGTGCGGGCGCTGTTTTCCAGCCAGAGGACGGCCGGAAAACTGGTCAGCGAATCGAGTTGACCGTGGCCGAATTGCGCGACCTGCTTGCTGCCGTGATGAAGGGCGTCACGGCCGGCGGCGGAGAAGAGGTCGGAGAGGCGCTGGCTGGCCGACAAACAGGTGGAGGACAGGCCGAGCAGGTTGTTCAGCGTCTGTTCCCGTGTCTGGGCGACTAGTTCTGGCGACAAAAACATGGGGCACTCCCAGTGGCGATCGATGCCGCCAGATTAGCGCCCGCATGTGACAGGAAAATGAATCAGGCGATGGTTCTGACGCCCTCGGCGGTGCCGAGCAGCAGCACATCGGCCGGACGGACGGCGAAGAGGCCGTTGGTGACGACGCCGGTGATCTGGTTGATCTTTGTTTCAAGGCCCTTGGGGTCGCTGATGGCCAGGTCCTTGACGTCGAGGATCAGGTTGCCGTTGTCGGTGATGAAGCCTTCTCGCAGCACCGGCGTGCCGCCCAGCTTCACCAGTTCGCGGGCGACGTGGGCGCGTGCCATCGGGATGACTTCGACCGGCAGCGGGAACGTGCCCATGGTGGCGACCAGCTTCGAGCCGTCGCAGATGCAGAGGAAGGTTTTCGCGACTGCGGCGACGATCTTTTCGCGCGTCAGCGCGCCGCCACCGCCCTTGATCATGTTGAGGCCGGCGTCGATTTCATCGGCGCCATCGACATAGACCGGGATGTCGGCGACGTCGTTGAGATCGAAGACCGGAATGCCGTGGCCTTCGAGGCGTTTGCGCGTCGCTTCGGAACTGGCGACGGCGCCTTTGTATTTACTTTTGAGTGGGGCGAGGGCGTCGATGAAGAAATTGGCCGTCGAGCCGGTGCCGACGCCGATGATGCTGCCTTCAGGCGCGTGCTGCGCCACGTAGTCGGCGGCAGCCTGGGCCACTGCCTGCTTGAGTTCGTCCTGGGTCATGATGCGCCTCGCTGTTGGGATGGCGGGCATTTTACCTGTCAAAAAAGTTTAACTTTGGTGTGCTGTGAAATCGTTAAACTCGGCATACCATTTTGATGGAGAGAGCCTGATGTCAGAAGAAAAGAATTCGGACGAAAAGAACAGTCCGCCACCTGCGGCAACGCCAGTTGCAGTGGCGCCGAAGCCCCCGAAGAAGTTGCAGCCGCGCGTCGCGCCGAAGCCGGAAGTCGCGGCCGAGGTCGTTGCCAAGGCGCCCGCAGTGAAGAAGCCGAGCAAGTTGGACGAAACCAAGGCGCGTAACAAGAAGGCGCTGGCCGAAGCGCTGGCCAAGGCACAGGCGGTGCAGATCGTCCCGCCATCGGGCACGCCGTCGCTGACCGATCTCCCCAAGGCCGCCAAACCGGCCAAGCCGGTAAAGCCCAAGAAGATCAAGCTGGTCCGTCACAGTTTTTCGATGCCCGAAACGGAATATGCGCAGATCGCGCTGCTCAAGAAGCGCATCGCCGATTTCGGCGGCAAGGCCAGGCGCAGCGAGCTGGTGCGGGCCGGCATTGCCGCTCTGGCGGCCATGGACAATGTCGAACTGACGGCCTTGATGGCCCGCATCGAGCGCATCAAGCCCGGTCGTCCGGCGAAGTAGTCCGCCCAGGCAGTAACTATTACTTTTGTTACAGTCTGTCATTCAGCTGTAACAATCGAGGGCTAACCTGCACATCGTTGTCAATCCAACTATGTGCAGGAGTTCCCCATGTTCAAGCAGTCCAAGCTCGTTCCCGCCCTGGCCGTCGCCGGTGTCGCCCTTTTCGGCGCCCAGGCTGCCCTGGCCGATGTCGTCAAGATCGACGGCTCCTCGACGGTTTACCCGATCACCGAAGCGGTGGCTGAAGAATTCCAGAAGGCCAAGAAAAACGCCATCAAGGTGACGGTCGGCATTTCCGGCACCGGCGGCGGCTTCAAGAAGTTCTGCCGCGGCGAGGTCGATATCGCCAACGCTTCGCGCCCGATCCTCAAGAAGGAAATGGACGCCTGCAAGGAAGCCGGCATCGAGTACATCGAACTGCCGGTCGCCTTCGACGCGCTGACCGTGGTCATGAACCCGAAGAACGCCTTCCTCAAGGAAATGACCGTCGAGCAACTGAAGGCGATTTGGGAGCCGGCTGCGCAGGGCAAGATCACCCGCTGGAACCAGGTCAACCCGGCTTGGCCCGATGCGCCGATCAAGCTGTTCGGCGCCGGTTCCGATTCCGGCACCTTCGACTATTTCACCGAAGCCATCGTCGGCAAGGCCAAGTCCTCGCGTGGCGACTACACCGCTTCCGAAGACGACAATGTGCTGGTCCAGGGCGTCTCGCGCGACGTCAACGCCATCGGCTACTTCGGCTATGCCTATTACGCCGAGAACACCGGCAAGCTGAAGGCCGTGCCGATCGTCGAGAAGGCGGGCAAGCCGGGCGTCCTGCCCTCTGAAGCCACCGTCATTAACGGCACCTACCAGCCGCTGTCGCGTCCGATCTTCATCTACATCAACCCGAAAGCGCTCGACAAGCCGGAGGTCAAGGAGTTCGTCGAGTTCTACATGAAGAACGCCTCCAAGCTGACCAAGGAAGTGAAGTACGTTCCGCTGTCGGCCAAGGCTTACACGACCAATATGGAACATGTCGAAAAGAAGAAGAAGGGCACCGTGTTTGGCGGCACTGCGGAAGTCGGCATCACCATCGAAGAACTGCAAAAGCGCGAAGCCAAGATCTGATTCTCGCGCCGCTCCCCACAAAAAGCCCGGCCCCGGAAGGGGCGGGCTTTTATCATAGGGAATTCTCAAAGTGAATTCGCACGCCATGTCTGCAAACAATCCGTCCGACCTGCCCGTGGTCAGTGACCGCCTGGCCAAGAACGCCATGCGCAACGTCAGCGAGCGCCTGATCGAGGGCCTGCTCCTGTGCGCCGCCGCGGTCTCCGTGCTGACCACGCTCGGCATCGTCTATGTCCTGGTTTCCGAGTCCTTCCACTTCTTCCAGAACGTCAGCATCGTCGACTTTCTGACCGACACCCAATGGACCCCGCTCTTCGATGACGCCCACTTCGGCATCATGGTGCTGGTCTCGGGCACCGTGGTTTCCTCATTTGTCGCGCTGGCCGTCGCCATCCCGATGGGCACCATCATCGCCATCTACCTTTCCGAATTCGCCAATTCGAAGGTGCGCGAAGTCGCCAAGCCCATTCTCGAACTGCTCGGCGGCATCCCGACCATCGTCTTCGGCTACTTTGCGCTGCTCGTCGTCACCCCGCTGCTGCAGATCATCCTGCCGGAACTGCCCGGCTTCTCGCTGCTTTCCGCCGGCCTGGTGATGGGCATCATGATCGTTCCCTACATCGCCTCGCTGTCCGAGGATGCCATGCGCGCGGTGCCGATGAGCCTGCGCGAAGGCGCCTACGCAATGGGCTCGACCCGCCTCTACACGGCGATCCATGTCGTCGTTCCGGCCGCCTTCTCCGGCCTCGCCGCCTCCTACATCCTGGGTATTTCCCGCGCCGTCGGTGAAACCATGATTCTCGCCGTCGCCGCCGGCATGCAGCCGAACCTGACCTGGAACCCGATGGAGCCGGCCGCGACCATCACCTCGTACATCGTCCAGGTAGCGCTCGGCGACCTGCCGCACGGCTCGATCGGTTACCAGACCATCTTCGCCGCCGGCCTGACCCTGCTGCTGATTACCCTGGTCTTCAACATCCTCGGCCAGTGGCTGCGCGCCAAATTCCGGGAGAACTACTGATGCAACCGCTGACCACCGAACAGATCCGCGCCGTCATCGCGCGCGGCAAGCTGCGCGACACCATTTTCAAGGCACTCGGCATTTTCTGCCTGGCCATTGCCTTGCTGGTCATCGTCGCGCTGATCGCCGACATGGCGATCAAGGGTTCCGAGCGCTTCACCCTTGATTTCTTCCTCAACTTCGCCTCGCGCCGCGCCGCACAGGCCGGCATCCTCTCGGCCTGGGTCGGCTCGCTGCTGGTCATGCTGGTTACCGCGCTCGCCGCCGTGCCACTCGGCGTCGCCGCCGGGCTCTACCTGGAGGAATACGCCAAGCGCAACTGGCTGACCCACATCATCGAGGTCAACATCAGCAACCTGGCAGCGGTGCCCTCCATCGTCTATGGCCTGCTGGCGCTCGGCATCTTCGTCTACCAGTTCGGCTTCGGCCAGAGCATCCTCTCGGCCGGCCTGACGCTGGCGCTGCTGATCCTGCCGATCATCATCGTCTCGACCCGCGAAGCGATCCGCGCCATTCCGGCGATGATCCGCGAAGGCTCGATGGCGGTCGGCGCGACGCGCTGGCAGACCTGCCGCTACCACATCATCCCCTACGCCATGCCCGGCATCCTGACCGGCGTCATCATCGGCCTCGCCCGCGCCATCGGCGAAACGGCGCCGATCATCACCATCGGCGCCCTGACCTTCATCGCCTTCCTGCCGCCGGCGCCCTTCACCGGTGAGCCGCCGGCCGGGCTGTTCGACTGGGTGTTCGCGCCCTTCACCGTTATGCCGATCCAGATCTTCAACTGGACATCGCGTCCCGATCCGGCCTTCGAGATCAATGCCGCCGCCGCCGGCTTCGTGCTGATGGTCATGGTGCTGTCGATGAACGCCGTCGCGATTTACCTGCGCTACAAGATGCGCAAGAACATCAAGTGGTAGCTGTTGCGGTCAACGCCAAAAACATGCCAAAACCCGAATACCGAATGGAGTCGCAAATGCAGATTCACGACAACCCGGCACTCAAGGCCGAAGCCCGCAACCTCAACTTTTTCTACGGCGAGGCCAAGGCGCTCAAGAACATCAACATGCCGATCTACGACAAGAAGGTCACCGCCCTGATCGGTCCTTCCGGTTGCGGCAAGTCGACTTACCTGCGCAGCTTCAACCGCATGCACGACCTCTACCCGGGCAACCGCTACGAGGGCGAGATCCGCTTCTTTCCGGACAACACCAACCTGCTGTCGTCGGAAGTCGATCCAATCGAAGTCCGCATGCGCGTCGGCATGGTCTTCCAGAAGCCGAACCCCTTCCCCAAGTCGATCTACGAGAACGTCGCCTACGGCCTGCGCGTGCGCGGCGAGAACAACAAGCGCGTGCTCGACGACAAGGTCGAACACGCGCTGAAGGGCGCGGCCATCTGGGACGAGGCCAAGGATCGCCTGAGCGAACTGGCGTCGAATCTTTCCGGCGGCCAGCAACAGCGCCTGTGCATCGCCCGCGCCCTGGCCACCGATCCCGAACTGCTGCTGTTCGACGAGCCGACCTCGGCGCTCGACCCGATCGCCACCGCCGCCATCGAGGAACTGGTGCACGAGCTGAAGAAGCGCGTCACGATCCTGATCGTGACCCACAACATGCAGCAGGCGGCGCGGGTTTCCGACTATACCGCCTACATGTATCTTGGCGAGATGATCGAATTCGGCAAGACCGACGAGATCTTCATCAAGCCGAAAGACAAGCGTACCGAAGACTACATTACCGGCCGCATGGGCTGACGAGGACAGTGAAATGAACGATAGCCAGCATCTCTCCAGCCAGTTTGACGAAGACCTCTCGCGCCTGCGCAGCAGCGTACTGCAGATGGGCGGCCTCGTCGAAACCCAGATTTCGGCCGCCATCGACGCCTACAGCAGGGGCGAAGTGGCCAGTGTCAAGCACATCGTCGAAACCGACCGCAACGTCAACGACCTCGAAATCGCCATCGACGACGATTGCGCGCACCTGATCGCCAAGCGCCAGCCGGCGGCTTCCGACCTGCGCCTGGTCTTCGGCATCAGCAAGATCGTCACCGATCTCGAACGCGCCGGCGACGAGGCCAAGAAGATCGCCAAGGGCGTGCGCCGCATCTACGAAGCCGGCCAGATGCCGTCGCAATACGGGATCGGCGTCCGCCACATCGCCGAGGCCGCGCTCGGCATGCTGCGCCAGGCGCTCGATGCCTTCGCCCGGCTCGATACCGAGCTGGCGGTCAAGGTCATCCAGGCCGACGTCGATGTCGATACCGAGTTCAAGTCGATCATGCGCCAGCTGATCACGCACATGATGGAAGACCCGCGCACCATCACCACCTCGATCGACATCATCTGGATCGCCCGCGCCGTCGAGCGCATCGGCGACCACGCCAAGAATGTCGCCGAGCACGTCGTCTTCATCGTCGAAGGGCGCGACATCCGTCACCCGCCCAAGGAGGCGAAGGCGTGACACCCACAATTCTGGTCGTCGAAGACGAACCAGCCATCCAGGAACTCGTCGTCATCAACCTCAAGCACGCCGGCTTTCTCGTCGTGCGTTCGAGCAGTGCCGAAGAGGCCGAGTCCGCCATTCGCGCCGCGTTGCCCGACTTGGTCCTGCTCGATTGGATGCTGCCGGGCCAATCCGGTGTCGCGCTGGCCAAGAAGATTCGCGCCGACGAGCGCACCCGCGAGCTGCCGATCATCATGCTCACCGCCCGCGTGCATGAGGAAGACAAGGTGCAGGGGCTGGAGGCCGGCGCCGACGACTACGTCACAAAGCCCTTCTCGCCCAAGGAACTGGTCGCCCGCGTCCGCGCCGTGCTGCGCCGGCGCGCCCCGCACCTGGCCGGCGAAGCGGTCGAGGTCGGCGACCTGGCGCTCAACCCGGCGACGCACCGCGTCCTCGCCGGCAGCCAGCCGATCGAGCTGGGGCCGACCGAGTTCCGCCTGCTGTTCTTCTTCATGACTCATGCCGAGCGCGTCTACACCCGCGCCCAGTTGCTCGACGAAGTCTGGGGCGACCACGTCTTCATCGAGGAACGGACGGTCGATGTGCACATCCGCCGCCTGCGCTCGGCGCTCGAGTCGACCGGCCATCACGAGCGGATCGAGACGGTGCGCGGTACCGGCTATCGCTTCCGGGGCGCCTGAAGCCGGTGTCGGCGCCGCTGATCCGGGCCCTGCTGCTGGCCCTGTTGACGGCATTCGTAGCCTGGCCGGTCGGCCATTTCGTCGCGCCCTGGGCCGGCTGGACCCTGTTCTCGGTCGGCCTCGGGCTGCAGATGGTCTTTCACTTCCGCAATTTCGCCCGTCTCGAACGCTGGTCGCGAGCGCCGGTCGTCGATAGCAGCCTCGAAGGCGAGGGTGCCTGGGATGGCGTCTTCGGCCGCCTCTACCGGCACGAGAAGGACCTGCGAGCGCAGATCGCCCGCCGTGACGAAGAAATTGCGATGCTGATCGCCGCCGGCCAAGCGCTGACCGATGGCGTCGTGCTGCTCGACCAGCAGAACCAGATTGTTTACTGCAACACCACGGCCGAAATGCAACTTGGCCTCGTCATCGGCACCGACCGCGGCCAGCCCATCGTGAATCTCGTGCGCCAGCCGGAATTCGTCGCCTACCTGCAGGGCGGCGATTTCGCGCGGCCGCTGACCCTGCGCTCGGAACGCAACGAAGAGCGCGTCCTCTCCATTCACGTCGTTCCCTATGCCGGCAACCGCCGCCTCATGCAGATCAAGGATGTCACCCAGAGCGACCGCCTCGACCGCACGCGCCGCGACTTCGTCGCCAACGTCTCGCACGAACTGCGCACGCCGCTGACCGTCCTCGCCGGCTTCCTTGAAACCCTGCAGGAAATCGAGGTCGACCATGACGAACAGGCGCGCTACCTGGCGCTGATGAGCGAACAGTCGCAGCGCATGGAATCGATCGTCCAGGATTTGCTGACCCTCTCGTCGATCGAATCGGCGCCGCCACCGGCCAACGACACCGTCGACATGGCCAGCCTGATCGACAAGCTGCGGCGCGACGCCGAAGCGCTATCGGGCGGCCGCCACAACATCGTCGTCGAAACCGACGGCCAGGGCGACCTGCGTGGTGCCGAGCCCGAACTGGTCAGCGCCTTCGGCAATCTCATTTCCAATGCCGTGCGCTACACACCGGCCGGCGGCACCATCCGCATCAGCTGGCACGCCAGCGCGCAGGGGGCGGAATTCGCGGTCCAGGATACCGGCATCGGCATCGACCCCAAGCACCTCCCACGCCTTACCGAACGCTTCTACCGCATCGACCGTGGCCGCTCGCGCGACGCCGGCGGCACCGGGCTGGGCCTGGCGATCGTCAAGCACTCGCTGAACCGCCACCAGGCGCAACTCGAGATCAGGAGCGTCCTCGGCCAGGGCAGCCGCTTCGCCGCCCGCTTCCCGGCCAGCCGCGTCGTGGGGTTCTGAAAGGCGCTTCCGGCGCTGTGATCGACGTTAGCGCGGGAATACGACAGGGCGGGGCGGGTGTTTTGGCCGGAACGAGGCCTGTTGCGGTCGACCTCCAAAAATGAGCAAAAATGGAAGCTGATTCGTTGGGTTGCGAACTGTTTGCCACCCACGTTTCTGTTGGTTGCCTCCGCGGTTTCCAGTTGGCGAAGGCTTGCCCTGCGTCAGAGTGGCGTATTTCTGCATACGGCCATCTCCAGCCAGTCAGCGCTTGGAAATGTATTCGACGTTAACTGCTACCGAAGGCGATCGTTAGCACTCTCGGTAATTGTAGACGCTCAGAGCTTTCTAGGAACTTAGGGCGATTCGTAGTGTCTTTTTGACAACTCATGTAACTGCGTCGACCATTATTCAATGGTGGGTCAGGATATTGAAGATGATGTCCTTTGGTGTCCGGATTCGTTGGCTCGACAAACAATGAGTTGCGGTAACTTCACAAATCGCCAATTCGTTGGAATCGCCTGACTGTGAAGGTGAGACTGACATCGCTTACCGACCGCCAACCCGGTCGGCTTCAAAGGAGGATGAAAGCCATGAGGAATACTACTCGCTGCATCGGTTTGGCTACCGGCGCTTTGATATTCCTGTCGGTCGCTGTACCTGCCTACGCTGATGGGGCCAATTCGTCGGGTCCCTATGATCCATACAATGTCGGCGCCCCGTCTGGCAACGGTAAAGGGAATGGCAACGCGTACGGAAAGCCAGCAGCCGGCACCGTCGGGAATGCAGATGCGAAGAACCCGCCTGGGCAGCTTCCTGGCCCACAAGACGACAACAACGGCTACGAATGTGATGGTAATAGCGGCATTGCGCGAGGGAACCCTGCGCACAGCTTCTGCGGTCCGGGGGATGTATAGCGCCTGTTTTATATGGCAGTTTGGCCACTGGTAACTTTGCACTCCAAGAAGGCTTAGCGTGGAGCCCGCGGCATTCATTGTGGCCGTGGGCTCCGCTATAAATGGGTTCTCCACAGCATTTCCAGCGTTATGCTGATAAGTTCCATGTTTGACCCAAGCTTTTCTTATTTCCCTAACGGTGGCTAGCGAGTGACCGCTGTTATCGGGTACGAGTGGGAGAAACAATTTTGCGGCCGTGAGCAGCGACTAGATACATGGCCGGCTTGGATGCCGAGTCTGTTCACAAGCAGCCCGATGACTCCCAAACGTCATCAGTCCGCTAGGGGTCGGAAGTTTGAGGTCAGCCCTTGCGCGGCCTGACCTTGCTCGCCGCCAGCTTGGCGCGTTCGCGGGCTTCGGCGATGTTGGCGCCGTTGGCGACGGCGACGCCCATCCGCCGCTTCGTGAATGATTCCGGCTTGCCGAACAGCCGCAGGTCGCTGCGCGGGACGGCGAGGGCTTGCTCGATGCCGTCGAAGGCGATGCTCTGTTCTTCCATGTCGCCGTAGATGACGGCCGAGGCGCCGGGTTCGCGCAAGGCGGTGTCGACCGGCAGGCCGAGGATGGCGCGGGCGTGCAGTTCGAATTCCGAGAAGCGTTGCGAGCATAGCGTGACCAGCCCGGTGTCATGCGGGCGCGGGCTGACTTCAGAGAACCAGACCATGTCGCCCTTGACGAAGAGTTCGACGCCGAAGATGCCGCGGCCGCCGAGATTGCCGGTGACGGCGGCGGCGATTTCCTGCGCCCGCTGTAGTGCCGTTGGCGTCATCGGCTGCGGTTGCCAGGATTCGACGTAGTCACCGGCTACCTGGACGTGGCCGATCGGTTCGCAGAAGTAAGTCTGCACTGCGCCGGCGGTATCGCGGGCGCGCACGGTGAGCAGGGTGATTTCGTAGTCGAAGTCGATGAAGCCCTCGACGATGACGCGCCCCTGGTTGACCCGGCCGCCGCTCGCCGCATAGTCCCAAGCCTTCTGTGCGTCGTCCGGGCCGCGCAGCAGCGACTGGCCTTTGCCGGATGAGGACATCGTTGGCTTGACGATGCACGGGTAGCCGATGCCGTCGTCGATGGCGGCCTGCAGTTCGGCCAGCGAATCGGCGAACTTGTAGGGCGAGGTCGCCAGCCCGAGTTCCTCGGCGGCAAGCCGGCGGATGCCTTCGCGGTTCATGGTCAGCTTGGCGGCGCGGGCGGTGGGGATGACTTCGGCCAGCCCTTCCTTCTCGATTTCAACCAGTGTGTCGGTGGCGATGGCCTCGATTTCCGGCACGATGAGGTGCGGCCTTTCCTGCTCGATCAACTGGCGCAGCGCGGCGCCGTCGGTCATCGAGATGACGTGGGCGCGGTGCGCGACCTGGTGGCCGGGGGCGTTGGCGTAGCGGTCGACGGCGACGACTTCGACGCCCAGCCGCTGCAGGGCGATGATGACTTCCTTGCCAAGTTCGCCGGCGCCGAGCAGCATGACGCGCAGGGCGCTCGGGGAAAGTGGGGTGCCGATCTTCATGGGGTTCTCCTGGCGGGTGCGGTGAGGATGGAAATCGGCCAAATTTAGGCGTCCACCGCAACAGCGTCAAGCAGGGGGGGCAGCCGCGTTACCAGATTCTGAATAGCGGCGGCAACAAGGCATGGCGAGCCAGGGATGGCTCACCATGCCTTGTTTGTGCGTCCTGCGGCTTCAGGTCACGGCTTTTCCGGCGGGGCCGGGATAAAGCGTTCGATGTCCGATTGGAAGGAACTGCTCCAGAAGGTGGCGTTGTTGTGGGCAAGAGTCTTGTCCAGGCAGAACAGAGCCATTTCCGTGGAATTTTCGCAGGCCGCGCGGTTTGCCTCGATACAGAGTTGCGCCAGTCGCTCGACAGCGCTCAGATAGGCATCACCAAACCCGGCAGCAGCTTCGAGGGATGCGTTGTGGGCGTTTGCGGCAGATTCAAAAAAACGTTGCATTGGGATCTCCTTGCGATGGAATGCCGGCGAGAAAGCTTTCGCTTCCCCGTCGGCGCGTCGTACGGCCTGCCCGCCACACCATGCGGCGGACACGACCATGGACTAGGGGGTTTTCTGGGTCACGCTCGCGACTTTCAGGCGGTGCACGGAACCGTCGGGAAAGGCCCAAGGGATTTCCTGGCCGACGCGCAGGCCGAGCAGGGCGCTGCCGACCGGTGTCAGGACGGAAATTTTCCCTTGTCCAGGGTCGGCTTCATCCGGATAGACCAGTTCGATTTCGCGTCGCATGCCGGTGCGCTCGTCGATGTAAGCGCAGCGGGCGTGCATGGTCACGACGTCGTTCGGGATATGTTCCTGATGGACGACAATTGCCCGGTCCAGTTCGTCGGTCAACTCGTCGCTCAAACGGTATTGCCGCAGGCGCATGCAGTCGGCAATACTGACAACGGGTGGCTCGAAGTCACTGGTTTCGCTGGGTAAAAAGTCTGTGTTCGTAAGTTGGATAGTCATCATGAGGTCAATGATACGGGAGCGGAGGGCCTTGCGCTAGGCATTGGCAGGGCATCAAAATGTATCCGTATTCGCTACAATAGGCTGGGGCAGAAAATTATCGGAGAGCGGGTAACGATGGCGGACTTGAATTTGATGGCGATCTTCGCGCGCGTTGCCGAGGCCGGTAGTTTTGCCGAGGCTGCGCGCCGCCTCGGGACGTCGCGTTCGAGCGTCAGCAAGGCGCTGGCAAAGCTGGAAAAATCGCTTGGTGCCCATTTGTTGAATCGGACGACGCGCCACCTCAGTCTTACCGAAATAGGTGCCGCGGTGAGCGAGCATTGCACCCGCATGCTGGAGGAGGCGACGGAAGCGGAGGACCTGGTCGGCAGCCTGAGCACCGAGGCGCGCGGGGTTCTGCGCGTCAGCGCCTCGGTCGCCTTTGGGATGCTACACGTTGCCCCGGCGCTCGCCACCTTCCTGTCGCACCACTCCGAACTGAAGATCGACTTGAGCATTACCGACCGCTGGGTCAATCTGGCCGAGGAGGGTTACGATGTCGCCATCCATGTCACCGGCGACCCCCGGCCTAATCTGGTGGCGCGCCCGCTGGCACCGGTTCGCCGCCGGTTGTGCGTAACGCCCGATTATTTTCGGCGCAAGGGAATTCCGCGAACGCCGACCGAACTGGTGGGTCCTGACTGCCTTGACTACACGCGCTCCGGAGAGCCGGGCGTTGGCGGTTCACCGGTCCGGCAGGGGAGATTTCCGTGCCGGTCAGTGGCCCCTTGCGTGTCGATAACGACGAGGCGCTGTAACAGGCCGTCCTCGGCGGACGTGAGGTTGGTCTGCTGCCGACCTTCATTATCGGCAAGGACCTGCAGAGCGGCAGTTTGCAGGCTGTGTTGTCCGAGTACATCCCGGTGGAGCGGCAAGTCTATGCAATGTAGCTGCCGACGCGACACCTTCCCAGCAAAGGCCGTGTCTTCATCGACTTCATGCTTGCCCATATCGCCGCCGAGCCGTATTGGGACCGCTAGCAACCCGCCGGCCGAGCAGTCGTCAGGTCTTGATCCGCGTCAGGCTGATTTTCTGGAGCAGAGCGTAAAGCTCGTCCTTGACTGCCAGCTTTTGCTTTTTGAGCACCTCGATCTCATCCTGTGTTCCCGATTCGTGCCGGGATTCCATGTTCTTGATCCGCTGATCGAGTGAATTGTGTTTTTCGAACAGATTCAGGAAATATCTGTCGCTCGTCTTCAATTCGGAAATCAGGTCGCGATATTCAGGAAACATGGGAATCCCTTCTTGGTATTGAAACTGGGTTATATGACGCCCTGCGCGAGCATGGCATCGGCCACTTTGACAAAGCCGGCAATGTTGGCACCGTTGACGTAGCTCACCTTGCCGTTGGCATCGCGACCGTAGTTCAGACAGGCTTCATGGATATTGCAAATGATTTCGTGCAGGCGGGCATCGACTTCTTCACGTTGCCAGGACAGGCGCATGGCGTTCTGGCTCATTTCAAGGCCCGAGGTCGCCACCCCGCCGGCATTGCTGGCCTTGCCGGGCGCGTAAAGCACGCCGTTGCTTTCGAAAACCTTAACGGCCTCGCCGGTCGACGGCATGTTGGCGCCTTCGGCGACGCAGATTACGCCATTCTTGAGCAGGCGCTTGGCATCTTCGCCGTCGAGTTCGTTTTGCGTCGCGCACGGCAGGGCGACGTCTACCGGCACGTGCCAGGGGCGCAATCCCGGGCGGAAGGCGGCGCCGACGCGCTTGGCATAATCACTGACGCGGCCGTAGAGATGATTTTTCACCTCCATCAGTTCGGCCAGTTTCTCCGGCGTAAAACCGCTTTCGTCGACGACCGTGCCACTCGAATCCGACACCGTGATGACCTTGGCGCCAAGGGCCATGGCTTTCTCGACTGAATACTGGGCGACATTGCCGGCCCCGGAAACGCTGACGCGCAGGCCGTCAAAACTGCGGCCGCACTGCTTGAGCATCTGTTCGGCGAAATAGACCGTGCCGTAGCCGGTTGCTTCGGGGCGGATCAGCGAGCCGCCGAAACTCAGGCCCTTGCCGGTGAAGACGCAATCGGCGCGGTTCGATAGCTTTTTCATCATGCCGGCCATGAAGCCGACTTCGCGACCACCGACGCCGATGTCGCCGGCCGGCACGTCGGTATCGGCGCCGACATGGCGGAACAGTTCGCTGACGAAAGCTTGGCAGAAACGCATCACTTCGCCCGGGCTGCGGCCCTTCGGGTCGAAATCGGAGCCGCCCTTGCCACCGCCCATTGGCAAGGTGGTCAGGGCATTCTTGAAAGTCTGTTCGAAAGCCAGAAACTTTAGGATCGAGAGATTGACCGACGGGTGGAAGCGGATACCGCCCTTGTAGGGCCCGATGGCCGAGGAGTGCTGTATGCGGTAGCCGCGATTGACCTGGACGTCACCATGATCGTCGACCCACGAGACGCGGAACATGATGACCCGCTCAGGTTCGATCAGCCGGTCGAGCAGGCCGTGTTCGGCATACTTCGAGTGCTGCGCGATGTACGGCCACAGGCTCTCTATGACTTCGGTGACTGCCTGCAGGAACTCCGGTTGCCCGGGGTTGCGGGCGGCTGCTTGCCGGATGAATTCGTTAAAGCTCTGGTAGCGCATCGCTTCTCGTTGGCTCGTTGTGCGTGGTGAATTGTTCAGGATCCCCAGAGTCGGCAGCGTCGTCCCAGGCTCGTGAGGTAGGCATTGATGGCGGGATGGCGACAATGACCAAGCGCCTTGCGATCCTGAATCGAGGTGCTGCTGGCGCAGGTGCGGAAGCAGGGTGAAGCGGTGATCCTTTTTCAACGTTGCAATCATAGGGCCGGATGCCGGGCTTGATAAGCCGGCAGTTTTGAACAAAACTGTTTCCATTTTGATAACAGTCGGAGGCCTTGTGCACGACATCAATGACTTGCTTCTGTTTGCGCATGTGGTCAAGGTCCGGAGTTTTTCCGAGGCGGCGCGCCGCCTCGGTGTCTCCAAGTCACGGGTGAGCAAGGCCGTCGCCCGCCTCGAAGGTGACCTCGGAGTCCGGCTGTTGCACCGGAGCACCCGCAGCCTTAGTCTCACCGAGGTCGGCGAGGCTTATTTCGAGCATTGCGACCGGATTCTCGAAGAGTTGAGCCTGGCGGATACGGCCATTTCCCGCTTGCACCAGGAGCCGCGCGGAAAACTGAAGATCAGTGCCCCGGTTGCTTTCAGCACGATGCACGTGGCCTCGGCTCTGCCGGATTTCATGGCGTGCTACCCCGATCTGACCGTCGATCTGACGATCAGCGACCGCCTGGTAGACTTGGCCGAAGAGGGCTATGACATCGCCCTGCGCATCAGCCGCGAGCCGGGCCAGAATCTGGTGGCCCGGCAACTGGCGCCGATCCGCCGCATGATTTGCGCCAGTCCCGACTATCTCGCCCGGCGCGGGATGCCGCTCGCCCCCGCGGATCTGGTCCGGCACAACTGTCTGAGCTACACCTTCCTAGATACTCAGGAGGTCTGGCATCTCAAGGGCGGCGACGGTGATGTTGCGATCCCGGTGTCGGGCACCCTGCGCATAAATGACGACGAGGCGCTGTCGCAGGCAGTGCTCGGCGGCCTCGGGCTGGCCATGCTGCCGACCTTCATCGTCGGCCGGGATCTGCAGGACGGTCGCCTGGTCGAGGTGCTCCCCGGCTTTGTCCCGACCGAGCGCTTCATCTACGCCGTGCATCTGCCGAACCGGCATTTGCCGCCCAAGGTGCGTGCCTTCATCGATTTTCTGCTCGCCCGCTTCGGTCCGACCCCGTATTGGGACCGCTAAACCCGCCGCGTCACCGTTTTGTAATCCGCCGGTAACGCTGTCTTCATGGCGAGGAATTATCGTGCCGCCATGCCCAAGGTCAGATCCGTATTCTTGTCCGACATCCACCTCGGTACGCGGGCGTGCCAGGCGGATCGGCTTCTCGATTTTCTGCGCGAACACCCGGCCGAACACACTTTCCTGATTGGCGACATCGTCGATTTCTGGGCGATGAGCCGCAGCATCTGCTGGACGTCGGCGCAGAACACCGTCGTGCAGAAACTGCTGCGCCGGGCCCGGCACGGCGACGACCGCGTGGTCTTCATTCCCGGCAACCACGACGAGGCGCTGCGCGACTATTGCGGCATCGTTTTCGGCGATATCGAGGTAGCCGACGAAGTGATCCATGAGACCGCCGACGGCCGCCGCTTCCTGCTCATCCACGGCGACGTCTTCGACCAGGTGACGCGCCACCACCGCTGGGTGGCGGTGCTCGGCGATCAGGCCTACGGGCTGCTGGTGCGGCTCAACTTGTGGCTGTCGTGGGGGCGGCGCAAGCTCGGCATCGCCGGCTACTGGTCGCTGGCTAGCTACGCCAAACGCAAGGTCAAGACGGCGCTCAACTTCATCTTCGATTTTGAGGAATCGGCCGTCCGCCACGCCCGCGAGCGCGGGCTGGACGGCGTCATCTGCGGCCATATCCACTGGGCGACGATGCGCGAGATCGGCGGCCTCACTTATATCAATTGCGGCGACTGGGTCGATTCGTGCACGGCGATCGTCGAACACTTCGACGGCCGGCTGGAACTGGTGGCCTGGGGTATGCGCAGCCTGATTCCGGCGCTGGCAACCCCGGTGGCCGAACATGCGGAGGCTTGAATGCGGATTTTGATGGTATCGGACGTGTATTTCCCGCGGGTCAATGGCGTATCGACCTCGATCGAAACCTTCCGCCGCACGCTGGCGGCGCAGGGGATCGAGGTCCGGCTAGTGGTGCCCCGCTATGGTGACGAGGCCGAGGAGTCTGGCGTCGTCCGCGTCGCCGGCCGGCCGATCCCGGGCGACCGCGAGGATCGCCTGGTCGGCTGGCGCGCGATGCAGCGTGCGGTGCTGGCGGCGGCGCAGGATTGCGACCTGATCCATATCCAGACCCCGTTCATCGCCCACTACGCCGGCCTCAAGGCGGCGCGCAAGCTGGGCTTGCCGGTGGTGGCGACCTACCACACGCTGTTCGAGGAATACCTGCAGCACTACGCGCCCTTCCTGCCCGCCAGCTGGCTCAAGGGGCAGGCGCGCGCCTTCTCGCGCCGCCAGTGCAATGCGCTGGACGCGGTGGTCGTGCCATCGACGGCGATGCGCCAGCGGCTCGAAGCCTACGGCGTCACCACGCCGCTGCACGTGCTGCCGACCGGCATCCCGCTCGCCCAGTTCGCGCGTGGCGATGGCCCTGCCTTCCGCGCACGCCACGGCATCCCGGTCGGGCAGCCGGTGGCGCTGTTCGTCGGGCGCGTGGCGCACGAGAAGAACATCGGCTTCCTGCTCGAAGCGCTGCTCCATGCCCGCCGCCTGCGTCCCGAGGTGCTGCTGGTGGTGGCAGGCGAAGGGCCGGCGATGGCCGACCTGCAGGCGCAGGTGCGGGCGCTCGGCCTGCACGGCGCGGTGCGCTTCATCGGCTATCTCGACCGCCAGCGGGAACTACCCGACTGCTACGCGGCGGCCGACGTCTTCGTCTTCGCCTCGCGCACCGAAACGCAGGGCCTGGTCCTCCTTGAGGCAATGGCGGCCGGGCTGCCGGTGATCGCCCTCGCCGAAATGGGGACCATCGACATCCTGGCGCCCGGTCGTGGCGCATTCTGCCCTCCGGCCGAGCCCAAGGGCTTCGGCGAAATGCTCGGGCATTTCCTCAACCGCTCGGAGGCCTGGCGGCATCTGGCCGAAGAAGCGCCGGTTTATGCCCGGGAATGGTCGGATACGGCGATGGCGGCGCGCCTCGCCGGCCTCTATCGTGAATTGGCGGACTTGAAAATTGCCCCGGAAAGGCCGTTGACCGCAGCAGCGTGATTTAATGGCGTATGACTGAACAATTCGAGCAAACCTGCAGCCACTGCCGCTACTTCCGGTCAGCTGATGCGGTGAATGGCACTTGTCACCGTTTTCCGCCGATCTTCGCCGGCGAAAGTTCGCCGCGCGAAACACATCACTGGCGTTTCCCGATGGTGAGCATCCATGCCTGGTGCGGCGAATTCCTGCCGGCGCCGCCGGCTCAGATATCTTCGACCGGCGTCACCATCTGATTGACCTTACGCAGGCGCTCGGCCATGACGCGCATGACCTGGGTGGCGAAGAAGGGCGTCTGCTGGACCAGGAACTGAAAACGCCTTTCGTCGACGGCGACGAATTCGCAATCGGTGGTGGCGACCACACTGGCCGAACGCGGGCCGGGCGAGACGATACCCATTTCACCGACGATGTTGCCATGCTGCAGGGTTTCGACGACGCGATTGTTGACGATGACCTCGGCGTGGCCGGTGGTCAGCACAAACATCGAGTGTCCTTCCTCGCCTTCCGTAAATAGCGGCTGGCCGGCGGGAACGCGGACGATCTCGGGGTTGTTGGCGAATAGTTCGAAGAAAACCATGGGTTAGATTTCCTGAATGACGGTAGCCCGTTTTAGCACAACTGGCCCCGCGGCTTTGTTTCAGAAATATTACAGGCGGGCGGTGTGCGCGCTAGAAAATGGGCGGCGTGATGAAGCGCAGGCCGATCGACAGCCAGCGTTCGCCGTGCATGTCGGCGAGATTGCTGCCGACCGTGGTGTCGACCTGCAGGTGACCGGGAATCAGCCAGTAGCGCACGCCGCCTTGCAGGAAGGGGCGGCCGGTATCTTGTCCGAAGGCTTCGGCGATGATGTAGAGGTGCCGGGTGGCGGCGGTTTCGCTGCCGAGGCCCCAGGTCATGCGCGTTTCCCGGGTGTCGCCGAAGTGGGTGGCGCCGAGGTTGGCGTGCAGCACGACGCGGTCGTCGGCCAGCGAGAGGCTGCCCGGCAGGTAGAAATAGGGACCGCCGGACTGCCCGCGGCCGGTCTGCGTGGCGTAGCCGGCGGCGAGGCCGAGGCCCCAGCCATTGGTTTCCAGCGGTTTGAACAGGGTCTTGCCCTGGACGACGACGGCGCCGCTTTGTGCTGCACCGTCGAAGCGGGAGAGGGCGCCGCCCAGCGTCATCTCGAAATTGCCGCCGGGGTTGCAGGCCGGCAGCGCCCAGAGTTCGTGGGTGTTGTGTTCGTGCAAGTAGGCCCAGGTTTCGAGCTGGCAGGCCTGCGGGTCGGTGATCCGAGCATCGTCGGTGACCATCGGGCGCGCCGCCTCGGCCCCGTGGTGCAGGCAGGCGAGCAGGGCGACGAGGGGCAGGCGTTGGCGAAACGGCATGGAGGCGGGATTGTAAGCAGGTTTTGTGACGCCCCGGTTAAGGCGGTTGTCATCAAACCTTAGCGCGCGGCGATTACCGTGAGCGCTTTCACGGAGCCGCGATGCACGACCCGACACCGCACGAACTCGGCCTCGACCCGGCCAACGAATCGCCCTTCAAGGGCAAGACAGGCCTGCGCCGGGTCTGGAATGCCTTCAATTACTCGATCTCCGGCCTGAAAGCGGCCTACCTGTGCGAAGACGCTTTCCGCCAGGAGGTCTGGCTGGCGCTGCTGCTGATCCCGGCGGCGTTCGTGCTGCCGGTGCCGTGGCTGGGGCGCGGCCTGATGATCGCCAGCGTGCTGCTGGTGCTGGTCGTCGAACTGCTCAATTCGGCCATTGAAGCGGTGGTCGACCGCGTCAGCCTGGAAAACCACCGCCTTGCCAAGCGCGCCAAGGATATCGGCAGCGCGGCGGTGCTGGTCTCGCTGCTGACGGTCGTCGTGGTCTGGACCTGCGTGCTGCTGGGGGCGTCATGAGAACGCTCGATATCGCCTTCGTCACCGAAACCTATCCGCCCGAAGTCAATGGCGTGGCCATGACGGTCGGCTGGCTGGTAACCGGCCTGCGCGAACGCGGCCATCGCGTCAGCGTCATCCGCCCGCGGCAGGACAAGGCCGACGCCGGCGGCGAGCACGAGCTGGCGCTGTCTGGCCTGCCGCTTCCCGGCTACCCCGGCCTGCGTTTCGGTCTGCCGGCGGGTGGCCGGCTTGCGCGCCAGTGGCGGCAGCGGCGTCCCGACCTGGTGCATGTCGTCACCGAAGGCCCGCTCGGCTGGTCGGCGGTGAGCACGGCGCGCCGGCTGGGGATTCCGGTGACGTCCGGCTTTCACACCAATTTCGACCGCTACAGCGTGCATTACGGTGTCGGCTGGATGCGCCCGGCGGTCGCCGCCTACCTGCGCGCTCTGCACCGGCGCACGCGGGCGACCATGGTGCCGACGGCGGCGCTGGCTGCCGATCTGGCCGGCGAGGGGATTGGCGGCGTGCGCGTGGTCGGGCGCGGCGTCGATACCGTGCTTTTCGATCCGGCGCGCCGTTCGTCGTCGCTGAGAAGTGGCTGGGGCGCGGTGGACAGCTGGCCGGTCTGCCTCTACGTCGGCCGCCTGGCGCCGGAAAAGAACCTGGCGCTGGTGCGTCGCGGCTTCGCGGCGATCCGCGCCCGTCATCCGCTGGCGCGCATGGTCTGGGTCGGCGACGGGCCGTCGGCGCGGCAACTGGCCGCCGAGCATCCCGATCACCATTTTGCCGGCGTGCGATTGGGAGACGACCTCGCCGCCCATTACGCCAGCGCCGATCTTTTTCTCTTTCCCAGTCTCACCGAAACCTACGGCAACGTGGTGGCGGAGGCGATGGCCAGCGGGTTGCCGGTGGCCGCCTATCGCAGCGCGGCGGCGGCTGAGCTGGTGATGCATGAGCGCAACGGGGTCGTCGCCTCGCCGGGTGACGAAGAGGCCTACATTGCCGCGGCGCTATGGACGCTGGCCGAGCCGGGGCGCCTCGACGGGCTGGCAGTGGCGGCGCGGCAGGCGATGCTGTCGCGCGGCTGGGGCGAGGTCGTCGCCTCGTTCGAGGTCGTCGCCCGCGAGGCGCTGGCCGGCTGAGCCGTCGTTCAGAACTCGGCGTGGACGCGCAACGAGCCGATGTTGGCCGGGCCGCGGTCGGCGTTGTAGGCCGGATTGGCGATGCGCTGGTAATCGGCGGCGAGCCACAGGCCGTTGATGACCTTCAAGCTGTAATAGGTTTCGAGGATCGACTCGGGATGGTAGTTGAGGCCGCCGTCGCCGATGAAATAGGAGATGGCGCCGAGGCTCAGGTAGTTGCGGCGGTCGGTGGAAATGGTGTTGCGCATCCACGATAGCCCGAGCGTGTCACCGGCGCGCGCCCAGGCGCTGCCTTTCAGCTGCAGGCCGGTGGCGAAGGAGCCGTCGGCTTCCGTGAAGGCGTAGGTTTCAGTGCGCCCGTCGGCACGCATGGCGCGCAGGAAGAAGCCGAGGTCGTCGTTTATTGCCTGCTCGATGTTGATACCGACACCGTACTTGATTTGCGCGCCGTTGCGCACGTCGAAGATAGCCTGCGGATTGCCGCCCGGATGGCTGACATACCAGGCGCTGGCGTCGTTGAAGGTGGCGAGGACCGCCCGGTCGCGCCAGGCGAGCAGGCGGACCTTGCCCGGCTGGCCGGCGATCTGGTGCGCATGCTCGAGTTCGACTTGGTCGCCGAAATGCTTGAGGAGCTGGAAGTCGAGCGTTTCGCCGTTCGGTTCCTTGGGCCCGGTCATGCGGCCGAAGCGGAACACCCAGTCGTCGTGATACCACTCGCCGGCGAAGCCCCAGCCGAAACCGCGGGCGTCGGCCGCGTAGTCGAAAGCGGTATGCGCCATGTTGCTCCAGTTGAGAAACTGGGTGCGCGGGTCCTTGGCGTAGGCGTTGCCGTCGAACACGTCGAGTGTCGAGAAATTGCCGGCGGTGAGAACGAAGCGATTCTTGTCCACAAAGCCCGCCATCCGGTTTAAGTCGGAGGCGATGTATTCGCTTTCACCCCCGAGGTTCCACGTCTGACGCAGGAAGAGCCGCTGCAGGTAGCCTTTTAGTTGCTTGCCGGAGACCTTGGTTGCCTCGCCGTTGGTGAAGCCGCCCAGCCCGGTGAGGCCGGAAAGCGGTGCGCCCTGGCCGACCTCGGCGTTCATGTAGACCTCGCCACCGCGCCACGGACGGGCGCCGAGAAAAGCGGTGGCGGTGAAGGTGTAGCCCGATTCGCGCTGGTCCGAAAGGCTGTTCTGGCCGCTGTAGGCCGCCGGGAAGCCGGAGGACTGCTGCCAGATGTAGGTGCTCTGGAATCTTGCCTGCCAGTCTTCGGTCGTCTCTTCGGCGAACAGTGCCGGGGAAATGCTCAGGGCCAGCAGGCAGGGGAGCAGAAAACGCACGGGTCGGGAGGGGTTGCGGTGGGACGCGGATTATAGGCCGGAAAAATGACCGCACCGTGACAGCCAGGCGCTGCGTGACATCACTCGGGCAGAACGATACGTTCTGTCTTGATCGCTTCGCGCAGCTCGCGGCGCAGGATTTTTCCGATTGGCGTCTTGGGCAGGACATCGCGGAACTCGACCTGGCGCGGCAGTTTGTAGCTGGTCAGTTGCGCCCGGCAGTGCTCGATCACATCCTCTTTCGTCAGGTTCAGGTCTTTCCTGACAATGACCACCTTGACCGCTTCGCCGGATTTTTCGTCGGGCACGGCCACCACGGCACATTCGAGGACACCCGGGTGCGCCACTACGACGCTCTCGACCTCAGTCGGGTAGACATTGAAGCCCGAGACCAGAATCATGTCTTTTTTGCGGTCGGTGATGGTGACGCGCCCCTGATCGTCCAAGTGGCCGATGTCGCCCGTTTTCAGCCAGCCGGCGCGCAGGACATCGGCTGTTTCGACGGGATTGTTCCAGTAGCCTTTCATCACCTGCGGGCCGCGAACGCAGAGTTCGCCGGTATGTTTCTCGATGTCGCCGGCGCCGGTCCATACCGGCAGTTCGTTGAAACTTTCATCGCGGATCGACACCCCGGTGGACGGCAGGGGCAGGCCGACGGAGCCGTCCCACGGCGCGCCCAGCGGCACGCAGCAGACACCCGGCGAGGTCTCGGTGAGGCCGTAGGCCTCGGTGAGGTAATGCCCGGTCACCTGTTGCCAGCGCTCGGCAACAGGTTTTTGCACGGCGGCGCCACCGCCGACCACCACCTTCAGTGCTGAGAAATCGATCTGCGCGAATCCCGGTGTGTTTAACAGCCCGTTGAACAGTGTGTTGACGCCGGTCATCGTCGTGAATTTCCAGTTCGCCATTTCCTTGACCAGGGCCGGCAAGTCGCGCGGATTGGTGATCAGCACGCTGAGGCTGCCCCACTTCATGAACGACAGCGTCGAGGTGAGACAGAAGATGTGGTACATCGGCAGCGGGGCGATGACGATTTCGGCAGCTTCCTTGAAGCTGACCGAAATCCAGATGCCGGTCTGTTCCAGATTGGCGAGAATGTTCCGGTGGCTGAGCATGGCGCCTTTGGCGACCCCGGTCGTGCCGCCGGTGTACTGGAGGAAGGCGATCTCTTCACTCTTCACATCAACCGGATCGAAGCGCGCCGAGCTGCCGCGCACAAGTGCCGCACGTAGCGTTATGGCCTTGTCGATGTGCCACGCTGGCACCATTTTCTTGACGTGCTTGATCACGAAATTGACCAGCCAGCGCTTCGGGACCGGCAGCAGATCGCCGATCTGCGTGGTGATCACATGTTCGACCGCGGTTCTGCTTATAACCTGCTGCAGGGATTGGGCGAAGTTCTCGACGATGACGATGGCCTTGGCGCCGGAGTCCTTCAGCTGGTGTTCGAGCTCGCGTGGCGTGTACAGCGGATTGACGTTAACGACTGTCATCCCGGCGCGCAGAATGCCGAACATTACCACCGGGTACTGCAGCAGATTGGGCGACATGACCGCCACGCGCTCGCCTCTGGTCATGCCCGGCAGGCCTTGCAGGAAGGCGGCGAAAGCCCGCGACAGCTGTTCCAGTTCGGCATAGCTGAGGGTGCGGCCGAGGTTGTGATAGGCCGGCTTGTCGGCGAACTTGACGAACAGCTTGTCGAGCAGATCCGGGATCGATCGGAACTGGTCCGCATCGATCTCTGCCGGCATGCCTTCCGGGTAATTCTTGAGCCAGATCTTGTCCATGGCTTTCTCCCTTTTGAAGCTTTTCGAACTCCTCGCCTCTCAGCTTACTCCCTATCCGTCGTCATGGCTTCTCGCCAGCGATGGTTAGTTCCCGAGCGGGCGCAGTTCGACGATTTTCGGGTCGTCGGCGTGCTCGATCAGGATGCGCCGGACGCGCTCCTGCCAGAGTTCGCCGAACAGGTGGCGGGCGGCATCGTCCGCCGTGCCACTGAGAATGGCGCCGAGCAGGCCGCCGAGGCGCGGGTCGGCGGGCACCATTTCGAGCCTTAAAATGCAGTCGACCGCAACATTCGTGTCGAGCCGCGTGAACGCCACTCCGCCGACCCCGGCAACGCCGAAGCGCAGCAGGTTGCGCCGGCTGTAGCGGCCACCGAGGCCCTTGAAGCCGCCGTCACCGGCAGCGCCAGTGAGCAGCCCGGCAATCGACGCGATGACGCCGGCGACGCCGCTGTCGGAAGTTTCGCCGAGCGCCACGCGCAGGTCGCCGCGCACCGGCGTCTCATTGCCGTAGAGGGCGTGCAGCGCGCGCACCGTCATCAGCCAGGCGCCGGCGACGGTCGGGCAGGAATGGCCGGCCAGCTTCACGGCATCGGCGAAGCGGTATTCGATCAGCCCGCCCTCGGCCGCGCCGAGCAGTTCGGCCAGCGGGTCGCGCAGGGTGATGGCGGGGATGCGTGCGAAAAATTCGGGAAAGGCCATGGCAGTCTCCGGTGAGCGGCCAGTATGCGCAGCCGGCGCCGGCATGGCCTTGATTTCGCTCAGGTGTGCCGCGTTCCCGGCAGGCGGCCGGTGATGCCGAGCAGCAAGGCCAGCGCGGCACAGCCGGCCGGCAGGCCGCCAGTAAGGGCAAGGAGCAGCAGATTCCAGCCCGGCCAGGCGGCGGGCCGGGTCGCCGGATCGGCGAGGAGGACGGCGAGCAGGCCGAACAGCGAGCCGCCGAGCACCAGCCCGAGGCCGGCCGCGACCAGCATCCAGGCGAGGATCGCGATGGCGCGCCGCACGGCCGGTGGCGCTCAGGCGCGCTGGATCAGCTCGATCTTGTAGCCGTCCGGATCTTCGACGAAGGCGATGATGGTGCTGCCGTGCTTCATCGGCCCCGCTTCGCGCACCACCTTGCCGCCGCGCGCCTTGATCCCGGCGCAGGCGGCCGCGGCGTCCGGCACCGCCAGCGCGACGTGGCCGTAGCCATTGCCGAGGTCGTAGCTCGTCGTGTCCCAGTTGTGCGTCAGTTCCAGCACGGCGCCTTCGCTTTCAGGGCCGTAACCGACGAAGGCCAGCGTGAAACGGCCGTCCGGGTAATCCTGGCGGCGCAGCAGCTGCATGCCGAGGATTTCACTGTAGAAGGCGATGGAGCGGTCGAGGTCACCGACGCGGATCATGGTGTGCAGAATGCGCATGCTGTTTTCCTTGGATTATTGGAATTGGGGAATCTGTCGGCCGAGTTGGCGCAGTTCGAGGCGCCGTAACCGCCACTCAGGGCAAAGTTGCTCCACGACAGACCAGAAGCGCGGGCTGTGGTTCATTTCCTTGAGGTGTGCCAGTTCGTGCGCGACGACGTAGTCGACGACTGCCAGCGGCATGAAAACCAGCCGCCAGTTGAGCGAAATGCCACCGTGGTGGCTGCAGCTGCCCCAGCGCGTTTTGGCCGAGGACAGGCGCAACGGCGGATTGGCGACGCCAAGTGCCGGCGCGTAATGGGCGAGACGTTCAAGGAAGACGGCGCGGGCTTTTTCGCGCAGCGCCTTTTCCAGCACGGCGCTCGCCGCGACAGCTGGCGGCACGAAAAGATGCAGCTTGTCGCCGCTGAACAGCCAGCGCTGGCGGCTGCTCGGGGTGATGGTTACGGTCAACGCCGTGCCGAGGGCAGAAATCATCGTGCCATCGGTCAGCGCTAGTTTCTCGGCGGCGGGGCGTTCGCGCCAGGCGGCGAGCTTGTCGAGCACCCACTGGCCGTGCTGGAGAATCAGGCTCTCGATGTCGCCGAGGCGGGCCTGCAGCGGGGCGCCGACACGCAGGCCGCGCTGATCGATGGTGAGGCCGATGGTGCGCCGCCGGCTGCGCCGCAGGTGGTAGTCGACCTGCTGCCCTGCCAGCGAAATGCTGCGGCTTGGCGGGTCGGGCGCTTCAGTTCGCAGGCGCGGCATCCGGGTAGCGGTGCGGCGAAATGCGGTGCATTTCACCTTCGATCCAGTTCTCGACGCGCTCGTTGATCTCCTGCTCGGAGAGCCCGGTCGCATCGAAAGGCGGGCCGATGCTGACGGTGACGGTGCCGGGCTTCTTGAGAAAGGACTGGCGCGGCCAGAGTTCGCCGGAATTGTGGGCGACCGGTACCACCTTGCAGCCGACCCGCGTCGCCAGGTAGGCGCCGCCGGGTTTGTAGCGCCGCTTCTGGCCGGGCGCGACGCGCGTTCCTTCGGGGAAGATGATGACGTAGAAACCCTGCTTGAGCCGTTCGCGTCCCTGGGTGACGACCTGGTCGAGGGCGTTCTTGCCGGCGGCGCGGTCGATCGAGATCATCTTCATCGCACCCAGTCCCCAGCCGATGAACGGTACGCGCAGCAACTCCTTCTTGAGTACGAAGACGCAATAGGCACCATGCGGGACGTAATCCTGCAGGGTCATCGTTTCCCACGCCGACTGGTGCTTGGACAGGATGATGCAAGGTTCCTGCGGCATGTTCTCGATACCGATGACCTTGGGCCGGATGCCGAGCAGATTTTCGACGCCCCACTGGATGCCGAGACGCCACAGCTTGCCGAAGTGGTAGCCCCAGAGGCCACGCAGCAGCAGCGCGCCGCCGATGACCAGGGGGGCGGTCAGCAGGGTCCAGGCCAAGGCCCAGAGCGCGAACAGCGTGGAGCGGAGGATGTTCATTTCTTTTTCACCGCCAGAATGTGGTCGACCGCAGTAGCCAGATCCGTGAATTCCAGGGTGCCTGCAGGCAGGTTGCCTTCGGCCCGGGTCTTTTCGCCCTTGCCGGTGCGCACCAGAATCGGCAGGCAGCCAACGGCGGCGCAGGCCTGCAGGTCGCGCAGCGAATCCCCAATCGCCGGCACGTCCTTGAGGTTGGCGTTCATGGTTTCGGAAATGCGCTTGAACATGCCGGGCTTGGGCTTGCGGCACGCGCAGTCCGAGTCGGCGGTATGCGGGCAATAGAAGATCGCGTCGATGCGCCCGCCGACGGTGAACAGCATCTTGTGCATCTTTTCGTGGATGCTGTTGAGCGTGTCCATGTCCAGCAGGCTGCGCCCGACGCCCGACTGGTTGGTCGCCACGACCACCCTGTAGCCGCTCTGGTTGAGTCGGGCGATGGCTTCCAGGCTGCCGGGGATCGGCTTCCATTCGGCCGGGCTCTTGATGAACTGCGCGGAATCGAAGTTGATGACGCCGTCGCGGTCGAGGATGACGAGTTTGTTCGGCATGGCCATGCTCCCAGCTCAGGCGGACAGTTTGGAGAGGTCGGCGACCTGGTTCATCGCAGCATGCAGCTTGGCGAGCAGTCCGAGGCGGTTGGCGCGCAGGGCTGGGTCTTCGGCGTTGACCATGACGTCGTTGAAGAAGGCGTCGACCGGTGCGCGCAGCGCGGCCAGCGCCTGCAGCGATTCCGTGTAGTCGCCGGTGACGAAAGCGGCATCGGCCTGCGGCACGACGTCGACCAGTGCCGCGTGCAGCGCGACTTCGGCGGTCTCCTTGAGCAACGCGGTATCGACCCAAGCATCGACGCTGTCCTCGACCTTCTTCAGGATATTGCCAACCCGCTTGTTGGCGGCGGCCAGGCTGGCCGCTTCGGGCAGCGCAGCGAAGGTGCGGACGGCGGCGAGGCGCTTCGGAATATCGCCCAGTCGCTGCGGGCGTTGCGAGACCACGGCATCGACTTCCTGCGCCGTGTAGCCCTGCTCGCGCAGGCTGCCGGCGAGGCGGTCGTAGATGAAGTCGGCGAGGGCGGATTCGGCGCTCTTGAAGCCGTCGACCGTGGCAAAGGCCTGGCCGGCGACAGTCAGCAGGCTGTCGAGCGGCAGATCCAGGTTGCCTTCGCTCAGCATGCGGATGACGCCCAGCGCATGGCGGCGCAGTGCGAACGGGTCACGGTCGCCGGTCGGGATCTGGCCGATGCCGAACATGCCGACCAGCGTTTCCACCTTGTCGGCCAGTGCGACGACGGTGCCGACCTGGCCGCGCGGCAGCGAATCGCCGGCGAAACGCGGCTTGTAGTGATCTTCGATGGCATCGGCGACGGCGGTCGCCAGGCCGTCGTGCAGCGCGTAATAGCGGCCCATGATGCCCTGCAGTTCCGGGAATTCGCCGACCATGTCGGTCAGCAGGTCGGCCTTGGCGAGCAGCGCAGCCTGTTCGGCCTGCAGCGCCAGCGCTTCGCCGCCCAGTTGCAGGCCAATGGCCTTGGCAATGGCGCAGACGCGCTGGACGCGCTCGCCCTGGGTACCCAGCTTGTTGTGATAGACGACCTTGGCCAGATTCAGAACGCGCGATTCGAGCGTCTTCTTGCGGTCCTGGTCGAAAAAGAATTTGGCGTCGGCCAGGCGGGGACGGACGACGCGCTCGTTGCCGCCGATCACCGCGCTCGGGTCGGCCGGGCTGATGTTGCTGACGACGAGGAACTTGTTGGTCAGCTTGCCGGTGGCATCCAGAAGCGGGAAGTATTTCTGGTTGGCCTTCATTGTGAGGATCAGGCATTCCTGCGGCACGGCGAGGAATTCTTCTTCAAACTGGCCGATCAGCACGTTCGGGCGTTCGACAAGCGCGGTGACTTCGTCGAGCAGCGCATCGTCGTCGATCGGTTTGCCGCCGGCTTTTGCAGCAGCGGCCTCGAGCTGGCGGGCGATTTCGGCGCGGCGCTCGGCGAAGGAGGCGATGACGGCGCCGTCGGTCGCCAGCTTGCTGGCGTATTCGTCGGCATGGGCGAAGATGACCGGATCGACCGCGGCTTCAAAGCGGTGCCCATGTGTTTCGCGGCCCGAGCTCAGCCCAAGAATGGCCAGCGGCACGACATCGCTGCCGTGCAGGGCAACCAGGCCATGTGCTGGACGGACGAAATTGACGCTGCTCCAGCCGTCCTGCAACTGGTAGCTCATGACCTTGGGAATCGGCAGCGCAGCCAGTGCGGCTTCCAGCGCCTTCTGCAGGCCTTCGGCCAGCGTCGCGCCCTTGGCCAGGCTGTCGTAGAACAGCACGTCAGCCTTGCCGTCGTTTTCGCGGCGCAGGCCGGGCACGACCGAAGCGTCAGCGCCCAGGGCGGCGAGTTTCTTGAGCAGCGCCGGGGTGGCGTTACCAGCAGCGTCAAGGCCGATTGCGACAGGCATCAGCTTTTGAGAAATCTGTTGATCTGCAGCACATTCGGCGACACCGGGGATAAATGCTGCAAGACGTCGCGGACTCGCAAAGGCTTTGGCACTGATGACGGAAGCGCGATCAACCAGGTTCAACTTCATTAGGTGGTTGAAAAGCTTGTCACAAAAAACTTCGCCTAAAGACTTCAGCGCCTTGGGCGGCAGTTCCTCGACGAACAGTTCAACGAGCAGATTCTTGGACGACATGGTCAGGCAGCTTTCTTTTCAATCTGGGCGAGCACTTCGGCGGCCCATTCCTTCGGCGCCATCGGGAAGCCGAGGCGGGCGCGGCTGTCGAGGTAGGCTTGGGCGACGGCGCGGGCGAGATTGCGGATGCGGCCGATGTAGGCGGCGCGCTCGGTGACCGAGATGGCGCCGCGCGCGTCGAGCAGGTTGAAGGTGTGGGCGGCTTTCAGCACCTGTTCGTAGGCGGGCAGCGCCAGTTTGGCGCCCATCAGGTGTTGCGCCTGCTTCTCGTGCGCGCCGAAGGCGTGGAACAGGAAGTCGACGTCGGAATGCTCGAAGTTGTAGGTCGATTGCTCGACTTCGTTCTGGTGATAGACGTCGCCATAGGTCAGGTCTTCCGTCCAGGTCAGGTCATAGACGTTCTCGACGCCCTGCAGGTACATGGCCAGGCGTTCGATGCCGTAGGTGATTTCGCCGGTGATCGGCTTGCAATCGATGCCGCCGACCTGCTGGAAGTAGGTGAACTGCGTCACTTCCATGCCGTTCATCCAGACTTCCCAGCCGAGGCCCCAGGCGCCGAGCGTCGGGTTTTCCCAGTCGTCCTCGACGAAACGGACGTCGTTTTTCTTCAGGTCGAAACCGAGGGCTTCGAGCGAACCAAGGTACAACTCCAGAATATTGTCCGGCGCCGGTTTCAGCACCACCTGGTATTGGTAGTAGTGCTGCATGCGGTTTGGGTTCTCGCCGTAGCGGCCGTCCTTGGGGCGGCGCGAGGGCTGCACGTAGGCGGCTTTCCATGGCTCGGGGCCGATGGCGCGCAGGAAGGTGGCGGTGTGGCTGGTGCCGGCGCCGACTTCCATGTCGTAGGGCTGCAATAGCGCGCAACCCTGTTTGTTCCAATATTCCTGCAGGCGCAGGATGATTTCCTGAAATGTCGGTTTCTTGCTGGTCGTCATCGGACGCACTCGGAAAGACGGAAGACCTTGAATTTTACTAGCTTTTACCCGGATTGGTCAGCGTGCTTCCATCGCGTCCGCGGCCACCTGGCGCGACGAAAATTGGTTGCGGAAAGCCGCCGGTGAACCGGGCGGTCAGGGCATGGGTGTTGTTGTCGCGCAACAGGTTCGCTTCGCCAAAATCCGGCAACGTTTGACGAAAGCCAATTAAATCAATAAACTGCAATATATGTTGCGGTGCAACATCGGTTTTCGCAGGTGCCAAGCACGGCGTTATGCGGGATTCGGGTTCCTTTTTCATCACGCCCGACCGGTGTCGTACCCCCTGTAACCGTTCGCTGTCGGAGACGTCTTCCGCAGTGGCAACAGTGAAGGAGGTCGCATGTTCGCTACGACTATTCTCCCCCCCGCCATGCTGCGGGTTTCATCCGTCGTATATACCCTGGCCCAGAAATTCCTGATGGTCGCCGGGCTGGTTTTCGTCATGGTCCTCATCGGCCTGCAGGCAGGTCACGCCGGCCTGATCGATGGGCTTAAATCCCTGATTTCCCCGGTCGAAGTCGTCGTCGCCGAGGAAGAAGCGGCCGAAGAGTCCGTCGAAGAGGCGACCGTGGCACTCAATCCGCGCATGCGCGGCGCACTCGACTATGTTTCCAAGCGCTATCGCGTGTCCACCGAAGCTTTGCAGCCGATCTTCGCGACGGCGCAGGTCGTCGGCCGCCAGTTGCGTCTCGACCCCTTGCTGATCATCGCGGTCATTGGTGTCGAGTCGGGCTTCAATCCCTTTTCCCAAAGCGTCGTCGGCGCCCAGGGCCTGATGCAGGTGATGCCGCGCTTTCATATGGACAAGTTGCCTGAGGAAGCTGATCAGTCGGCCTTTCTCGATCCGGTGACCAATGTCCAGGTCGGCGCCAAGGTGCTCAAGGAGTCGATTCGCCGCAACGGTGGCATCGAGGGTGGCCTGCAGCAGTTCGCTGGCGCCAGTAACGATCCGGACCGCCGTTATTCTTCCAAGGTGCTGGCTGAAAAGCAGCGTTTGGAACAGGCGGCCCAGCGCCTGCGGACAACCTGATCCAACGGTTTCAGCGGCGGCGCGGCCATTGGCTGACGAGCAGGCAGAGTCCGACCAGCAGCAAAAAGCCCAGATTGCCGATCCGCGCGTAGGGCGTCATGCCCTGGTAGCCGCGCACCTCGGTCTTCAATACACCTTGGGTGAACGGCGGCAGCACGGCCTGCAGCGAACCGTCGGCGGCGATCACCGCGGTCATGCCGGTATTGGTCGCGCGCAACATCGGGCGGCCGGTTTCGACGGCACGTAGGCGGGCGATCTGCAGATGCTGCGGCTGCGCCAGCGAGTGGCCGAACCACGCGGTATTCGACAGGTTGGCGAGAATGCTCGCCTGCGGCAGGGCGCGGATGATCTCCTCGCCGAAAACATCCTCGTAGCAAATATTGACCGCAACCTGCTGTCCGGCAACGGCCAGCGGCGGCTGAGTCTCCGGCCCGCGCGAAAAGCCCGACATCGGAATGTTGGCGTAGGCCATGAACCAGGCGAAGCCGGGCGGGACGATCTCGCCGAAGGGCACGAGGTGCGTCTTGCCATAGACCTGCAAGGGCGACCGGCCGAGACTGACGGCGCTGTTGAAATAGCGTTCGCCGTCACCGGTCAGCGTGCCGAAGATCAGGTCGCCGCCGTGGCCTTCGACGATCCTCTTCAGTTCGGCGATATAGGCCGGCGGTAGCTGCTCGAAAAAGGCGGGGATGGCGGTTTCCGGCAGGAGCGTCAGCTGCGCCGGGTTTTGCGCGACCAGTTCGCGGTAGAGCGTCAGGGTGCGGGCGAAGGCTTCCGGCCGGAATTTCATCTCCTGCGGGACGTTGCCCTGGATCAGCGCGACGCTGACCGGCGGGCCGACGGGGCTGGTCCACTGCACTTGCTGCAGCCCGTAGCCAGCCGCTGCGGTCAGTGCGAGAAAAGCCAGACCGACTCGCCAGCGCAACAGCGAGGCGCCGGCCAGCGCCACCAGCAGCGACAGGCCATGCACGCCGAGCAGCGGCGCGAAGCCGGCCAGCGGACTCGGCGGCGCCTGCGAGTAGCCGACGGCGAGCCACGGAAAGCCCGTGAATATCCAGCTTCTGAGCCAGTCGACCGCAGCAATCAGCGCGGCGAAGTAAAGTGCCTGCTGCCACGGGCTGGCTGGCTGCCAGCGCTTGAACAGGGCGCCGGCGAGCGTCGGGAACAGCGCCATGACGTTGCAGAACAGGAAGGCGGCGATGCCGGCCAGCCACCACGGCATGCCGCCGAAGACGGAGAGGCTGACGTAAACCCACGAGACGCCGCTCAGGAAGAAGCCGAGGCCGAAGGCCAGACCGGTCAGCGCCGCCTGGCGGGTGGTGCCGGCGCTGCGCAGCAACTGAAACAGGCCGAGCCAGATCAGCGGGGTCAGCCAGAACAGCCCGAACGGGGCGAAGCACAGGACACCGGCAGCCCCGGTGGCTACGGCGATGGCAAAGCGTGCTGCCCGGCGTTCAGCCAGTAAAGTCTTCAGCACCGGGTTCCGGTTTGGGCGGCGGGGTGACGAGCAGGGTGTACAGCCGGCGGCTGTCGGCGCGCAATACCTGGAAGCGCATGCCTTCGATATCGACGACTTCGTTGCGCTTGGGCACGCGGCCGAGGTGGCGCAGGACCAGGCCACCGACGGTGTCGAATTCCTCGTCGGAGAACTTGGTGGTGAAGGCTTCGTTGAAGTCCTCAATTTCGGTGCGCGCCTTGACGCGGTAGCGGCCGGTCGAATCGAGGCGGATGTTGTCGTGCGCTTCGTCGAAGTCGTATTCGTCCTCGATGTCGCCGACGATCTGCTCGAGCACGTCTTCGATGGTGACCAGTCCAGCAACCCCGCCGTATTCATTGACGACGATGGCCATGTGGTTGCGTGAGACGCGGAATTCGCGCAGCAGGACGTTGAGGCGCTTCGATTCCGGGATGAAGACGGCCGGGCGCAGCCAGTCGCGCAGGTCGAAATTTTCTTCGGTATGGATGCGCAGCAGATCCTTGGCGAGCAGGATGCCGAGGACGTTGTCGCGGTCGCCGTCGACGACCGGAAAGCGCGAGTGGGCGGCTTCGATGACGGTCGGTACGATCTCCTTGATCGGATCGTCGACGTCGATGACGTCCATCTGGGCCCGGGGGATCATCACGTCGGTGACGCGGGTGTCGGAGGCGGCCAGTGCCCCTTCGATGATGGTCAGCGCATCGGCGTCCATCAGGTTGCGCTCGTAGGCCGAGTGCAAAATTTCAAGCAACTGCGCGCGGTCTTCGGGTTCGCGCAGCAGCAGCGAAGTCAGTCGTTCGATAAAGCTTGGCTTACTGTCACTGTCCATAGTATTTAGGCGGCATATGGGTCTGGATAACCCATTGCGGCGAGAATCTCCCTTTCTTCGTCTTCCATGGCCTGGGCATCTTCGTCTTGTTCGTGATCCCAGCCTTGCAAATGCAGCATACCATGCACCACCAGGTGCGCGTAGTGAGCGGCCAGCGACTTGTTCTGCTCCGCCGCCTCGCGGGCGACGACGCTCGGGCAGATGACCAGATCGCCCATGACCACTGGCTCGGTGTCATACGGAAATGACAGCACGTTGGTCGCGTAGTCCTTGCCGCGGTATTCGTTGTTCAGTGTCCGACCTTCGTCGGCATCGACCAGGCGGATGGTCACCTCGCCGCCGCCGGCCAGCGCAGCGCGCGCCCAGCGCACGAAATCCGCCCGCAAGGGTAGGCCCTCGCGGTTACAGGCGTATTGCACCGACAGGTTAAGGCGTTTGCCTGGTGTGGGATTCATAGGCGGCAACGATGCGGGCGACCAGCGGGTGGCGCACCACGTCTTCCTTGGTAAATTCGGTAAAGGCCAGGCCGCGCACTTCCTTGAGGATGTCGCGCGCTTCGCGCAGGCCGCTTTTCTGCCCCTTGGGCAGGTCGACCTGGGTCAGGTCGCCGGTGACGACTGCCTTGGCGCCGATGCCGATCCGGGTCAGGAACATTTTCATCTGCTCGGGCGTGGTGTTCTGCGCCTCGTCGAGGATGATGAAGGCGTGATTCAGCGTGCGGCCGCGCATGAAGGCGAGCGGGGCGATCTCTATGGCGTGCTTCTCGTACAGCTTACTGACGCGGTCGTGGCCCATCAGGTCGTACAGGGCGTCGTACAGCGGGCGCAGGTATGGGTCGATCTTCTGGGTCAGGTCGCCGGGCAGGAAACCGAGGCGTTCGCCGGCTTCGACCGCCGGCCGGGTCAGGATGATGCGCTCGACCAGGTCGCGCTCGAAGGCGTCGACGGCGGAAGCGACGGCGAGGTAGGTCTTGCCGGTACCGGCGGGACCGATGCCGAAGGTGATGTCGTGTTCCTGGATCGCCTTCAGGTAGGCCACCTGGCGCGGCGTGCGGCCGTGCAATTCGGTCTTGCGGGTGACCAGTTGCGGGCCGTCGATTGGGCCTTCGGCGCTGCGCGACACGCGGCGCACCGGCGCGTTGAGCAGTTCGATCAGGCCGAGCTGGATTTCATCGACCGAAAGCGTTTCGCGGGCCATGCCGTAGAAATGGCGGATGGCATCTGCGGTCAACTGCGCTTTTTCGCCGGAAATCGAAAAACGCTCGTTGCGGCGGCGAATGACGACGTCGAATCCGGTTTCGATCTGCCGGATATTCTCGTCGAGCGGGCCGCACAAATTGACCAGTAAAACATTGTCGACCGGAGCAAGTGCAATGTCCACCGGCTTGCTCTTTGGCGCCGGCTTAGTCTTCGCGGATGACAATTTCGCCCCTCAGGCTGTGCGGCAGGGCCGAAGTGACGCGGACATCGACGAAGGTGTCGATCAGCCGCGGGTTGCCGACGAAATTGACGATGCGGTTGTTGTCGGTGCGCCCGGCCAGTTCGTGCGCATCCTTCTTCGAGGTGCTTTCGACCAGCACGCGCTGGATGCTGCCGACCATCGCCTGGCTGATGACCTGCGCCTGTTCGTCGATGCGTTTTTGCAGGCGGCTCAGGCGTGCCGACTTGACGTCAGCCGGAGTCGAATCTTCCATCTCGACCGCCGGCGTGCCGGGGCGCGGGCTGTAGATGAAGGAGAAGGAGTTGTCGAAGCCGACGTCGTCGATCAGCTTCATCGTCTTCTCGAAATCCTCGTCGGTCTCGCCGGGGAAGCCGACGATGAAGTCCGACGACAGTGAAATGTCAGGCCGCGCCGCGCGCAGCTTGCGGATGATCGACTTGTATTCGATGGCCGTGTAGCCACGCTTCATCGCCGCCAGCACGCGGTCGGCCCCCGCCTGTACGGGCAGGTGCAGGTGCGACACCAGCTTCGGTACGGTGGCGTAGGTGTCGATCAGGCGCTGCGACATCTCGCGCGGATGCGAAGTGGTGTAACGGATGCGCTCGATGCCCGGCACCTCGGCGATGTACTCGATCAACAGCGCCAGATCGGCCTTCTCTTCGCTGCCGGCCATGTCGCCGCGGTAGGCATTGACGTTCTGGCCAAGTAGAGTGACCTCGCCGACGCCATTGGCGGCCAGCCCGGCAACCTCGGTCAGCACGTCCTCGAACGGGCGCGAGACTTCGCCGCCGCGGGTGTAAGGCACGATGCAGAAGGTGCAGAACTTCGAACACCCTTCCATGATCGAAACAAAGGCCGAGGCACCCTTCACTTCCGCAGGCGGCATCGAATCGAATTTCTCGATTTCCGGGAAGGAGATATCGACGGCGGCCTTGCCCTTGGCCTTGCGCTCGGCAATCAGCTGCGGCAAACGATGCAGGGTCTGCGGGCCGAAGACCACATCGACGTAAGGCGCGCGGGCGACGATGGCATCGCCCTCCTGGCTGGCGACGCAACCGCCGACGCCGATAACCAGGTTCGGGTTCAGCTTTTTCAGGTGCCTGACCCGGCCGAGATCATGGAAAACCTTTTCCTGCGCCTTTTCGCGCACCGAGCAGGTGTTGAACAGGATGATGTCGGCGTCTTCCGGGTTATCGGTTTTGACAACGCCTTCAGCGGCATTGAGCACGTCGGCCATCTTGTCCGAGTCGTACTCATTCATCTGGCACCCGAAGGTGCGGATGAACAATTTTTTAGGCATGGATAAACTACTTTGCAGAATCAGGGGGCCGGAATGGCAGCAATCAGGCGATCGCGCGTAGGGACGAATTATAACCGACCGGAAAACTCGTTGACCGAAGATGGCCCGGCAAACTATAATCCGCGCCCTTAAAGTGTGGTGATGTAGCTCAGTCGGTTAGAGCGATGGATTCATAACCCATAGGTCGGCAGTTCGATTCTGCCCATCACCACCACCAACGCTCCGATGTGCTGCAACAAGGTCAAAACATATTGATTGTTCAATGGTTTTGGCCTTTTTGCTTTCCGGTAACCTCGGGGAGGGCTTCATTGATGTCCGGGGGGGTCTTCTCAAGGGATGGGGGCCAGCATGTCAAGCAAAAACGATCTGTTCAGAAGTATCAATACACGCTCTCCGGATATCGTCGAACGGCTCATAACGCTATGGGGTGGTCCGGACCTCGGCGCGTATATCAGCGATACGTTGGCGGGTGCCAATGGCAAGCCGGAACTGAGGGAGGACATCCGGCTCGCGCTTTCCAGCCTCAAGGCGGAGCATGACCGGGAGTTTCCGCAATTTTGCGTTCGGCCGGCAACTGTCGATGGGGGCATTCTTGCTGAAAACGCCGAATTCATGCTCGTAAACTCCCGGTTTCCGCGTATCGGCCAGCGAATTCTTGCAACCTGGGGGCATTCCACCTTTTGCGACTACGTCAACGAGCTGTTGAACGACAAAAGAGAGGGTCGCAGGCAGGGCTTCCCCGAAGACATCATGCTGGCGCTGTTCAGGCTGATGCAGCAGCATGACAAGGAGTTCCCGCAGTTTGTCCTGAAGATCACGGATATCTGGACACTTACCAACAAAACATAGGCGCTGTTTGGCCGGATTGTTGTTGTGCTGGCTGCAAGCAAAAGGCCAGTTTGGAACGGTTAGCCTTTCCTACGGATATTCAGCCAGGGTCTGGCCGCGGCGACAGTGCTTCGGGATTGACTTCAAAATATCTTCCCCTGTGTGAAGAACGTCACACAGAGAATGCCATTCAAATGGGAAGATAGCTTTCATGAAATCCCTACGCACTGCTACGTTGCTGCTGACTGCCCTGATTGTTCCGGGTGGCCTGTTACTGCTTGCGCCAATGGCAATTCGCGCATTCAAGGGGTGGCGTCGCTAACTGCCTAAGCGCGAGCCCATACCGCCGTCACGACACAGGTCCGTTTCCTGCTTGGTGACATCCGGTTTTTGAAGATCAAGGCCTTTCTCGGTCAAGGCTGCGCTGGCCGCCTGGCGTTTCGTCTCCAGTGTCCTCGGCTAATGCGCCGAGGGGGCAGAGGAGGGCGATCAGTCGGAATTCAATGCCAATCGCTGCCTTTCCTAGGTCTTCACACCCGGCTTCCGGCCTGGTGCAGCTGACGGCATATACCCTGCCACCCGGCAGAACATTCCCTCGACCGGCGTGCCGTTCTTGAATACGGTCATGCTGCACGTGGAAATCGCTTTTTGTGCTGCCAGCTCAAGAAGCGACGTGCGAACTGCAGGCAATGCAATCCCTGTGCCCTCGGCAATCTCCGAGTCGAGCAATTGGCCGTGCTTTTTCAGGTGCAGGAGGATGGAGTCTGTATTCATGTCGTGATCCTTCAGGAAAGATGCCGGGAAATAACGTCCCGCCTCGTTTGAGCCATGCTGCTTACGCAGTGCCTGGTTGCTGACTGGAAAGCTGAAGGCCAACCCCGAAGGATTGGCCTTTCTGCAAGGTGCTGGTGGGCCCGCAGGGACTTGAACCCTGGACCAAAGGATTATGAGTCCTCTGCTCTGACCAACTGAGCTACAGGCCCGAACTCTTTAAGTCCCGTTCGTGTCGAGGAAGCTGCGCAGTTTGTCGGAGCGGCTGGGGTGACGCAGTTTGCGCAGGGCCTTGGCTTCGATCTGGCGGATGCGCTCGCGGGTGACGTCGAATTGCTTGCCGACTTCTTCCAGCGTGTGGTCGGTGTTCATTTCGATGCCGAAACGCATGCGCAGAACCTTGGCTTCCCGCGTCGTCAGCGTATCCAGGATTTCCTTGGTGACACCGCGCAGGCTGGAGTACATGGCGGCGTCGGCCGGGGCCAGCGTCGCCTGGTCTTCGATGAAGTCGCCGAGGTGGGAGTCGTCGTCGTCGCCGATCGGGGTTTCCATGGAAATGGGCTCCTTGGAAATCTTCATGATCTTGCGGATCTTTTCCTCGGGCATTTCCATCTTCTTGGCCAGTGTCGCGGGATCGGGTTCGGCCCCGGTTTCCTGCAGGATCTGGCGGCTGATCCGGTTCATCTTGTTGATCGTTTCGATCATGTGCACCGGAATGCGGATGGTCCGCGCCTGGTCAGCGATGGAACGGGTGATGGCCTGGCGGATCCACCAGGTGGCGTAGGTCGAGAACTTGTAGCCGCGGCGGTATTCGAACTTGTCCACCGCCTTCATCAGGCCGATGTTGCCCTCCTGGATCAGGTCGAGGAACTGCAGGCCGCGGTTGGTGTATTTCTTGGCGATCGAGATGACCAGACGCAGGTTGGCCTCGGTCATTTCGCGCTTGGCGCGACGGGCCTTGGCTTCGCCGGTGGACATCTGCTTGTTGATGTCTTTCAGGTCCTTGAGCGGGATGCCGATGTGGTCCTGCAGGGCGATCAGTTTCTTTTGCTCTTCCTTGATCGCCGGCGCGTTGCGGGTGAGGATCGCGACGTAGGTCTTGGGGGCGGCGGCAATTTCGGTGTCGACCCAGGCGAGATTGACTTCATTGCCCGGGAAGACCTGGATGAAATGCTGACGCGGCATCTTGACCTTGTCCACGCTGATCTGCTGGATCTTGCGCTCGGATTTGCGCACCATTTCCACCATGCCGCGCACGCTGTCGCACAGACGTTCGATCGAACGCGAGGTGAAGCGGATGTTCATCAGCTCGTCGGAAATCTGCTGGCGCAGCTTGAGATAGGTCTTGTCCTGCGAACCCTTGCTGGTGAGTGCTTTCTCCATCTTGGCGTGCAGCGCCTTGATGATGGCGAAGCGCTCCAGGGCGTCGGTCTTGAGTTGCAGCAGGGATGCGGAAACGGCGCCGGCGGCGCCGTCGCCATCCTCGTCGCCAGTTTCGTCGTCGTCCTCTTCGACTTCTTCCGGCAGTTCGGGCGCCGGTGGGGCGTCAACAGCGTTGGGGTCGATCAGCCCATCGACCAGTTCGTCGATGCGCATTTCGTCGGCTTCGACCTTCGCGGCCATCTCGATGATGTCGTCAATCGTCGTCGGGCAGGCGGAAATCGCCTGCACCATGTGCTTGAGGCCATCCTCGATGCGCTTGGCGATCTCGATTTCGCCCTCGCGGGTAAGCAGTTCGACCGAGCCCATTTCGCGCATGTACATGCGCACCGGGTCGGTGGTGCGGCCGAATTCGGAGTCGACGGTGGACAGCGCCTGCTCGGCCTGTTCCTCGACTTCTTCGTCGTCGGTGGCGACGGCGGCCGCGTCAGTCATCAGCAGGTCTTCGGCAGCCGGGGCTTCGTCGAAGACCTGGATGCTCATGTCGCTGAAGGTGGAGATGATCGTTTCGATGCTCTCCGCGTCGACGACGTCGTCCGGCAGGTGGTCGTTGATTTCGGCGTAGGTAAGGTAGCCGCGCTCCTTGCCGAGCTTGATCAGGTTCTTGAGGCGCGTCTTGCGGGCTTCCGCATCCAGCGGCGCCGGCGTTTCCGTCAATGCGCCTTCGAGCAGCGCTCTTTCGGCTGCCTTCTCCTTGGCTTTGCTGGTGCGAGCCTTCGGGGCTTCCTTAGCGGTGTCTTTTGCCTTAGCCATGACCACGGTCCATATAATTGGAGAAAACCATAGATTATACCATAACTTAGCTTCGATTTCCCCGGTTGGCGAGGAGGTCGATGTAAGCCTGTTTTTCCTCGGGCGTCAGCCCGGCGACCCCCAGCTTTTGTACCCGGGTCTGCAGCTCGGCGAATGCCCGCTTGTGGTCGCCTTCCTGAAGTTTTTCCAGAGTGTCGCGAAATTCGGTGTCGGATTCTGCTTCGTCAAAGGGCTGGCCGAGAAGTTCCGAGGCCGCGCTTTCGATCAATGTTTCTTCCGGCGTGCCACGCAAGCGTTCGCGCAGGGCGGCGTAGCTGGTGGCCTCCTTGCTGGCGCCGGCAACCAGTTCGTGCAGGCGAATCAGCGCCGGGCGTTCAGGCGTGTCGGGCAGCAGGTCGATCTGCAGCTGCGCCGCCAGTTGCGGCTTGTGCAGGACCAGCCGGAGCAGGTTGCGGGTCAGCGAGTGCTGAGGGCGTTTGGCCTTGGGTGGCGCGGCCGGCGTGTAGGATTTCAGTTCGCACAGGCGCTCGACTTCGCTCTGGGCGAAACCGCTCGCTTCGGCCAGCCGCTTGACCAGTTGCAGGCGGAGCAGTGGGGTTGGCAGCTTGAGCAGCAAGGGTTTGGCTTCGTAGATTAGCTGGGCCTTGCCCTCGGAGCTGGTCAGGTCGCAGCGCTGGGCGAGTTCGCGCAGCAGGAAATCGGAGAGCGGCATGGCCTGGGCGACCAGACGGTCGAATTCGGCCTTGCCGTGGGTTCGGACGTAGCTGTCTGGGTCGTCTTCCTGGGGCAGGAAGACGAAGGCGAGGCGCTTGTTGTCAGCCAGCGCTTCCAGCGAATTTTCCAGGGCGCGCCAAGCGGCCTTGCGCCCGGCGTTGTCGCCGTCAAAACAGAAAACGATGCGGTCGACCTGGCGCAGCAGCTTGGTGACGTGGGTGGCGGTGGTCGCCGTGCCGAGCGTGGCGACGGCATTGCCGACGCCGTTCTGGGCCAGGGCGATGACGTCCATGTAGCCTTCGGTGACGATGGCGGTGTCGGTTTCGCGCAGGGCCTGACGGGCCTGGGGCAGGCCGAACAGTTCGCGGCCCTTCTCGAAGAGCGGCGTCTCGGGCGAGTTCAGGTATTTCGGTTCGCCCTGGTCGATGATGCGGCCGCCAAAGGCGATGATTTCGCCTTTCGGGTTGATGATGGGGATCATCAGGCGGTCACGGAAGCGGTCGTAGCGGCGGCCGGCTTCATTTTCGATGACCAGCCCGGCGACCTTCAGTTCGTCGGCGTCGTAATCCGGGAAAACGGCTTGCAGGTTCTGCCAGCCATCCGGCGCGTAGCCCATGCCGAAGCGGGCGGCGACTTCTCCGGTCAGCCCGCGTTTCTTGCAATATTCGATGGCGCGCGGCGAGGCCTTGAGCTGATCCTTGTAGTACTGCGCGGCGCGCGCCATGATTTCAATCAGTGTCCGCGTCTGGCCCGGTTTTTCATCCTTGAAGCTGCGCCCTTCGCTTTCCGGCACCTGCATGCCGGCACGGCTGGCCAGCTCCTTGACGGCTTCGACGAAGCCGAGCCCCTGATATTCCATGACGAAGCTGATCGCCGTGCCATGGGCGCCGCAGCCGAAGCAGTGGTAGAACTGCTTGGTCGGGCTGACCGTGAAGGACGGCGATTTTTCGTTGTGGAAGGGGCAGCAGGCGGCGTAATTGGCACCGGCCTTTTTCAGCGGCACGTAGCCATCCACCAGATCGACGATGTCGACCCGGGCCAGCAGATCCTGGATGAAACTCTCCGGGATCATCCTTGTTTAACCGGCGAGCGCAGCCTTGACCAGTTTTGATACCTCGGCCATGTCGGCCTTGCCGGCGAGACGTGGCTTGAGGACGCCCATCAGCTTGCCCATGTCGGCCGGCCCCTTGGCGCCGGTTTCGGCGACGGCGGCAGCGACGGCGGCGGCGGTTTCCTCGGCGCTCATTTTTTCCGGCAGGTAGGCGGCGAGGACGGCGATCTCGAATTTCTCGGCGTCGGCCAGTTCCTGGCGGCCGGCAGCTTCGTACTGGGTGACGCTGTCCTTGCGTTGCTTGGTCAGTTTTTCGATGACGGCGACGACGGCGGCGTTGTCGAGTTCGACGCGCTCATCGACTTCCTTCTGCTTGACGGCAGCGAGCAGCAGCCGAATGGCGTTCAGCTTTGCCGTTTCCTTGGCCTTCATGGCCGTTTTCATGTCTTCGGTGATGCGTGCTTTGAGGCTCATTTTGTTGCTCTTCAGAAAAAATCGCCGGGAAAAAAGACAAAGCCGCCAGCTTTTGAGGGCGGGCGGCTCTTCTATTGCTGAGAAATGTACGGAATCAGTACATCTTCGGCGGCAGGGTCAGGCTACGGAGGCGCTTGTGTTGACGTTTAACGGCAGCGGCAGCCTTGCGCTTGCGCTCGGCGGTGGGCTTTTCGTAAAACTCACGGGCGCGCAGCTCGGTCAGGAGGCCCGTCTTCTCGACAGTGCGCTTGAAGCGGCGAATGGCCACCTCGAACGGCTCGTTTTCCTTGACACGAATGTTCGGCATATAAATCACCCCCTTCCGTTAGGCGCCTGCCAGGTCAAGTAAACGGCAGTGCGCGCAAATTTGTATCCGCATGCTTGCGGAAAGCCGAGCAGTATATTGCAAAAAACCTTTTCGGCTCAAGTGTTAAAATGCGCGCCCATGTTGATCCTCGGTGTCGAATCCTCCTGCGACGAAACCGGCATCGCGCTTTACGACAGCGCGGCCGGGCTGTTGTCGCACGCCTTGCACTCGCAGGTGGCGATGCATGCCGAGTACGGCGGCGTCGTGCCGGAACTGGCGTCGCGCGACCACATCCGGCGCGTCGTGCCCCTGTTGCGGTCGACCCTCGAAAATGCCGGAAAATCGCTGGCCGACATCGACGCCATCGCCTATACGCGCGGGCCGGGGCTTTCCGGGGCGTTGCTCGTCGGCTGCGCTTTCGCCGAAGCATTGGCCGTGGCGCTGGATAAACCGACACTGCCAGTGCACCACCTCGAAGGGCATCTGCTCTCGCCGCTGCTGTCGAACGACCCGCCGAGCTTTCCGTTCGTCGCGCTGCTGGTTTCCGGCGGCCACACGCAGTTGATGCGGGTGACCGGCGTCGGCGAGTACGAGTTGCTCGGCGAGACGCTCGACGACGCGGCTGGCGAAGCCTTCGACAAGAGCGCCAAGCTGCTCGGCCTGCCGTATCCGGGTGGCGCCTTGCTGTCGCAACTGGCCGAGCGGGGGACGCCAGGCGTGTACGAACTGCCGCGCCCGATGCTGCATTCGGGCGACCTCAGCTTCAGTTTTTCCGGGTTGAAGACGGCGGTGCTGACGCTGGTGCGTGAGCAGGACGCGCCGCTGAACGATCAATTCAAGGCCGACGCGGCGCGCGCCTTCCAGGAAGCCATCGTCGAGGTGCTGGTGAAAAAGTCGCTGAAGGCGTTGAAGCAGACCGGCCTCGGGCAACTCGTCGTGGCCGGCGGGGTCGGCGCCAACAAGCAGCTGCGGTCGACGCTCAATAACGAGGCAAAACGCAAACGCTTCCGCGTTTATTACCCGGAACTGGAATTCTGCACCGACAACGGGGCGATGATCGCGCTGGCCGGTTGCCTGCGCCTTCAGGCCGGCACGCCGGCCAAGCAGGCCGGCGATTTCGCGGTGCAGCCGCGCTGGCCGCTGATGGACATGTCGGTCAACGGCGCGAAGTAGAAAATCGGCCTTTTTTCGCCGTCGACCGCAGCTGCCACTTTCTTGCCCTTGCGCTTCGGGCAATCCTTGCAGCGCGGCTTCTTCTGGCAGCATTTCTTTCCCATTGCCGTTTCTCCAGCCATTCAGTTTCGCCGCGCCACCCAGTAGGTGGCGCCTTCGGTACCGTAGCGTTCGGCATGCGGTACGTCGCGCTCCAGTGCAAATTCGTCGCCGGCCAGCAGATGCTGAGTTTCCTGGCCGACGCTGAGCCACATTTCGCCCTCAACCACCCGTGCTTTCAGGGCGAACGGGTGGGTGTGCGTCTCCAGTACCGTCAGCGCCGCCCAATGGCGTTCGAGGACTTCGTCGAAGCCCTCGGCAAGCGCATGGGCGGTGAATTCCCGGAGCGAGGTCGAAGTCACGGCCTAGCGAGATCGTAGCGGTCGAGGTTCATCACCTTGTTCCAGGCGGCCACGAAGTCACGCACGAACGCTTGCTGCGAGTCGCTGCATGCATAAACTTCCGCGAGCGCTCGGAGCTGGGAGTTCGAACCGAAGACGAGATCGACGACGGTGCCCGTCCACTTGAGCTCGCCCGTGGCACGATCGTGCCCTTCCAGTACACCTTCGGCAGTGGCGGACTTCTGCCATTGCGTGCCCATGTCGAGAAGATTCACGAAAAAGTCATTGGTCAGCGTCTCGGGCCGCTGGGTGAACACGCCGTGTGCCGAATGATCGAAGTTCGCATTCAGGGCACGCAGGCCACCGATCAGCACCGTCATTTCGGGAGCGGTCAGCGTCAACAACTGCGCTTTGTCCACCAACAGTTCGGCGGCCGATCCCTCCTGTCCCTTGCGGACGTAGTTGCGGAACCCGTCTGCCGTCGGCTCGAGTACGGCGAACGAGACGACATCGGTCTGCTCCTGCGACGCGTCCGTGCGCCCCGGCGAGAAGGGAACCGTCACGTCCTGGCCCGCCTTCTTCGCAGCGGCCTCAACTGCGGCGCAGCCGCCCAGAACGATCAGGTCGGCCAGCGAAACCTTCTTGCCGCCGGACTGTGCACTGTTGAAGTCCTTCCGGATCGCTTCCAGCTTCGACAGCGCCTGCGCCAGTTCAGCCGGCTGATTGACTTCCCAGTCCTTCTGCGGGGCCAGGCGGATGCGCGCGCCGTTCGCGCCACCGCGCTTGTCGCTGCCGCGGAACGTTGCAGCGGAAGCCCAGGCGGTGGTGACCAGCTGGGAGATGGACAGACCGGAGGCGAGGATCCTGGCCTTCAGGGCGGCAATGTCCTGTTCGTCGATCAGTTTGTGATCAGCTGCGGGGACGGGGTCCTGCCACAGCAACTGCTCTGCGGGAACGAGCGGGCCGAGATAACGCGACAGCGGGCCCATGTCACGGTGCGTCAGCTTGAACCAGGCGCGGGCGAATGCGTCGGCGAACTGGTCCGGGTTCTCATGGAAGCGCCGTGAAATCTTTTCGTAGGCGGGGTCGAAGCGCAGGGCGAGGTCGGTGGTCAGCATGGCAGGCGCGTGACGCTTGGTCGGATCGTGGGCATCCGGCACCGAACCGGCACCCATGCCATGCTTCGGAGTCCACTGGTGCGCACCGGCCGGACTCTTCGTCAGTTCCCATTCGTAGCCGAACAGGTTCCAGAAGAAATTGTTGCTCCACTTCGTCGGCGTGGTGGTCCAGGTGACTTCCAGACCGCTGGAGATCGTGTCCCCGCCTTTGCCATTGCCGAAGCTGCTCTTCCAGCCCAGGCCCTGCTCCTCGATGCCGGCAGCTTCCGGCTCGGGCCCGACCAGCGCCGCATCGCCGGCGCCGTGGGTCTTGCCGAAGGTGTGACCGCCGGCGATGAGTGCCACCGTTTCTTCGTCGTTCATCGCCATGCGGGCGAAGGTCTCGCGGATGTCCCGCGCCGCAGCGATCGGATCCGGGTTGCCGTTCGGGCCTTCCGGATTGACGTAAATCAGGCCCATCTGCACGGCACCGAGCGGATTTTCCAGATCCCGGTCACCAGAATAACGCTTGTCATCCAGCCACTTGTTCTCGGAGCCCCAGTAGATGTCTTCTTCCGGTTCCCAGATATCCTGACGCCCGCCGGCGAAACCGAAGGTCTTGAAGCCCATCGATTCCAGCGCGACGTTGCCGGCGAGGATCATCAGGTCGGCCCAGGAGAGCTTGCTGCCGTACTTCTGCTTGACCGGCCAGAGCAGCCGGCGCGCCTTGTCGAGGTTGACGTTGTCCGGCCAGCTGTTGAGGGGCGCGAAACGCTGGTTGCCGGTGCCGCCGCCGCCGCGCCCGTCGGAAATGCGATAGGTGCCGGCGCTGTGCCAGGCCATGCGAACGAACAGCGGGCCGTAGTGGCCGAAATCGGCGGGCCACCATTCCTGCGAATCGGTCATCACGGCATGGAGATCCTTGACGACGGCATCCAGGTCGAGGCTCTTGAACGCTTCGGCGTAGTTGAACGCCTCACCCATAGGGTCGGACTTCGAGGATTGCTGATGCAGGATGCCCAGCTTCAGTTGATTGGGCCACCAATCTGCATTCGATGGGGCTCCGGCGATCGTATGTTTGCGAACGTCGCTCGAGAACGGGCACTTTGCTTCGTTTGTCATCGTCTTCTCCTTTAGTTGTTCGTCATTTGCTAGGTGCTTCACTCAGTGGGCGAGCATTTCAAGCGGCCAGACATCCTGCAGCAGAGATGGGTTTTTCGCCGATGGACGCTCGTCCTTGAATTGCCGGTGATTTCGCGGGGATCAGTAATTTTCGGAAAGTGTGGCGAGGATTTCGACGTAATTCTCCCAAGCCAGGTCCTCCTGAACGAAGTGCTGTACGAGTCGGGAAATCATGGTGCCCTCCGTGACTGAAGCGGGTCGTTGCTGACCCGATGACGTCAGTGTAGGTGCGGGCGGAGGATTGGTCCAATCGACAAATGGTATTCGGTCGATTGTGTTTGCCTATGAGCAGGCAAAGGCAGCGTTCAGCCTTTTTTCTTGCTGCCGATTTTCGCTTCCTGGCCGCCCAGCAGGCGCTGGAGGTTCTGCCAGTGCTTACCGATCAACGCCAGCGCGAGGATGCCGACGACGATGGTCTGGCCGTTGCCACCGTGCATCAGCACCTGATAGACGGGAGCCAGTCCAGCCGCCAGCACTGCGGCCAGCGATGAATAGCGGAAGGCGAAGGCGACGAACAGCCAGGTGCCGAGGACGGCCAGGCCGAGCAGCGGGTCGAGGGCGAGCAGCACGCCGGCGGCAGTGGCGACGCCCTTGCCTCCCTTGAATTTGAGGAAAATCGGGAACAGGTGGCCAAAGAAGACAGCGAGCGCGACGAGGCCGATGACGTTGTCGCTGAACCCCATCTTCTGCGCGATGAATACCGCCGCCCAGCCCTTGAGTGCATCGCCGATCAGGGTGACCAGTGCCGCCTTCTTGTTGCCGCTGCGCAGGACGTTGGTGGCGCCCGGGTTTCCCGAACCGTAGCTGCGCGGATCGGCCAGCCCGAAGATGCGCGACGAGATCATCGCGAACGGAACGGAACCGAGTAGGTAGGCGGCAACAATGGCGAGGGCAGTTTGCATGGGTCGTTGGTAGCGCTGAGGTACAATCGCGGCGGATTTTACACCTCTGCTGCGGTCGACCGCCCCATGGACATCATTTTCATCGAAGAACTGCGCGCCGAAACGTGGATAGGCATCTATCCGCGCGAGAAGGCGATGGCGCAGACGGTCGAGATTTCATTGCAGATCGGGGTGTCGACCGCATCGGCCGGGGCCAGCGACGACATTCGCGACACCGTCGATTACGCGGTGGTCGTCGAGCGTCTGCGCAGCGATCTGGCGGCCAGCCACTTCAACCTGCTGGAGAGGCTGGCCGAGCACGTGGCGACCGACCTGCTCGAAAACTTCGCCGCCCAGTGGGTGCGCGTCTCGGTCGCCAAGCTGGGCATGATGCCGGGCGTCAAGCGCGTCGGCGTCATCATCGAGCGCTCGATCTAAAACACGGTGGCAAGCAGCGTCATCACCGCGAAGCCACTGGCCAGGCCGGCGGTCGCGGCCGCCTCGCGTCCCGGCTTGTGCGATGCCGGAATCAGTTCGTGGCCGACCACCCAAAGCATGGCGCCGGCGGCCGCCGCCATGGCAAGCGGCAGCGCGGCGCCGGCGATGCTGGTGGCGATGACGCCGAACAGGCCGCCGACCGGCTCGACGAGGCCGGTCGCCAGTGCGATCGCGGCTGCGCGCAATGGCGAAGCGCCGAGGGCGAGCAGGGCGCTGGCGACGATCCAGCCTTCCGGGATGTTCTGCAGGGCAATCCCGAGCGTCATGCCGTGGTCGGCGCCAGCCGCTGCGGCGACGCCGACGGCGAGGCCTTCGGGCAGGTTGTGCAGGGCGATGGCGGTAACGACGAGGCCGAGACGCGGTGCGGCGTCCACTTCATCGAGCTGTTCGACATGGGCGTGCGGGAAGCGGCGGTCCATCTGCTGCATCAACTGCGTGCCGACAATGAAAGCGATGGCGGTAAGGAGGCCGAGTGCCGGCGGTGCCCCGCTGGCGGCCACCGCTTGCACCGCCGGCACGAGCAGCGAGAAGAAGCTGGCGGCGAGCATCATGCCGCCGGCGAGGCCGAGCATCGGCGCCATCAGCTTCGGTTGCGGTCGACGCAGAAAAAGCACCGGAATTGCCCCAAGGCCGGTGGCGAGTCCGGCGAGCAGGCTGGCCTGCAGGCCTTGCGCGGCCATCGGGTGAGCGGCCAGCCATTGCGCCGACTGTTCTAGGCCGAAGACGAAGGCGACGGCGGCGATGACGAGGCCGGCCCAGAGGCGGGGGCGGGCTGCGGGTCTGGCGTAGTGGCGGATGACGAGTTGGGTCATGGTGGCTCTCCTTCAGTGCTGGATACCACTTTACGTGTCGGCTATTTATAGCGCCAATCGATTGCTTAAATCCTGTCGATTGATGATAGCAATCACCCCTTCAGTGCCGCCTCGACCGTCTTCGGGTTCAGCACGCGCAGGATGTCGTGCGGGTGTACGCCGACCAGATAGCCGCGGCGGCCGCCGTTGATGTAGATCAGCGGCAGGTCAAGGATGGACTTTTCCATATAGACCGGCATCGCTTTTTTGGTGCCGAACGGACTGGTGCCGCCGACCAGGTAGCCGGTGTGGCGGTTGGCGACTTCCGGCTTGCACGGTTCGACCTTCTTGCAGCCGATCTGGCGCGCCAGTTCCTTGGTCGACACCTTGCAGTCGCCGTGCATCAGGACGACCAGCGGCTTGGCGTTCTCGTCCTCGAAGACCAGCGTCTTGACCACGGCGTGCTCGTCGACATTCAGTTCGCGCGCCGAAACCTTGGTGCCGCCGTGCTCTTCGTAGGCGTAAAGGTGGCTGGAAAAGGCGATTCGGTGCGCCTTGAGGAATTTGGTCGCCTGGGTTTCGGGGGCGTGATCAGATTTGTTCATGCAAGCAATGACTGTCTTCGAAAAAATTTTACTTGGCACACGCAGCAAGCGACTCTTCAAGCATTTTTGGTTAGGGCCAGAAGCAGGAAAAAGCAACCGAGAACCATGCCGGCAACACCGCCCTGCAGCAGCGTGAGTGTTTCAAAGCCGCCGATCCAGTGCTGTCCGGAGAGCCGAAGGAGGCCGCTAACAAGACACATGAGCAAACCGAGCAGGCCGGCGAGTCGGCCGACGGGAAGCAGGAATTTGTCCATTTCTATATCCTCAGTTTTTGTAGTCGAATTATCGGGTGCGTGTTATTTGAATTTCACAACAATCATATTCCTAAGCGGGGCTTGGTGGGCAACACGGTTCAACCGCGCGGGTGGTGTATCGCGTGCAGGCTCTTCAGGCGTTCCCGCGCCACGTGGGTATAGATTTGCGTCGTCGAGATGTCGGCGTGGCCGAGCAGCAGTTGCACAACGCGCAGGTCGGCGCCGTGGTTGAGCAGGTGGGTGGCGAATGCGTGGCGCAGGACATGCGGCGAGAGTTTTTCCGGGGCGATGCTGGCGACCGCCGCATAACGCTTGATCAGTTGCCAGAAAGCCTGGCGGGTCATGGCGCCGCCGCGCGCGGTGACGAACAGGGCGTCGTTCTGCTGGCCCTTGAGGATGTCAGGGCGGGCCTCGTTCAGGTAGCGGCCCAGCCAGTCGATGGCGAGCTCGCCAAGCGGCACCAGGCGTTCCCTGCTGCCCTTGCCAAGGGCGCGCAGCACGTTGTCGTTGAAGCTGACTTCGTGGATTTTCAGATTGACCAGCTCGGAGACGCGCAGGCCGGTGGCGTAAAGAGTTTCCAGCATGGCGCGGTCGCGCAGGCCGAGCGGGGTGTCGAGGTCGGGGGCGGCGAGCAGGCTGTCGACCTGCTTCTCGGACATGACTTTGGGCAGGCGTGAGGGGCGGGTCGGGTTGGCGAGTTTGAGAGTCGGGTCGGCGACGATGCGGCCGCGCGCCAGTTGCCAGCGGTAGAAGCGGCGCAGGGTCGACAGATAGCGCGACTGCGAGCTGGCGCGCGTCTGGCGCGAAAGGTGGGCGATGAAGGCGGTCAGCGTCGTTTCGCGAATGTCGAGCAACGGCTCGCCGGCGCTGTCGGCCAGCCACAGCGCCAGTCGCCCGAGGTCGGAACGATAGCTGTCGAGCGTCGCCCTGGCCAGGCCGTCTTCCAGCCACAGCGCGTCGCAGAAGGTGTCGATCTCGGCGAGATCAGCCGCGCGTGCCGGCAAATCCCCTGCCTTCATGCTGCAGCAGCCAGCGCTTGATGTCGAGCAGGAAGCCGCCGCCGTGCCGGGCGAAGCCACCCAGCCCGCCGCCGCTGGCGACCACGCGGTGGCAGGGAACGACGAGCGGGAACGGGTTGGCACCGCAGGCCTGGCCGACGGCGCGCGGGGCGTTTCTGAGGTTTTTCGCTACCTCGCCGTAGGTCAGTGTCACGCCGGCCGGGATGGCGGCGATTTCGCCCCAGACGCGGCGCTGGAAGGTGGTGCCGGAAGGGCGCAGCGGCAGGCCGAACTGGAAGGCCGGGTCGGCCAGATAGGCGTGCAGTTGGCGGACGGCTTCGGCGGCCAGCGGATTGGCCGGGGCCTGTTCCGGGCGCGGTTCGAGGAACTCGATCTCGATGATTTCCTCGTCGTCGCAGCGCACGCCGAGGGCGAAGCCGGGGGTGGCGACGATGGCCTGGTAGCTTGCTTCAGCCACGGTGTTGCCCTCCTGTTGCGGTCGACTGCCGGAAAATGCCGAAAATGCTTCAGCCCCTTACGTGCCCGTCACCCAGCACGACCCACTTCTGGCTGGTCAGCCCTTCAAGGCCGACCGGCCCACGGGCGTGGATCTTGTCGGTCGAGATGCCGATCTCGGCACCCAGGCCGTACTCGAACCCATCGGCGAAGCGCGTCGAGGCATTGATCATGACCGAGGCTGAATCGACCTCGCGCAGGAAGCGCATGGCCTTCGGGTGGTTGTCGGTGACGATGGCCTCGGTGTGGTGCGACGAGTACTGGTTGATGTGCGCGATCGCCCCGTCGATGCCGGCGACGACCTTGACCGAGATGATCGGCGCCAGGTACTCGGTGTAGTAATCCTCTTCGCTGGCCGGCACGGCTTCCTTGACGATGGCGCAGGTTTCCGCGCAGCCGCGGATCTCGACGCCCTTGGCGGTCAGCATGTGGGCGATCGGCGGCAGCAGCATGGCGGCGACCGAGCGGTCGACCAAAAGCGACTCGGCGGTGTTGCAGGTGCCGTAGCGCTGGGTCTTGGCGTTCTCGACGATTTTCAGCGCCTTGTTCGGATCGGCTTCCTCTTCCAGATAGACGTGGCAGTTGCCGTCGAGGTGCTGGATCATTGGCACCCGCGATTCGGCCAGCAGGCGGGCGATCAGGCCCTTGCCGCCGCGCGGCACGATGACATCGACAAATTCGCGCATGGTGATCAGTTCGCCGACCGCGGCGCGGTCGGTGGTGGCGATGACCTGCACGGCATCGGCCGGCAGCCCGGCGGCTTGCAAGCCTTCGTGAACCAGCGCGGCGATGGCGCGGTTGGAGCGGATGGCTTCCGAACCGCCGCGCAGGATGGCGGCGTTGCCGGATTTCAGGCACAGCGCCGCGGCATCGGCGGTGACGTTCGGCCGCGCTTCGTAGATGATGCCGATGACGCCGAGCGGCACGCGCATCTTGCCAACCTGGATGCCGGACGGGCGGTACTTGATGTCGGTCATTTCGCCGATCGGGTCGGCCAGCGTGGCGACCTGTTCGACGCCTTCGGCCATGCTTTCGACGCCCTTGGCGGACAATGTCAGGCGATCGATCATCGCGCTGTCGAGGCCGGCGGCACGGGCGGCGGCCAGGTCCTCCTGATTGGCGGCGACCAGCGCAGCGCTTTCGCGGCGGATGGCGGTGGCGATGTGGAGCAGGGCGGCGTTCTTCTCGGCCGTGGTGGCACCGGCAAGGCGGCGCGAGGCGGCGCGGGCCTGACGGCCGACGGTCTGCATGTATTCCTTGATGTCCATGATAGTTTTCATGCGGGCAAAGGAACATTATAGCCAGCAAATTTAGGGGGAACTTCCGGAAGCGGGTAAACTCTTATCCGCAATGACAACATGGGTTTCCATCGGGGACAAGATGGCTGAGAAATTGATTCTGCCGGCCGAAGTTAAGGTTTGTGCAACTTGCAGTTTTTGGGATGGCGAACGCCACGTGGATACGGAAATGAAACTGGTCGTCGTGGATCACGATTGCCATGGCGTGTGCATGGTTCAGGATGCCCGGAAACCCGGAATCCACGATATCCGCAAGGAGTGCGCGTGCATTTGGGAAGACCTCGAACCGGATGACCTCGAACCGGGTGACGAGGCGTCTGCCGCTTGATTATTTCTGCGTGCTCAGGCTCAGGCCGAGACGCAGGAATTCTTCCCAGATGTTGCCCTGACCGACGCCCTTGGCGAGCCGGTCGATTTTTCCCGCATGTTGCAGCGCCGCTTCGAGTGTTGCGGTCGACAGCCGTTGCAAGGCCTTTTTCACCGGGTTCTGGCGCGGCCCCCAGACTTTCGCTTCCTTGAGCAACTGGTCCAGCGGCCGGCCGCGGTCGAGGCCGCTACGCAGGATCGCCAGCGCCCGGATTTCCTCGCTCATCGCCCACAGCACCAGCGGCGGCGCCTCGCCTTCGTGCATCAGGCCGTCCAGCGTCCGGCTCAGGCGGGCGATATCGCCCGCCAGCAGGGCTTCGCGCAGGCCGTCGATGTCGTAGCGGGCGACGTTGAGCACCGCCTCGCGAATCTGCGCCAGCGAAAGGGCGCCGGCCGGATAAAGCAGGCCGAGCTTCTGGATTTCCTGGTGCGCGGCGAGCAGGTTGCCTTCGACGCGCTCGGCGATGAATTTCAGGCTGTCGAGGTCGGCGCTCTGCTGCTGGCGGCGCAGGCGGCCGGCGATCCAGCCTGGCAGTTCGGCCAAGGGCGGCGCGTTCAGCTTGATCGCCACCCCGGCATTGACCAGCGTCGTGAACCAGACGGCCTTCTCCTCGCGCCAGTCGAGTTCCGGCAGGGTGACCAGCAGCAGGTTGTCGGGCGACAGGTTGCGGCACCAGTCCTGCAGGGCCGCGCCACCCTCCTTGCCCGGCTTGCCGGTCGGGATGCGCAGGTCGATCAGCTTGCGGTCGCCGAACAATGACATATTGCCGCCGGCGGCCAGCAGCTGGCCCCAGTCGAAATGCGGCAGGACGGTCAGCACCTCGCGCTCGCTGTAGCCCTGCTGGCGCGCACGGGCGCGAATGGCGTCGGCAGCCTCGATGACTAGCAGTGGTTCGTCGCCATAAACCACGTAAAGCGGACGCAACTCGCGTTCGAGGTGAGCGGCGAGTTGTTCGCCCTTGAGCAGCATCAGTCGTCGTCTTCGTCGAGGTCGGGGTTCTTCGGCTTGATCAGCGACAGCCGGCGCACGATCTGGTTGACCAGGTCGTTGTTCATGTCGCGCCAGAGCAGGCCTTCTTCCAGATCCTTGGCCAGGATGTTGGAGTCGCTGTAGGTGATGTCGCGCGACAGGTTGATCTCGTTCGGCGCCACCAGTTCGCGCCCCTTTGCGTCGACCAGCCGGAAGCGGTAATTCAGCTGCAGGCGATATTCGGTCACGCGCCCCTGGGCATTGACGCTGAGGATGGTCTTGATGCGACTGTCCTGCAATTGCTGGAATACCGCTTCGGCATCCTTGGCGCTGTCGACGATCTTCGTCTGGCCGGTGGCGCCGATGTAGCGCTGCAGCCAGATGCGTACGTCGGCGGTTTCCGGCAAGGCGATGTACAGCGTCTTGTAGGGCAGGTTGCTGTTGCTGCCGCGTAACTGGAAGCCACAGCCGGCAACGACGGCTGCCATGAGCAGGGCAAGGACGATGCGGAGCGGGAGGCGCATGAAGCTTCCTTAGACGACGATATTGACCAGACGGCCCGGCACAACGACAACCTTCTTGGCCGGCTTGCCTTCCATGAACTTGACGGCGCCTTCCGAGGCCAGCGCGGCGGCTTCGATGCTCGCCTTGTCGGCCTCGGCAGAAACGCGAATGGAACCGCGCAGCTTGCCGTTGACCTGCACCATGAGCTCGATCTCGTCCTGCTTGAGGGCCGCCGGATCGGCCTTCGGGAAGGCCTGGACGCCGGCATCCTGGCCCGGCTTCAGCTCGGCGTAGAGCGCCTGGCCGATGTGCGGGACGATGGGGAAGAGCAGCAGGGCGATGCTTTCCAGCGTTTCCTGCGCTAGGGCGCGGCCAGTGGCGTTATTGAGGTCGCACTTGTCGTAGGCGTTGAGCAATTCCATGACGGCGGCGATGGCCGTGTTGAACTGCTTGCGCCGGCCGTAATCGTCGGCGACCTTGCCCATGGTCTGGTGCAACTTGCGCCGGAGGTCGGCTTGTGCGGTCGACAGGGATTTTTGCTCAAATTTGGCATCGACGAGGCCGGCCTGCACGTGGTCGTAAGTCGTCTTCCACAAACGGCGCAGGAAGCGGTAAGCCCCTTCGACGCCGGCGTCGGACCATTCCAGCGACTGGTCGGGCGGCGAGGCGAACATGATGAACAGACGGGCCGTGTCGGCGCCGTACTGGTCGATCAGGGCCTGTGGATCGACACCGTTGTTCTTCGACTTCGACATCTTCTCGGTGCCGCCGATCACCACCGGCAGGCCGTCGGCCTTCAGGGTGGCGCCGGTCGGCCGGCCGCGCTCGTCGGTGACGACGTCCACATCGGCCGGGTTGATCCACTGCTTCTTGCCGCCATCGAGATCGCGGTAGAAGGTCGGGGCGACGACCATGCCCTGGGTCAGCAGGTTGGCGAAAGGTTCGCCGAGATCGCCGATCAGGCCGACGTCACGCATGAGCTTGGTGAAGAAGCGCGAGTACAGTAGGTGCAGGATGGCGTGCTCGATACCGCCGATGTACTGGTCGATGCCGCCCTTGCACCAGTAGGCGACGCGCTCATCGACCATGGCCGTGGCGTTGTCCGGACAGGCGTAGCGCAGGAAATACCAGGACGACTCGAAGAAGGTGTCCATGGTGTCGGTTTCGCGCCGGGCGTCGCCGCCACACTTCGGGCACTTGCACTCGTAGAACTCGGGCATCTTGGCCAAGGGCGAGCCGGCGCCGGTGATCTCGACGTTCTCCGGCAGGACGACCGGCAACTGGTCATCGGGCACCGGCACGTCGCCGCAGTTCTTGCAGTGGATGATCGGAATCGGACAACCCCAGTAGCGCTGGCGGGAAATGCCCCAGTCGCGCAGGCGGAACTGGACTTTCTTGTCGCCGAGGCCCTTGGCGGCAAGGTCGGCAGCGATGGCATCGACGGCGGCTTCGTAGCCAAGGCCGTCGTATTTGCCGGAATTGACCAGCACGCCGCGCTGCTTGTCGGCATACCACTCGGCCCAGGCTTCGTGGCTGAAGGAGGTTTCACCATCGACGGCGACAACCTGCTTGATCGGCAGGTTGTATTTCAGGGCAAAGGCGAAATCGCGCTCGTCGTGGGCCGGCACGGCCATCACGGCGCCGTCGCCGTAGCTCATGAGCACGTAGTTGCCGACCCAGACTTCGACCTGTTCCCCGGTCAGCGGGTGGGTGACGTAGATGCCGGTCGGCATCCCTTTCTTTTCCATCGTCGCGAGGTCGGCTTCGGCGACGCCGCCCTTCTTGCATTCTTCGATGAAGGCGGCAAGTTCCGGGTTGTTGGCGGCAGCGCGGGTCGCCAGCGGATGCTCGGCGGCGACGGCGACGAAGGTGACGCCCATGATGGTGTCGGCGCGGGTGGTGAATACCCACAGCTTGTCGTCGGGGTTGTCGACGAGCGGGAAGGCGAAGCGGACGCCGGTGCTCTTGCCGATCCAGTTTTTCTGCATCAGGCGGACCTGCTCGGGCCAGCCCGGCAGGTTGTCCAGCTCAGACAGCAGTTCTTCGGCGTAGGCGGTTATCTTCATGTAATACATGGGGATCTCGCGCTTTTCGATCAGCGCGCCGGAACGCCAGCCGCGGCCGTCGATAACCTGTTCGTTGGCGAGCACGGTGTGATCAACCGGGTCCCAGTTCACGGTGCCGAGCTTCTTGTAGACCAGTCCCTTTTCATAGAGACGGGTAAACAGCCATTGTTCCCAGCGGTAGTACTCGGGCGTGCAGGTCGCGAATTCGCGTTCCCAGTCGATGGCGAAGCCGAGCGACTGCAGCTGTTTGCGCATGTAATCGATATTGGAGTAAGTCCAGCCGGCCGGCGGTACGTTATTTTGCAGTGCAGCATTTTCGGCCGGCATGCCGAAGGCGTCCCAGCCCATCGGCTGCAGCACGTTGTAGCCCTGCATCTTGTGGAAACGCGAGAGCACGTCACCGATGGTGTAGTTGCGGACGTGGCCCATGTGCAGTTTCCCGGACGGATACGGGAACATCGACAGGCAGTAGTACTTGGGCTTGGCGGTATCTTCGACGGCGCGGGCGGCGCCGGTCCGGTCCCAGTGCTGCTGGACGGCGCGTTCGATATCGGCGGGGGTGTATTTGTCCTGCATGAGCGGCAATCGGCGGAAATCTGGAATACCGCAAATTATACGCGTGTTTGCACCCCCGCCCGGGGCGCAGCGGGTTGCCTCGCTCAGCCTTTCGGGTCAGGCACGAAGCCGCCGGGGAATGGGTTCGGGTGACCGTAGCGCGGGGCGCCCGGAATGACGCCGCGGGCGACCAGGTTGGCGCGGCTGTCGTAGTAAATGGTGATGATTTCGTTCGGCTGCGTGCTCTGCCGGTGGAATTCGGTGTGACCGACACGGGCAGTGATGCGTTCGCCATGGCCGGTGCCCAGCTTGGCTTCGGCGGCAGGCGCCGGTGCAGCGCTGGCGGCGGAACGGGCGGCGTTGTCGGCGGAGGCCTCCGCCTTTTCCTGGGCGCCAATCTGCGCTGGCGGTGGCGGCGGCGGTACATACTCGTTGAACACCGCAACGCCGATGACCCCGACGTTCTGCGGCCGTTCGGTGCGGGCGGCGTAGCTGTCGCCGAGGCGGGTGAAGTAGAAGGCCGCGACCTCGTCCATGTTCTTGCGCCAGCCGGCGACTTCGGCCGCCTGGCCGGGCGCCAGCACATAGCCGGACTGGCTGGCGTTGGCCGTCTCGCCGCTGATGGCGTTGACGCCGTCGACTGAAATGACGGCCAGGACGCGTCCTTCGCTCCGGTTGCGCAGGCTGACGGCGTAGCGGTTGCCCGGTGTCCCGGCAACGTAGAGGCGGCCGCGGTGGCGCCAGGTTTCGAGGGTCTGGCCGGTCGTCCGGTCGATGACCTGGACTTCGGCGAGGGCCGCGGCGCCGGCGAAGGGAATGCAGCCGGCGACGAGCAGAAGGGCGGCAAGCAGCGTTTTCATCATGGTCTCCAATTTCTGATTGAGGGTGACCATGAAAACGCCGGGTTTGCCGGAATGGGGTTAAGGGCTAGCGCAAATCTTCCGGTAGCGGGTAAGCGGGATAGGCGGCGCGGAATTCGCGCAGGCTGCGTTCGGCCTCTCCGGGGCGCCCCTGCCGGCGCAGGCTGCGGATTTCCTCGAGCCACGCTTCGGGGGATTTCTGCGGCAGCGCTGTGGCCGCCTCGCGTTTCGCTTCCAGCGCCGGTTCGGCGAGGGGCTTTTGGCGCTCGCTGCCGAGCATGTCTGCGCTTTCGGCATCGGTAGCCGGGGCGGGTGCCGTCTTCGCGGCACCAGCGCCGGGGGCGCCCTGTACGGCAGCTGGTGCTGCAGGGTGAGAGCCATCCTGCGAGCTTGTCGCGGGCGTCTGCTTTTCCGGTGTCGCTTTCGAGCGCTGCGCCTCCTGGCGCGCCGGTATGCTAGCGGCCGGTGCCGCCGGGGCCAGCGCTTCCGAAGCGTTCCGGCTCGCTGGCGCGACCTGCTCCGCGGCGGGAGGGCGCCCATTGCCCGACGGGGTTGCCGGGATTTCGCCATCGGGTGGCGGGTTGCGCTCCATGCTCAATGTCAGGACGACGGCGAGCACGACGGTCGCCGCCAGCGCGAACGGCGCCTGTAGCCGGCGCCACCACGGGCGGGACGGTTGTTGCGGCGCGGCGGCAGTGCGCGCGGCGGTCAGGATGGCGGTGTCCAGCGTCGACGGTGGTTCGGCCTGGCTCGCCTGTTTGTAAAGGCGGGACAGTTCCGGGTCGCGGAGATCGTCGTGGGCGTCGTTCATAGCAGATCCTGCAAGGATAGTCGCAGTTTGCCGACGGCGTAGCGTAGCCGGCTCTTGACCGTTTCGCGCCCGGTGGCGGTGGCGGCGGCGATTTCTTCCAGGCTCAGCCCGCCTTCTTCGGCCAGCAGGAAGGCTTCGCGCTGCGGTGCGGGCAAGTCTTCCAGTGCCAACGTCAGGCGGTTGGCGAGGTCGCTGCGTTCGAACTGGCGCGCCGGATTGGCGCAGTCGGCGGCCGGCAGTTCGTCCGGGTCGATGCTGGCGTCGAACAATTCGGCGACGTTGCGCGAGCGCTGCCGGTAGTGGTCGAGCAGGCGATGGTGGGCGATGCGATAGAGCCAGGTCGAGAACTTCGCCAGCGGTTCATAGCCGGCGCGGGCGTTGACGACCTTGAGCCAGATGTCCTGATAAAGTTCCTCGGCCAGCCGCGCATCGCCGCACTGGTGGGCCAGGTGGCGGTAGAGTCTGCTGCGGTAACGGCCGTAGAGCGCCTCGAATGCGGCCGTATCGCCATCGCGATAGGCGAGCATCAGGCGTTCGTCGCTAAGGTCGTCGTGCATGGCCGGCAGTTTAGCAGCCCCGCTCGTCGACCGAGGTCGGGACGCCTGGAGCGGTGCCCGTTTCGGGCATTTTTTCGGGGTCGACCGCAACAGGTGGCTCCCCTGCGCGGGATATCCGGTGGGAACGACGGCTTTGCCGAGCGGTGTCGGCTGGGGAAGCTTGTGGCGCCTGGGCGGTCTGCTGACCGGACGTTAGGCGCAAGTGCTGGCCGAAAGTCGTAGCGGGTACCTGCACGCACCCGTCACGCCGAATCGGCTTCAGCTACGCCCGGTCATGCCGCTTTTTTTTGCGGCTGGATGTTGCCCCAAGTGTTCTGCCAGAAGCGATAGGCGTTCTGGGCGGCCATCAGGGACAGCAACGACATGCGGGACTGGTGGCGCCACATCCAGGAAATTTTCGGGGCTGGCGTCAGGCTATATTGTGGCGTCTGGCCGACTTCGTCCTCGACAATGCTGAGGAAGCGCTCGACGGCGAGGCCGCAGTATTCGGAACCTTCCGCCTTGCCGGTCAGGTATTCGGCTTCGGAGGCGGCGCGACGCCACAGTTTGAGGGCGAGTTCATCGCTGATTCCAGCTTTCCTGGCGATCCAGGGCAGGATTTTAGGTGCTTTCATGCTGTTACTCCTTTTACTTGGTGGCGGTGGCCACTTGCTGTTTCGACTGCCTTGTGGGCGAGAAGTTTTGTGCACTGCAACATATTTTTGGTCAGTATACTGCTTGGGATTCCAGATTGATTAGGTTAACCCTTCTAGATGGGATGTTGCGTTGCACAATTGCAACAAATTGGTCTTACTAATGTTCCGCGATTGCCTGCGGCGCACCGTATACCGTCATTTCCGGACCAAAGCCGATTTATGTCTGACCTCCTGGCAAACCTGAACTCCCCGCAATTACAGGCAGTTACGCTGCCGCCGGTGCATGCGCTGATCCTCGCCGGGGCCGGCAGTGGTAAGACCCGTGTGCTGACCACGCGCATCGCCTGGCTGATGTCTACCGGCCAGGTCGGGCCGCACGGCGTGCTGGCGGTAACCTTCACCAACAAGGCGGCCAAGGAGATGACGGCACGCCTGTCGGCGCTGGTGCCGATCAATACACGCGGCATGTGGATCGGCACTTTCCACGGCCTGTGCAACCGCCTGTTGCGTGCCCACTACCGCGAAGCCGGGCTGCCGCAGACCTTCCAGATCCTCGATTCGGCGGACCAGCTGGCAATGGTCAAGCGCCTGCTGAAGAACCTCAATATCGACGACGAGAAATACCCGCCGCGCGAGTTGTGCCATTTCATCAATGCGCATAAAGAGCAGGGCGTGCGTGCCGCGCAGGCCGAGGCTTACGACAACTACACGCAGAAGCGTGTCGAGTTGTATGCCGAATACGAAACCCAGTGTAACCGCGAAGGCGTCGTCGATTTTGCCGAATTGTTGCTGCGCTGTTACGAATTGCTGCAGCGCAACGAACCTTTGCGTGTCCACTACCAAGAACGCTTTCGCTACATTCTGGTTGACGAGTTCCAGGACACCAACAAGCTCCAGTACGCCTGGCTGCAGTTGCTGGCCGGCGGCGGCGCCAGGGTGTTCGCGGTCGGTGACGACGACCAGAGCATTTACGCTTTCCGCGGCGCCGAAGTCGGCAACATGCGCGACTTCGAGCGCGGCTACGCCGGCGCCAACGTCATCCGGCTGGAACAGAACTACCGTTCCCACGGCAACATCCTGGCCGCCGCCAATGCGCTGATCAAGAACAACCGCGAACGCCTCGGCAAGAACCTGTGGACCGACGCCGGTGCCGGCGAGCCGATCCGCGCCTTCGAAGCTTATTCCGATCTCGACGAGGCGCGTTTCATCGTCGAGGAAATTCGCGAACTGGTGCGCGAAGGCGTCCCGCAGACGCAGATTGCACTGCTTTACCGCTCCAACGCCCAGTCGCGCGTCCTCGAACACGAGTTGGTTGCCAGAGGCGTCCCCTACAAGGTCTATGGCGGCACGCGCTTCTTCGATCGGCAGGAAATCAAGCACGCGTTGGCGTACCTGCGCCTGTTGGGCAACCCGGACGACGACACGGCTTTCCTGCGCATAGTCAATTTCCCGACGCGCGGCATCGGAGCCCGTTCGCTGGAAAACCTGCAGGCGACGGCGCACCAGATCAATTCCAGTCTCTACAACGCGGCGGCCTCGCTGACCGGCAAGGCCGGGCAGACGGTCGGCGCCTTCATCAGGCTGATCGAAAGCCTGCGTCAGGAGACGGAAAAGCTGCCGCTACCGGAAATCATTGAGCACGTCATCGAAAAGAGCGGCCTCGCCCAGCATTACCGCACCGAAAAGGAAGGCCAGGAACGGCTGGAAAACCTCGACGAACTGATCAACGCCGCTGCCACCTTCGTGGATGACGATGGCGTAGTGATGAGCGTCGAAGGCGAGGGCGGCGCGCTCGCTTCTTTCCTCGCCCACGCATCGTTGGAAGCCGGCGAACACCAGGCTGGCGAAGGCCAGGAAGCAGTGCAACTGATGTCGGTGCACGCCGCCAAGGGGCTGGAATTCGATGTTGTGTTCATCACCGGGCTGGAACAGGGGCTGTTCCCGCACGACAATTCGGTCAACCAAGGCCGTGAAGGGCTTGAGGAGGAGCGGCGCCTTATGTATGTGGCGGTGACGCGTGCGCGCAAGCGGCTTTACGTTTCCTGCGCGCAGACTCGGATGCTGCACGGCCAGATACGCGACTGTGTGCCGTCGAGTTTCCTCGAGGAAATTCCGGAGCAGTTCCTGCTCAAGCTGAACAAGAGAGCCGAGTCGGCTTCTGCCGTACCGGCCTTCGGCTCGTTCGGTGGCGGCTATGCCGAGCCGGCTACCAGCGGCCTGCGCATCGGGCAGACCGTCGAGCACGCCAAGTTCGGCATCGGCGTCATCGTCGCGACCGAAGGGCGTGGCCCTGATGCCCGCGTCCAGGTCAATTTCGGCGGCAGCGGCATGAAGTGGCTGGCGCTTGAATACGCGAAACTGACGCCGGTCTGATCGCCCGTGTCCGCTGCCTGGTTCCTCAAGGATCTGCTGGTTATTCTGCTGCTGCCGCCAGCCAACGGCTTGCTGCTGCTGGTCATCGCCGGCTTCTACCGGCGTCGGCGCTGGGCTTTCGGTTTGGCTGCGTTCGGCACTGCGTTGCTTGTCATGCAGTCGTTGCCGCTGGTGTCCGGCGCGCTGATGGCCTCGCTGGAAGAACGGGCCGGACCGGTGCTGCAGCACACGGAAGGCGCCCAGGCTATTGTTGTGCTCGGTAGTGGGCTGGATCTGAAGGCGCCGGAATATGGTGGCGATACTGCCGGCGAGCGGACGCTGCTCAGGCTCCGCTACGGCGCGCTGCTGGCAAAACGCTTCGATCTGCCGCTGCTGGTGGCCGGTGGTCGTCCGGAAAATGCGACACAAACGGAGGCCGCCGTGATGGCCGACATCCTGGAGCGCGAGTTCGCCGTCAAGGCCCGCTGGCAGGAGGGCGAGTCGCGGAATACTGCGGAGAATGCCTCCAAGTCGGCGGCGATCCTCCGTGATGCCGGCATTCGGCGCGTCGTGCTGGTCACGCAGGCCTTCCATATGCCGCGCGCGCTGCGCCTGTTCCGCGCAGCCGGCCTCGAGGTCGTTCCCGCACCCACGCACTTCAAGACCGCCGGCCGCGCGCTGCTCGGGCCGCTCGACCTGCTGCCCCAAAGCAATGCCCTGCGCAATTCGTACTTCGCGCTGCACGAGTGGCTGGGGATCGCCTGGCTCGCGTTGACGGTGGAAGGAACGACAGCGCAGTGATAACCTCGGTTTCTTGCCAAAAAGATAACGAGGAGACCCCCATGCCCCACGCCATTCGCATCCACCAGACCGGCGGCCCCGAAGTGCTGCTTTGGGAGGAAATCGACGTGCCGGTACCGGCGGCGGGCGAGGCGACGGTCCGCCACCACGCGGTCGGCCTCAATTTCATCGATACCTACCATCGCACCGGTCTCTATCCGCTGCCCTTGCCGGCTGGCATCGGCCTCGAAGGCGCGGGCGTGGTCGAGGCGGTGGGCCCCGACGTCAGCGAGGTCAAGGTCGGCGATCGCGTCGCCTATGCCGGCGGGCCGGTCGGCGCCTATGCCGAGGTGCGCAACATCCCGGCGCATCGCCTGCTCAAGCTGCCGGACGCCATCGCTTTCAATACGGCGGCCGCCATGATGCTGCAGGGCCTGACCGCTGCCTACCTGCTGCGCCGCACCTACCGCGTGCAGCCGGGCGATGCGGTGCTGATCCACGCGGCGGCCGGCGGCGTCGGCCTGATCGCCTGCCAGTGGGCCAAGGCGCTGGGGGCGACGGTGATCGGTACCGTCGGCTCGCCGGCCAAGGCGGAACTGGCGCGGGCGCACGGCTGCGACCACGTGATCAACTACTCGACCGAGAATTTCACCCAGCGCGTGCGCGAGATCACCGGCGGCGAGGGGGTGCCGGTCGTCTATGACGGCGTCGGCAAGGATACCTTCATGGGCTCGCTCGACAGCCTGCGTCCGCTCGGCATGCTGGTCACCTACGGCAACGCGTCCGGCCCGGTGCCGCCGTTCGATCTGCTGCAGTTGTCGCAGAAAGGTTCGCTGTTCGTGACCCGCCCGACGATCGTGCACTACACCGCCAAGCGGGCCGACCTGGAGGCGCTGGGGGCCGAACTGTTCGAGATCGTCGCTTCCGGCAAGGTGCGTATCGAGGTCAACCAGACCTATCCGCTCAAGGACGCCGCGCAGGCTCACCGCGATCTCGAAGCGCGCAAGACCACCGGCTCGACCATCCTGGTCCCATGATGGCGCGCTTCAAGGCCGGCCTGCTGTCGCTGCGCGACCTGTTCGCCACCGCCTGGTGGATTTTCCTGATCGTCGGCATCGGTTTCTACGTCGCCTACCAGTTCGTCGAGCCGGCGCCGCCGACGAAGATCGTCATCACCACCGGCAGCGATTCCGGTGCCTACTACCAGTTCGCCCAGCGCTACGCGGCGATCCTGGCGCGCAACGGCATCACGCTGGAAGTGAAAACCTCGGCCGGCTCGCTGCAGAACATCGAGCGCCTGAAGAATGACGAGGCGCAGGTCGGCTTCGTCCAGGGCGGCGTCGTCGAGCTGCCGGACGACCCGGATGTCGCCGACGATTCCGGCCTGCTGTCGCTGGGCAGCGTCTTCTACGAGCCGGTCTGGGTCTTCTACCGCGGCGAGAGGCGCCTCGATCGCCTGACCGACCTGCGCGGCAAGCGCATTGCCATCGGCCAGGAAGGCTCCGGGGTACGCCAGCTGGCGCAGCAACTGCTGCGCGCCAACGAGATCAAGGCCGGCGATCACCTGGTCTCGCTGTCCGGCCTCAAGGCGGCCGAGGAGCTGCAGCAGGGACGCATCGACGCTGCCTTCATCATCGCTGCCGAGAATGCGCCGGTGGTGCAGGTGCTGCTGCGCTCGCCGGGCGTCAAGGTGATGAGCTTCGCGCAGGCCGACGCCTACCATCGTCGCTTCCCCTTCCTGAGCAAGCTGACCTTGCCGCAAGGCGTCGCCGACCTGGTCCGCGACTACCCGCCGCAGGACATCACCCTGCTGGCGCCGACGGCCAACCTGATCGTCCGCGACGACCTCCATCCGGCCCTGCAAAGCCTGCTGCTGCAGGCGGCCAGCGAGGTGCACGGGCGCGCCGGCTTCTTCCAGCGCGCCGGAGAGTTTCCCGCCTACAAGGATCGCCTCGTGCCGCTGTCGCCGGAAGCGGCGCGCTACTTCAAGTCCGGTCCGCCCTTCCTGCAGCGCTACCTGCCGTTCTGGCTGGCGGTACTCGTCGATCGCCTGATCGTGCTGCTGATCCCGATCTTCGCACTGATGATTCCGCTGCTCAAGGTGGCGCCGGCGATCTACACCTGGCGCGTGCGCTCCAAGGTTTTCCGCTGCTACGGCGAGCTGAAATTCCTCGAGGAAGATCTGCGCCACCGTTTCGACCCGGCCAAGCTCGCCGACTATCGCAACCGGCTCGATGCGCTCGACGAGGAGGCCAGCCAGCTGCGCGTTCCGCTCGGCTTCACCGATCTTGTCTATACGCTGCGCGAGCACGTCAATCTGGTTCGCCACATTCTCGATAAACACGAGGCACAGGCATGAAGGCATTTCTCGTCGCCAACCCCAAGGGTGGCTCCGGCAAGAGCACGCTGGCGACCAACCTCGCCGGTTATTTCGCCAGTCGGCGCCATGAGGTGATGCTCGGCGACATCGACCGCCAGCAGTCGGCCCGCGAATGGCTGGCCATCCGCCCCTTCGAGCTGCCGACCATCGACACCTGGGAAATCGGCCCCGACCACATCGCCCGTCCGCCCAAGGGCACCAGCCATGTCGTGCTCGACACCCCGGCCGGCCTCCACGGCAAGGCGCTGGACAAGGTGCTGAAGCTGTCCACGCGCGTCATCGTGCCGGTGCAGCCGTCGCTGTTCGACATGCTGGCAACCCGCCAATTCCTCAGCGAACTGCTTGCCGAAAAGGCTGTGCGCAAGGGCCGGGCCGACGTCGCGGTGATCGGCATGCGGGTCGACGCCCGCACGCGTGCCGCCGGCGAACTCGAACGCTTCTTCGCCACCTTCGAGCTGCCGGTGCTGACCTATCTGCGCGACACGCAGGTGTATGTGCAGGCGACCGGCGCCGGCATGACCATTTTCGACCTGCCGCGCTCGCGCGCCGAACGCGACCTCGAACAATGGCAGGCGATCATCGACTGGGCCGAAGCCGGCGACCGCGCCGAAATCTAGCCGCCTGTTGCGGTCGACGCCCGAAAAATGGCGATTTTCAGGGCGCCGTTACCGCCTGTCTCAGAAGGCGGCAATGCCGGTCTGTGCCCGGCCGAGGATCAGCGCATGCACGTCGTGCGTCCCCTCGTAGGTGTTCACCACCTCCAGATTGACGACGTGGCGGATGATGCCGAACTCGTCCGAAATGCCGTTGCCGCCCAGCATGTCGCGCGCCGTGCGGGCGATGTCGAGCGACTTGCCGCAGGAGTTGCGCTTCATGATCGAGGTGATTTCCGGCGACGCCGTGCCGTCGTCCTTCATGCGGCCGAGGCGCAGGCAGCCCTGCAGCCCGAGCGTGATTTCGGTCTGCATGTCGGCCAACTTCTTCTGGATCAACTGGTTGGCGGCCAGCGGGCGGCCGAACTGCTGGCGGTCGAGCGTGTATTGGCGCGCCGTGTGCCAGCAGAACTCGGCGGCGCCGAGCGCCCCCCAGGCGATGCCGTAGCGCGCCGAGTCGAGGCAGGTGAACGGGCCTTTTAGCCCGCGCACCTCGGGGAACTCGTTCTCGGTCGGCACGAAGACCTCGTCCATGACGATCTCACCGGTGATCGAGGCGCGCAGCCCGACCTTGCCGTGGATGACCGGCGCCGACAGCCCGGGCATGCCCTTCTCCAGCACGAAGCCGCGGATCATCCCGGCATCGTTCTTGGCCCAGACGATAAAGACGTCGGCGATCGGCGAATTGGTGATCCACATCTTGCTGCCCGACAGCCGGTAGCCGCCGTCGACCTTGCGCGCCCGCGTCTCCATGCTGCCGGGGTCGGAGCCGTGGTTCGGCTCGGTCAGGCCGAAGCAGCCGATCCACTCGCCGCTCGCCAGCTTCGGCAGATATTTCTGTTTCTGCGCTTCAGTGCCGAAGACGAAGATCGGCACCATGACCAGCGACGACTGCACGCTCATCATCGAACGGTAGCCGGAATCGACGCGCTCGACCTCGCGCGCGATCAGCCCGTAGCTGACGTAGTTGAGGCCAGCGCCGCCGTATTCGGGCGGGATGGTCGCGCCGAGCAGGCCCATGGCGCCCATCTCGCGGAATATCGCCGGGTCGGTCCGCTCGTGGCGGAAGGCTTCCTGGACGCGCGGCAGCAGGCGGCCCTGGCAATAGTCGCGCGCCGCATCGCGGATCAGGCGCTCGTCCTGGGTCAGCTGGGCGTCGAGCAGCAATGGGTCTTCCCAGCAGAATTGCGCCTTGGCCATGGTTCGTCTCCTGTTGTTCGATTGTGGTGGCGATTGTAGTCAAATTGCCTGACTACGGTTTGCTGGCTGCAGGTGCTGAGGATGCCGGCTTTGGGGAACAAATTTTCGATCGTGCCGGGCGAGGGCTGAAAAGTGCCGAATCCTGCCGTTCGGGCAATCAGGGATTGAATGCCAGGTAACAAATTGCAGGAACTGCTCGTGGAGACTGCTCAACGGCAGGTCGTCGGTCCCAACGGCCATTGAGGGTATGGCACCTGAGCTGCCGATCCAAGTCATATTTGGGCAATTCCATCTTCTCAAACGAAAGGTTTTGGGGAACAACGCCGAGCGCTTGCCAATTGAAAAATGCTATTCATCCAATATGACCGTTAGCAGCCAAGAACAAGAATTTCACTCTGACAGCAGATCAGAAATCATGCGCCGCAACCATCTATTTCCTTCTTCGTGATGGAAGCGCTCGTGCCAGTGCAGCTTAACGTCATAGTCCGGCAGCGGGAAGGGGACGGGAAATGTCCTGAATGATCCCCTCCCAGAGATCAGATCTCCCAAGCGTGTAGGAATGGTTACTATCAGGTCGGTGTTCTCTGCGACGAACGCGGCTCCCAGGAAGTTTGGAATTTGCAGAGCGATTCTACGTTTGATGCCCTGGCGCGCAATTTCCCTGTCGATGATGATTGGCACCCATCCAGAGGAAGAGACCGCCGCGTGGTCTTCCTTCTCGAAGTCTGCCAGCGTCAGGCTGTCGCAGATGCGCGGATGATTCTTACCCACCAAGCAGACAAAGCTCTGTTTGAACAGCATCTTCTGGTAGATGCCCGTCACCAGTTGAGGCATGACGCCGAGCGCGAAATCCACTTCGCCAGTTTCCAGTTTATCTCCGGTGTCATTGGACAGCGGGAGGATATCGATGCGTATGCCCGGTGCACTGAGGCGCAGCTTCGGCCATAGGCGTGGCAGGAGCACCAACTGGCTGATGTCCGCCATGCAGATGCGGAAGATCCGGGTAGATTTCTCGGCATCGAAATCGTTGCGGTGGCCGAGTACAGCCTCCAGGGCCTCCATGGCGGTACGTACCCGCGACGCTAGTCCATCTGCAAAAGGTGTGGGCGCCATGCCGGAAGAGGTTCGCACGAACAATGGGTCGCCAAAGTGGTGCCGCAGCTTCGATAGCGCCACGCTCACGGCCGGCTGCCCCAGCTCTAGCGCATCGGCGGCAAGGGAAACGCTACGGGCCCGATAAATTTCGTCGAAGACCGAAAGGAGGCGGGTATCGATGGAATCCATGCGTGGAGGCCTTATTCGAATTTCGTATAGTCCATATTAAACTCAGATTGTCCATTAGCCATTTT
>DJUX01000042.1 GCA_002440665.1 Dechloromonas sp. UBA6271
ATGATGACAATGGCACCGACCCACCAGCCACCGCACATACCAATCGCCTGTGCTAGCATGCCCGCAGCAAAAATATTGCGTCAAACCCGATGAAAGAAGGCATTTTCGGATGAAATACGGTCTCCTCAGTGCAACCCTGCTGTCGCTGCTGCTTGCCGCCTGCCAGGCTCCGACGCCGCAACAGCCGCTCGCCGGGCATCTCAGCACCGAGACCTCACTACCGCAAGCCAAAGGAGAAATCCCGGCGCCAGTCCAGCAAACGCTGGCCCTGCCCAAGCCGCGCGCCGTGCCCAAGGCGGAAACTTACAGCGTCACTGTTCACAACGTGCCGGTCGCCGACCTTCTCTTTGCGCTTGCGCGCGACGCCAAGGTCAATGTTGACATCCATCCGGGCATCACCGGCAACGTCTCTCTTAATGCCTTTAACCAAACCCTGCAGCAGTTGCTCAACCGCATCGCCAAGCAAGTCGACATGCGTTTTGAGCTAGACGGCCCGAACCTCGTCGTGATGCCGGATTCGCCCTTCCTCAAGCACTACAAGGTCGATTACGTGAACATGGCACGTACTGTGACGGAAACCATTTCGACCAGTACCCAAATCAACACCAATCCCGGCGCCTCGGGTGGCGCTTCTAGTGGGAGTACTGGCAATATCGGCGGTGGTGGCGGGAACATCTCCAACACGCGAATTGAGAACAAGTCCAACAACCAGTTCTGGGAGTCTCTAGAAAAGAACATCAAAGACATTCTGCAAGAGGAAGATAAAGTCCTCTGGGAACGCAGTTGTGCGGAGGACCAGGTTGGACGAAGGAGCGCCAACGCAACTGGCGGCATTACAGCCTCAGGGGCTACGGAAACAACCCCAGGGCCGACCACTTCAAGCAGGGGCAACATTACGGCGTCCGGACAAGGAACGCAAAACGCAGAGTCTAGCGGGTCTCGCCAGAGTGCCTGCGGAAAATACAAAGAAGCAGCATCGGTAATCGTAAATGTCGAGAGCGGAATCATTACGGCCCGTGCGACCTCTCGCCAGCATGCAAGAGTTCAGGAATTCATCGATCGCGTGATCGTTTCCTCGCGCCGCCAGGTGCTGATCGAAGCCACCATCGTCGAAGTCACGCTCGGCGATGGCTATCAACAAGGCATCCAGTGGGATCGCCTGCGCAAGGATGGCTCGACGAAATTCTCACTGACGCCGGCCTCGGTCAACAGCAACGTCGGCAACGCCGTCTCGCCCTTCACGCTGACCTTCAGCCAGCTCGGCAGCGCTTTCGACATCACTGCCATCGTCGACCTCCTGCAAAGTTACGGCACCGCCAAGGTGCTCTCCAGCCCACGCCTGTCGGTAATGAACAATCAGACCGCGCTGCTGAAAGTGGTCGAAAATTTCGTCTATTTCAACGTCAAGGCAGACACTACGTCCACCGCCAACGTCGGCACCACGGTTGCCGTCACCACGACACCGCAGTCGGTCTCCGTCGGCCTCGTCATGTCGGTCACGGCCCAGGTCAGCGATGGCGAAGCGGTCATACTCAACGTGCGGCCGACGATATCGAGCATTTCCGAACTCAAGGAAGACCCGAACCCGAGCATTCCGGCCGGCGTCAAAAACTACGTGCCGCAGATCCGCACCCGCGAGATCGAATCGGTCATGCGCGTCAACAGCGGCGAAATCGCCGTTCTCGGCGGACTGATGGAAGACGGCGTGAACTGGAAGACCGGTCGCGTTCCACTCCTCGGCCAGATCCCGCTGGTCGGCGAACTGTTTACGACGCGCAACAACGCGGCGACCAAGTCGGAACTGGTCATCTTCCTGCGGCCGGTCATCATCAAGGATCCCAGCCTCAATGGCGATTTTGCCAGCATGCGCTCCATGCTGCCGGGCGAGAATTTCTTCGCCCAGCCGCCCGAAGCGCAGCCCTTCAACTTTTCTCCCCCCAGCCGTTAAGAGGCCGCGATGAGCCTTTTGATGGATGCCCTGAAACGGGCCGAGACAAGCAAGCAGGAAGCCGCACGGGCAGCGGCCGGACATGAGGTTGCTGCTTCGGCTGCCGGCGCTCTGAGCCTGGAGCCATTGACGACCCCGCCGGGCACCACCGGGTCTTTACCTGACCTTGCCGCCCACATCGATGCGCTCGATGCCGATCTGGCCGCCACGGCACCGCCCCAGCGGCGTACCGCGCCCACTGCGCCGCAACCGGCACCGCAGCCGCCCCCGCCTAGCGTCGAAGAACACAATCAGGCAACCGCCCGCAACGCCTTCGCCGCCAAACAGCCGGAGACGCCGTCGCGGCGCCCGATGTGGCTGGCGCTCGGGACGCTCGGGCTGGCGCTGATGGGCATCGGCATCTACGTCTGGTACCAGACGCAATCGATGAGCGGTAGTTCGCTGGCGCCCACGGCCGGTAGCGCGGCACCGGTCGACCAGCGCCCCGTGCCGAAGCCTGTAGCACCCTCACCGCCTGCATTACCGCTGGCGCCCCCCGCCGCGCCGGCCAATTTGCCCCCGATTTTGGCGTCGACCGCAACAGCCCCTGCAGCGGAGACCCGGCCGGCACGCATGCCGCGCCCCGAAGCATCGCGCAGCATGGCTCCCGACGAGGGCCGCAGTGGCGCCGTGCCAATCCGCCTCTCGCGCACACGGCCCGAACCCGATAACAATGTGCAGGCAGGCTATGCCCGGCTGCAGGACAATCAACTCGATGCCGCACGCCATGATTATGATCAGGCACTGAAGAGCGACCCCAACAATGTCGATGCACTGCTGGCGCTGGCCGCCATCGCCCAGCGCCAGGGCCGCTCCGCCGATGCCGAGCGCTATCAGCAGCGCGCGATCGAAGCCGACCCGCGCAACCCGGCGGCGCAGGCGGCGATTCTCGGCAGCAGCGCCGGCGGCGACCCGCAGGTCAATGAAAGCCGGCTTAAGTCCCTGCTTGCCGCGCAGCCGGAGTCAGGGCCACTGAATTTCGCCCTCGGCAACCTCTATTCGCGCCAGAGCCGCTGGTCGGAGGCGCAGCAGGTGTATTTCAACGCTGTCGCCGCCGATGCCGACAACCCCGACTACCTGTTCAACCTGGCGATCAGTCTCGACCATCTGCGGCAACCGAAGCTGGCGGCCCAGCACTACCGCCTGGCGCTGGAGGCGGCCCAGCGACGTCCGGCCGCCTTCGACCGCGAGCGGGCCAAGCTCCGCCTGAACGAACTCCAGCCGTGAGCGCCGGACGATCATGAACAGCCCCGCCCCGCAGCGCCGCCCGTTAGGCCAGATCCTCATCTCCAAGGGCATCCTCTCCGAGGATCAGCTACGCATCGCCCTGCTCGAGCAGATGAAGGCCAACCAGCCAATCGGCAAACTGCTGGTTTCGCTGGGTTTCGTTTCGGAAACGACGCTGCGCGAAGCGCTGTCGGAAAGCCTCGGCCGCCAGAGCATCGACCTCTCGAATGCCATCGTCGACCCGCAGGCCCTGCAACTGGTGCCGCGCGACATCGCCAAGCGCCACCACCTGTTGCCGCTCGATTTCGACGAAGCGAGCCACCGCCTGACCGTGGCGATCGCCGACATCAACAACATCGTCGGCCTCGACCGTGTCCGCGCGCTGTTGCCGGAGAACGTCGAAATCGACTCGCTGCTCGCCGGCGAATCGGAAATCGACCGCGCCATCGACCAGTATTACGGCTACGAACTGTCGATCGACGGCATCCTGCAGGAAATCGAAACCGGCGAGATCGACTGGAAAAGTCTGTCGGCCACCGACGACGAATACAGCCAGCCGGTCGTCCGCCTGATCGACTCGATCCTTACCGATGCGGTAAAACGTGAAGTCTCCGACATCCACTTCGAGCCGGAAGCCAACTTCCTGCGCATCCGTTACCGCATCGACGGCATGCTGCGCCAGATCCGCGCCCTCCATAAATCCTACTGGCCGGCGATGACGGTGCGCATCAAGGTGCTCTCCGGCATGAACATCGCCGAAATGCGCGCTCCGCAGGACGGCCGCATCGGACTCACAGTGTCCGGCCGCCAGGTCGATTTCCGCGTCGCCTGCCAGCCGACCATCCACGGCGAGAATATCGTGCTGCGTATTCTCGATCGCCAGAAGGGCATTGTCCCGCTGGAAGACCTCGGGCTGGCCGACGAGCACCTGCAGCATCTGAAACTGATGATCGCCCGCCCGGAAGGGATCATCCTCGTCACCGGCCCGACCGGCAGCGGCAAGACGACGACCCTCTACTCAGTGCTCAACCACATCAACTCCGAGGGCATCCACATCATGACCCTCGAAGACCCGGTCGAGTACCCGATGGCGCTGGTCCGCCAGACATCGGTGGCCGAGACTTCCAAGCTCGATTTCGCCAACGGTATCCGCTCGATGATGCGCCAGGATCCGGACGTCATCCTGGTCGGTGAAATCCGCGATGCCGAAACCGCCGAAATGGCTTTCCGCGCCGCGATGACCGGGCACCAGGTCTATACGACGCTGCACACCAATTCGGCCATCGGCACCATCCCGCGCCTCCTCGACATCGGCATCCTGCCCGACATCATGGCCGGCAACATCATCGGTATCGTCGCCCAGCGCCTGATCCGCCGCCTTTGCGATCAATGCAAGTCGCCCTATCACGCCGAGACGCACGAGATGCAACTGGTCGGCACCCCGGCCGACGGCTCACGGCCGGTGCTCTACCGCGCCACCGGCTGCGAGCGTTGCGATTTCCAGGGCTATCGCGGGCGTATCGCGATCATGGAGCTGCTGCGCATCGACATGGGCATCGACGAACTGATCGCCCGCCGCGCCACCACCCACGAGATACGCGCCCTGGCCAGAGAGCACGGGTTCATCACGCTGGCCGACGACGGCCTGCGCCGGGTGCTCAACGGCACCACCTCGCTCGAGGAACTCGGGCGCGTCGTTGACCTGACCGACCGGATGTAGCGATGCTCTACGACTACAAGGCCGTCAGCACCGAAGGGCGTATGGTGTTCGGGCGCATCGACGCCATCAACATCGTCGACCTCGAAATGCGCCTCAGGCGCATGGAGCTCGACCTCGTCACCGGCAAGGCGATCGACCAGCACAAGCTGTTCGGCAGCCGGAAAATTCCGCGCCGTGACCTGATCAATTTCTGCTTTCATCTCGACCAACTGGCGCGCGCCGGCGTGCCCATCCTCGAAGGCCTTGGCGACCTGCGCGACTCGATCGAGAATCCGCGTTTCCGCGAAGTCATCGCCGGCCTGATCGAGGGCATCGAAGGCGGCCAGACGCTCTCGCTGGCCATGGCCGACCACCCGACGGTATTCAACCCGGTCTTCGTCAGCCTGATCCGCGCCGGCGAAGCCACCGGCCAGTTGCCCGAGGTACTGAGCAGCCTCAACGAATCGCTCAAATGGGAAGACGAACTCGCGTCAAACACCAAGAAGCTGCTGATGTATCCGGCCTTCGTCGGCACCGTCGTCCTCGGCGCCACCTTCTTCCTGATGATCTACATGGTGCCGCAACTAAAAATGTTCGTTAAGAACATGGGGCAGGCCTTGCCGCCGCAGACACAACTGCTGTTTTTCGTATCCGACATGCTGGTCGCTTACTGGTGGCTGTTCCTGCTCCTGCCCGTGCTCGCCGTCGTCGCCGCGCAACTGGCCCTGCGCAGCAACCCGCTGGCCCGCCTCCGGCTCGATGCAATCAAGCTGGGGATGCCGGTGCTCGGGCCGATCCTCAAGAAGATCATCCTGTCGCGTTTTGCCAACACATTCGCCATGCTCTACGCGGCCGGTATTCCAATCCTCGAATCGATTCGCACGACCCAGGACATCGTCGGGAACCGGGTGGTGCGCAAGGCCTTGCGCCGGGTCGAGCAGTCGATCCGCGAAGGCCAGAACGTCGCCAGCGCTTTTCACGATGCCGGCCTCTTCCCCCCACTCGTCGTGCGCATGCTGCGTGTTGGCGAAAATACCGGCGGCCTGGACAAGGCACTGCTCAACGTCAGCTATTTCTACAACCGTGACGTCAAGGAGTCGGTCGAGAAGGCGCAGACCCTGATCGAACCGATGCTGACCGTATTCATGGGTGCCCTGCTCGGCTGGATCATGCTTTCCGTCATCGGGCCGATTTACGACGTCATCGGCAAGATCAAGACATGATCTCGCGGCGCCTCCTCTACCTCGACACCCAGCGCCTGACGGCCTACGCCTGGCAGCATGGCAAGCTGCAGCCGGAAGGCGTGTTCGAGATGCGGCCGGAGGAATACGCGCGTTTCACCGATTATCTGCGCGCCCATCAAAAAAGCCATTTCCAGATGCTGGCCAACGTCGCCGAGGAGGGGCACGAACAGGAAACGATCCCGTTCCTCCAGGGCGCCGACCGCAAAGCGCTGATCACCCGCAAGCTCGGGCAGCATTTTCTCGGCTCGCCACTGGCGGCGGCGATTTCCCTGGGTTACGAAAAAAACAAGCGCAAGAACGAGAAACTGCTGCTCTCGGCGCTGACCAACCCGGCTCATTTCGAACCGTGGATCAAGGCCATGCAGGAGGCCGATGCCCCGCTGGCCGGCATCTACACGGTGGCGCAAATGGGTGGCGGCCTGCTGAAGAAGCTGGGCAAGGCGGGCGCGCGCGCCATGCTGCTGACCTATCAGGACCATTCGATCCGGGAGAGCTATCTGGTCGATGGGCAGCCCATTTTCTCGCGCATGGTCCCGCTCTTCGACAGCAGCATAGCCGGCATCGCCTCCCGCCTGGCTGCCGAATCGACGAAACTTCACCAGTATCTGGCCGGCCAGCGCCTGATCCGGCGCAGCGAACCTATGCCGGTCTTCATTCTGGCGCATCCGCAGGCGGTCGCCACCGTCCGTCAGGCTTGCGTCGATACCACCAGCCTGCGTTTCGAAATTGTCGACAGCCATCAGGCGGCGCGCCGGCTGGATCTCAAAACGCTGCCCAGCGACAGTAGCAGCGAGTTGCTCTTCCTGCATCTGCTGGCTACTGCACCACCACGCCAGCAATTCGCCGCCGAGGCCTATCGCCACGACTACCGCATTTCGCAGCTGCGTTATGGACTGATCGGGCTCAGCATCGTCGCCCTGCTTGGCGGCGCCCTGTTTGCCGCCCGGCAACTCTACGGTACCTACAGCCTGCAGCAGGAGACGCAGGCGCTGATTTCCAGCGAGGCCGACCTCAGCTGGCGCTATCGCGAAATATCAGCAACCTTTCCGCAACTGGGCATCGACAACGACACCCTGCGCCGCGTCACCAACCGCCAGAGCGAATTGCTCAAGCAACAACGCACGCCAGACGAGGCCTACCGCCTGATCAGCCGCGCCATGAGCGAAATGCCGAACGTGCATCTCGAAGCGCTCGACTGGAAGCTCGGCGGCAACACGCCGCCAGGCAATGCGGCGGCGCGTGACACGATCGGCGATCTGCTGAAAAGCGACAGCGAGGTGATCACCCTGCGCGGCACCATCCGGCTCGGCCCGACCAGCACGGCCCGCCAGACGCTGGCCACCTTCGAGCATTTCACCGATTTATTGCGGGTCGACCGCGACAGCGACGTCAGCGTCCTGCAGCAACCATTCGAGATCGAATCCGGGCGCGCCCTACGCGGCGGAGATGTCGACAACGAAAGTGCGCAACCACGCCAGTTCACGGTGCAGATCGCGCGGAAGCTGCCATCATGAAATTTGAACGCCGCGACCTGAGCAAGCTTCAGTGGTATGCCCTGGCGGCCGTCGTCGCGATCGCCATTGCGGTTGCCGCCGGCTTCTGGAGCAACGTCGGCGCCGGCAAGGCGCGGGTTGAACGCGACGCGGCCGCCGTCCGTAAGGCACAGACTGAACAGCGCCTCGGCCAGGTACGTACCGAAGAACAGGAAATCAAGGCACGCACCCAGCAATATCAGCAAATGGAGCAGGCCGGCGTCACCGGCCAGGAGAAGCGGCTCGACTGGACCGAGTTGCTGCGCGACCTGCAGCGCCAGTTGCGCCTGCCCGGCATGACCTACGAATTCGGGCCGCAGATTCCGCTGGAGAGCAGCCCGGCCGCCGGCTATGCTTATCACAGCAGCCAGTTGAAGATCCAGTTGCGCCTGCTGCATGAAGAAGACTTGCTCAACTTCGTCGCGCGCCTGCAGCGCGAAGCCAAAGCCATGGTTCTGGTACGCAATTGCAAGGTAACCCGCCTGCCCTCCGGCAACTCTGCCGACGGCGCTCAACTGCTCGCCGACTGTGCGATGGAGTGGGTCACGTTGCGCCGGGCCAGTGGACCGAAACAGCCATGAAACGCCTGCTGCTCTCATTTCTTATTCTTCTTGCCGCGCTGCCGACCTTGGCGCAAAGCGAAGCGCTGGGCCGCCTGTTCTTCACCCCGCAGCAGCGCGCCGCCCTCGACCGCGAACGCCTGCTTGGCTTCAACCAGCGTCCGAGCAGCCTGGACGGCGACGCCAGTTATACCTTCAATGGCGAAGTTCGCCGCAGCAGCGGGAAAAACACGCGCTGGATCAACGGCGCCCCGCATACGGCAGCCACCCGCAACCCTGAAGTATCTGCTGGCGACTCTTATCACCCGGCCACCGGCGAGCGGGAAAGCCTGCTCGGTGACGGCCAGATCGTCATCCAGCGCAAGCCGCCGAAACCATGAAGCGCCAGCCGCCCAACGCACGGAAGCAGTCGGGCATCGCGCTGATCATGTTTCTCGTCGCGCTGATTCTTGGTGGCGGCTACGCCTTCTACCGTAGTGCCAATATTGGATTCGGCTCCAGCCAGAGGGATGCCAAGGTATATGCAGCACTAGCTCGCGCCAAGGAGGCGCTGATCGCACGGGCCGTCACTGATGCCAATCGCCCTGGCAGCCTGCCATGCCCTGATACCATCGGCGACGGCAAGGCCGCCATGTTCACACTGACGCAATGTCCGAGCTATGTCGGCTGGCTACCTTGGGTCACACTGGACCTGCCCGAACTCACCGACGATACCGGAACCCGGCTCTGGTATGCGCTGTCACCCACCCTGCGCGACGATGACAGCGCACAACCGATCAATAGCGACACCCCCGCCGCGCTGCGAATCGACGGCGGCGGCGAAATTGCCGCCATCATCATTGCCCCGCGCGGCGCGCTAAGCGGACAGACGCGCCCCTCGAACAATGCCGCCGACTATCTTGAGGGCGACAACGCCAACGGCGATGCCAATTATGTCAGCGGCCCTGCCAGCAATTCTTTCAACGATGTCGTAGCAATCATCACCCGTCAGGAATTGATGGCTGCTGTCGAAAAGCGTGTCGCCAACGAGGTCAAGGCCTGCCTGGAAGCGCACGCCGCTAGCACCTTGGAAAACCCGGCTCAAACCTATCCATGGCCGGCACCGCTGGCGAACAGCACCTTCAAGGGAACTGCCCAAAGCCTGTTCGGCATGATTCCCGCCACCCAGCCAGGGGGAAATCCGGATATAGACCTCAAGCAATCGATAAACAGCCTGAATTCTGCACAAAATTCACTGTCGACCGCCTGGGCAAATAACGACCTCGCTACCGCTCAGCAGGCCCTCACCACTATCAACGAAATTGCCGCTAACGCGCGAGCGCAATTCGACCGCCTGTTCATCGTCGCAGAAGCCCTCTACCAGAGCGCAACCGCGGCTGATACCATATTCAGCCAGCTTGGGAGCACACCGGACAGTAGCGCCATAGCTGCGGCACGACCTTCACTCGCTGCATTTCAGGGTGCTTTGTCCGACAGCGGAATCGATCCGTTTCTCGCGGAACTCACCGATCAAAATCAAACGCTCGCCCAAAAGATCAACGACGCCGCTACCGCGCCGTCGAACACCACCTTTGGAGCGCTCCAGACCCAAATCAATAACATTTTCCGTAGAAAAATTTACGCTTACAGCACCACGCCAAACCCTGATATTTCGCAGACAATCAGTGCGGCCAACGTGATCGCCATCGATGCCATCAGCAAAGCTGCCGTTGCAAAAAACCTGGCCGACTACACCACCGGACCAAACATTACGCTGGCCAACCAGGCAATCAGCAGGGCCAATGACCTGCTCAACGCCAATACAACCATTTACAACACGACCCTTGCCACTCGGGTCAACGTTGACGCCAGTGAAATCCGCTATCTGGTGCAACGCCTGGGGACATTGCTGACCGCCTATTCAGCCGCCCCGGATACTGACACCCTGAACACGCTTGCCTCGGCTCTGGATGGCACCATTCAGTCAGTCACCGCAATATCGACCGGAACGACCACCGTACTCGCCGCAAAAGTTGCCGCCGTTGGCGCGCTTAGTGCAACACTTCCAGCAAATCCCAATACGGTCATCTCCCTGACGGGCGTCGCAATCACCCGCACGGATGCACTCGCGACAGCCATCGAAAATAACGGTGACAATGTCTTGCTCGAAACACTCAAAATCGCCGATTCAAAACTCGCGCTGGCCATCACAGGAGCCCTGGACGCAGCGACCCTGAAAGACACCATTGATCGCATCGACTACTGGGCAACGCAGACCGCGACCTACGCCAACGATATCGCTCGCAAAGCCCGGAAACGGGTGAACATCCCAACGACGAACGACAGCAGCACCTCGGCGTACACGAGAGCCGGGCAACTCCTCGCCAGCCTGGATGGCTCTACCGGGTCTATCGCGCTGCTGAATGACTACATCCAGACCCCAAGCGATACTGCAAAGGCAACTGCGGCACAAGCTGCCGTCAATGCAACTCAGACAGCGTTGAGCAACACCATCAGCAGCGCATCAACGCTTGAAACGATCCTGGAAAGCGGAACCGCCCAGGCAGCCACCGAGACACGCTGGTACGGCAATGCCTGCGCCTTCCTGAGGCCAGCGAGCGGAACCCCTTCCTGGTGGGCAGCCAACAAATGGGCCAGTACCACTTTCTACCAGATCAGCGACCGCGTGCGTCCGGCCGTCGGCAAACTTACCGTCAACGGGAGTGGCACGTATCGCGTGGTGGTCATCAGCGCGGGGAAGGCATTGACCGGTCAAGATTCAGCACGCAACACGCGAAAAACCACTCACTTCCTGGAGGGCATCAACGCCGATACCAACGCCCCCACCACCCCGGGCGCCCCCAGCATTCCCGGCGCCCGCGACGGAAATGCGCAAAATCCACCAACCGCATTTTCAAGCGAGCCGGTGTCGGCTATATTCAACGACCGCTTGGCCTATTGAACCGGAATCTGGACTTGATCCTCATCTCAAACTCCCACTCCACTCGAGGCTTCACGCTGGTCGAACTGGCCATCGTGCTGGTGATCGTTGCCCTGTTGACCGGCGGCCTGATGATGGGCATTACCGCCCAGCGCAATGCGGCCGAAAATAGCGATGCCCAGCGCCAACTGGACAACATCCGCGAGGCGCTACTTGGCTATGCCATGGCCAAAGGCAACTTGCCGTGCCCTGCAAATCCTGCGCTAACCAGTTCAGACTTCGCTGTCGGCACCGAAGACAGACCGACACCGCCGCCAAGCTCGCCCTGCAACAGAATGTACGGGGTAATTCCGTGGGTGACACTTGGGTTACCTGAAACCGATCCATGGGGCCGACGTTTCACCTACTTCGCGAGCAGCAGCTTCAGCGCCCCGGTACTCCCCGGCGCGCTGGCAAGCTTCACGCTCGCCACGCTTGGCAATGCCAACATCAAGGATAGCGCCAGCAACAGCGCCAACATTGCGTCCAATATTCCGGCAGTTGTCGTCAGTCATGGCAGCAGTGGCGCGGGTGCCTGGCAGCCCAATGGCACGCAATTGCCGGGCGCCACGGGAGATGAACTGGAAAATGCGAATTCGACACTGACTTTTGTTTCCCGCACGCCGGACAACAACTTCGATGATCTGGTAACCTGGATCGTTCCCAGCATCCTAATGTCGAAGATGGTGGCAGCCGGGCGGCTGCCGTAACGGAAAGGCTAGGCCGCCTCTTCCTTCGGATCGCGTGCCATCAGCAGTTCGAGCGCCTGGCCGGCGTTGACCCTGCCGTCCAATACCGCTGCGACGGCGGCGGAAATCGGCATGTCGACACCGAGTTCAGTAGCCAGACGATCCACTTCGCGCGCCGTGTAAACACCCTCGGCGACATGCCCCAGTTCTTCGAGAATCTGCGGCAGCGACTTGTTTTCGGCCAGCGCCAGCCCGACGCGGCGGTTGCGCGAGAGATCGCCGGTGCAGGTCAGGATCAGGTCGCCCATGCCGGCCAGCCCCATGAAGGTATCGCGGTGGGCGCCGAGGGCCTGCCCGAGGCGGGCGATTTCAGCCAGGCCGCGCGTCATCAGCGCCGCGCGCGAGTTGAGCCCGAGGCCCAGTCCGTCGCAGACGCCGGTGGCGATGGCCAGCACGTTCTTGACCGCGCCGCCGACTTCGACACCGACCAGATCATCGTTGGCGTAGATGCGCAAACGCCGGGAATGCAATTGCCGGGCCGTGGCGCGGGCAAACTGCGGATCGTTGGCGGCCAGCGCGACGGCGGTCGGCTGCCCGGCGGCGACTTCCTCGGCGAAGCTGGGGCCGGACAAGGCGCCACAGACCGCCTGCGTTCCCAGCACCTCGGCCACTACCTGGTGCGGCAGCTTGCCGCTGCCGGCCTCGAAGCCCTTGCACACCCACAAAAGCGGAAGCGTGCAGCCCACTTCCTTGAGCCGTTCGGCGGTCGGCCGCAGTCCGGCGATCGGTGTCGCCACGATCAGCAGTTCCGCCCCCGTCACGGCAGCCGCAAAATCGGTCACCACGCCTACCGTTTCGGGAAGTTTGTAACCAGGGAAGAAGCGGGTGTTTTCTCGTGTTTTCAGCAGGTCGACCGCAACATCCTCTTCGCGCGACCATAGCGTTACTTCATGCTTGCCGGCAAAGGCGATCGCCAGCGCAGTACCCCACGCCCCGGCGCCAAGCAAGGTGATTTTCATAGACCCCAGACCTGCGTCGAGCGCACGAAACCGGTAGCGCCATCGCGGTGGCGGACCTTGGCCCAGCCAGGGGCGGCCGGCTCCAGAAACTCGACGACGACCCATTTGTCGAGTGCTGCGACGACAGGTGAATCGGCCTTGTCGGCCTCGCGGATTTCGGCGCGCGATGCCGTCACTACCAGCGTGCGGCGCTCGCCGAGATTGCGCGCCTCGACCCAAGCCAGCGTTCCTTCGGCGTCGCGCACCTTGACCCAGCCTTCGAGGCGTACCACTGCCTCGACCGGCGTCTGCGCCTTGATCAGATAGAGCTTCTTGCCCTTCTGTGACGGCGAGTCATAAAGGATCGCCGCCGGCACCTCGACCGAACGATAATCAATGGCCAGCGCCGCAGATATAGCGCTGATCAGGGTGAGGGCAACAACGGCACGACGCCACATGACCAAGCCTTACTGGATGGAAATTTCGGTCGGGGCCGGCGCCTGTTCCTGCAGGCGCTGCATGTACATGGCCTCGAAATTGACCGGCTGCAGCACGATGGGCGAAAAACCGGCACGGGTCACGGCATCGGAAACCGTTTCGCGGGCGAACGGGAAGAGAATGTTCGGGCAGGCCACAGCAATCAGCGGCTCGACCTGTTCGTTCGGCACGTTCATGATGCGGAAGATACCGGCTTGGCCGACTTCAACCAGGAAAACCGTCTTCTCTTCCAGCTTGGCCGTCACCGTAACGGTAAGCACCACTTCGTAGACGCCGTCGCCGAGGCCATTGCCGCTCGTGCCGAGCTGAATTTCGACCTGAGGCGCTTCGCGTTCGAGGTAGATTTGCGGCGCATTGGGCACCTCGACCGAGAGATCCTTGACGTAAAGTTTTTCGATGCCGAAGACGGGCTGTTCGTTTTGTTCCATGTTTCTCTTTCAGTTGATTAATCAGTATTCAGGCACCAGCGGCGAGCAAGGGCTCGAGTTCGCCGGCGGCATCGAGGGCGATCAGATCGTCGCAACCACCGACGTGAGTATCGCCAATGTAGATTTGCGGCACCGTACGGCGCCGGGTTTTTTCCATCATTTCGTCGCGCCGCACCGGGTCGAGGTCGATGCGAACTTCTTCGATCTCGCCCACGCCACGCGCCTTGAGCAGTTGCTTGGCACGGATGCAGTAAGGGCAGACCGCCGTGGTGTACATCAGGACACGGCCGCTCATTTGTTGCGTGACCCCTTCTTGACCGGGTAACCGGCACCGACCCAGGCATCGACCCCGCCGGCCAGGTTATGCACCTTGGCAAAACCGAGCTTCCCAAGTTCGCCGCAGGCCTTGCCCGAACGCATGCCGGATGCGCAACAGACGATGACCGGCTTGTCCTTGAACCTCTCGATCTCGGCGATACGATCGGAAAGCTTGGAGAGCGGAACGTTCTTGGCTTCCGGCAGATGCCCGCCTGCGAATTCGTCGGCTTCGCGCACGTCGATCACATGCGCGTCTTCGCGATTGATCAGCAGCGTTGCCGCGGCCGGATTGACATCGTTTGCGCCGGAGCGCATGAACATCGGCCAGAGCAGACCGAGGCCGCTGACCACGACGATGGAAATGAGCAGAATATTCTGGTTGATGAACTCCATCGGCACTTAGCTTTCCTCCACACCACAAAACACTTCGCGCATCATGCTGACGAGCTGCAGGGTGCGCTGATCGCCCACCCGGTAAAAAACACGATTGGCATCCTTGCGCGTGAGCAGGACGCCCTTTTCCCGCAGGATTGCGAGATGCTGGGAAATATTGCTCTGCGAGGTGCCAACGGCATCGACGATGTCCTGCACGCAGGCTTCCTGATCCCCCACCACACAGAGAATCTTCAGGCGCAATGGATGGGCGATCGCCTTGAGGGCGCGCGCTGCCACCTCGATATGCTCCTGCTTGTCGATCAGACTGAAGGAAGGCTGTTCCAAGATAAAACCTCTTTGACGACTAATGGATCATTATAAAATAACGGTTTGCGTTTCGCAGACCTTAATCAACGTCAATCGGGGTTGCGGCGCGGATAATATCGTTTATCGCCCCCGTCACAACAGGCGACCCGGACGCAAAGGCAGCAGAAAGCATTGTCAAACAGGCCAGGCAACAATCAGCGGGTAGCGACCACATCGCTGACAGCGGCGATCATCGCCGCCATGCTGCTATGGCCGCTCACCGGCAATGCCCAGACAGCGAAAAACAAGACCAAGGCAGCCCCTGCTTCCCCCGAAATCGCCGAAAAGCAGGCCGACCTCGGCGAACTGCGCAGTCGCATCGAAGGCCTGCGCAAGGATCTCAATGCCAGCGAGGAAAGCAAGGCGGACGCCGGCGACCGGCTGCGCGAGTCGGAGCGCCAGATTTCCCGCCTCCAGCGCGAGCTGCACGATCTGGGCGAACAGCGCGGTCGACTGCAAAAACAGCTGCAAAACCTTGAACAGCAATCCAAGGAACTGACTTCGACGCTGGGCCAGCAGCAAAGCCAGCTGGAAAAGCTGCTGTACAAGCAATACCTGCGCGGCACCCCGGATTCGCTGCAACTGCTGCTCAACGGCGACGACCCGAACCAGATGGCGCGCGACCTTCACTATCTTTCGGCCATCGCGCTCACCCGCACCGAACTGATGGGTGAGATCAGTGCCACCCTAGACAAGAAGAAAGCCCTCGCCGCCGACGCCAAGGAGCGCGCAAACGAGCTCAAGGATGTCGAGGCGCAGCAGCAGGAGCGTCACGGCGACCTCCAAAAGCAGCGCGAAGACCGCAAGGCGCTCTACGCACAAGTTTCCGACAAGGTAAACGCCCAGCGCAAGGAAATCGGCAACCTGCAACAGAATGAAAAACGGCTGACTGACCTCATCGACCGCCTGTCGAAGATTCTCGCAGCCCAGGCGGCACAGGCAGCGCAAGCCGCACGCGCGGCCGAAGCGGCCCGTGCCGCCGAAGCGGCGCGCCTCGCAGAGGCCGCCCGGCACAAGGAAAAGGAGAAAGAGCGCGAAAAGACCAGGCCGCGGCCGAGCGATGACGAAAAGGAAACGCCACGCCCGCCACCGGTCAGCGAACCCCCGCGCGCAAAACCGGTCGAAGCGGAGAACCGCTACGAACCAGCGGCCAGCGATGGCAGTTTCGCGCGCCAGAAAGGTAATCTGCGCCTGCCGGTTCGCGGCACGGTGGCCGGTCGTTTCGGCAGCCCGCGCGATGGGGGCGGCACTTGGCGCGGCCTGTTCATCAAGGCCGGCGTCGGTAGCGACGTCAAGGCCGTGGCCAATGGGCGCGTGGTGTTTGCGGAATGGATGCGCGGTTTTGGGAATCTTTTAATCGTCGACCACGGCGATTCGTATCTTTCGATTTACGGCAACAACGATTCGCTGCTCAAACAGGTCGGGCAAGCGGTCAAAGGCGGTGAAACCCTGGCCACCGTCGGCAACAGCGGGGGCAATCCGGATTCCGGTTTATACTTCGAAATCCGCCACCAAGGGCAACCGATCGACCCGATGAAATGGGCAAGTCTGAAATGAGCAAAGCGAAAACAATTGGTTTGGTAGTAGGCGGCTTCGTCGCCGGTGCATTGATCAGCCTGCACGTCCCGGCGCTCGCCGAAAAGGACGTCAAGGCGGGCCTTCCCATCGACGAATTGCGCACCTTTGCCGAGGTCTACAGCGCCATCAAGCAGGGCTATGTCGAGCCGGTCGAAGACAAGACCATGATCAACAATGCCATCTCCGGCATGCTGTCCAACCTCGATCCGCACTCCGCCTATCTCGACGCCGATGCCTTCAAGGATCTGCAGGTCGGCACCCAAGGCGAATTCGGTGGTCTCGGCATCGAGGTCGGCATGGAAGACGGGTTGGTCAAGGTCGTCTCGCCGATCGAGGATACCCCGGCCTACCGCGCCGGCGTCAAATCGGGCGACCTGATCTTCAAGCTCGACGACACCCCGGTCAAGGGCCTGACGCTCAGCGAAGCGGTCAAGAAAATGCGCGGCAAACCAAAGACCTCCATCAGGCTCTCGATCATCCGCAAGGGTGAAACCAAGCCGATCGAACTGACGCTGGTGCGCGAAGTCATCAAGGTCCAGAGCGTCAAGTCCAAGCTCATCGAGCCCGGCTACGGCTGGGTTCGCATCACGCAATTCCAGGAAAACACCGTCGCCGACCTGGCCAAGGCGCTGACCGCCCTGTACAAACAAGGCCCGCTGCAAGGCCTCGTGCTCGACCTGCGCAACGACCCGGGCGGCCTGCTCAACAGCGCCATCGGCGTTTCCGCCGCCTTCCTGCCGCCCGACGTCAAGGTCGTGTCGACCGACGGCCGCACCGCCGATGCCAAGCAGGATTTCCTCGCCCGGCCGCAGGACTACCTGCGCGGGACGCGCGAAGACCCGCTCAAGAGCATGCCGATCGAAGCCAAGAAAGTGCCGATGGTGATTCTGATCAACAGCGGCTCGGCCTCGGCCTCCGAGATCGTCGCTGGCGCCCTGCAGGACTACAAGCGCGCCGTCATCCTCGGCACCCAGAGCTTCGGCAAGGGATCGGTTCAATCCGTCGTTCCGCTGCCCGGCAACTCGGCCATCAAGCTTACCACGGCCCGTTATTACACGCCCGACGGCCGCTCGATCCAGGCCAAGGGCATCGTGCCGGACATCGTCGTCGAGGAAACCCCGAACGGCAACGGCGGTGCCCGCATCCGCGAGGCCGACCTCGATCGCCACCTGATCAACGACCGCGAGAAGGAAGCTGCCAAGGATGCGCAAAAGCCGCAGGCAGCCAAACCCGCCGCCAAGCCGGTCAAGGACAAGAACGGCAAGGACGAAGCTGATGATGAGCCGCTGGAACGTCTGGAATATGCCAGCAAGAAGGATCACCAGTTCCAGCAGGCCCTGAATCTTCTCAAGGGTTTGCAGATCATGCAGAATAAAGCCCAGTAGTCCATTCATCGGGAGGGATGATGAACACCGGAGACCTCAAGAAGAAGCGTGAGATCCTGTTTTCAAAGTTTCCGCCCGGCCAGGTGCCGGAGGCGGCGGACGATCTCAAGCATCTTGAGGAAGTCGATGTCCAGCCGAAATTCGAGAAGCGCTCGGTCGGCGTCGGCTACGAACTCTCCCAGCATACGCTGCGCGAACTGGATGAACACCTGATCGACAAGGGCTACCATCTTGACAACACCCTGCTGACCAAGCTGACCCGGGCGCTGATCTACTACGTCGAGGACACCCAGCTGCACAACATGGGCGCCCCCGAAAAGCGCCTGAAGCGCTCCTCGCAGGAAGCCTACGTCAAGGCCTGGGAACACCACCCGCACGGCGACCACGACGACACCCCGCCGGAGTGGCGCGAATACAAGTGACGGACGAGCAGCTTCTCCGTTACAGCCGCCACATTCTGCTGGATGCACTGGGAATCGAGGGACAGGAGCGCATTCTCGCCACCCACGCGCTGATCGTCGGCGCCGGCGGCCTGGGTTCGCCAGCCGCCCTCTACCTGGCCTCGGCGGGAATCGGCAAGATCACCTTGGTCGACGACGACGCGGTCGACTTCACCAATCTGCAGCGGCAAATCCTCCATACCCAGGCCCGCGTCGGCATGGCCAAGGCGGAATCGGGACGCCAGGCGCTGGCCGCGATCAATCCCGAAATCGAGATCATTCCCTTGCAGCAGCGCTTGTCCGGTGCGGCACTGGATGCACTGGTCGCCAGCACCGACATCGTGCTCGACTGCACCGACAATTTTGCGACGCGCCACGCCATCAACCGCACCTGCGTTCATCACAAGAAGCCGCTGGTGTCCGGCGCCGCCATTCGCTTCGATGGCCAGATCAGCGTTTACGACCTGCGCCGGGACGACTCACCGTGCTACCACTGCCTGTTTCCCGAAGGCGACGATGTCGAGGAAGTCCGCTGTGCGGTGATGGGGGTTTTCGCGCCGCTGACCGGCATTATCGGCACCATGCAGGCGGCCGAGGCCCTGAAGTTGGCGGCCGGTATCGGCGAAAGTCTCACGGGGCGCCTGCTGCTGCTCGACGCGCTGGAAATGGAATGGCGTACCGTGAAATTCAGGAAGGACGCCGGCTGTACGGTCTGCGGTCCTAACGGGGACGCGCAATCAGGCGAATATCTTCGCCGATCTGCCGCAGATCGCGAATCTGCAGGCAGCGTTTGCCGTCCAGCGTAGTCAGTTCGGGCAGGTTGAAGAGGCCGCTCGCCGCGTGGCCAATCAGGCAGGGCGCCAGATAGAGCAGCAGTTCATCGACCAGCCGCTCGCGCAGCAAGGAGCCGTTCAACTTGAACCCCGCCTCGGCGTGCACCTCGTTGATGCCGCGCCGACCAAGTTCTTCGAGCAGATCCTTCAATTCAACCTTGCCGGCCGCATTCGGTAAAACCAGCACTTCAGCACCAACCGAACGCAGCAAATTTGCCCTTTTTTCATCGTCGACCGCAGCAGCGATCAGCACCCGGCCGCCTTGCAGGATGCGCGCAGTGAGCGGCGTCTCCAGCTTGCTGTCGACGACGACGCGCAGCGGCTGGCGGGTCGTAGCGACAGCGCGCACATTCAGTTGCGGATCGTCGTCGCGCACAGTACCGATGCCGGTCAGGATGGCGCAAGCCCGGGCGCGCCAGCGATGGCCGTCCTGCCGCGCATCGGGCCCGGTAAACCACTGGCTGACGCCGTTGTTGAGCGCCGTCTTGCCATCCAGACTGGCGGCAGCCTTCAGGCGCAGCCACGGGCGGCCGCGGGTCATGCGCGAGACGAAACCGATGTTCAGTTCGCGCGCTTCGCTTTCGAGCAGGCCACTCGCCGTCTCGATACCGGCGGCCCGCAGCATGGCCAGCCCCTGGCCGGCCACCAGCGGGTTGGGGTCGCTCATCGCCGCCACGACACGCGAGACACCGGCTGCGACCAGCGCCTCAGCGCAGGGCGGCGTGCGGCCATGATGGCTGCACGGCTCCAGTGTCACGTAAGCCGTGGCACCGCGCGCCAGTTCGCCGGCGGCGCGCAGGGCATGGACTTCGGCGTGCGGCTCGCCAGCCTTCTCGTGCCAGCCTTCGCCGACGATTTTGCCGTCGCGCACCAGCACGCAGCCGACTCGCGGATTGGGCGAAGTCGTCCACAAGCCATGCTCGGCCAGTTGCAGGGCGCGCGCCATCATGCCGTGGTCGACGGCGCTGAAGCTCATTTTTTCCTGGGGGTCGGCGAGACTTCGCGGATGGCCCTGGAGAAGGCATCCACGTCTTCGAAATTGCGATAGACCGAGGCGAAGCGGATGTAGGCCACCTTGTCCAGCTTCTTCAGCTCGCGCATCACCAGCTCGCCCAACTGCTGCGTGCTCACTTCGCGCTCGCCGGCAGCAAGCAGGCGCTCCTCAATATCGGCCACCGCGGCATCGACCGACTCCATCGACACCGGCCGCTTGCGCAAGGCCAGTTCGAGGCTGGCGCGCAGCTTGCCGCGACTGAACTCGGTGCGCAGGCCGTTCTTCTTGACTACCTGCGGCAGCTGGATTTCGGCCCGCTCGTAGGTCGTGAAGCGTTTGTCGCAGGCATTGCACTTTCTGCGGCGACGAACGATGTCGCCTTCGTCGCTCAGACGGGTATCGACGACTGCCGTTTCGTCATGGCCGCAGAAAGGGCATTTCACGGCGCCTTAGGCTCCGTATACCGGGAACTTCCTGCACAGTTCCGAAACCTTGGCGCGCACCTTGGCGGCCACCGCTTCGTCGTTCGGCGCATCGAGGATATCTGCAACCAGATGGGCGACCGTCTCGGCCTCGATCTCGGTGAACCCTCGCGTCGTCATCGCCGGCGAACCGATGCGGATGCCGGAAGTGACGAACGGCTTCTGCGGATCATTCGGGATGCCGTTCTTGTTGACCGTGATATGGGCGCGGCCGAGGGCGGCTTCCGCTTCCTTGCCGGTGATGTTCTTGGCACGCAGGTCGAGCAGGAAGACGTGGCTTTCGGTGCGGCCGGAGACGACGCGCAGGCCGCGCTCCTCGGCCAGCACGCGAGCCATGACGCGGGCGTTGGCGATGACCTGTTCCTGATAGTTGCGGAAGCCCGGCGTCGCCGCCTCCTTGAAGGCCGTCGCCTTGGCGGCGATGACGTGCATCAGCGGGCCGCCCTGCAGGCCGGGGAAGATGGCGGAATTGATCGCCTTCTCGTGCTCGGCCTTCATCAGGATGATGCCGCCGCGCGGGCCGCGCAGGGTCTTGTGCGTGGTCGAGGTGACGACGTCGGCGAAGGGCACCGGGTTCGGATAGAAACCGGCGGCGATCAGGCCGGCGTAGTGCGCCATATCGACCATGAAGATGGCGCCGATTTCCTTCGCCACCTTGGCGAAGCGCTCGAAGTCGATACGCAGCGAATAAGCCGAGGCGCCGGCGATGATCAGGCGCGGCTTGTGTTCGCGGGCCAGCGCTTCCATCTTGTCGTAATCGATTTCTTCCTTTTCATCGAGGCCGTAGGAAACGACGTTGAACCACTTGCCGGACATGTTGAGCGCCATGCCGTGGGTCAGGTGGCCGCCTTCGGCTAGGCTCATGCCCATGATGGTGTCGCCGGGCTTGCAGAAAGCCATCAGCACGGCCTGGTTTGCCTGCGAACCCGAGTTCGGCTGAACATTGGCGGCTTCGGCGCCGAACAGTTTCTTCAGGCGGTCGATGGCCAGTTGCTCGGCGACATCGACGTGTTCGCAGCCGCCGTAGTAGCGCTTTCCGGGGTAGCCTTCGGCATATTTGTTGGTGAGCTGGGAGCCCTGGGCTTCCATGACGGCCTTGCTCACGTAGTTTTCGGACGCGATCAGTTCGATGTGGTCTTCCTGACGCTGGACTTCGGCCTGAACGGCTTGCCAGAGTTCGGGATCAACTTTTGCCAGGGTATCTTTCGCGGAAAACATGGGGAATGCCTCAAGCCATTGAAAAGGGCGGAAATTTTATCACGAAGGCAACTCGTCGAGGGCGCCAGCTTCCAGGTGCGCGGTTTCGCCCCAGGTTTCGATGCGCCAGCGGCCGTCGACCGCAGCAATCCAGTTGAGGCCGGCGTTGGGAATCAGGAAATCGCGCGGCGCCTCCAGCGGGTTGCCGCGCACGAAGCGATTGACGATGTCGAGGACGCCGCCATGCAGGACGACGGCAATGTTCTGCCCGGGGTGTGCCGCGGCCAGTTCCTGCAGTTTGCCGGTGACCCGGGCATACATGTCGCGCAGGCTTTCGCCGTTCTCGAAGTCGTAGCTGGCATTGCGCCCTTCGAAGGCGGCGTAGCCGTCCGGATACCTTGCCCTGGCGTCGGCGTAAGTCAGTCCCTCGAAGACGCCATAACGGCGTTCGCGCATTTGCGGCACGGCGCTCGGCGGCAGAGACAGCGCTTCGCCGATGGCCTGTGCCGTAGTCCAGGCGCGCTTGAGGTCGCTGCTGTAAAGCGCGACGATGCCGGCCGTTCTCAGCCAGCGCCCGGCCGCCGCCGCCTGGCGCAGCCCCGTTGCGTTAAGGCCGATATCGATCTGCCCCTGGATGCGCCGTTCGGCATTCCATGCGGTCTCGCCGTGGCGCACCAGGCAGATGCGGGTTGGCCGATTTGTAGGGATTTCCACCATGTTCGATCCATGACCTTCGCGGTAAATTGCGTCCGGTAGGATTTCCCATTTATCCCGGACACCGTTAGAAGCCGGGCATTTTATCAACCGAGGAGGACTTTTCGTGACCCTTCTGCTCAAGCTCTCGCAGCTGATCGACTGGCTCAACGAGCGGGTCGGCAAAGGCGCGTTCTGGCTGGTGCTGATCATGACCGTCATCAGCGCCGGCAACGCCGTCGTCCGTTTCACCGTCAACTACAGCTCGAACGGCCTGCTGGAAATCCAGTGGTACCTGTTCGCGGCGATTTTCATGCTCTGTTCGCCTTATACGCTGCAAAAGAACGAGCACGTCCGTATCGACGTCATCTCCAGCCGATTTTCCCCGCGCGGCCTGGCAGTGATCGACATCATCGGCACCCTGTTTTTCCTGCTGCCGATGGTCATCGTGGTGCTGTGGCTCTCCCTGCCGCTGGTCGCCGATTCGTACCACATCAATGAGATGTCCTCCAATGCCGGCGGCCTGATCCGCTGGCCGGTCAAGATTTTGCTGCCGATCGGCTTCGCGCTGCTCGCACTGCAGGGCGTCTCCGAACTGATCAAGCGCATCGCTTTCCTGGCCGGGATGATCGACGACCCCAACGCGAAGGAAAAGGCGCCGACTCCCGAAGAAGAACTGGCCGCCGCGATTGCCGCCGCCAAAGCCAAGGAGGCCAAATGATGGCGGAATTCATTATTGCCAACATGGCGCCGCTGATGTTCGGCGCGCTCGTCCTGTTCATGCTGTTCGGCTACCCGGTTGCCTTCGCGCTGGCCGCCAACGGCATCGTGTTCGGCCTGATCGGCATCGAACTCGGCCTGCTCACACCCGCCCTGTTTCAGGCCCTGCCCGAACGCATCTTCGGGATCATGGCCAACGACACGCTGCTCGCCATCCCGTTTTTCACCTTCATGGGGCTGATACTTGAGCGCTCAGGCATGGCCGAGGATCTGCTCGACACCATCGGCCAGTTGTTCGGCCCGATTCGCGGCGGCCTTGCGTTCGCGGTCATCTTCGTCGGCGCCCTGCTCGCCGCGACGACCGGCGTCGTCGCCGCCTCGGTGATCTCGATGGGCCTGATCTCGCTGCCCATCATGATCCGCTACGGCTACGACAAGCGTTTGGCTTCGGGTGTCATTGCTGCCTCCGGAACGCTGGCGCAGATCATTCCGCCGTCGCTGGTGCTGATCATCATGGCCGACCAGCTCGGCCGTTCTGTCGGCGACATGTACGAAGGTGCAATTTACCCTGCCCTCGTGCTGACCGGCCTTTACGTCGGCTACGTCATCATCCTCACCCTGATCAAGCCCAACGCCGCCCCGGCCCTGCCGCCGGAGGCACGTACGCTGCGCGGCGTCAAGCTCGGGGTACGCGTCATCACCACGATGGTCCCGCCACTGCTGCTGATCTTCCTCGTACTCGGCACCATCTTCCTCGGCATCGCGACGCCGACCGAAGGCGGCGCCATGGGCGCCACCGGCGCGCTGATCCTGGCCATCATGCGCAAGCGGCTCAGCTTCAAGCTGCTCAAGCAGGCGATGGCGACCACCGGCAAGCTCTCATCGTTCGTGATCTTCATTCTGGTCGGCTCGACGGTCTTTGGTCTGGTCTTCCGTGCGGTCAACGGTGATCTCTGGGTCGAACACCTGCTGCTCGGCCTGCCGGGCGGCCAGGCGGGCTTCCTGATCGTCGTCAACATCATGGTCTTCCTGCTCGCGTTCTTCCTCGACTTTTTCGAGCTGTCGTTCATCATCGTGCCGCTGCTGGCACCGGTGGCGGACAAGCTGGGGATCGACCTGGTCTGGTTCGGCGTACTGCTCGCGGTCAACATGCAGACTTCCTTCATGCACCCGCCCTTCGGCTTCGCCCTGTTCTACCTGCGCTCGGTGGCGCCGGCCTCGGTCAAGACGACAGACATCTACTGGGGTGCCATACCCTTCGTCTGCATCCAGATCATCATGGTCGCCATCATCATCATCTTCCCGAACATCGTCAGCTACGGCGATCCGGAGGCACGCGCGAAGACAGAACAGAGCGCGCCGCTCGATCTCGACACCATGATGCAGTCGCCTGACAGCGGCGACAGTGGCGGCGAGCAGAAGGACGGCGGCGAAGCGGAAATGCTCAAGAACCTGCAAAGCGACAAATAGTCGTCCGCGACACACCAATCAAACGGGGCTTCGGCCCCGTTTCTCGTTCCGCATAGGCATTTTCAATGGCGCCGATATGCAATCCCGATTTGAAAACAGCCCTCCGGGCTGTCACAATGAAGGCACCGTATCATTAGCCGAAGGAAAACTGTCATGGATATCGGAATCACCAAGAAGGATCGCGAAAAGATCGCCGACGGGCTGTCCCACCTGCTCGCCGATTCATTCACCCTCTACCTGAAGACGCACAACTTCCACTGGAACGTCACCGGGCCGATGTTCAACACCTTGCACGTGATGTTCATGGATCAATACACCGAGTTGTGGAACGCGCTCGACATGATCGCGGAGCGGATTCGTGCCTTGGGCGTGGCCGCCCCCGGCTCCTTCAGCGAGTTCGCCAAACTGACGGTAATCAAGGAAAGCGAAGGCACGCCCAGCGCCACCGAGATGATCAAGCAACTGGTCGCCGGCCAGGAAGCGGTGACCAAGACCGCGCGCAGCATCTTCCCGATCGTCGACAAGGCCGGTGACGAACCGACCGCCGACCTGCTGACTCAGCGCATGCAGATTCACGAGAAAAACGCCTGGATGCTGCGCAGCCTGCTGGAAAGCTGAACGTCGCACCAGTAGTCGCAAGGCATAAAAAAACCCGCGAAATTCGCGGGTTTTTTGTGGTCGACCGCAGCGGTCTATTTATGCGTCTGGTTGAAGCTGTCCATGCGCATTTCGGCGACGCTGAACCACGCATTCTGCGATTTTCGGTATTTGGAAAACTCGTCGTAGATCTTCTTGAACGCCGGATTCTTGGCCGACTCATCGGCATACAGTTCCTGAGCCGACTTGTAGGCAGCGCCCATGATCTCGTCGGAGAATCTCTGCAGCTTGACGCCGTTTTGCAACAGCTTGGAGAGCGCGATCGGGTTCTTGTGGTCGTATTCGGCCATCATGGTCACGTTGGCCTCGTAGGCACCGGCCTGGAGAGCAGCCTGGTACTCCTTGGGCAGCTTGTCCCATTCCTTCTTGTTGACGAAGAAGTGGAAGCAGGTGCTCGGCTCCCACCAGCCCGGGTAGTAGTAGTTCTTGGCGACCTTGTAGAAGCCCAGTTTTTCGTCATCGTAGGGGCCGATCCACTCGGCGGCATCGATGGTACCTTTTTCCAGCGCCGGGTAGATATCGCCACCGGCAATCTGCTGCGGGACGACACCCAGTGTCGCGAAGACGGTGCCACCAAGGCCGGCGATGCGCATCTTGATGCCCTTGAGGTCGGCCAGCGTCTTGACTTCCTTGCGCCACCAGCCGCCCATCTGGGTACCGGTATTGCCGCCGAGGAAGGAAACGACGTTGTAGCCGGCATAGAATTCGTCGAGCAGCTTCTGGCCACCGCCCTCGTAGATCCAGGCGTTCATCTGACGCGCGTTCATGCCGAAGGGAATCGCCGTGCCGAAACCGAAGGTCTTGTCCTTGCCGACATAGTAGTAGGAGCAGGTATGGGCGACTTCAACCGTACCTTGCTGCACGGCATCCAGGGCCTGCAGGCCAGGGACGATTTCACCAGCGGGGAAGCAGCGGATATCGAACTTGCCGCCGGTCAGGGCACGCACGCGGTCAGCCATTGTCTCGGCGCCCCCGAAAACCGTATCCAGGCTCTTCGGGAAACTGGACGTCAGGCGCCATTTGATGGTGGGTGCGGTCTGGGCGATCGCCGGTGCGGCCAGGGTGGCAGCGGCGCCAGCGGCTGCGCCAACGGAGGCCTTTTTCAGAAAATCACGACGTTGCATATTGTCTCCTCGGGAAGTGTATTGGTCACATTTGCGACCAGCGGATTCTATGCTCCTCACGCGGCCTGAATACTGCGGAAAACCCTAATCCGGGCGACAAAAAACCCCACCCTGTTGCAACAGGATGGGGGTTGTTGCCTTGCCGGGCGCCCGTTCGGGCCGCGCTTACTTGTGCGACTGCGAGAAGCGGTCCATACGGGCCTCGGCCAGGCCGAACCAGGCATTCTGCGACTTGCGGAACTTGTCCCATTCGGTGAATATCTTCTTGAAGGCGGGATTCTTGCCCGACTCGTCGGCATACAGCTCAAATGACGCCTTGTAGGCGGCCTCCATGATTTCATCGGAAAAGGAATGCAGCTTGATGCCTTGCTGCAGCAGCCGCGACAGGGCGAGCGGGTTCTTGTAATCGTACTCGGCCAGCATCGTGACATTGGCTTCGTACGCCGCCGCCTGGAAGGCTTCCTGGTATTCCTTGGGCAATTTTTCCCATTCCTTCTTGTTCACGAAGAAATGGATGGTCGGGCCCGGCTCCCACCAACCCGGATAGTAGTAGTGCTTGGCAACCTTGTAGAAGCCGAGTTTTTCATCGTCGTACGGACCGACAAACTCGGCCGCATCGATGGTGCCTTTTTCCAGTGCCGGGTAAATGTCGCCGCCGGCAATCTGCTGCGGCACGGCGCCCAGTGCGGCAAAGACGTTGCCGCCAAGACCGGCGATGCGCATCTTCAGGCCCTTGACGTCAGCCAGCGTCTTGATTTCCTTGCGGAACCAGCCGCCCATCTGGACGCCCGTGTTGCCCCCGGCGAAGGAGTAGATGTTGTAATTGCTGTAGAAATCGTCGAGCAGCTTCTGGCCGCCGCCAAAGTAGATCCAGGCATTCATCTGGCGGGCGTTCATGCCGAACGGCACGGCAGTGCCGAAACCGAAGGTCTTGTCCTTGCCGACGTAGTAGTAGGAGCAGGTATGACAAACCTCGACCGTGCCCTGCTGCACGGCGTCCAGGGCCTGCAGGCTGGGAACGATTTCACCGGCCGGAAAGACCCGGATGTCGAACTTGCCACCGGTCATGGCACGCAGGCGATTGGCCAGCACGTCGGCGCCGCCGTAGATGGTGTCCAGACTTTTCGGGAAGCTGGAAGTCAGCCGCCACTTGATCGTGGGTTGCGACTGGGCGATGGCCGGTGCTGAAATGCTGGCGGCAGCACCCGCTGCGGCACCGAGCGATGTTTTTTTTAGAAAATCACGACGTTGCATCTTGTCTCCTCCAAGGGGTATGTCGCGTCAAGCCACATGGCTGCGTCATTCTTCACCAAAGCGCAGTATTTTGCGAGCGTCAACAAAAACCAAATCGCTCATTCGCCGGCGACGGTCATGCGGTCGATCAGGATGGAGCCGGTCTGCTTGCTGCCGCGCACCTGCACATCATTCCCGACGGCGACGATACCGGCCAACATGGCCTTGAGATTGCCGGCGATGGTGATCTCCTCGACCGGGTAGGCGATCCTGCTGTCTTCCACCCAATAGCCTGCAGCACCGCGCGAGTAGTCGCCGGTCACGTAATTGACACCCTGGCCGAGCAGTTCGGTGACCAGCAGGCCGCGCCCCATCTGCGCCAGGAGGCCGGCGAAATCGAGGGCGCCGGGTTCGATGATCAGGTTGTGGCTGCCGCCGGCGTTGCCGGTGGTCTGCATGCCCAGCTTGCGCCCCGTGTAGGCGCTGAGGAAATAGCCTTGCAGGATGCCGCCGCTGACGACCTCACGGTCGCGCGTCGCCACCCCGTCGCTGTCGAACGCCGCGCTACCGAGGCCGCGCTTGATGTGCGGCCGCTCGCCGATGTTCACGAATTCGGGCATCACGCGCTTGCCGAGATGGTCGAGCAGAAACGAGGATTTGCGATACAGCGCGCCGCCGCTCGCCGCATGCACCAGGCTGCCGAGCAGGCCACCGGCCAGCGGCGCCTCGAACAGCACCGGAAACTCGCCGGTCTTGACCTTGCGCCCGCCGAGCCGGGCCACGGCACGTTCGCCGGCAATGCGCCCGACCAGCGCCGGATCGTCGAGTTCGTCGGCGCAGCGGCGGGTGGTGTACCAGTCGTCGCGCTGCATCGCCTCCTGCTCGCCGGCAATCACCGAGCAGGAAATGTAATGGCGCGAAGTCGGGTAGCCGCCCATGAAGCCGAGGCTGTTGGCCGAGACGAAATGCGCCTGCTGCGTCGACACCGAGGCGCCTTCCGAATTGCTGACCAGCGGGCTGGCGTCGAAAGCCGCCTGTTCGCAGCGGCGCGCCGTGGCGATCGCGTCTTCCACGGTCAACGCCCACGGATGGTACAAATCCAGATCGGGACAATCCCTGGCCATCAGCGCCGCGTCGGCCAACCCCGCGCAATCGTCCTCGGCGGTGAAGCGGGCGATGTCGAGCGCCGCCTCGACCGTTTCGCGCAGCGCCTGCGGCGAGAAATCGGAGGTGCTGGCGTAGCCCTTGCGCTGGCCGGCGTAGATGGTGATGCCGATGCCCTTGTCGCGGTTGAATTCGATGGTTTCCACCTCGTCGCAGCGGACCCCGACCGATTGCCCGAAGCCTTCGGAAACATCGACCTCGCAGGCCGTGGCACCCTTGTCGCGGGCGTGTTTGAGGACATCCTCGGCCAGCTGCTGCAGGGTCGCGAAGGGATAGGAAAAAGCGGCGGTTTCGGGCATGGAGGCGGCGTCGGGGCGGGAAAGTCGCTATCATAGCAGCCCAATATTGCCCGCCCCCGATCGCGCCCCATGCAAGACGAAGATTTCACCGACAGCAGCGCCCGCCCCTCGAAGACCAAGAAAAAGGAGGCGATGCACGAATTGCAGGATCTCGGCGCCGAACTGGTCGAGCTTTCAATCGGACAATTGAAGCGCATCAACCTGCCTGAAGACATTCTGGCCGCCGTGCGCGAATGCCAGAAGATCACCGCCCACGGCGCCCGCCGCCGGCAGCTGCAATACATTGGTAAGCTGATGCGCAATGCCGACGACGAACCGATCCGCGCCGGCCTTGCCCTGATCCGCGGCGAATCCTCCGCCGAAACCGCCCGCCTGCACCGGCTGGAGCGCTTCCGCACACGTCTGCTGGAGGACGAATCCTTCCTTTCCGAGATCGCTGCCACCTGGCCGGGCGTCGACCTCCAGCACCTGCGCCAGTTGCGCCGCAATGCCCTCAAGGAACAGGAAACCGGCAAGCCGCCGAAGAATTTCCGCGCCATCTTCCAGGTGCTGCAGGAACTGGATCAACAGGGAGCAAGCAATGCCGCAGAATGAAGAACTGGTGATCGGCCTCGTCTCAATCAGCGACCGCGCCTCCGACGGAATTTATGAAGACAAGGGCATCCCGGCCCTGCAGGAATGGCTGTCCGCCGCCCTGACCACCCCGTGGCGCGCCGAAACCCGCCTGATCCCCGACGACCAGCCGAACATTGAAAACACCCTCGTGGAACTGGTCGACCGCAGCAAGTGCAATCTGGTGCTGACCACCGGCGGCACCGGCCCGGCGCCGCGCGACGTGACGCCGGAAGCGACGCTGGCAATCGCCGACAAGGAAATGCCGGGTTTCGGCGAGGAAATGCGGCGGATCAGCCTGAATTTCGTACCGACCGCCATCCTCTCGCGTCAGGTCGCCGTGATCCGCAAGCAGGCGCTGATCATCAACCTGCCCGGCCAGCCGAAGTCGATCAAAGAAACACTGGAAGGCGTCCGCGACGCCGACGGCAAGGTCACCCACGTCGGCATCTTCGCCGCCGTACCCTACTGCATCGACCTCATCGGCGGCCCTTACGCCGAAACCGACGCGGCGGTGGTCAAGGCCTTCCGCCCGAAAACGGCGATCCGCAAGTAAAGACTCAGGCGATCTCGCTCAGGCGGTAACGCGCCAGTTCATAGTCGGCATACTGCTCGACGATGGCCACCGGGCTCAGCTGAAAACGCTTGCTCTCCTGCGCGTATTGCAGCGTCTCGCGCAGGTCGAACGAAGCGAACGGCAGCAGCACGCGCACTTCGCCGGCGATGCCGCCCTCGCGCAGCAGCAGCGCCGGAATCCCGGGAACCGCCGCATAAGTCGATGCCGCACGCGTCCTGACATCGACCGGCTCGGCGTGCAGCGCCAGCGTCTCGATGCCGATATGGGCCTCCGACTCGCCCTGCCGGTGATAGCGGCGAACGATGGCAAGCAGCCAGCTGGCGCCGCCCTCCGGCTGCATGGCCAGCAATGCGCCAACCTTGAGCCACTCCCCCGGCAGTTCGTTGAGCACCGCCCCGAAACCTCCCCGGCTGACGTTCTCGACGATCCAGCTTTCCAGCGGCCCGCCGGCAACCGGCGTCGCGAATTGCCCGGAAAATGCCTTGCAGGCGTTGGCCAGACCGGGCGCAACCAGGGCCCGCTGCTTGACGCTGAAACGGTCATGGCGCCGCTGCGGCGGCACCGGCGCCAGGTAAGCGGCAAGATGACGCAAGACCGGCAACAGGGTACGTGCCGGGTACTGACCGCCAAGGTTGATGGCTGCCGGCATGTCGCGCCCCTGCTCGATATCGTTCAACAAGCCGGCGATCCCGGCATGTGCCGCGCCCGGCTTGAAAAAGCGCAGGGTCGCAGCGGCATGCGACGGCATGCGGGCCAGGCGCGTCGGCGGCTCGGCACGCGCCAGGTCGACCCAGTAAACGCAATCGTGCTCGGCGAGAGGCGAAAAGTAGAAAGCCGACGCAAAATGGGCAATCAGCCGCTCGGCGAGTTCGATTTCCAGCGGCAGCAGGCTGTCCAGTGAAGCCGCCTGAATAGCGACGATCTTGACGAATTCCTGCTGCGGGCTGGTCAACCCCGAAGCATTCTCGTGCAGACGGACCGCCCGGCTCGCCACCCCGCCCTCTTCGGCCAGGCGCATGGCCGCGCCGAGACGTTGCCAAAGCGTGCCGCCCGAAGACCCGTAATGAAACTGCTCCCACTTGCTGACGCTGCCGAGCGCGGCAATCAGACGCGCGCTCAAGGCCGGCAGAACCTGCTTGAGCTGTTCGCCGGCACGCGTTTTCTGGCCGGGTGCCGGCAGGCAGCGCTCGTAGCTGGCGGCCAGCAGGGTCCAGAGACCGTGATTGATCGACCACAGACGCTTTTCCTCGGCACCGGAAAGACGTGGGGAATGCAGATAATCCCTGGCCAGGCGCCGGAGCGACGGTTGCGCTGCGTCGTCGAGGCGGCTCACCGCCTCGTACAGGCGATCCTGCGGAAAATCCGCGGCAGCACGCAAGGATTCGAGCCAGACGACGATCTCGTCGAGCGCCCGGCTGGCGTTGTCGGCCGGAATCTCATCGATGACGCGGCGCAACTCGCGTGCGTCGGCCAACGGATGATCCGGCGTTTTCCCCCCGAGCCGGCTCAGGCCGCGCAATTTTTCGAACATGCAATCTTCCTCTTTGGGACTCCCCTGCCAGCCGGCAGTTTAGCGCGTGACAAGCGTCCTGACATGTCTTCCGCCAGCGCGGCCTGATCGCGTAGACGCTGGAGCATGTAAAATCTCCTTTTGACATTTGCCCGACAGCCCCATGCAGCAATACCTCGACCTGATGCGCCACGTGCTGGATAACGGGCACGACAAATCCGACCGCACCGGCACCGGCACGCGCTCGGTCTTCGGCTGGCAGATGCGTTTCGACCTGAGTCGCGGCTTCCCGATGACGACCACCAAGAAACTGCACCTCAAGTCGATCATCCACGAACTGCTGTGGTTCCTGCAGGGCGACACCAATATCGCCTACCTCAAGGAAAACGGCGTTCGCATCTGGGACGAATGGGCCGACGAGAACGGCGACCTCGGCCCGGTTTACGGCAAGCAGTGGCGGCGCTGGGAAACGCCGGACGGGCGCCTGATCGACCAGATCACACAACTGGTAAACAGCCTCAGGAACAACCCGGACTCGCGCCGCCACATCGTTTCCGCGTGGAACCCGGGCGATGTCGACCAGATGGCGCTGCCGCCCTGCCACTGCCTGTTCCAGTTCTACGTCGCCGACGGCAAGCTCTCCTGCCAGCTCTACCAGCGCAGCGCCGACATCTTCCTCGGCGTGCCTTTCAACATCGCCTCTTATGCGCTGCTGACGCTGATGCTGGCGCAGGTCTGCGGCTACCAACCCGGTGAGTTCGTACACACTTTCGGCGACGCCCACCTTTACTCGAACCACTTCGAGCAGGCGCGGCTGCAACTATCACGCGAACCCCGAGCCCTGCCGACGCTGTGGATCAATCCGGAAGTTAAAGACATCTTTGCCTTCCGCTTCGAGGACTTCCGCCTCGACGGCTACGATCCACACCCGCACATCGCCGCCCCCGTCGCGGTTTAGGCGATGATCCTCGGCGGCGACCTTGGCGGCACCAAGACCCTGCTGGCGCTGGCCGAAACCGTGGGTGGCGAAATCCGCATCGTCCGTCAGCAGCGCTACGCCAGCGCCGACTATCCGACCTTCGACGCCCTGCTCGGCGAATTTCTCGCCGACACCCCGGCGATCGAATCCGCCTGTTTCGGCGTCGCCGGCCCGACCGACGGGCAAGGCGCCCAACTCACCTACCTGCCCTGGCGCCTGAGCGCAGGCGATCTGGGCCAGCGCTTCGGCATCGCCAGAGTCACGCTGGCCAACGACTTCGCCGCCGCCGCCCACGGCCTGCCGCTGGTCGAAGCGCAGCAGGTGCGCACATTGCACGCCAGCCAACCGGTTGCCCAGGCACCACGCGTCATCCTCGGCGCCGGCACCGGTCTCGGCGTCGCCGGACTCGTCTGGGAAAATGGCCGCTACCGCGTCATCCCCGGCGAAGGCGGCCACCTCGGCTTCGCGCCGCAAACGCCGCAACAGGGCGAACTGTGGCGCTGGCTGCTGGCACAGAATGGCCGGGTGACAACCGAAGACGTCGTTTCCGGCCCCGGCCTGGCGCGGATTTATGCCTTTTTGGGCGGTCGACCGCAACTGCCCGAGCAAATCGGCACTGCCGCCATCACCGGCCAAGATCCGCTAGCCAGGCAGGCTCTCGAACTCTGGCTCGCCTGCTATGGCGCCTTCGCCGGCGACCTCGCGCTGCACTGGCTGGCCCGCGGCGGCGTCTACCTCGCCGGCGGCATGGCCGCCAAGCTGATGCCTGGCATCGACTGCGCGCCTTTCATCGACGCCTTTCTCGCCAAACGCGAACATCACGACTTGGTTCACGGCATGCCGATCTACCTGACGACTGCCGAGGATCTCGGTTTACTTGGCGCCCTGGCACTGGCCACCGCTCGCCCCTGATCGGTGCTGGGGATGGCGGCGCGCCTAGTTTGCTATCATGTTCCGATGTGCCGTTGCCTTCTGCTCGTGGAAGGCAATTGGCCCCCTTAAACCTACCGCCCAATCCGAGACACCATGTCCAAGCTGAAGAAAACCTCCAAACTGGCATTCATCGTAATCATCGTCGCGATGCTGACTTTTTTCGCGGTGCGCATCTACGACAGCCGACAGATGGCGCCGCTCGAGCGCTGGCACAAGCATGTGCCGGTCGAACTCACTGTCAGCGAGATGGATGCCGGCGACTGGGCAGCCTTCCTCAAGGCCGAGGAAAAGATATTCCAGACGCTGCGTGCGGAAGTCACCGACAAGCTCCCGCCGGAAGCCCAGACCCCCGCCAATCGCTATTACGAAGGCAGCATCATTTACCCGCCGAAATTCGCGCAGGACTGGAATCGCTCGTATGTACTGGAACCGGCCGGCAAACCGGGCGGCGCGGTCGTCCTGCTGCACGGCCTGACCGACTCCCCCTACAGCCTGCGCCACATTGCCCGGCGCTACGCGGCTGCCGGTTTCGTCGTCGTCGCCATTCGCCTGCCCGGGCACGGCACCGTGCCCGCCGGTCTCAGTGACGTGCGTTGGGAGGACTGGATGGCTGCCACCCGCCTCGCCGTCCGCGAAGCAAAGCGGCTCACCGCACCGGACGCGCCACTGCATCTGGTCGGTTTTTCCAATGGCGGCGCGCTGTCCGTCAAGTACGCCCTCGACGCCATGGAGAACCCAAAGCTGGCGCCGCCCGACCGCCTGATCCTGCTTTCGCCGATGATTGGCATCACCCGTTTTGCCCGACTTACTGGCATTGCCGGCATGCCAGCTGCGCTACCGCGCTTCGCCAAGGCAGCGTGGCTCAGCATCGTCCCGGAATTCAATCCGTTCAAGTACAACTCCTTCCCAGTCAATGGCGGCCGCCAGTCCTTCCGCCTGACCCAGGAGCTGCAGGAGCAGATCGCCGCCGCGGCAAATAAGGACGGACTCAAGCGCATGCCGCCCATCCTGACCTTCCAGTCGGTTCTCGATTTCACGGTGAGCACGCGAGCGGTCATCTCCTCGCTCTATGCCCACCTGCCGGAGAACGGCAGCGAACTGGTGCTTTTCGACGTCAATCGCTCGGTCAAGTTCGGCCCGCTACTGCGCCGCACGGCGGAAAACGCTCTCGCCCGCACCATGCCCGAACTGCCGCAGCCCTACGGCATCACGATCATCGGCAACGACCCCGCCCACCCCGGAGAGACCTTCGCGCACATCATCGATGCCGGCGCCACGTCGCCGCGCACCGTGGCGCTGGACATCAACTACCCGCCGGAAATTTTCTCGATGTCGCACGTCTCGATTCCCTTCCCACTCGACGACCCGCTTTACGGGCTGCGGCCGGATTCCTCGCAGGAGGATTTCGGCGTCCAGCTCGGCACCATGGCACCGCGCGGCGAACGGGGCGCGCTCGTGGTCAACATGGATTTCCTGTCGCGCGTGGCTTCCAATCCCTTCTTCCCGTTCCTGATCGAACGCATCGAGGCAGGCATCCGCGACCCCCGGCCCAGGCTCCAGACCGCGGTACCTGGCCTGGCCAAGCACTATGGCAAGTCACAACAACCGGATGCGGACGAGGTTGAGGCCTATTTGGCGGAACTGACTTCCGAGACGCAAGCGACCCCGTAAGGGGGCCGCAAAATAAAACGGCCCCGGTGATCGGGGCCGTTCTTCTTTGGCTTTGTCGCTGCGCCTGCTTCAGAACGAGCCGAACATCCCGCCGAGGACGATGACTGCGACCAGGCCAAGCATCGCGCTGACGACGCAACACATGACGATGTCGAAGTAGCTCTTGCGGTGCGTCGAACCGCAGACAGCGAGCAGCGTGATGACCGCGCCGTTGTGCGGCAGACTGTCCAGCGTACCGGCGCCGATTACGGCAACACGATGCAGCAGTGCCGGATCGATACCCTGCTCCGCGGCGATCTGCAGATAGATCGGGCCCAGCGCCTCGAGTGCGATGGTCATGCCGCCGGAGGCCGAACCGGTCAGCGCGGCCAAGATGTTGGTCGACACAGCCAGCGATACCAGCGGACCGCCTTCGATCGACAAGACCCACTCGGCAACGGTGGCAAATGCCGGCAGCGCCGCCACCACCGCACCGAAGCCAACCAGGCTGGCGACGCTGACGATCGGCAATACCGAAGCATTGGCCCCGGCATCGACGGTCGCACGCAACTCCGGCAGGCGCTGGCGGTTGAGGGCGACCAGCACCAGGATGGCGGCGATCAGGGCGACGATGACCGACCAGATACCGCTGACCGAAGCCAGCGAAATGCCGCCCCATTGCGGCTCGGCCAGGAAGCTGGTGTCGATGCGCGGGAGCACCACCATCGACATCACCAGATTGACCAGAACCACGACCGCCAGCGGCAGTGCGGCAACCAGCAGGCCGGGGCTTTGCTGGCTACTGCCGCCGTGCTTGATCTCGGCCGGGTCGAAGGCGCCGGAAGTGGTCGCCCGTTCGCGGATGACCGGGTCTTCGGCGGCCGTCTCGACGACGCCAGCGACGTCACCGAAACCCTCGCCAGCGAGACGCGCCGCGCGCTCGGCACGCGCCAGCCACCACAGACCGAATGCAAGCATGATGACCGAGGCAATGATGCCAAGGCCCGGTGCGGCGAACGGCGTCGTCCCGAAAAAAGGCATCGGGATGGCGTTCTGGACGGCCGGCGTGCCCGGCATCGCCGACATCGTGAAGGTCGAGGTGCCGAGCGCGACGGCGGCCGGCGCCAGGCGGTTCGGGATATTGGCAGCGCGGAACAGACCCTGCGCCATCGGCACAATCACGAAGAAGGCGACGAAGAGGCTGACGCCGCCGTAGGTGACGATCGCCCCGGCCAGCACGACCGCCAGCATCGCTCGCTTGGCACCCATCTTTTCGGTCATGAACTGGGCGATGGTGCCGACCGACCCGCTGTCGTCCATCAGCTTGCCGAAAACGGCGCCGAGCAGGAACAGCGGGAAGAACTGGGCGACGAACCCGGCCGCCGCCCCCATGAAGGTCTGCGTCCAGTGCGCGAGGAGCGGCTCGCCTGAGGCGAGCGCCGCGACCAGTGCCGCCAGCGGCGCCAGCACCAGCACGCTCCAGCCACGGAACGACAGGCCGATGAGCACCATCAGGCCGAGAAAGATACCGAGCAAGCCCATCGCGTCAGACCTCCGTCAGAAGATGGTCGATATTCAGGGTCGACCGCACCCCGATGTCGGCACCGTAGGTTTCCAGGAAGGTTTCAGCGGCACGCCGCCCCTCGTCGCGCAGCATCTGGAAGAAGGCCCATTCTGCGAGCAGCTTCGACGAATAGCCCAACTGCAGCATGATCTCTTCGCCGGCGACTCGGTGAATGCGCATCTTCGCCCACACCGCGCCCTCGCCGGTGCCGGGGTCGGCCACTTGCCGAAGCAGTGCCGCCATGCGCAGTTCCTTGATCAGCGGCGAGTTGAACGAAATCTCGTTCAGACGGTTCTGGATATCCATCGCCGTGCGCGGCGTGCCCGGGCGCTCGATGGGGTTGATCGAGACCAGAATTGTGTCGTCCGAGTCGCATTCTCGGATCAGTGGCGTAATCGTCGGATTGCCGGTGAAACCGCCATCCCAGTAGGGCTCGCCGTCGATCTCGACGGCCTGGAACATGGTCGGCAGGCAGGCCGAGGCCATCAGCACTTCGGGAGTCATTTCGGCATTGCGGAAGATGCGGCCGCGCCCGGTATGCACGTTGGTTGCGGTCACGAACAGTTTGGGCCCGGCCTTGGCGAGACCGGCGAAATTGACGGTCTCTTCCAATATCTTGGCCAGCGGATTGGCGCCGCCACCCGGGATGCTGTAGGGCGAATAGAGGCGCGCCGCCAGATCGGCGGCGATGAAGGCCGGCGAGAAATCGAGCGTCCACTTGCCGGTAAGAATCTCGAGCGGCCCGCGGCGGAAGGGACTCAACAAGGCCGCATCGGCAACCCGCTTCCAGAAGGTTTCGAGTGCAATCTTGGCGCCCTGGGGACCGCCCTCGTTCAGACCATGCGCCATCACCACCGCGTTCATGGCGCCGGCCGAGGTCCCGGAAATTCCGTCGAACTGAAGCCAGGACTCTTCAAGCAGGCGGTCGAGCACACCCCAGGTATAGGCACCGTGCGCGCCGCCACCCTGCAGGGCGAGATCGACCAGAACCGGTTTACGTCCAGCACCCGTTTTTTCTTTTGCAGCAGCCATTTTTCACATCCTCATATCAAATATAAAACCCTGTCGCCCCGACGAACTGCCTGTTGCGGTCGACGACTCAAAAACGGCCATTTTCGCCAGCCTCCCGGCTGGCGCCTTGAAAATCAGCCGAGCGCCTTCGCCTTGAGCTTGGCAAATTCTTCCGCGTTGATCGTTCCGGCATCGAGCAGGGCCTTGGCATCGGCGATCTGCTCCGCCGGCGACTTGCCGGCCACTTGCCGGATATAGGACTCGGCCTCCGACTTCGAGCGCTCGATGGCAGCCCGTTGCCGGTTCGCCATGCCCGTGCCGCGGGTGATCACGTAGATGAGCGCGGTCAGCATCGGTACGAAAATCAGGCCGATCAACCACAGCGCCTTGGACCCGCCGCCGAGTTCGGAATCGCGGAAGAGATCGGCGACGATCTGAAAGAGGATAAGAAGATAGGCGACGAAGACGAACGTCGACAGAATCAGCCAGATGAAATCCCAAAAATTGCTCATAACCAACCTTTCAATTAAAAAAACGGAAAAAGGGAATATTTCGCGTGCAAGCTCGCGCCTCAGTCGGCCTTCTGCATGGCGCCCTTGGCCCAGGTGCGCAGCAGGCCGACCACGGCGCTACCGGTGAACATGCCCAGAATATAGACAGCGATGATCAGCCACGAAACTGACATCGTCATGTTCGCACCGAAAAATGACACGGTGACTGCGGTGAGGTTCTGGATCTTGAACAACAACACGAGCACGGTGACCACGACGATCAAAAGGATATAGACATAACGCATGGTGCATCTCCTTTTTTCAGCGCTGCGGCGATTGGCCGCGCAGCGATCCCTCACTCCGCACCACCGGCGCAGCTTCCTTCAGGGTCCGCTTCATCAGCATGTAGCACACGGCAAAACCCGCCGACGCGGCCGCCAAATGCTTGAGCGTGTGGCCGCTGACGAAATGGCTGAGCGCCAGCACCTCGGCGTCGAAGGTTTCCAGCACCTTGCTCAGCACATACCAGCCGAACACCCAGTAGATATCGCTCCCCCGCGTGTAGCGGGACGGATTGAGTATCGCAAGCAGCAACAGGATGACTACCGAATAGCCCTGGAGAATTCCGTAAGGCAGAACATTGCCCGCCCCCATGCGCTCGGTGATCCGCCAATAGATGACGGATGCCGCCCCGAGCAGCAGCATCGGCAGCAGCAGGGCCAGGCCGGCCCGCACATTGATGCGGTCGACGATCTGGCTGGCGACCAGGCCCATGAAGGCGATGGTCATCGGCAGGCGGTCCCAGAACAGGGTCTCGTTGTCCGGGGCAAGGTGATAGTAGCCCGACCCCAGCGCGGTCAGCAGCACGCCGACGAAGAAGACGGCATACGGCCAGCGCTCGCCGGGCGAGGCGAAGCAGGCACGGCGGCCGGCGACGATGACCAGCCCCAATATCCCGGAGAGCAGGAAACCGACGTTGGAGACGACGTCAAGGAAATTGTCGATCCCCATCGCATGCCGGTGATCGGCGAAGTCATGGTATTCGAGGGGTTGCCTGACGGCGGGCAGCAGGAATGCCGCCAGCAGGGCGACGACCGTGAATGCCAGTATCCAGCGGGTACGCGCGTTCATCGTCGCTGCCCGGGCCTAATCATGCGCAGAGCCGGCATCGCTTACTTGCCCTGCACATTGGCCGTCAGCACGCGCTCGCCATCGGCCCGGTGCATGTCGAGCATGCCGCGGCTGATGTCCCATTTGACCGCCGTTTCAAGCGCCGCCAGGAATTGCCGCTCCTGTTCCATGACGCCCTTGCCCGAACACATCTTGCGCGTGGCCGCCGCCGGCCCGACGACGATACGATTTTCTTCGGCCTTGTACGATGCCCGGAAGGTGTTGCAGCCACTGCTGCCCGACAGCGTGCCATCCTTGAACGAAAGCGTCAGCTTCGTGCCGAGCACGGCGCTGACCACCGCCTGGCGACCGTTGTTGAAGCCGGTAACCTCCCACTTGACTCCTTCCAGGACCGGTTTCGGCTCCAGGTCGAAGACCAGCGGTGCCCCCGAAACCGGCGTCAGGGTCAGACGGTCGTCAACGATTGCATAGCGGAGCGTCCCGGCCAGCGATCCCTTGAAGGCGCCCTCGATGGCCATCGCGGTCTCCGGACACGCCATCATCGTCCCGGCGAGTTGCCCGACCGTGAGCTGATTGCGGTCGACCGTGTACGACCCCATGAATCGGTTGCAGCCGGAAAAGCCCGAAACGTGGCCGGCCTCGAAGCGTGCGGTGAGATATTGCCCGGCGCCCAGCGCCCCGAGATCGTGGCCCGGCAGGCTGGCCAGCCGCCACGCCTGGCCCTCGATCGTCGCCGCCGAGGCCAGCACGGAAAACGCCAGCGCCGCGAGGGCGAATACCGCTACCCGTTTCTTCAACCTGTCCATGCCACCACCTTTGTTCGAAAGCTCAAATCTAATCATGTATCCGTGATACCCGTATTTCAATTGAAGGTACCGACAACCGGCATTACGGCGGAACGATGTGCCACCATCATCGGTTCGGCAGCAGTTCCATGCCGTTGTTGCTCACCCGCACGCGGTCACCGATGCGCACGGCGGGGGACGATGCCTGCTGAATCGTCGCCAGCGAACCGTCGTCGTAGCGGATGCCGATGATCCACACCAGCGACGATCCACTGGCCATGCGGTTGCCGGCGTAGGCGCCACCGGCGGCGCCGACCACGGTCGCCGCCGTCCGCCCGGAACCCTGGCCGACCTGGTTGCCGAGGATGCCGCCGACCAGCGCGCCGCCGAGGGCGCCGAGCGTGGCGTTGTTGTTTTGAACCGTCTGCGAACGGATGGACTCGACGGTGCCGATACGCGACGAAGGCTGCGACACCTGGAAAGCCGGCTGGGTTTCGCAGCCGGCCAGCAGGGAAGCCGCCAGCGCGGCACAGAGCGCGAAAATGCGCGGCAACTGGATGATGTTCATTCTTTGATCCTTCTTGACGATGACTGGAAGCGATTACTCGGGAATCGAATAGAGGAGGAACATGGCCGCCAGCAAGCCGGTCGGCCGGCCCATCTTGCCGAACCATTCGCCGAAGATGTTCTCGATCTCGCCGCTCTGATAGACCTGGGTCAGCGCCCGATTGACCTCCAGGCGCAGCGCCGAATCGCCGCGTGGCAGCGTCATCGCGTACGGCTCGAACGACAGCTCCTCGGTCAGCAGCACAAACTTGCCGGCGTTATTGCCCTGCACCGCCATGCCGACCAGCTTGATACGGTCGCCGGCGTAGGCATCGACACGGCCGGATTCGAGCATCGTCATACCTTCGCCGGTCTCGACCACCGGGACGATGGTGGTGTTGGGCAGGCCTTCCGCGACGATGGCGTTGAGGCGTTTCTCGGTCGTCGTGCCTTTGAGCACGGCGATCTTCTTGCCGGCCAGGTCGGCGATGCTGTTGGCCGGGGAATCGGCGCGCAGGATGACACTACCGGCATCGACGAAGATCAGGCTGGAGAAATCGACATTGCCGAGGCGCGCCAGGGTCTGGGTGGTATTGCCGCATTCGAGGTCGGCCTTGCCGGCGCGCACCATCTGCAGGCGCTCGGGGGTCGAGCCGGCCAGCCAGTTCACCTTGAGATCGGGAATGCCGACCGTCCGGCCGATCTGGGCGATCACGCGCTTGCACAGGTCGATCGAGTAACCGGCCGGCCGCTTGTCGGGACCGACGAACGAGAACGGCAGCGAGTCGGTCGCATAGGCGACGTTGATGACCTTCTCCGCCTTGATCTTGCCCAGCGTGTTGGGCGCCTGCTGGGCCAGCGCCCCGGTGGCGAACAGGCTGCCCGCGACGAGCGCCCCGACAAACAATTTTTTCATGACAAACCTTTCCGAATGCAAAACCACAGAACCGTTCGCTGCCGTCCGGCAGCCACGGGAAATCAAACCAGCGTCATATGATAATACTTTTCACTTCACCTCCCGGCGACAATCGCCACGCCGAACAGCAACGCGATCGACAGCAGTGACATGGCCGCCGCCGGCCAGCGACGCAGGACCGCATCCAGACGACCAAAAACGGCGCTGACCGGCCCCGCCGCGCGCGTCGCAGCGTCTAGGGCGACGACGACGTCGCCCTCCGGCAAGCGCGGCAGACTGCCCCCCCAGCGCACCAGCCCGAAGGCCAGCAGGCTGCCCACGGCGATCGGCCACAGGGCCGACCACAGCGCCTTCGGCGCCAGCGCATCGGGCAGCGAATAGCCGCCGGCCGTCAGGTAGAGCGCCCAGGGAATGACGATCGACGCGCCGGCGGTCACCAGCCACGGCACGACCAGCCCGGCCGGCGCCCGCGCTTCGTCGTCATCGGCAGCGGTCACCCGCACGCAAAAGACGAAATGCAGCATCAGCACCGTCGTCCCGATCGCCGACAGGGTCGCCAGCACGCCGGCCGGGCCGTCGCCCATCAGGCTCTTGGCCACTTCCTTGGTCAGCGCGCCGCCGGTCAGCGGCAGGCCGCCTAGGCCGACGGCGATCACCGCCGCCGGCAGCAGCATGGCCGGCAGGCGGCGCGCGCCGGTCAGGCCGATGACGCCGACGGCGAGGAACAGCGCGCCCTTGGCCAGCACGTGATTGGCGGCGTAGAAGGCGGCTATCAGGCGCGCGCTGCCGTCGCCGGCCGCCATGCCCATGCCGATGATGGCGACGATGACGCCCATCTGGCTGACGCTGGAATAGGCCAGCACGGTCTTCGGATGCGACTGGGTGATGCCGACCAGCACCGCGTAGAGCGCGCCGAGCAGCCCGAGCATGGCGACCGTCGCGCCGACCGCCCACGGCGCCGACTCAATCGGCATGAAGCGGATCAGGCCGATGACGGCGGCCTTGACGACGGCGCCGCTGAGCAGGGCCGAGGCCGGCACCGGCGCCGCGCCGTGGGCGAGCGGAATCCAGAAATGCAGCGGCACCAGGCCGGCCTTGATGCCGAAGCCGGCGATCAGCAGGACAAGTATCTCGATGCGCCACGGCGAGGCGTCGATCGCCGCCGGCGCGGCGCTGATCAGCAGGCTGTTGCCGGGCGCGCTGACCACCGTCAGCACCATGCCAGCCAGTATCAGCGACTCGGCGAACAGTGCCATGCCGATGTAGATCGCCCCGGCCCGATAGGCACGTGGCGTCCCCTCGCTCAGCACAAGCCCGGTGGTGCCGACGCTGAGCAGCGCCAGCAGCGCATAGAAGCTCGCCATGTCGGCGGCGACGAAGACACCGAGGCAACCGGCTAGCGTCATCAACCAGCAGACGACGAAGTTGTCGCGCGAGGATTTTTCGCCGAGGTAGGTCGCCGCGTAGGCGCCGCCCGCGATCCACAGCAGCGCCGCGACGCCGAGCAGGACGCCGCCCGGGCGGTCGATCGCCAGGGCCAGCGGCACCTGTGCGTTGCCAAAGACGATCAGCTCGTCGCGCATGGCGAACCAGGAAGCGAACAGCCCGGGCACGGCACCGAGCGCCAGCCAGGGCAGCATGCGCTCGCGCAGCGGCTGCCACAGGCAGGCGAGGAGCATGGCCAGCGGCAGGCCGACAGTCGCGCCGAGCAAAACGACGGTCGTGTTCATGGCAGCCCCGCCGCAAACGGCTGCGGACGGCCGATCTGCACGATGTCGACCGGCAGCAGCGCCGCCAGGCCGAGCAGGAAAGACAGGCTGGCCAAGGCCAAGACGACCGCCTCGCGATGACGCGGCACGACCATTTTCGGGGTATTTCCCGCGTCGACCGTAACCAACGCCCGCATGACCACGATGAAGACATAAGCGCTGGTCAGCAGGCCACCGACCACCATCACCACCACCCACCACCACTGTCCGGTCGTCAGCGCCGCACTCAGCAGCAGCCACTTGGCGAGGAAGCCGCCGGCCGGCGGCAAGCCGACCAGCGCGCTGCCGCCGAGGGCGAAAGCGAGCAGGGTCATCGGCAGCTGGCGGCCGACGCCCGCCAGGTCGGCGATGCGGTCGTGGCCGAGGGTGGCGTAGATCAGCCCGGCGCCCATGAACATCGCCGCCTTGGCCGTCGCGTGCGAAACCGCCTGCAGCAGCCCGCCGGTCACCGCCGGGTCGTTCGGCAGTTGCATCGCCGAGAGCCCGGCGGCAAGCGGAAACATCAGGAACAGATAGCCGATCTGCGCCACCGTCGAGTAGGCGATCAGCATCTTGAGCCGCTTCTGGCGCAGCGCCACCACGTTGCCTACGAGGATCGCCGCGGCGCCGAACGCTGCCAGCAATTGCCCGGCGGCCGGCGTGATGATTCCCGGCATGACGTCGAGCCAGAGCCGGATGACGAGGAAGAACGAGCCCTTCACCGCCAGCGCCGAGAGCACCGCGCTGGCGGCGGCCGGCGCCCCGGCATGGGCCGGCGGCAGCCACAGGTGGAGAGGAAAGAGCGCAGTCTTGGCCAGCAGGCCGACGGTCATCAGCGCGGCGGCAGCGAAGGCTGCCGGCTCCGGCCGGACGAGCCCGGCGAGCAGGGCGATGTCGAGCGTGCCGTAGGCGCCGTACAGCAGCACCGCACCCAGCATGTAGAGCACCGAGCCGAGCAGCGCGAAGAGCAGGTAGCGCAGCGCCGCCTGCAGCGTCTCGGCGCGCTCGTCGAGGCAGACCAGCGGCACCCCGGCGAAGCCGAGCAGTTCGAGTGCCACGTACAGCGTGAACAGATCGCCGGCAAGGAACACCGCATTGAGCGAGCCCCACATGGCGAGCAACAGCGTCCAGAACATGAACGGCCGGCGTGCCTCGCGGGTACCCGGCGGCGTATCAAAATCGGCATGGGCGAACAGGGCCACCGCCAGCAAGATCACCGCCGTCGTCAGCAGCATGACCGCCGACAGCCCGTCGGCGCGCAGCACGATGCCAAGCGGCGGCGCCCAGCCGCCGAGCAGGTAGACCAGCGTCCGCTCCGTCTGTACCGCCTCGACGACGATCGCCAGGGACAGGACAAGGCCCAACGGAATCGCCAGCATGGCGACGCGCCGCGCATGGCGGCCGCCCAGGGTCAGCGCGGCGAGCACGCCGACGAAGGGCAATATGAGTGTCAGCACGAGCAGGAAGCCGCCGGCTGTTGTCGTTTCCGGGAGCATGGCCGGCAGCGCGTTCATGCTACTGGCGGCTCGTCGGCGTCGGCCGGAGCGAGGGTCGCGGCACCGGTCATGTCATGCAGACGCAGGACGAGGGCAACCGCCAGCGCCGTCGCCGAGAAGGCGACGACGATGCCGGTAATAACCAGCGCCTGCGGCACCGGGTCGCCGCCCATGCCGAGCGCGGCGCCGCGCCGCGCGACGACGCCGAAGAGCAGGAAGACGCCGCTGCCGACCAGGTTGAAAGCCAGGATCTTGCGCAACGGCTGCGGACTGACGACCAGACCATACAGGCCAAGACCGACCAGCACGGCGCCACACAGGCCGAACAGGGTGGGCACGTTCATGCCTGATCGCGCCGTTCCGGCGGTCCCAGCACCAGCAGCGCGAGGGTGAAGGCAATGGACAGCATCGACGCCGCCTCGATGGCCACGATCAGGGGCTTGGCGAAACCCTCGGGATAGGCCAGGAAAGCGCCGGCCAGCGGCACCCCGGCAAAGCCGATGGCGAGAAAGACGACAGTGCCGGCGACCAGCACGCCGCGCAGCCAGCGGCGGCTGATCGGCGGTGCCTCGGTGAGGCCGGCCATGATCGCCAACAGCCACATCGCCGCCAGCAGGGTGCCGGCCTGGAACTTGCCGCCGGGCAGGTCGGCGCCGACCCACAGGACGTAGACTGCGACAACGATGCCGATTGGCGGGAGCAGGCGTGCCAGGTAGGCCAGCATGCCGTTGGGGTCGGTCTCGTACTTCGGCCCCGGACGCCCGCCCCAGAAGCGGTCGGGCGTCAGCGTCCACACCGCGATCAGCGCGTAGATCAGGACCACCGCTTCGAGCAGGGTATCGATTGCGCGGAAGGAGAGCAGCACGGCGGTCACCGCGTTGCCGAGGCCGGTGGTGGCGATGTGTTCGGCCACCTGCGGCGCCAGGGTCGGCGCCGGATCGGGCAGGGCGAGGACGACCAGCGCCAGCCCCGCGGCGACGCTACCGCCGAGCAGCGCCGCCAGCAGTCTGGGCAACGGCCCGGGGGTCGCGGCACGCGCCGCCGCCTCGCCGGCACGCAGGCGCACCGTGGCCCGGATCATCAGCACGCTGGTCAACCCGCCGCCGATGGCGGCCTCGGTCAGCGCCGCGTCGACCGCCGCCAGACGTACCCAAGCGAGCGCCAGCAGCAGGCCGTAGACGGCGTAGCCGATGCCCGCGGCAAAGGAATCGCGCACCGTGACCGTCCATACGGCCACCGCCAGGATGAGGACGACGAGCATGCCGTCGAAGAGAAGCGCCAGGTTCATGCCGGCGGCCCCGCACGGCGCGCGACACGCGCGATCAACTGGGAGGCCGTCGCGCTGGCAAGCAGCACCAGCAGCCAGACGCAGATCAGCTTGAGGCCAGCCAGCGGACTGCCGACGCGCGGCAGGAGGCCGAGGACGACCAGGCCTAGGCCCAGGTTATCGGCCTTGGTCAACGCATGCAGGCGGGTCAGCGTATCGGGAAAGCGCAGGAGGCCGACGGTGCCGGCGAAAAAGAAGAAGACGCCGGCCCCTACCGCCAGCACGGTCCACAAATCGAGGAGCTGGCTCATTCGCCCTCCTCCGGTGCCCGGGCGCGGCCCAGTCCGCCGCCGTACTTGACGAAGGCCACCGAAGCGAAGGCGGCGAGCAGCGCCAGGGTCAGCGCGGCATCGACGATGGCCGGATCGGAGATCGTGGCGCCGAGCAGCAGCGCCGCGATACCGCCGGTCCCCAGCAACTGCGCCGCCATCATCCGTTCTGCATCGCCCGGACCACGCAGCAGGCGGATCAGGCCGAGCGCCGTCGCCACCAGCACCAGGCAGGCCGCGACGACGAGGAACTCAGACATCGCCGGAGTCCGCGAGAACGCGGGCGAGCGCTCGCTCCTCGTCAGCCAGTTGTTCGAGGATGGGCTGATCGACGTCGAGGCAATGGAACAGGATTTCCCTTTCGTTTTCGCCGCACGGCAGGGTGCCCGGCAACAGGCTGGCGATAGTGGCGAAGGTGTTGCGCAGGCGGCCGGGGGGATGAGCGCTCTGATAGGCGACGAACCCCGGGCGCAGCGTCAGACGCGGCGCGAAGGCGTGGCGCGCGACCTCCCAACCGGCGAGCAGCGACTGCCAGAGGAAACGCGGCAGCAGCGCGACCAGCGGCAGCAGCCGCACCCGTTGCGGCCCGGGCGGCAACAGGTACAGGCTCGCCCGCGTGGCACCGGCCGCGGCAACGATGCCGACAATCAGCGAGGACACGGAAAGGCCGATGAGCGCACTCCAGAAAACCAGGAACAGCGCTCCGCGCACCAGTGCCGTGGGCAGCGCAGGACTCACTTTGCTCCCGCCGCCTCCGGGGGCGACGACTTGCCACCGAATACCGTCACATAGAGCGCCGGCAGGAAGACCAGCGTCAGCAGCGTGGCCACCAACAAGCCGCCCATGATGGCGAAGGCCATCGGCCCCCAGAACACGGTCGGCGCGATCGGGATCAGGCCGAGCACGGTCGAGACCGCCGTCAGGACCATCGGCCGGAACCGCGAGGTTGCCGAGGCAAGGACCGCCTCGAGAACGTTCCTGCCTTCCGCGCGGTCGTTCTCGATCTGCACGATCAGGATCACCGTGTTCTTGGCAATCATGCCGATCAGCGCGAGGATGCCGAGGATAGCCACGAAGCCGAGCGGCCTGTTGAACAGCAGTAGCGAGAGGACGACGCCGATCAACCCGAGCGGCAGTACGCAGACCACAATCGCCAGGCGGCGGAAGCTCACCAGCAGCACCATCATGACCGTCAGCATCAGTACGATCATCAGCGGCACAACCGCGAACACCGAGGCTCTCGAGATAGCGCTCTCCTCGTACAGCCCGCCGGTTTCGATCTTGTACTGCGAAGGCAGCCTGGCGTTCAATTCGGCAATCTTCGGCGCCAGCGCGCCGACTACCGTATCAGGCAGGACGCCGTGGTCGACGTCGGCGCGCACGGTGAGGGTGGGCAGCCGATTACGGCGCCAGACGATCGGGAATTCCTGCTCCTCGACCACCGTCGCAAACTGGCTCAAGGGCACCATACGCCCGCTTGACGTCGGCACCTGAAGCGAAGCCAGCGTCCCGAACGAGGCACGCTCTGCGTCAACCGCACGCGCCACCACATTCACCAGGTAGATATCATCGCGTACCTGCGTGACCGTGGAGCCGGTCACCTTGGCGTTGAGCACGGTAGCTAGGGCTGCGGAGCTGATACCAAGCTGCCGCGCCTGATCCTGGTTGATGCGGACGCGCAATTGCCGGGCCGGCTCCATCCAGTCGTAGTTGATGTAGCGTGTGCGGGTGTCTGAACCCATCACCTGGGCCAGCTCGAGCGAAATTCTACGCACCTCGTCCTTGTCCGGGCCAGTCACGCGATACTGCAGCGGCCAGCCGACCGGCGGCCCCAGTTCGAGCGGAGAAACGCGCGCAACGACTTCGGGAAACTGCTCGGCGAGTACTTTCTCCAGCTTGTCCTGCACCCGCTGGCGCGCTTCGATGTCCTTGGTGACGATCACGAACTGGGCGAAGAACGGGTTGGCCAGTTGCACGTCAAGCGTCAGGATGAAACGGATCGCGCCGCGGCCGACATAGGTACTGTAGTGGTCAATGTCGGGGTCATCCTTGAGGAGCGCTTCGAGGCGCAGGGCCTGCGCCTCGGTGGCGTAGATCGAGGCGTTCTGGCGCAGCGTCATGCTGACGGTCAACTCGCTGCGGTCGGAGGCCGGAAAGAACTGTTGCGGTACGTAGCGCAGCAGGAACATGGCAGCGACGAAAGCGGCCAGCGTCAGGCCGATGGTCAGCCATCTGGCGCGGATCGCGCCTTGCAGGAAGGCGCTGTAGACGGCAACCATCTTGCTCGGCTTGGGTTCCGCTTCGACCTTGGGTGCTTTCAGGATGGCCTTGCCGAGCAGCGGCCCGAAAACCACCGCGACCAGCCACGAGGCAATCAGCGAAATGGCCACCACCGAAAAGATGTCGAACGTGTATTCGCCGGCGTTGCTTTTGGCGAAGCCGATCGGTACGAAACTCGCGATCGTAACCAGTGCGCCGATCAGCATGGGTGCCGCCAGCGTGCGGTAGGCGAAGGTCGCCGCGTCATCCATGCTGTCGCCCGCACCGAGGCGGCGGAGCATGGCATCGACGGTCGTCATCGCGTCGTCGACCAGCAATCCCAGCGCGATGATCAGCGCCCCGAGCGAGATGCGGTGGAGGTCGATATTCGCAACATTCATCACGGCGAACACGACCGCCAGCGTCAGCGGAATGGCCAGCGCGACGACGGCGCCGGGCCGCCCGCCGAGGCTCGCGAAACTGCAGACGAGGATGATGATGATCGCCTGCCAGAGCGAGGTCATGAAGTCGTTGATCGCGACGTCGACACTGACGGCCTGATCGGCGACCAGCGTCGGCTCGATACCGTGTGGCAGGTTGGCAGTGAAATCCGCCATTTCGCTGCGCACGTTGCGGCCCAGCGCCAGGATGTCGCCGGCGTCACGCATGGCGATGGCGAGGCCGATCGCAGGCTTGCCGTTGACGCGGAACATCGGCTGCGGCGGATCGGAAAAACCGCGCCGCACCGTGGCGATGTCGCCCAGGCGGAAGATGCGGTCGCCGGCAACGAGATTGACCGACTCGATGTCGCGTTCCGAATCGAAGGACCCACTGACTCGCAGAAATACACGCTCCTGCCCAGTCTGGATGGTACCCGCCGGCCGCACCAGATTCTGCGCCTGCAGCGCTGCGAGAATTGTCGGGTAGTCGAGGCGCAGGGCGGCCAGGCGCTCGGTCGAGAACTCGATGAAGATCCGCTCGTCCTGCGCACCGAGAATTTCGATTTTCGACACATCGGGGACGTGCAGCAGGCGCGAACGCGCCGCTTCGACATGATCGCGCAGTTCGCGGAAGCTGAAGCCGTCAGCGGTAAAGGCGTAGATGATGCCGAAGGTGCTGCCAAAGTCGTCGTTGAAGCCCGGCCCGATGACGCCGGCCGGCAGCGAGCCGCGCATGTCACCGATGTTCTTGCGCACCTGGTACCAGATGTCGGGCACCTTGTGCGGCGGCGTCGACTGCTTCAGATCGACGAAGATCGTGGTCTGGCCAGCCGTCGTGTAGCTGCGCACCCGGTTGAGATAGTCGGTTTCCTGCAGCGTTCTTTCCAGGCGTTCGGTGACCTGATTCAGGGTTTCCTCAACCGTCGCGCCCGGCCAGGCGGCGCTGACCACCATCGTCCGGAAGGTGAAGGCAGGATCCTCGCCACGTCCGAGTCGCTGGAAGGAGAATGTCCCGGCGACCACTGCGACGATCATCAGGAAGATGACCAGCGAGCGGTTGGCCAGTGCCCATTCCGAGAGATTCGGGCCGATCATGGCTGCGTCCCGAGCAGGCGGACCTTCTGGCCCGGGCGCAAGGCCTGAACGCCCGCAGCAACGACGATCTCGCCCGGGTTCAGGCCCGCCACCACCGTAACCTTCGCCGGGTCGGAGGCCCCCACTTCGATCGGACGCGAGGAGACCGTCAAGGCCTGCGGGTCAACGACCCACACCGCCGACCGGCCTTCGGCGCGCACCAGTGCCGAGGCGGGAATCTCGATTCCCGGCACTGCGCCGACCTGCATGCGACCGGTCACGGTCGTTCCCAGTCGCATCGCGGCCGGCGGGTCGATCAGTCCGACACGCACGGCGAAAGTTCCGGTCACCGGGTCGGCGCGCGGTGAAACCTCGCGCACCCGGCCCTTGGCCGTCACTGCCGGATCGGTCGCCAGAGTGACGATGATTTCCGGATTCGCCGGCGCGATATCCTTCAAACGAGCGGACACATCAAAAACAGCATCGCGACCATCCTTGCGCGCAACCTGAACGACCATGCGCCCCCCCTGGACCACCTCGCCGGGTTCGGCGCCGACCGCGGTCACCACGCCGCCGGCATCGGCCAGCAGTCGCGTATAGCCGAGGCGGTTGCGGGCGATGCCGACCTGTGCCTGCGCCGCGTCGACCTGCGCCTGGGCGCTGCTTGCAACCTGCGTGATCCGATCGAAAGCCGCCTGGGAGATGAAGTTCTGAGCCAGCAGCGAACGGTTGCGCGTCTCGTTGGCTCGCGCCTCGATGAGCTGCCCGCGGGCACCCTGCAGGGTGGCTTCCGCCGCGCGCAGGCCATCTTCCTCGTTTTCCGGATTGAGCCGCGCGATTTCCTGGCCGGCCGTGACCGTGTCGCCGACATTCACCGCCCGGCTGATCATGCGCCCGTCGATGCGAAACGCCAGATTGACTTCGGATTCCGCCTGCACCCTGCCGGTGAGCGAGACCGAATCGCCACCGTTTCCTGAAGCGATGGTCACCGCCCGCACCGGGCGGATTTCCGGGGCAACGACCTCCTCGGCCGGCCGGCAGGCAGCGAGAAATATCAGCACCGAGCCGACAAGCATCAGATCGAACTTCCGCGCCACGCAGTTTTGGTCAGTCAATGACATAGATCATCCAAATGAAAATCCGGAAACAGGCGGCAGTCTAACACGAGAGTATTGCTGCAACATTATGTCTGTGTCGTGAAAGCCCCGCCGACAGGTCACCAGGGGCATTGTGCAACGCAGCATCGCCGGTGACTTGCTGCCGAATCAGCGCCGCTGCAGGACCACTGCGCCCAGCGGCGGCAAGGTGATTTCGAGATTGGCCGGGCAGTTCATCCACTCGCCGGCATGGGCATCGAGCGTCCCGCCATTGCCGAGGTTGCTGCCACCGTAGTAAGCCGAATCGCTGTTGAGGATTTCGGCGTAGCGGCCGGCTTGCGGCACGCCGATCCGGTAGCCGGTTTTCGGCTCCGGGGTGAAGTTGACCGCAACCACCACGAAACTGCCGTCGCGCCCCCAGCGCAGCCACGAAAGTATCGAGTGCGCGCTGTCGTGGCAGTCGATCCAGGCGAAGCCGCAACTCTCGAAGTCCTGCGTGTGGAGCGCCGGATGGTCAAGGTAGAGGCGATTGAGGTCGGCCGACAGGCGCTGCAGGCCGGCGTGCGCCGGCTCGTTGGCCTGCCCCCAGTCGAGTTCGCGTGCCTCCGACCACTCGCGCCCCTGGCCAAATTCGTTGCCCATGAAGGTCAGCTTCTTGCCCGGCGTAAACGTCTGCCAGGCCAGCAGCAGGCGCAGGTTGGCGAAGCGCTGCCAGTCATCTCCCGGCATCTTGCCGAGCAGCGAGCCCTTGCCGTGCACCACCTCGTCATGCGAGAAGGGCAGCACGTAGTTTTCGCTGTAGGCGTAGATCTGGCCGAAGGTCAGCTCGTCATGATGCCAGCGGCGGTAAATCGGATCACGGTGAAAATAGCGCAGGCTGTCGTTCATCCAGCCCATATTCCATTTCATCGAAAAGCCGAGGCCGCCGACGTAGGTTGGCCGCGACACCTGCGGCCAGGCGGTCGATTCCTCGGCGATGGTCAGCGCGCCGGGAAACTCGCCATGCACCATCGCGTTGAGTTCCTTCAGAAAATCGATGGCATCGAGGTTTTCCCGGCCGCCATATTTGTTGGGCAGCCATTCGCCGGCTTTGCGCGAATAGTCGAGGTAGAGCATCGACGCCACCGCATCGACCCGCAGGCCATCGAAGTGGAATTCGCTCAGCCACCAGTGCGCCGACGACATCAGGAAACTGCGCACCTCGTGGCGGCCGTAGTTGAATATATGCGTGCCCCAGTCGACATGCAGCCCGAGGCGCGGGTCTTCGTGCTCGTAGAGGGCGGTACCGTCGTAGCGGGCGAGCGCCCAGTCGTCCTGCGGAAAATGACCGGGAACCCAGTCGAGGATGACGCCGAGGCCGGCCTGATGGCAGGCATCGACGAAGGCGCGCAGTTCGTCCGGCGAACCGTAGCGCGCGGTTGCCGCAAAATAGCCGGTCGTCTGGTAACCCCAGGATTCGTCAAGCGGATGCTCGGTGATCGGCAGCAGTTCGAGATGCGTGTAGCCCTGAGCGACGGCGTAGGGAATCAGGCGCTCGGCCAGTTCGCGCCACAGGTAGGGCTTACCGTCCAGATGGCGCATCCAGGAGCCGGGGTGCACCTCGTAGATATTGACCGGCGCGCGCTGCCAGTCCCAGGCCGCGCGCCGTGCCAGCCAGTCGCCATCGCCCCAGGCGTGGCCGGAGGGCGGCACGACATAGGCGGCGGACCCCGGCCGCAACTCGAAGCCGCGCCCGTAGGGGTCGGACTTGGTCAGCTTCTCGCCGCTATGCCGGTTGATGATCTCGAAACGGTAAAGACTGCCGGGCACGGCGGCCGGCACGGTCGCCTCCCAGACGCCGGAGGCACCGAGCGAGTGCAGGGCGTCGACGCGGCCCGCCCAGCCGTTGAAGTCGCCGACCACCGATACCTGGCCGGCATTCGGCGCCCAGACGCGGAACACGGTACCGGCTTCGCCCGGGTGCGCGCCAAGGAGACGATAGGCTTGGTAATTCCGCCCTTCGTTGAACAGATAAAGCGCATCCGATGACTGCATTTGCTCCCCCTATCGCAGTATCATAAGACAAAACAGTGGACAGGGAGATCCGCCATGCCGTTCAGCACCCCATGCCCGCATCAGGCCTATTGCGAAATGCGCGACCAGACCGACATGCGTTTCATCAGCCACCTGACGCGCAACACCTTCGCCATCATCCTGGCCGGCGGCCGCGGCAGCCGCCTGAAGCAGCTCACCGACTTCCGCTCAAAACCGGCGGTACCGTTCGGCGGCAAGTTCCGCATTCTCGACTTCACGCTGTCCAACTGCGTCAACTCGGGCATCCGCAAGATCGGCGTCGCCACGCAATACAAGGCGCACAGCCTGATTCGCCACATCCAGCGCGGCTGGAGCTTCCTTGACGGCCGATTCGACGAGTTCATCCAGTTGCTGCCGGCGCAACAGCAGATCGACGAAACGCAGTGGTACCAGGGCACCGCCGACGCGGTTTTCCAGAACATGCATTTTCTCCGCCGCTACAACCCGGAACACGTGCTGATCGTCGCCGGCGACCACATCTACAAGATGGATTACGGCCGCATGCTGGCCTTCCACGCCAAGCAGAAGGCCGACATGACCGTGGCCTGCATTGACGTGCCGCTCGCCGAAGCCCGCGAATTCGGCGTCATGGGCGTCGATGAAGACGATCGCGTGATCGATTTCGTCGAAAAACCGCAGCACCCGCCGCACATTCCCGGCCAACCCGAGCGCGCACTGGCCTCGATGGGCATCTACATCTTCAACGCCAAGTTCCTCTTCGAGCAGCTGCAGCGCGACGCCCTGACCCAGGATTCCAGCCGCGACTTCGGCAAGGACATCATTCCTTATATCGTCTCGCGCTACCGCGTCTTCGCCCACCGCTTCGCCGAATCCTGCGTCGGCAGTGACCACCACCAGCCCTACTGGCGCGACGTCGGCACGATCGACGCCTACTGGGAGGCGAACATGGAGATGACCAAGGTCACGCCGGAACTGAACATCTACGACAAGGACTGGCCGATCTGGACCTACCAGGAACAGCTGCCGCCGGCCAAGTTCGTCTTCGACGACGACGACCGGCGCGGCACCGCCGTCGATTCACTGATCGCCGGCGGCTGCATCATCTCCGGCGCATCCGTGAAGCGCTCGCTGCTCTTTTCCAGTGTCGAGGTGCATAGCTGGGCCAGCGTCGAAGATTCGGTCATCCTGCCCGGCGTCGACATCGGCCGCCACGCCGTCGTCAAGCGCTGCGTCATCGACAAACGCTGCCGCATCCCGCCCGGCATGGTCATCGGCGAGAACCCGGACGAAGACCGCAAGCGCTTCTTCGTCAGCCCCAAGGGCATCACCCTCGTCACCGCCGAAATGCTCGGCCAGGGCGCCAACCACTTTTGAGCCATGGCTGATCTCGCTTTCCTCTGGCACATGCACCAGCCGGATTACCGGCACCCGGAAAGCGGGCATTTCGTGCTGCCCTGGGTTCTGCTGCACGCCATCAAGGATTATTCCGACATGGCCTGCCATCTGGAGCGCCACCCGGGCATCCACTGCACCGTCAACTTCGTACCTGTGCTGCTCGACCAGATCGAGGACTATTGCGACCAGTTGGCGACCCGCCAGTGGCGCGACCCGCTGCTGCGCATCGCCGCCCACCCCGAACCCGATGCGCTGAGCGCCGACGACCGCGCCTGGCTGCTCGACATGGCCTTCCGCTGCCACGCGCCGACCATGCTCGAACCCTTCGCCCCCTATCGCCGGCTGCGCGACCTGCTGGCCTTCGTCAAGGTGCAGGACGCCAACACCCTGAGCTATCTCTCCGGCCACTATTACGCCGACCTCGCGACTTGGTTCCTGCTGGCGTGGAGCGGCGAAAGCCTGCGCCGCGACGGGCAAGCGGTGCCGGAACTGATGGCCAAGGGCGATGCCTTCACCCTTGCCGACCGCGAGCGCCTGCTGGCCGAGCTCGGCGGCGTGCTGGAAAAGCTGATTCCGCGCTACCGCGCCCTCGGCGAACGCGGCCAGGTCGAACTGAGCTGTACCCCGGCCAATCACCCGCTGGCCCCGCTGCTGATCGATTTCAATGCCGCCCGCGAAGCCTGGCCGGAAAGTCCGCTGCCCTCGGCGCCGGAATACCCGGGCGGCCGTTCCCGGGTCGAATCCCATCTGGCGGCTGCCCTCGCCAGCCACGAGCAGCGCTTCGGCAAGGCGCCAAACGGCCTGTGGCCAGCCGAAGGGGCGCTGTCGGCGCCCTTCCTCAACCAGATCGCCGACGCCGGATTCCGCTGGACCGCCAGCAGCCACGGCGTGCTCAAGCATTCGGCCGGCAACCAGGCGCCGACGACCATTCCCTGGCAGGCGCCCGAAGGCACGCCGGGCGACATCACGCTCTTTTTCCGCAACGAGCAGCTCTCCGACCTGATCGGCTTCGAGTACGCCAACTGGCACGGCCGCGACGCCGCCCAGCATTTCATGACCGAACTGAAGGCCATCCACATCCGTGACAAGGACGCGCTGATCCCGGTCTTTCTCGACGGCGAAAATGCCTGGGAGTACTACCCCTACAACGCCTGGTACTTCTTTTCCGACCTCTACGGTGCGCTGGAAAAAAACACCGCCATCCGCACCGTGACCCTAAGCGAGGCGGCCAACGTGCATCGCACCCGGCGCACCCGCCTGCCACGCCTGACCGCCGGCAGCTGGGTCTTCGGCACGCTGTCGACCTGGCTCGGCAACGCGGACAAGAACCGCGCCTGGGATCTGCTGTGCGATGTCAAGCAGTGCGCCGACCGCGCCCTGCAAGGCGAACGTCTGACACCCGACGACCGGGCTGCCGTCGTCCAGCGCCTGGCCGTCTGCGAAAGCTCGGACTGGTTCTGGTGGCTCGGCGACTACAACTCGCCACAGTCAGTCGCCTGTTTCGACAGCCTGTTCCGCGAAAACATCAAATCTCTCTATCGCCTGCTCCACCTGCCGGTTCCCGTCAGCCTCGACCACCCGATCAGCCACGGCGGCGGCGCCCCCGAAAGCGGCGGCACGATGCGCCGCGCCACCTGAAAAGCCTCACCATGACTCAAGCTGTCACCCTTCTGCTCGGCGTCCACGCGCACCAGCCCGTCGGCAACTTTCCGGAAGTGATCGAAGACGCGCACCTGCGCTGCTACAAGCCCTTCCTCGAAACCCTGTATGCCTACCCGGAATTCCGTTTCGCCGCCCATTTCTCCGGCTGGCTGCTCGACTGGCTGCGCGAGCGCTACCCGGCCGACATGAACTTGCTGGCACAGATGGTCAAACGCGGCCAGGTCGAACTGTTCAGCTCCGGCGACACCGAACCGGTGCTCGCCGCCATCCCGCAGCGCGACCGGATCGGCCAGCTGCGCACGCTGAACGACAAGCTGGCCGCATGGACTGATGTCCAGCCGCACGGCGCCTGGCTCACCGAGCGCGTCTGGGAATCGTCGGTGGTACCGGCGCTGGCAGAAACCGGCATCCGCTACGTGACGGTCGACGACTACCATTTCTTCTGCACCGGCAAATCGGCCGACGAACTCGACGGCTTCTTCAGCACCGAGGAAGACGGCCAGCGGCTCGACCTCTTCCCGATTTCCGAAGCGTTGCGCTACCGCCTGCCCTTTTCGCCGGCGCACGAGGTCGTCGGCTACCTGGAGAACCTGGCCGACCAGGACCACACTGCCGCCATCTATTTCGACGACATCGAGAAATTCGGCATCTGGCCGGAAACCTTCGACTGGGTCTACAACCGCGGCTGGCTCAAGGCGCTGATCGAAGGCGTGCTGGCCAGCCCGAAGATCCGCACCGCCACCTACGCCGACTTCCACGCGCGAAACACCACGCGAGGCATCGTCTACCTGCCGACCACCTCGTACAGCGAAATGAACGAATGGACGCTGCCGATGCCAGCGGCGGGCATCTACTCGAACCTGCTCGCCAGCGAGAAAGCGGCAGGACGGGCCGACCAGCACCGGCCCTTCCTGCGCGGCGGCATCTGGCGCAACTTCCTGACCCGCTACCCGGAAGCCAACTGGATGCACAAGCGCATGCAGTCCCTCTCGGCGCGCCTCGCCGCACTGCCGGCGGCACCGCCGGCGCTGACCGCCGACCTCTACCGCGCCCAGGCCAACGACGCCTACTGGCACGGCCTGTTCGGCGGCCTCTACCTGCCGCACCTGCGGCGCGCCGTGTGGAACAACATCGTCGCGCTGGAGGCCCAGCTCGATGCCCTGCAGCCGCGCCCGGCGCTGGTTGCGGTCGACCTCGATTTCGACGGCAAAACCGAAATCCTCGCCCATACCGCGCAACTGCAGGTGGCCGTGCGCGACGACGGGCTGGCCGCCGCCCACGAACTGAGCAGCTACACGCTGACGCACAACTTCGGCGACACCCTGCGCCGCTACCACGAGCACTATCACGACAAAATCGCCAGCGGGCCGAGCGAGCACAACGGCGCAGGCATCGCCTCGGCGCACGACATCGTCCGCTTCAAGCACCCGGTGGCCGCTGCAGACATCGTTCCCGACACCCTGCCGCGCGTTCTCTGGCTCGATGAACTCGATGGCATTGCGCTTACCGACTACCAGCCGGCAGCCCCGGCGGCGCTCGCATTTACCCGTCCCGGTCTGGTCAAAACCTATGCCCTGGAACGGTCGACCGCAACCGTCGCCTGGCAGTGCCGCGGGCTCGCCGGACACCGCCTGACGACCCGGCTCAATCTCGCCATGCCCAGCTGCGACGGCTTCCTCGGCCGTTACGTGCTGGCCGACGGCAGCATTCCCGGCGGCTTCGGCCAGCCGCTCGATCTCGCCGAAGCCGCCGCGTTGACCTTGGAAGACGGCGTTCTCGGCGGCCATGTGCGGTTGCAATCCTCGATTTCGGCCGAAATTACCGGTCGACCGCAACAGACGGTCTCCCAATCCGAGGCCGGCTTTGAGAAAATCATGCAGGCGGCCGAAGTGAGCTTCACCTGGACCGTGCCCGCCGACGACTGCACCATCCGCCTTCAACTGACCATCGCACCGAGCGCACCATGACCGGAACCGTCTACAAACTCGAAGTAAACCCCCGGATTCCGGCGCGCCTGGAGCGCCTGGAGGAACTCGCCAACAACCTCTGGTACAGCTGGGACCGGCCGACGCGCTCGCTCTTCGCGCAGCTCTCCGAACCCCTGTGGAAGGCGACCAACCACAACCCCAAGGCCTTCCTCAAGCGCGCCGACCAGAAGCGGCTCGAAGCTACCGCCGAAAACCCGGTCTTCCTCGGCACGCTGAACCGCGTCGTCTCCGCCTACGACACCTACCACGAACTGCCCAACATGTCGCACGTGCATGGCCGGCCGTTCAAGGACGACGACCTGATCGCCTACTTCTGCGCCGAATTCGGTTTCCACGAAAGCCTGCCGATCTACTCCGGCGGCCTCGGCATCCTCGCCGGCGACCACTGCAAGGCGGCCAGCGACATGGGCCTGCCCTTCATCGGCGTCGGCCTGCTCTACGACCAGGGCTACTTCCACCAGACACTCGATGCCGACGGCAAGCAACACGCCACCTACAGCGATTCCGATTTCGACGACCTGCCGGTTTCGCCGCTGCTCGGGGCGGACGGGAAGGAGGTGCTGGTCGCGGTCGACATGCCGAACCGCACGGTTTTCGCCAAGGTATGGGAAGTCAGGGTCGGCCATGTCCGGCTGATCCTGCTCGACACCTTGCTGCCGCAGAACTCGGCGCACGATCGAGAGATCACCCACCGCCTCTACGGCGGCGACAAGACGACGCGTATCGAGCAGGAAATCCTGCTCGGCGTCGGCGGTGTCCGCGCCCTCGCCGCGCTCGGCCTCAAGCCGACCGTCTGGCACGTCAACGAAGGTCATGCCGCCTTCCTCATTCTCGAACGCATCCGCAGCCTGGTCGGCGAAGGCCTGCCTTACGCGGCGGCCATCGAGGCGGTGGCGTCGAATGTCGTGTTCACCACCCATACGCCGGTACCGGCAGGCCACGACCATTTCTCCGAAGAAATGATGCGCCACTATTTCTCGCACTGGTGCCACGGCCTCGGCGTGCCCTGCGAACAGTTGCTCGCGTTCGGCGCCGAACCGGGCAAGAGCGAGTTCAACATGACCGCCCTCGCCCTGCGCGGCTCGCGCCACCACAACGGCGTCTCGCGTATTCACGGCGACGTCTCGGCCGACATCTGCCGCTACCTGTGGCCGCAGATCGACCCGGACGAGAACCCGATGGACTACGTGACCAACGGCGTCCATCTGCCGACCTTCCTCGCCACCGAGTGGTTCGAGACCTTCGAGCGCTACCTCGGCACCGGCTGGCGCGAACGCCAGACCGAACCCGGCACCTGGGAAGGCGTTTCACGCATCCCCGACCCGACCTTCTGGAGCATCCGCCAGCAGCTGAAATCGCAGTTGCTGCAACTGGTTCACGACCGTGTCCGCGAACAGCACCAGCGCAACCAGGGCTCGCCGGCCCACCTCGACCGCCTGCTCAAGTTCGTCGATCCCGAAAACCCGAACGTCCTGACCATCGGCTTCGCCCGCCGCTTCGCCACCTACAAGCGCGCCGCGTTGATCTTTCAGGACCCGGCGTGGCTCAGCGAAATTATCTCGCAGGCCGGTCGCCCGGTGCTCTTCCTTTTCGCCGGCAAGGCCCACCCTGCCGACCAACCGGGCCAGGAGATCATCTGCAAGATCGCCGAGATGGCGAAGCGGCCGGAATTCGAGGGCCGTATCCTGCTCGTCGAAGGCTACGACCTGCACCTGTCGCGCTCGCTGGTCGCCGGCGTCGATGTCTGGCTCAACAACCCGATCTACCCGCTCGAAGCCTCCGGCACCTCGGGCATGAAGGCGGCGATGAACGGCGCTCTCAACCTGTCAGTGCTCGACGGCTGGTGGGGCGAGGGCTACGACGACGAAGGCGACGTGCTCAACGGCTGGGCGATCAAGCCCGCCCCCGGCCACCTCGACGAAGCCCAGCGCGACGCCGAGGAGGCGCGCACGCTGTACGAACTGCTTCAGGACCACGTCATCCCGACCTACTACCGCACCGGCCCGATGGGCTATTCGCCGGAATGGGTGGCGATGTCCAAGCAGTCGATCACTACCATCGCCCCACGCTTCAACGTCATCCGCATGGTCGCCGAGTACGTCCGGAAGCTCTACGCACCCGCCGCCTTGCACGGTCGACGCTTCGCCGGCGACGATTTTGCCGTCGCCCGCGCCGTCGCCGAATGGAAGGCGAAGGTCCGCGCCGCCTGGCCCGGCGTCCGCCTGCACCGCCTCGACACACCGGAACGCCGACTCGCCTTCGGTACCTCTCTGCGTGTCCAGGTCGCCGTCCAGCTCAACGGCCTGAGACCGGAAGACGTCACCGTCGAGGCGCTGATCGGCCGCCCCGGCCCCAACGGCAGCTTCAGCCGGCGGGCGCGCCACTACCCGCTCAATAGCGAAGGGCTTACCGGCAACGGCGAAATGCTCTACACCATCGACCTGACGCCCGAGTTGTGCGGCAAGCTGGATTACCAGATCCGCATTTTCCCGTCGCATCCGGCGCTGATCCACAAATTCGAACCTGGCCTGATGATCTGGTTATGAGCCTTGCCGATTCCCCCGCCTGGCACGCCCTGACGGCGCACGCCGAGGCGCTGCGCCCGCTGCATTTGCGCGAATTGTTCGCCGCCGACCCCGAGCGTTTCGCGAATTTCTCACTGCGCCACGACGGCCTGCTGCTCGATTTCTCCAAGCAGCGCGTCAGCGCCGAGACGCTCGCCCTGCTCCGCCAGTTTGCCGCAGCCGCCGACTGCGACGGCTGGAAGGCGCGCATGCTGGCCGGTGATCCGATCAACCATACCGAAGACCGCGCCGTCCGCCACATGGCGCTGCGCGCCGGCACCAAAGCGCCACCCGAGGTGCGCGCCGTGCTGGCGCGTCTGCAGCGCTTCTGCGAAAGCATCCACAGTGGCCGCTGGCGGGGTTTCTCGGGCGAACGCATCAGCGACGTCGTCAATATCGGCATCGGCGGCTCGGACCTCGGCCCGCGCATGGCGGCCAAGGCCTTGGCAGCCTGGCAGCAGCCGGACATCGACGTCCATTTCGTCGCCAATGTAGACAGTGCCGACATCGCCCCGCTGCTCGCCCGCCTCAACCCGCGCACGACCCTGTTCATCGTCGCCAGCAAGACCTTCACGACGCTGGAGACCCTGACCAACGCGCACACCGCGCGCGACTGGCTGGTCGCCGCGGCCGGCGACCCGGACGCGGTGGCCCGCCACTTCGTCGCGCTGTCGACCAATCTGGACGCCACTTGGGAATTCGGCATCGCTGCCGAAAACGTCTTCGAATTCTGGGACTGGGTCGGCGGCCGCTTCTCGCTGTGGTCGGCGATCGGCCTGTCGATCGCGCTGGCCGTCGGCTGGCGGCATTTCGAACAGTTGCTGGCCGGGGCGCGGGCCATGGACGACCATTTCCTCACCGCCCCTGCCGCCGAGAGCCTGCCGCTGACGCTCGCCCTTCTGACCCTGTGGAACACCGATTTCCTCGGCGCCGGCACCCATGCCGTGCTGCCCTACAGCCAGTCGCTGGCGTTGCTGCCCGCCTATCTGCAACAGCTGGAAATGGAAAGCAACGGCAAGCAGACCGACCGCGACGGAAATCCGCTCGGGATCGCGACCAGCCCGGTGCTCTGGGGCGAAGCCGGGACCAACGGCCAGCATTCCTTCTATCAGCTGTTCCATCAGGGCGGCCAGACCATTCCCTGCGACTTCATCGCCCTGCGCGAAGCCGATTTTCCGCTGGCCGGCCATCATGCCAAGCTGCTCGCCAACTGCCTGGCGCAATCGGCAGCGCTCGCCTTCGGCCAGACCCGCGCCGAAGGCGAAGTGGCCGGCGTGCCGCCGGCACTGGTTCCCTACAAGGTATTTCCCGGCAACCAGCCGTCGACCACGCTCGTCCTGCCGCGTCTGACGCCCTACACACTGGGCCAGTTACTGGCGCTCTACGAACACAAGGTGTTCTGCCTCGGCGTCCTGTGGAACCTGAATTCCTTCGACCAGTGGGGCGTCGAGCTCGGCAAGCAACTGGCCAACCGGCTGACCCCGCTGCTCGAAGGCGCCGGCGACGACAGGGACTTCGATACCTCGACCCGTGGCCTGGTCGCCGCCCTGAAAATGCCATGAACCATCTTTCCATCCTTTTCGTCACTTCCGAAATGGCGCCGTGGGTCAAGACCGGCGGCCTCGGCGACGTCGCCGCCGCCCTGCCGGCTGCACTGCGTCGGGCACGCCACGACGTGCGCGTGCTGATTCCGGCCTACCCGGCGTTGCTTCAGGCATTTCCCGATGCCCGCCCAGTCGCCGAATTGCCAGCCCTCGCCCCGGCGTTGCCGCCGGCCCGCCTGCTCGCCGCCGGCCTGCCGCTGCTGTTGCTCGACTGCCCGGAATTTTTCGCCCGCGCGGGCAACCCGTATCTCGACGCCCACGGCCACGACCAGGCCGACAACGCTATCCGCTTCGGCCTGCTCTCAAGGGTCGCCGCCCTGCTCGGCCAGCCCGGCTCGCCGCTCGACTGGCGGCCGGACGTCGTGCACCTCAACGACTGGCAGAGCGCGCTCGCCCCGGCCTGGCTGCACTACGAAGGCGGCGCCGCCAGCGTCGTCACCGTGCACAACATCGCCTTCCAGGGCAATTTCGCCGCCGATCACCTGACAGCACTTGGCCTGCCGGAACACGCCTGGCGCTTCGACGGCGTCGAATACCACGGCCAGCTTTCCTTCCTCAAGGCCGGCCTGCAACTGGCGACGTTAATCTCGACGGTCAGCCCGACCTATGCCCAAGAGATCCAGGACGAAGCCTTCGGCTACGGCCTCGCCCCACTGTTGCGCCATCGGGCGGGCGCGTTGCGCGGCATTCTGAACGGCGTAGACAGCACCCTGTGGAACCCGGCGGCCGACCCGGCGCTGGCGGTGCCTTACGCGGCCAACCGGCTGGCGGCCAAGCGCGAGAACAAGCGCGCACTGCAACAGGAAATGGGGCTGGACTTTGCGGCCGACCGCCCGCTGTTCGGCATCATCAGCCGGCTCACCGAACAAAAGGGGCTCGATCTCGTCCTGACGTTAGGTGAGGGCATCACCAAGCTGCCGGCGCAACTGGCCATACTCGGCAGCGGCGACAAGCTCATGGAAGCCGGCTTCCGCGACCTGGCCACCCGTTTTCCCGGACAGATCGCCGTCAGGCTCGGCTTCGACGAAGCGCTCGCCCACCGCATCGAGGCCGGCGCCGACTGCTTCCTGATGCCCTCGCGCTTCGAGCCCTGTGGCCTCAACCAGATGTACAGCCTGCGCTACGGCACGCCGCCCATCGTCCGCGCCACGGGCGGCCTCGCCGATACCGTGATCGACGTTTCGGAAGCGACACTGGCCGACAAGACCGCCAACGGCTTCGTCATCGCCGAAGCCACACCACACGCGCTGTGGCTGGCGCTCGAACGCGCCACCCGCTGCTGGCACGACCGCAAGCTGTGGCAGCGCATCCAGCAGAACGGCATGCGCCGGGATTTTTCCTGGGAACATGCCGCGCACGACTACGTCACCCTCTACCGCGATGCCATCGCCGCCCGCCACTGAGCCGAACATGCCCGAAATCGTCATCATCGCCGCCGTCGCCAAAAACCGCGTGATCGGCCGCGACAACCAACTGATCTGGAAAATCCCGGAAGACATGGCCCGCTTCAAGACACTGACCGCCGGCCACACCGTCATCATGGGCCGCAAGACCTGGGAATCCCTGCCGCCGCGTTTCCGCCCGCTGCCCGGCCGGCGCAACATCGTCATCACCCGCCAGGCGGATTACGCAGCACCCGGCGCCGAAGTCGCCGACTCGCTGGAAAACGCCCTGAAACTGGCGTCGACCGCAACAAGCGTCTTCATCATTGGCGGCGAGCAGATTTACACGCAGGCAATGGCCGTCGCCGACCGACTGGAGATCACCGAAGTCGGCCTCGAACCCGAAGGCGATGCGTGGTTTCCGGAGATTGCTGCGGTCGACTGGGAAAAAACGGCAAAAACCGAGGGGAAAAGCTTCACCTTCGTCACTTGGCGCCGCCACAAGAAATGACTGGACATCAGCAGCTTTACGTAACTACAATAAGCAAATGATCACTTGGGACGAAGGCAAGCGCAAGGCAAACCTCAAGGCTCACGGAATTGACTTTGCGCGACTTGATTGCCTATTCGATGCCCCGATGGTCACAGTGGAAGACGAGCGCGAACAGTATGGAGAACAACGGCTGCAAAGCCTTGCCTGGTTTTACGACCGCGTCGTCTTTCTGGTTTGGACCGAGCGCGACAATGGCGCTCGATTGATTTCCTGTCGTTACGGTGACAAACATGAAACGCGCGCCTACTTCAAATCCATCGGCCTTTAGCAAGGAACAGATCGCCGCCGCGATAGCGGCAGCCCCGGAAAAGCTGCAGGACGCCGCCTGCCCATACGATCCGAACGATGCAGCGGCAGTGGAAGCCTATTGGGCCAAGGGCAAGCTCCGTCTTCCCGGCCAGCGCGGGCCGCAGAAACTCCCGACGAAAGTTGCGGTAACCGTTCGCTACAGCGCCGAGGTAGTCGAGTACTTCAAGTCGACCGGCGATGGCTGGCAGACACGCATGAACGACGCCTTGCAGGAATACGTCCAGAAACATCGGGCTGCGTAGGCAATAGTAATTGCTATTTCTTATCCATTTCCCTGTCGACCGCAGCAACCCTGATTTATCGCCATTCAACCCTCAGTCCGAGTTACTCAGACTGAAAATGGGGAATCAAATTACTCGGACCCCAATGGCACTTCGCCGCCGGGCCGCTTGGGCACGAAAATGTGACCCTGCCCCTTTAGCCGACTGGCCCCTTTAGCCGATCCTTTAACCCGATCGCTCTTCACCGGCGGACTGACTGCCCGATCTGGAGCGGGTTGGCAGGCATCTACGTTGCGGCGAATATCACTCGATTCCGTCCGGCTTGCTTCGCTTCGTACAAGGCAGTATCGGCGCGACCGAGCAAGGCTTCCTTGGTTTCGCCCTGCCTCATCATTGCTCCGCCCAAGCTGATGGTGATGCTAATGTTCGCGCCCTTGACATGCATGGGCGTGCTGCCGATTTCGTCGCGGATACGCTCAGCAACGACTTGAGCCAGACTGATATCGGTATTTTTCAAAATGACGGTAAACTCTTCTCCACCAAAGCGTCCCGCGATATCGAAATCGCGCACTGCTGCCCGGATTCTCTTCGCCGTATGCCGCAACACCATATCGCCGACCAGGTGGCCGTAGGTGTCGTTTACATTCTTGAAATAATCCAAATCGGCCATCAAGACGCATAACGGCTGCCTCCGCTCTTCGGCTTTCCTGACCTGTTGCTCCAATTGCTCCATCAGGCTGCTGAAGCTTGTCAAACCAGTAAGTTGATCGGTCGAAGTCTTATGGTGCAAGCGCGATACTTTCTCCTCAGCTTCGGCCAGGGCTTTTTGTAGCGCATCGATCCTAGCTTCACTGTGGCTTGCGGTTGCCAGATAGGTATCGAGCTCACCGAGCTTCATGGCATGAACGGTCAGCAATCGAATGTCGTCTGCGGATTGTTCGCTGGTCGCCAGACATTCGACGATGGACTGAAGCATCAGGCTGTGTTGCAGATGCCACACAGCAAGAGGAATACCGGCGTGGGCGCAGGCGGCGGGAAAATTCCTGCGCCCGGCAAAATAGGCGGGGGTATCAAAATCCAGGCCAAAACTGTTCAGATAGTCTATCCAACTCTGCCGGAATGCTTCGCCAAAGTGATTCTGGCCGGCGGGCGAAAAGTCAGGAAGGTGTGCCAGTCTGGCAAGGCAGGCATCGACCCGCGTTGCCACGAAATCAGCCGTCAGGACGGAGCGAAGTTTTCGTGTCATCGCCTGATCCGCAGCGAGGCCAAGCGCCGTAATGACCTGCCGCGCCTGCGTCGGGTCAGGATCATGCGTAGCCCTGTTTCGTAGCGAGAGATTGTCTTCCAAGTGGGCACCCCTTCATTCTGGACACGTGAATCCAGCCTGGTTGTCCGCAACCAGGACATCCAAGGCCATTGTCCCTGAAAGCGCAAAGAATTGCTGCGTCATGCGCGATCGCGCGGTTGGTCCTCCGCTTCCAGGCTGCGTAAATCAAAGCATCAATCAAAGGGGTCAGGCTCGGATAATCTCTTGATTTATCTTTCTTTAGTCTATTGAAACCAGAGGAAACGTATCCGGTCGACGGATCGACTCAAGTGAAAGGTCAATATCCAGTTCCGGCCAGTACAGGTGCTCCGGCGTCGGCCATTCGACATGGGTTAGTTGCTCTATGGTGGCCCGGCGAAACCACGGGAATTGCTCAAACGGAAGCAGCAACTCTTCGTTAGCCAGCAGCAGCCAGAACCCGTGTTTTGAAACGTGGGTAACCTCAGGAGCCAAAATGGCGGTGCCAGGCATTTGTGATTTCTCCGATGTGGGGTTTCAACGACTGAAGGAAGGCTGACACCCTGTTTCCGGCGCCTGTTGCGGTCGACCGCCAAAAAGGGGAAAAAACCGAGGCGCTTTACGTCTGCGCCGGGATCACCAACCCATGACGGCGTAGCAGGGCTTCGAGGTCATGGCTCTCCATCGCCGGGCGGCAGTAGAACCCCTGAAACTCATCGCAGCCCTCGTCGCGCAGTGAATCGAACTGGCACTGCGCTTCCACGCCTTCGGCGACAACCGTCATCGACAGGCCGTGCGCCATGGCAATGAGGGCGCGCGTGATGGCAAGGTCGTCGCGGTTGTGCGGGAGATGTTTCACGAAAGCGCGGTCGACCTTGAGAACATCTACCGGCAACGCCTTCAGGTAGGCGAGGGGGGAATAGCCGGTACCGAAATCATCGATGGCGATGCGAACGCCGAGGGCGCGCAGGGACTCGAGCAGGGTGGTGGCTTCGGCCATGTTATTCATCACCGCCGTCTCGGTGATTTCGAATTCGAGCATGGCGGGATCGACGCCGCTGGCCCGCAAGACCCCGGCAACGTGCTCCGCCAGCGACGGGTCGGTCAATTGACTGGTGGAGAGGTTCACGGCGATGGAAAAGTGCGGCAGGCCTGCACGTTGCCAGGCCAGTGCCTGGCGGCACGCCTGTTCGATGACCCACTTGCCGAGCGAATTGATGAAGTTGCTGGACTCCGCAACGTGGATGAAGCGGTCAGGGCCCAGCACACCCAGCGTCGGATGGTGCCAGCGGATCAGCGCCTCGACGCCCAGCAGTTTCCCGGAACTGAACTCGATTTTCGGTTGATAGTAGAGGTGGAACTCGTTGTTGCGTAGGCCTTCGCGCAGACCCTTCTCGATTTCGAAACGCTCGAGGACGCTCTCGCCGAGGTCGGCAGAATATTCGGTGGCGCGGTTGTGGCCGAGCGCTTTGGCGCGATACATCGCCATGTCGGCATTGGCAAGCAGTGTAGACACATCGTTTCCGTCATCGGGGAACACCGCGACGCCGATGCTGGCCGTCACCGTGACCTCGTGGCCCTGAAGCTGCATCGGTTCACCGACCGCGGCGAGTATCTTTGAAGCCAGCAGTTGCAGACCGTGTCGGTCGGAAATGGTCTCGACCATCACCACGAACTCGTCGCCACCGAGCCGTGCCACCAGGTCGCTTTGGCGGACCTTCGCGCGAAGGCGCTGGGCGATTTCGCGCAACAGTTGGTCCCCGGTCGCATGGCCGAGGGTGTCGTTGACCGACTTGAAACCGTCGAGGTCGATGAAAAGAATGGCCAGGCTCTCGCCGGCGCGCCGCGCCTTGCTGACTGCATGCTCGAGCGCGTCGGTCATCGAGGCGCGGTTGTGCAGGCCGGTCAGTGAATCGTGCGTCGCCATGTCCTGAATGGTTCCCAGCGCATTGACCAGTTCCGCATTGGCTCGCATGATGCGCGACCGCATCACGCCGATGCGCGCCCCGATCCACGCGAATGGCGGCAACAGCAGCGCCAGCCACGCCCACTGATACCATTCGATGAACACATCGACCTTGTCGGGCTTGAAACTCATCAGCAGATTGATGACCAGTGCGTACCCGGCCAGCATGAACAGCGTAGTGGTGCCGAAATCACGGGGCTTGAAACGGAATACGCCGAACAGCATCACGACCAGGCACCAGGCCAGCACCAGGCTGCGGTCGCGCTCGAAGTAATAGGCGACGAACATGATCACCGCGATCGCCGCCAGCGTCTGTGCGAGCGTCAGGGCGGGGTCGGCGAAGCGCTGGTTGAATTTCAGCTTGAACGCGGCAAGCAGTGCCAGGTTCACGACGACGATCAGCGCGACGCTAGCGAGCAGGCCACGCAGGCCGATCAGCCCGGCGGCATGGCCAAGGCACAGCAGCAGCGAGCCAACCAGATAGGCGCCCACGCTGAGCAGGAAGCCGTGCCAGCATTTGTCAGCGTGTGGTCCGCCGGAAATTTTCGCGAGGAAGTCGATGGGGCAGCCTTTTCTTCATTCCCTTCCGGACGCAAGCAATTCGGCCAGCAGAAGGTTTTTCAAGAGCATAGCAAAAGGAGAATCGAAGGTGTCAGGCTCGAATCGACGGACCCGATACCCCGGGACGGCGAGCGCCCTGGCATGATCGTCGCGGTCGACTCGAAAAAAATGCCAGAATCCGAAAACGGCGATCAGCGCACGCAGTCGACGTAGTAGCTGCCGTCAGCACCCTTGACCAGGCCATGGACGTCGGTCTCGAAACCGGGGAACGCGGCATTGAATTCGCGGGCGAATTTCAGGTAGCTGCAGATCGTCTTGTTGAATCGCTCGCCCGGAATCAGTAGCGGAATACCCGGCGGGTAGGGGGTCAGCAGGACGGCGGTCACGCGGCCTTCCAGCGCGTCGACCGGCACGCGTTCGATCTCGCGGTGGGCCATCTTGGCGAAGGCATCCGCCGGGCGCATGGCCGGCACCATGTCCGACAGGTACATCTCGGTGGTCAGGCGGGCGACGTCGTTCTGCTTGTATACGCTGTGGATCTGCGTGCATAGATCGCGCAGGCCGACGCGCTCGTAGCGCGGGTTCTTCTGCACGAACTCGGGCAGCACGCGCCACAACGGCTGGTTCTTGTCGTAGTCGTCCTTGAACTGCTGCAGGGCGGTGACCAGCGTATTCCAGCGGCCCTTGGTGATGCCGATGGTGAACATGATGAAGAAGCTGTAGAGGCCGCACTTCTCGACGATGACGCCGTGTTCGGCCAAATATTTGGTGACGATGGCGGCCGGGATGCCGAACTCGTCGGCGAAGTCGCCATCGACGTCGAGGCCGGGGGTGATGATGGTAGCCTTGATCGGGTCGAGCATGTTGAAGCCATCGGCCAAGTTGTTGAAGCCGTGCCAGCGCTCGCCCGGCTTGAGCATCCACGCTTCGCGTTCCTCGATGCCTTCTTCGGACAGGTCGTCCGGCCCCCATACCTTGAACCACCAGTCGACGCCCCACTCTTCGTCGACCTTGCGCATGGCGCGGCGAAAGTCGAGGGCCTCGGTGATCGATTCCTCGACCAGCGCCGTACCGCCCGGCGCCTCCATCATCGCCGCGGCGACGTCGCAGGAGGCGATGATCGAATACTGCGGCGAAGTCGAGGTATGCATCAGGTAAGCCTCGTTGAAGATGTCGCGGTCGAGCTTACGGTTTTCGCAATCCTGCACCAGAATCTGCGACGCCTGACTGAGGCCGGCCAGCAGCTTGTGGGTCGATTGCGTCGAGAAGATCATCGACTCCTTGCAGCGCGGGCGGTCGGCGCCGATGGCATGGTAATCACCGTAGAAATCGTGGAAGGCGGCATGCGGCAACCAGGCTTCGTCGAAATGCAGGGTGTCGATCTTGCCGTCCAGTTCCTCCTTGATGTCCTCGACGTTGTAGAGGATGCCGTCATAGGTCGATTGCGTGATGGTCAGCACGCGCGGCTTGGCAGTCTTGTCGGTAATGAACGGGTTGGCGGCGATCTTCTTCTGGATGTTTTCCCAGAGGAATTCCGATTTTGGAATCGGCCCGATGATGCCGAAATTATTGCGCGTCGGCATCAGGAAGACCGGAATGGCGCCGGTCATCATGATCGAGTGCAGTACCGACTTGTGGCAGTTGCGGTCGACGACGACGATGTCGCCCGGCGCCACGGTCGAGTGCCAGACGATCTTGTTCGATGTGGACGTGCCGTTGGTGACGAAATACAGGTGGTCGGCGTTGAAGATGCGCGCCGCATTGCGCTCCGAGGCGGCAACCGGTCCGGTGTGATCGAGCAACTGACCGAGTTCCTCGACGGCATTGCAGACGTCGGCGCGCAGCATGTTCTCGCCGAAGAACTGGTGGAACATCTGGCCGACGGGCGATTTCAGGAAGGCGACGCCGCCGGAATGGCCGGGACAGTGCCAGGAGTAGGAACCGTCGGCAGCGTAGTGGGTCAGCGCCCGGAAGAAGGGTGGCGGCAGGGATTGCAAATAAGCCTTGGCTTCGCGCTTGACGTTACGGGCGATGAACTCGGGCGTATCCTCGAACATGTGGATGAAGCCGTGCAGTTCGCGCAGCACGTCATTCGGGATATGGCGCGAGGTGCGCGTCTCGCCGTGCAGGAAGATGGGGATTTCCAGGTTGCGGTTGCGAATCTCGGTAACGAAGGCGCGCAGTTCGGCCAGCGTTTCCTCGGGTTCCAGCGCCAGTTCCTCGTCGTCGATCGACAGGATAAAGGCGCTGGCGCGCGACTGCTGCTGCGCGAACGAGGTCAGGTCGCCGTAACTGGTGACGCCCAGCACTTCCAGCCCTTCCTTTTCCAGCGCATCGGCCAGGGCGCGAATGCCGAGGCCGGAAGTGTTCTCCGAACGGAAGTCTTCGTCGATGATGATGACGGGAAAGTGGAAACGCATGGTGAATCCTTGAAAAGCGGCGACCCGCCGCAGCGGGTCACAGAATAAGACGGTTTCGTTACAGCCTGGCGTCAGATTTTCGGTAGCGTCACGCCGACCTGCCCCTGGTATTTGCCGCCACGATCCTTGTACGAGGTTTCACAGATTTCGTCGGACTCGAAGAACAGCACCTGGGCGCAGCCTTCACCGGCGTAGATCTTGGCCGGCAGCGGCGTCGTGTTGGAGAACTCCAGCGTCACATAGCCTTCCCATTCCGGCTCGAACGGCGTCACATTGACGATGATGCCGCAACGGGCATAGGTCGATTTGCCGAGGCAGACGGTCAGCACCGAGCGCGGAATGCGGAAATATTCCATCGTCCGCGCCAGCGCGAAGGAGTTCGGCGGAATGATGCAGACATCGGATTCGATCTCGACGAAGGACTTCGGATCGAAATTCTTCGGATCGACGACGGTTGAATTGATGTTGGTGAATACCTTGAATTCGCGCGCGCAGCGGATGTCGTAGCCGTAGCTGGAGGTGCCATAGGAGACGATCTTCTCGCCGTTGGCCTCGCGCACGAGCTCCGGTTCGAACGGCTCGATCATGCCGTGCTCGGCCGCCATGCGGCGTATCCATTTATCTGATTTGATGGCCATTTTTTATCATCCGCGCTGCAAAAAGCAAAGGCGGGATTTTACCCGCCTTTGTGTGGGGATTTGGCAAAAAATTAGGTGTTCTGGACCACGATATTTGGGAATTTCGAGGTCATGTCCTTGGCCTTCTCGGCGATCTTGACTGCGATGCGCCGGGCGATGCCGCGATAGATCTCGGCGGTGCGCGAATCCGGCGCACCGACGACGGTCGGCTTGCCGCTGTCGGCCATTTCGCGGATCGCCAGTTCCAGCGGCAGGCTGCCGAGGAATTCGACACCGTAATCGGCGCACATCTTCTCGCCGCCACCGCTGCCGAAGATGTGCTCCTCGTGGCCGCATTTCGAGCAGATGTGGATGCTCATGTTCTCGACGATGCCGAGAATCGGGACATTCACCTTCTCGAACATCTTCAGGCCCTTGCGCGCGTCGATCAACGCGATGTCCTGCGGCGTAGTGACGATCACGGCGCCAGTCACCGGCACCTTCTGGGTCAGGGAGAGCTGGATGTCGCCGGTACCCGGCGGCATGTCGACGATCAGATAATCGATCTCGCGCCAGTTGGTCTGGGCGAGCAACTGGTCGAGCGCCTGGGCGACCATCGGGCCGCGCCAGACCATCGGCGTTTCGACATCGACCATGAAGCCGATCGACATCGCCTGCAGGCCATAGGCTTCGAGCGGCTCCATGCTCTGGCCATCCTTCGATTCCGGCTGCTGGCCGGCGAGGCCGAGCATCTGCGGCTGCGACGGACCGTAGATGTCGGCGTCGAGGATGCCGACGCTGGCGCCTTCCTGGACCAGCGCCAAGGCCAGATTTACTGCAGTCGTGCTCTTGCCGACACCACCCTTGCCGGAGGCGACGGCGATGATGTTCTTGACCCCCGGCAACAGCTTGACGCCCAGCTGCACCGAGTGGGCGACGATCTTGCTGAAGACGTTGGCCGAGACATTACCGACACCCGGCAACGCACGCACCGCAGCGATCACCTGCTTGCGGATGGGATCGATCTGGGTCTTGGCCGGGTAGCCGAGCTCGACGTCGAAGGAGACGTCGTCGCCGTCGATCCTGATGTTCTTCACCGCCCTGCCGGCGACGAAATCCTTGCCTGTATTGGGGTCGACCGCAGCAGCGAGGGCGGTCTTGATCTGTTGTTCTGTAAGGCTCATGGAAACTCCGGATTGGGGTGGACTGCCGGGAAATACCCGAGCGATTTTGTACAGTATACCGCAAACCCCGATTATCGCTGGGCTCGCGGTAAAATCGCGCTTTATTTTTGATTTGGCCACACCATGCCGCGCAAGATTCTCGTCACTTCCGCCCTGCCTTATGCCAACGGCGCCATTCACCTCGGTCACCTGGTCGAATACATCCAGACCGACATCTGGGTGCGCTTCCAGAAGATGGCGGGCAACGAGTGCTGGTATGTCTGCGCCGACGACACACACGGCACGCCGATCATGCTGCGCGCCGAGAAGGAAGGCATCACGCCGGAACAGCTGATTGCCCGCGTGCATGGCGAGCACGCCCGTGATTTTTCCGGTTTTCTCGTCGCTTTCGACAATTACCACACGACCCATTCGCAAGAAACCCGCGACTGCGCCAATGACATCTACCTGAAGCTGCGTGCCGCCGGGCTGATCGAAACGCGTACCATCGAGCAGTATTTCGACCCGGTCAAGCAACTGTTCCTGCCCGACCGCTTCATCAAGGGCGAATGCCCCAAGTGCAACGCCAAGGACCAGTACGGCGATAACTGCGAAGTCTGCGGTGCCGCCTACGCGCCGACCGACCTGATCAACCCGTATTCGGCCGTCTCCGGCGCCAAGCCGGAACTGCGGAGCTCCGAACATTACTTCTTCAAGCTTTCCGACCCACGCTGCGAAGCCTTCCTGCGCCAGTACACCAGCCGCGACAACGGCGTGTTGCAGCCGGAAGCCGCCAACAAGATGCAGGAATGGCTGGGCGCGCCGGGCGAAAACAAGCTGACCGACTGGGATATTTCGCGCGACGCGCCCTACTTCGGCTTCGAGATCCCCGACGCGCCGGGCAAGTATTTCTACGTCTGGCTCGACGCGCCAATCGGCTACATGGGTTCGTTCAAGAACCTGTGCGGCAAACAGGGGCTCGATTTCGACGAATTCTGGAAGCCCGACGCGCAGACCGAGCTCTATCACTTCATCGGCAAGGACATCCTCTACTTCCACGCGCTGTTCTGGCCGGCCGAACTGGCCCATGCCGGCTACCGCACGCCGACAAAAATCTTCGCGCACGGCTTCCTGACGGTCGACGGCGCCAAAATGTCGAAATCGCGCGGCACCTTCATCACCGCCGAAAGTTTCCTGAGCACCGGCCTCAACCCGGAATGGCTGCGCTACTACTACGCCGCCAAGCTGTCGGCGAGCATGGAAGACATCGACCTCAACCTCGACGATTTCGTCGCCCGCGTCAATTCCGACCTCGTCGGCAAGTACGTCAATATCGCCAGCCGCTCGGCCGGCTTCATCGCCAAGCGCTTCAACGGCCAGCTCGCCCCGGCCGACGAAAACCTGCCGGCGCTCAAGGCCATCCAAGACGCCGCCGGGCGCATCGGCGAACTTTACGAAGCGCGCGAATTCGCCAAGGCCATGCGTGAAATCATGCTGCTGACCGACGCCGCCAACCAGTATGTCGACAGCGTCAAGCCCTGGGAACTGGCCAAGCAGGAGGGCAAGGAAGTCGAACTGCACGCTGCCTGCTCGAACGCGCTGAACCTGTTCCGTCTGCTGACCGTGCTGCTCAAACCCATCCTGCCGGTCGTCGCCGGCAAGGTCGAGAAATTCATGAACATCGCGCCGCTGGCGTGGAGCGATAGCCAGAGCCTGCTCGCCGCCGGCCACGCCATCAACGCCTACGAGCACCTGATGACGCGCGTCGATCCCAAGCTGATCGAGAAGCTGGTCGAGGCCAACCGGGAATCGCTGGCCCCGGCGCCGGAAGCGCAGTCGCCGCAGCGCCACGCCGAGCACCAGCAGAAGGAGATCAAGCCCGAAGTGGCCGGCAATCTATGCACCATCGACGATTTCATGAAGGTCGACCTGCGCATCGCCCGCATCGCCAATGCCGAACACGTTGAAGGCGCCGACAAGCTGGTGCGCCTGACGCTTGATGTCGGCGAGGAAAAGACGCGCAACGTCTTCGCCGGCATCAAGGCCGCCTACGACCCGGCGCAACTGGTCGGCCGCCTGACGGTGATGGTCGCCAACCTGGCGCCGCGCAAGATGAAGTTCGGCCTCTCGGAAGGCATGGTGCTGGCGGCCTCCGACACCGACGGCAAGACACCGGGAATCTTCCTGCTGGCGCCGGATGCGGGCGCCCAACCCGGGATGCGTGTCAAGTAGTCGTGGAAAAAGAAATGGCCTGCTCGACAGGCCATTTTTTATTGCGTCGCAACAAAACCCGCACCCAAAGCTAAGGTTTTACTTTAACTTCTCCACCCAATCCTGCACCGTGCCGCAAGGTTTCCGAACTATCCACAAAATCTGTGGATAAGTCTGTGAATGAATCCTTCAGCTCATCACTAAGTCACCGTGGCACAAGGCTTTTTCTTACCCTGCACGAATCTTGAGCAAGTAAACAAGCTATTGATTTAATTGATTTTTACGCCATAGAACACAATCTCTGGCAAGATTCGCGAGGAATTCCGGCATACGGTTTTGTCAAGCGAAATCTCTGTGAGTAAAACCAACCCCGGAATACCGTTTGTCAACCGTTTTTTAGCCTGAATTCACATTTTCTTCGGATGAAACGCAGAACCTTCCTCGCCACCACCCTCGGCCTCTGCACGACGCTATCCCTGGCACGGGCTAGCGGGGCAGGAGGCCGCGTCGTCGTGGTCGGCGGCGGCTGGGGCGGGCTGGCTACGGCGCGCCACCTGCGCGAGATGGCGCCGCAACTCGACGTCGTCCTGATCGACCGCCAGCCCGAATTCTGGTCGCAACCGCTGTCCAACCGCTGGCTGGTCGGCCTCGCTCGAAGCGAATGGCTCAAGCACGACTACCGGCAGGCAGCGCAGCGCTTCGGCTACCGCTTCGTCGCCGCGGAAGTCAAGGGCATCGACCGTTCGTCACGCGAAGTCGTGACTTCCGCCGGTAGGTTCGCCTACGACTGGCTGGTACTGGCACCCGGCATCCGCGAGGATTTTTCGGCCTGGTACGGGGTCGACCGCGACAGCGCCGCCTATACCCGCCAACACTTTCCATCGGCCTTCCCGGCCGGCCGCGACCATCTGGCGCTGAAGGCCAAGCTGGAGGCCTTCCGCGGCGGCGAACTGGTCATGACCATCCCGCCAATGCCCTACCGCTGCCCGCCGGCGCCCTACGAACGGGCCGGGCTGATCGCCTGGTGGCTGAAGACGCGCAACATCAAAGGGCGCCTTATCGTCCTCGACCCCAATCTGCCGGCGCTCAGCTTCGACCGCATTTTCCGCGACAGCTATCGCGACCAGATCACCTACCTGCCGCAGGCTGCGGTCAAGTCGGTCGATCCTTTCAAGCGACGCATCGTCACCGATTTCGACACCATCGACTTCGCCGACGCCATCCTGATGCCGCCGCAACAGGCCGCCGACCTCGCCTGGGACAGCGGACTGATCGGCAAGACGGCGGACGGCAAGCCCAGCGGCTGGGCGGCCGCCGATCCGGTCACGCTGCAGGCCGCAAGCGACGAGCGCATCTTTCTGGTCGGCGACGTTCTCGACAAGGTTTCGCCGCTGTTCGGTCAATACCCGAAGACCGGCCAGTTGGCGGCGCGCCTCGGGCGCATCGCCGCCACGCAAATTGCCGCCCGGGCGGCGGGCACGACAGCGGAACAGTTGCTGCCGGACAGTACCTGCTACGTCATCAACCGGCCCGAACCGAAGGAAATGACGCGCATCGAAACCGTTTACCGCTTTCGCGGCGACGGGGTGATCCAGCAGACCGTCCGTCAACAGTATGACCCGCAGGCCGGCGATGCCGATCTCGACTGGGCACGCCTCCAGTTCAAGGAATTGCTGGGCAGCACCGGTTGACCGGCGCGAAGCCGTGGCTCAGTGGCGGGCCCAGATACTGGTCGAACCGTCTGGCTTGACCAGCAGAGTATTGAACAGTTCGCGCCGCACCTCGCGCTCGCCGCTGGTGTTGTCGAGCATGGTGCACGCCGTTTCGCAGGTCGGATTCGACAACTCCCGGCCCGGCGCCCCGCGCGGCAAGCCGGGCACGGCGATGCCGCGCGCCTTCGGCTTGTCGCGCAGCAGTTCGTGTATATCTTCGGCATAGGCGTGGCCTTCAACGAAATAGCCCCCGACCACCGCCGTATGGACCGATTCGACAGCGGCCGGCACCTTCAGCCGTTTCTTGACCGCCGCCATGTCCGCCGTTTCCTTGTAAACGACGCGGAAGCCGCGGTCGGCCAGGTAACTGCCCCAGTCGATACACGCCAGACAAGGCGAGGGCATGTAGATTTCGACCAGCGGCAGCGTATCGGCAGCGCGTGTGTATGGCGACAGCAGGCAAGCGCAGGCAGCGAGAAAAACCAGAAGGGAGCGCATCATGGCGGCAGGTGTTCGGGCAAAATAGGGACCGATCATTATAAGGCCCGCCCATGTTCTCCACGACCCGCGCCCCCCGCCCCCGCCTGACCGGCCGCATCTTCGGCTACGCCATGATCGACGTGTTCGGCCTCACCTGTGTCGGCATCGGCGCCAGCTGGTTCGCCGCCGGCAAGGGCGCCATTTTGACCAACTTCCCGTCGTCGACCGCGGAAGCCGTCGCCTGCACGCTCGGCGGCATCGTGATAATGATCTGGTCGGTGTCGCGCATCCTGCGCGAAATTGCCAAGCAGGCGCCGGAAATGCAGGCCAAGTACGATGCCTACATTGCCGTCCATCACCCGGACAAGGTCCGGCCAAAACCCGACGACAAAGGGCAACAGCCCTAGTCGCCGCCCTTGGCGGCCAGCTTGAGCCATTCCGGCAGCTCACGCCCGCCGGCATTGTCGATGATGTACTGACGCACCAGCCTGCGCACCACCTGTGACGGGGTGAGGTCGTTGGCTATGCAGATTTCCTCAAATATCTGTTTCTTGTCCGGATCGATCAGGATCGTCAGACGCGCGGTCCGCTTTTCCATGGCTGAAACTCCCTGCATTCGCGATGAAATCATATTAACATATGATTAACATTGACGAATAATCTAAGACACATATAATCCTACGCTTATCCTCCGAGCGTGCGCCATGAAGATCGCCTTCCATCCCAAGCTGCTGGACTGCCTGCCCACCTACAACCGCGCACAGTTCGGCAAGGATCTCGCTTCGGGCATCACTGTCGGCGTCCTCGCCCTGCCGCTGGCCATGGCCTTCGCCATCGCCTCCGGCGTTTCGCCCGCAGCGGGCATCTGGACCGCCATCGTCGCCGGCCTCATCACCTCGCTATTCGGCGGCTCGCGCGTGCAGATCGGTGGCCCGACCGGCGCCTTCATCCCGATCATCTATGGCATCGTCGCCATGCACGGCTTCGCCAACCTGATGGGCGCCACCATGCTGGCGGGCATCTTTCTGCTGGCCATGGGCATCGCCCGCATGGGACAACTGATCCGCTTCATTCCGGTCACCGTCGTCATCGGCTTCACCAACGGCATCGCCGTCGTCATCTTCCTCGCCCAGCTCAAGGATTTCTTCGGGCTGCAGATCGACAACCTGCCGGCCGAATTCTTTGCCCGCATCAAGACGCTGGCCGCTAACGCCCATACTGTCGACCTGCCGACGCTGGCACTGGCCACCGCCTGCTTTTTCTTCCTGCTCTCCTACAACCGGCTGGCGCAGCGCTTCGCCCTGCTGCGCCGGGCGCCCGGCCCGCTCGTGGTGCTGATCGTCGGCACCCTCGTTGCCTTCGTCTTCGACCTGCCGGTCGAAACCATCGGCAGCCGCTTCAACGGCATTCCGCAGGAACTGCCGAATTTCGGCCTGCCCAGCCTGTCGGTGCACGACTTCGGCAAGCTGATCTCGCCGGCCATCACCATCGCCCTGCTCGGCGCCATCGAATCGCTACTCTCGGCGCGCGTCGCCGACAGCCAGATCGACGACCGCCACGACCCCAACCAGGAGCTGATCGCGCAAGGTCTGGCCAACATCGCCGCCCCATTGTTCGGCGGCTTCGCGGCGACCGGCGCCATCGCCCGCACCTCCACCAACGTCAAGAGCGGAGGGCGCACACCGATCGCCGGCATCATCCACGCCGTCGTGCTGCTCGGCATCGTGCTGATCGCCGCCCCGCTGGCTTCGTACGTGCCGCTCGCCACGCTGTCGGCGATCGTCATGGTGGTTGCGGTCAACATGGGCGAATGGCACGAATTCATGGAGTTGCGCCGTTTCTCGTACAACTACCGGATCATCCTGCTCGTCACCTTCTTCGTCACCGTCGTCTTCGACCTGACCATCGCCGTCGAGCTCGGCATGGTGCTGGCCAGCCTGTTCTTCATTTACCGCATGTCGGAACTGACCCGCATCGAACGCCTGGCGCTCGCCGAAGAGGCCGACGAGCCGCAATTCCTTTACCCGGATGGCACCATGCGTGTCGCCGCCTGGCAGTTGTTCGGTTCGCTGTTCTTCGGCGCGGTGAACAAACTGGAAGAACTGCTCGACCCGCGCGAAGGGCACCCGGAAGTCGTCATCCTCGACATGGCGCGGCTGATCCAGCTCGACACCACCGGCCTCGAAGGCCTGGAAAACCTGCTCGACAAGCTGAAGAAGCGCGGCTGCGCGCTGATCGTCTCCGGCCTCAATTCGCAGCCCGGCTCCTTGCTCTATCGTTCCGGCTTCATCGATCATCTCGGCGACGACAACGTCTGCCCCGATCTCTCCGGCGCGCTCAAGCGCGCCTACATCCTGCTGCCCAACCTGATGGGCGGCAGTGACGAAGATTACTGAAAAGGAAAATCCATGAGCGCTTTGCCCAAATGCCCGAAATGCAGTTCGGAATACACCTATGAAGACGGCAGCATGTACGTGTGCCCCGAATGCGCGCACGAATGGAGCAAGGATGCGGCCGCCGACAGCGCCGAGCAGAAACGGGTGTGGCGTGACGCCAACGGCAACGAACTGCAGGACGGCGACTCGGTCACGGTGATCAAGGACCTCAAGGTCAAGGGCTCGTCGGCGGTCGTCAAGGTCGGCACCAAGGTCAAGAACATCCGCCTCGTCGACGGCGACCATGACATCGACTGCAAGATCGACGGCATCGGCGCCATGCAACTGAAGTCGGAATTCGTGAAGAAGGCTTGAGCGAGCGCCTCTACATCTACAAGCGCTATGAGCGGTTCTGGCACTGCTCGCCGTGCGCCTCTAATCGTCATCATGATGCTCACCGGCTTCAAGGCTCATGGCAGCTAAACGCTGCTCGGCTCAGCTTATCTGCCCTCACCGTCTTCTGGCGATTCACCACCGACGAATGGCGGCAATGCCTGCCCTCGCTGAAAAACGTGGGCGCGATGGTCAACAATTACACCAACGGCATCTTCACCAACGCGCCCCACCCGTCCATGATTACCGGCTGGGAAGAAGCGGAAGAAACGCACTGCTGCCCTCTCCATGGCGGCGTCCATGACACGTTGCGCGGCTTGCTACGCCCGTTCAGGGTAAGGCCTGCAAGCGCCGGTACAGCGTGCGCTCCGAAATTCCCAGGCGCCGCGCCAGCGCCCGGCGGCTACCGACGAAACGCTGCGCCAGATCGCGCAGTTCGGCTGCGGTCAACGGCGATTTTTCATCCATTTCCGGATCGCTCCATCCCGTCTCGTCCGGCTCGCCGGTTGGCAGATGGCGCGGCTCGATTTCATCGCCATCGCAGAGCAGACAAGCCCGCTCCAGCAGATTGCGCATCTCGCGCACGTTGCCCGGAAAGGCGTAGTCCCGCAGCCAGTCAATGGCCGCCGGCGACAAGCGAAGCGCACGGTCGCCCGCCACCCGTGCCAGCAAGGCCTCGGCCAGCGGAAGGATGTCCTCGCACCGATTGCGCAGCGCCGGCAGGAAAATGGGGAAGATATTGAGCCGGAAGTACAAATCCTGGCGAAAGCGCCCATCGGCAACCATCTCGACGAGCGGACGATGGGTCGCCGAAATGACCCGAATGTCCGCCTGGCGCAGTTCCGCCGAGCCAACCCTGCGAAACGTCCCAGTTTCCAGCAAGCGCAACAACTTGACCTGAATGCTCAGCGGAATGTCGCCCAACTCATCCAGAAACAGCGTGCCGCCGGCCGCCGCCTCGACCAGACCGACCTTGCGCGCCACCGCCCCGGTAAATGCCCCGCGTTCGTGACCGAACAGTTCGCTCTCGAACAGCGTTTCCGCCAGCCCCGAGCAGTCGACCGCGACAAACGGCCCGGCCGCCCGCCGGCTCAAGCGGTGTATGGCATTTGCCACCAGCTCCTTGCCGGTACCCGACTCCCCCTGCAGCAGCACAGCCGTTTCCGACGGGGCCGCACGGGCCACCATGCCCATCATCGTCAAAAATGCCGGCGAACGCCCGATCAAACCATGAACATGCTCCTCGCTGCGCGGCACCGGCAGCGGCGCCAGCTTTTCCACGAAATAGGCAAGCGCCCCGCCGGCACCGCGGATCGGCGTCAATTCGATGTTTTCGAGCCGCTCGCCAAGGTGAGTATGGTGCAGATGAACCACCCGCTCGCGCTGGCCCGAGCGCAGGCTGCGTTGCAGCGGACAGGACTCCCCCGCTTGGTCGCAAGGAACATGGTAATGGTGCGACACCTCGTAGCAGGTTCGCCCGACCGGGGATACACCCGGCTGACCGACCCACTTGGCACGGTAGGCTTCGTTAGCCGCCAAGATGCGATAGTCGCGGTCGCACAGGATATGCGGCTCGCTCAAGGCTTCAAGAAAGGACACCAATTCGACCGGCGGATTAGCGTGTTCGGGCATGTTATGTCTCCTGTATCGCCGCACTGCCACTGACTGCCAAAAACACTGCCACTGCCAGCAGATTGGCAGCAAGCTGCCACATTCGGTCTGCCGACAGCCACCCAGTGCTTTATTAATCAGTCAATTAACCAATATACCGCGATTCTGCCACCTGGCACGCAACTTGATAAGTGAGTGCTAATATAATTCCCGGAGACGTTAAGGATGCCACGCTCCAGCGCCGCCCAGGTCACATTAAACCCGTCTGCCCCCCCAACACCAAAGGAGAATTCATGTCGGAATATCTTTGCCAGGGCACCTCTTTCAATGCCTGCAACAGCCCCGCCCGTCGCCAATGGAATCTGCACACATCTCGGCTGCTCGCCCTCGACCGCCTTCACCCCGGGCGACCCTGCCCTTGGCGCCGACTGGCCCGGCGGCTTCCTCTGTCCATGCCACGGCTCCACCTTCGACTTTGCCGGCCGGGTGTTCAAGAACAAGCCGGCACCGACCAACCTGGAAGTGCCGCCGCACCAGTTTCTGGGCGATATCCGCCTGATGATCGGCAGCGACGAACTCGCCCCGGCCTGAACCCATCGCCACGCGCGACATCACCCCCGGTCGGGCAACCGGCCCCCACCCTTGTCTTTTCTGGAAACTCATGCAAATCGCTATCAGCAGTCAAAACCGTAAAACCATTACCGCCCACGCCGGCAAATGCCGCAATTTCTGGATCTACGACATTGCCCAGGGCCGTGTGACGGACAAGCGCCTGCTTGTCTTGCCGCTTGAACAGACCTTCCACGCCAGCCACCATGACGGCGCCGCTCCCTTGGCCGGGATCAACGTGCTGATTACCGGTAGCCTCGGCAACGGGCTCTATCGCCGGCTGCGGGAACGTGGCATCCAGAGCATCGTCACCGCCGAGGACAATCCAGACAGCGCGGTCAACGCCTTTCTGGCGGGCGAGTTGCCGACCCTGTCGATCATTCATAACAACCCATGCCATGACCATAGCCACTAGCCTGCTCCGCGTCGCCCTGCTTTTCCCTTTGAGCGCGCTGGCCGAAAGCGGGCCACTGCTTGTGGAGATCGTCGGCATGCGCGACAGCGCCGGCACGATCCGCGCCTCGCTGTACAACGAGCCGGACAGCTTTCGCAAGGAAGAACGCGCCTTCATGCGAGTTGCCCAGCCAGCCAAAACAGCCAGCGCGACCCTCATCTTCCGCGACGTGCCGCCCGGTCGCTACGCCATCATGCTCTACCACGACGAAAACGATGATGGCAAACTGAACCTGCGCTTCGGGATGTTTCCCACCGAAGGCTATGCCTTGTCCAACAACCCGAAGGTGGTCGGCCCGCCGCGTTTTTCCGACAGCGCTTTCGATTTCACCGGTGACGAGCGTGCGCCTCTGCCCCTGATACTGGCTTACTAACCGTCCGCCTGACCCCATGCCCCGCCACCAAACCCCAACGGCCATGACCGGAATGCCCATGCCGACACCCAACAAGATGCGCGCCGCCCTGCTGCTCGGCGGCCTGGCCCTGGCCGCCCTTGCCTACCTTGGCCTGCGCGGCGAACGGGTCGAGGTCGCTCGCGTCGAACGCGGCGAACTGCGTCAGGCCGTGGTCGCCAGTGGCCGGGTGCGCACCCCGCTGCGTATCGAAGTCGCCAGCCAGATTACCGGGCGCATCGCGACGGTTGCCGTGCGCGAAGGCGACAGGGTTGCCGCCGGGCAATTGCTGCTCCAGTTCGACGCCGCCGAATGGCAGGCCGGGGTCGCGCAGGCGCGGGCAACGCTGGCGCAGGCCGAAAGCCGCCTGCGCCAGATCGGCGAAGCCGGCTTGCCGCTGGCCGAACAGAACCTGCGCCAAGCCGAGGCCACCTTTCGTCAGGCCGAGCGGCATTACCAGCGGGTCGGCGAACTGGTCGCCAAGGGCTTTTACAGCCCGGCCCAGCTCGACGAAGCCCAGCGTGCCCGCGACATTGCCGCCAGCCAGTTGCAAACCGCCCGCATCCAGGTCGCCAACAACCGGGGCGACGGCATCGAGGTGAAACTGGCCCGCAGCACCATCGACCAGGCCCGCGCCGCGCTGGCCGTGGCCGAAGCCCGCCTGGCCTACGCCACCCTGCAAGCGCCGGTCGCCGGCCGCGTGCTGACGCGCAACGTCGAGCCCGGCGACACGGCGCAGCCGGGCAAGACGCTGCTCACCCTGGCCCCGAGCGGAGAAACGGAACTGACGGCGCAGATCGACGAAAAGAATTTCGGCCTGCTCGCGCTCGGCCAGCTCGCCCAGGTGTCGGCCGATGCCTACCCCGGCGAACGCTTCGCCGCGCAACTCAACTACATTGCGCCGGCCATCGATGCCCAGCGCGGCTCGGTGGAAATCCGCCTCGGCGTACCGCAGGCGCCGGCATACCTGCGCCATGAGATGACGGTCTCCATCGACATCGAGGCGGCCCGCCGCGCCGACGCCCTGAGCATCCCCTGCGACAGCGTGCGCGACGTCGGCAGTTCGCCGTGGGCGCTGGCCGTGCGCGACGGCCGCACCGTTCGCCAGCCGGTGAAGCTGGGCCTGCGCGGTGACGGGCGCTGTGAAATCGTCGACGGACTGGGCGAGGGCGACGCAGTATTGCCTGCCGCCGTGCCGCTCCGCGAGGGCCGCCATGTTGTTGCGGTCAACCGCTGAAAAGGGCCAGAATTGAAATCTTGGCAACCCTTCGAATGGATCGCTGCCGTGCGTTTTTTGCGCGAGGGGCGGATGCAATCGCTGCTCATCGTCGTTGGCGTCGGGGTCGGCGTCGCCGTTATCGTTTTCATGTCCGCGCTGCTCAGCGGCTTGCAGGCCAATCTCATCAAACGCACCTTGTCGTCGCAGGCACATATCACCTTGCTGCCGCCCGAAGAGATCGCCCGGCCGCAGCAATCCACCGGCGAAACGGCCTTGCGCCTGCAAAAACAGGCGCAGCGCCTGCGCGCCATCGATCAATGGCAAACCCTGCGCGACCGGCTTGAAACCTGGCCGGAAATCGCCGCCGTCTCGCCGATTGCCGCCGGGCCGGCCTTTGCGGTGCGCGGCGACGCCAACAAGGCGGTTACCGTGCTCGGCATCGAGCCGGAACACTACAACCGCGTTGTCGCGCTGGCCGACCGGCTGACCGCCGGCCAGTTACGTGTCGGCGCCGGGGAAACCGTGATCGGCATCGAACTGGCCAAGGATCTCGGTGCCGAGGTGGGCGACAAGCTGCGCCTGACCGCTGCCGACGGGCGCAGCGACACCCTGACCGTCACCGGCTTGTTCGACCTCGGCAACAAGGGCGTCAATGCCCGCAACGTCTACGTCGGCCTGCGCACGGCACAGAGCCTGCTCGATCTGGTCGGCGGAGTTTCCAGCATCGACCTCGCACTGCACGATCTCGATCTCGCGGAAAAGGTGGCCCGCCGCATCGCCGCCGAAACCGGGCTGACCGCCGATTCGTGGATCAAGACCAACGCCCAGTTCGTCACCGCGCTGACCTCGCAGCGCGTTTCAAGCAACGTCATCCGCTTTTTCATCGCTCTGTCGGTCGCCTTCGGCATCGCCAGCGTGCTGGTCGTTTCGGTCATCCAGCGCGGCAAGGAAATCGGCATCCTGCGCGCCATGGGCGCCACGCAGGCGCAGATGCGGCGCATCTTCCTGCTGCAGGGTGGCATCGTCGGCTTTTTCGGCTCGCTGCTCGGCTCGGCGCTGGCCTGGTGTTTTCTCATGCTCTGGCAACTGTTGGCGCGCAACCCGGACGGCACGCCGATGTTCGTCATCGGCGTCGAACCCGGGCTGGTCGCTATCGCCGCCGCCGGCGCCAGCCTGGTCGGCATCTTGTCCGCCCTGCTACCTGCCCGGCGTGCGGCGAAACTCGATCCCGTGGTGGCGATTCGTGGCTAAAAACCCTAACGACTCCGTCCTGCACCTTGCCGGCATCCGCAAGTCCTACGGCAGCGGCGCGTTGGAAAGCGAAATCCTGCACGGCCTCGACCTCCATTTGCAGCGCGGCGAATTTGCCGCCTTGATCGGCCCTTCCGGCTCCGGCAAGAGCACGCTGCTCAATCTGATCGGCCTGCTCGACCGGCCCAGCGGCGGCGAGCTCCGCATCGATGGTGAAGACACCGGCCGACTCGACGACACCGGGCTGACCCGCCTGCGCGGCCAGCGCATCGGCTTCGTCTTCCAGCATCACCACCTGATCCCGGCGTTTACCGCCGAGGAAAATGTGGCCATGCCATTGCTGATCGCCCGTGGCCGTCCGGATGCCGCGATGTTCGAGCGCGCTGGCCACCTGCTCGACCAGGTCGGGCTGAACGATCGCAAGCAGCATCTCGCCAACCAGCTTTCCGGCGGTCAGCAACAGCGCGTGGCCATCGCCCGTGCGCTGGTCATGAATCCATCGCTGGTGCTGGCCGACGAGCCGACCGGCAATCTCGACACGCATTCCGCCGACGAGGTGTTCAAGCTACTGCGCGAAGTCAATCGCCAGCAGAACACCACCTTCCTGATCGTCACGCACGACCCGCGCCTGGCCGCCCGCTGCGACCGCATCGTCGAACTGGTCGACGGCCGTATCGTCGCCGACCGGGCGCATGCGCCGGCTTGAGCACCTGTTGCGGTCGACCCGGAAAAATGGCCCATTTTCTTCGTCACCCCGATCGGCGATGCCTGCCGGATTCCCCCCATTCAACTGCCGCAAGGAAGCTCAAGATGTTCTTCGCCATCCTTTTCCTGACTCTCACCCTGAGCGGCGCCTATTTTTTCCCAGACTGGTCATGGGGAAGCATCGCCCTCGCCGCCTTCGCCTGCGTTGCCGCGTTGCGACTGGCGCTGCTGGTTTTGGCGAAACGCCAAAGCGGCGACCGTCAATGACACCGCGCAGCCGTTCTACAAGCCGCTAACCCCAAGAGAAAGCCCACGGAACACACCGCCCCCAGACTGCAATACTTTCCCGTTTCCTGGTTCGCCACGGTGATGGGCATGTGCGGGCTGTCGATTGCCTGGAATCGCGCCGAACATTTCTTCAACCCCGGCTTTTGCCTGAGCTCACTGCTGCTCGGCCTGACGAGCCTGTGGTTCTTCCTGCTGATCGGCATCTACGCGACGAAGATCGCCAAATACCCCGCCGAGGTCAGGGCCGAACTAACGCACCCGGTCAAACAGGCGTTTGCCCCCACCTTCTCCATCAGCCTGCTGCTGCTTTCCGTCGCCCACCTCCAGTCGGCGCGGGAGTTCTCGTTCTGGCTGTGGGCCATCGGCACGCTATGCCACCTGGGCTTTACTTTCTACATGCTCTCCTCGTGGATGCATCACACGAAATACGAGATCGCCCACCTCAATCCCGCCTGGTTCATCCCGGTCGTCGGCAACATCCTGATCCCGATTACCGGCCTGCAACACGCCACGCCGGAAATTTCCTGGTTCTTCTTCAGCCTCGGGCTGTTCTTCTGGCCGATCCTGACCGCCATCATCTTCTACCGGCTGATCTTCCATCCTGCCCTCCCGGAGCGGCTGTTGCCGACCTTGTTCATCTTCATCGCGCCCCCGGCCGTCGGCTTCATTTCCTGGGTCAACCTCACCGGCGGCCTCGACGCCTTCGGCCACATCCTGTATTCGGTGGCGGCAATGTTCACGTTGCTGCTGTTCAGCCAGATCAACCACTTCCGGCGCATCCCCTTCTTCCTCTCGTGGTGGGCCTATTCCTTCCCGCTGGCCGCCATGACCATCGCCACCTTCCTGATGGCCAAGTTGACCGGCCAGGCGATGTATCTCTGGATCGGCGGCGGACTGCTCGGCCTGCTGAACATCCTGATCGCCATGCTCGCCTGGCGCACCGCGCGTGCCGTGCTACGGCGTGAAATCTGCGTTGCCGGGCACTGATTGGCGGGCGGGCGGGCCGTCAGTCCGCCCGCCTCCCTGAAAATCACCCACGTCATGCGCCGGGCTTGTGTTTCCAGCGCCTCGGCCTATAGTAGAAAAACTCCCCGCCGAATGCTCAATGCATCCTCCGTCATCGGCCCCACCGGGAAGCAAGTTAACGCAACCAGGAGAAAGTCATGACCATCTTGATCGGCAACGAGCAAAAACGCGTCGGCCTGGCACTTTCGGGCGGCGGCTTCCGGGCGGCGGCGTTTCATCTCGGCGTCTTCCGCAAGCTCCATCAACTCGGCCTGCTGTGGAAGCTGGATCTCCTGACCTGCGTCAGCGGCGGCAGCATCGCCGGCGCCTTTCTCGCCAGCCACTGGGGCGAAGACGACGCCCTCGACAAGCTGGAAAACTATCTGCGCACGTCGTCCATCGCCGTCTCGTCGGTCATCGGCGGAGTTCTCGACCCCTTCCACAGCCGCCTCGACAAGCTCGCCGCCACCTACGAGCGCGACCTCTACGGCCAGCGCACGCTAGGTTCGCTGAAGAACGGGCCGCGCCTGTATCTGAATGCCACCAACCTGGCCACCGGCAACATGTTCTTCTTCGTCACCGGCGGCAACGGCGAAGCCGAGATGGGCGAATGGGAACTCGGCACCGTCAGCGCGCCGGGCTTCCCGCTCAATCGGGCGGTCGCTGCGTCTTCGGCCTTCCCGCCGGTGTTCCCGCCGCTCAAGGTCGAGCGCAGCGAATACCCGGCGGCCGGCGTCGATTACGTCACCCTCTCGGATGGCGGCGTCTACGACAACCTGGGCGTCAATCCCCTGTTCCGCAAGCGCAATGCGCTTGACTACCTGCTCGTCAGCGACGCCGGCAAGCCCTTCTCCATCGACGAGCGACCGACCGAATCCGGCGCCGCCGTGCTGGTCGCGGCCATCGACATATTGATGGAGCAGGTACGCGGCCTCCAGTTCAAGCGCCTGGAACTGAACGCCGCCGCGCCGGGCGGCGCCCACCCCGTGTGGTTCTCCATCGACAGCACGATCGGCGAGGCACGCGAAGGCGACGCGGCCTTTGCCTCCGCCATCGGCACCAATCTCTCCCGGCTCTCGGCGCCGGAAGTGGCCGTGCTCGGCCGCCACGCCGGCGCCCTGCTGACCCACCGGCTGCAAACCTACGTACCCGAGATACTGGGCAACTGACGCGCCGCACGGCGAGGAACCCGGCATGCCTCCCACCCGTCACGAACCTTTTTCCGACCGCTGGGTCTCGCCGCTGCTGGAACTCGCCGACAGCGACCCATCCCCTGAAATCCGCCTGGCCGCGCTCAAGGCGGCGGCGCACTTCCCGCTCGGCCGCAGCGGCTGGCAGCGGCTGATTGCACCGGGCCTGGAACTCATCCGCACGCAGCCCCCAGGCTCGCCTGTCCGCCGCGAGGTACTGGCCTTCGCGGCCAGAGTTCCCCTCGTCACGGTCCGCGAGCAACTGTGCGACATGGCCAACGACCCGGACGAACCCGACCGCGATGCCATCGCCAATGCGCTCGCGGAGCAGGGCGCCCCCGCCTGCATCCCGGCCCTCCTTGAACGTGCCGCCGCCGACGATCCGGATGCCTTCCGTCTCCTCGCCATCGCACCGCTAGAAATCACCACGCTGACCTCGCGCGATGTTCTGCGCCACGCCCGTGGCCTGAATCCCGATGCGACTTTCTGGCTGGCGCTGGCCATCGGCCGGCTCGACAATTTCAGCGTGCTCGACGACGTGTTTTCGCCGGCAGCGCCACTGCCCACGCTCTTCTGGGGCAGCCCGTGGACCGCCTACGACCGCATCGCGACGATTCGCCCGATCCCCGACCGGCTGCGCGCTGCGCTCGAACGCCTGCTCGCCCGTCTCGACAGGCCGGATGCCGGACTGGAGCATGATCTCTCCCGTGCCCTGCGCCTGACCGTCTGGGCCGCCACCGGCATCGCCGATGCGGAAGGTTCGCCGCTACCGCCGCCGCACCCCTTCGGTCCGGTCATGGCACCCGAGCCCTTCCGCAGCGACAGGCCCATTGCCCAACTGCTGTATGAACATCTCACGACCGCACAACCCGCCCACGACGACGGCCAGGTCGCCTGGGTGATCGCCCATACGCCTAGCGAAGACCTGATCCGCAAAATCGTTGCGCTGGTTCGCCAGGCGCCCGAGGCAGCCGGCGTGCGCCTGCTCGACATCCTGGGCCAGACCGCCGACTGCCAGGCCGGTTGCGCCCCCACCCCCTACCGCGGTGCCGGCGGCGGCGCCAAACCACAGCTTCGCCATGTGCTGATCGACGACCGGATGCGCAGCAGCGCCCGCCCGCCGAGCCAGTCACGGGCACCTGCACCGATAAGCCGCCCGCGCAACATCGCCTTCGACATGCCCGATGTCGACATTCTGGCAGCCAACCGCGCGCCATCTGGCGATGCGGCGGACCTGACGCTGCCCGCCGACCGGCCGCGCAGCAGCCCGCCGGCAAGCCGCCCGCGCGGCGTGACCATCGACACGACGCACCTCGATTACCAGACCGCCAGCCGCAGCGCGCCACCCGTGACCGCCGCCACGGACGAACGGCACGTCCGCGCGCGGATCCTCCATGACGCTCAGGCGCGGGAAACCTTTGTCGCCGGCGCCGCCAACGTGATCCGCTGCTGGATCGGCCTGCCCGAGGACGACGGCGCGGCAAGCTCCGACGCCGCCATTCCGACCGTTCCCATCCCGCGGCAAGGCCTGGAACTGACCGTCGAGCTGTGCTGGGGCGACCAGCGCGACGCCACCACGCTGCTGCTCCCCGCCTCGCGTTCCGCGCGCAGCGGCGACTGCGACCTGCACATCGACGTCCCGGCCGGCGAGCGTTACGTCAGCGCCGAAATCATGTTCCGCTATCGCGGGCGCAGCTTCGAGGTGGTCCGCATCGAAGCTGCGGCCCTCCCGCCGGGCGAGGCTGCCGGGCCGCGCGACGCCCTGCGCGTCCGCACGCAACTGAGCCGGCGCGAGGTGATCGCGGTCGACGACGCCCAGCCGTGCAATTCGACACTGGTGTTCGGGCCGGCGCCCGGCGACCCGGCAACGGCGCAGGGCAAGCCGGGCCTGCGCGTATTCGACGGCAGCGGCGGCCGCAACTACGCGCTCAAGTCGCCCGGCAAGGCGATCGAGACGCTCAACACGGTCCTTTTCTCGACCGAGAAATCGCTGGTCCGCCGCCTGGCCGAGACGCCCGGCAAGGAGCAGTGCCTGGATGCCGGCGACGAGGAAGTCCGCGTCCTCCTGCGCGACATGGCGCGCTTCGGCGCCGGCCTCTTCAACCAGCTCGACCAGCAGGGTTTCGCCGATCCCGGCGAGCGCATCCAGTTCCTCAGTCTCGATCCCGACCTCATCCTGCCGCTCGAATTCGTCTATGACCGCGGCTACCCAGTCGATGCCGCTCGCCTCTGCGCTGGCTGGCAGGCGGCACTGGCAGCCGATGCGAAGGTTTGCCCGGCCTGCGGCGACGCCCCGCTGACGGCCGCTGCCCGCCGCCATGCAGCGACCGTCTGCCCCCTCGGCTTCTGGTCGCTGCGCAAGGTCATCGAGCGCCTGAATCCGGACGCCGCCACCGGCGCCACGGCCCCCACCAAGAATCGCCGCAGCCTGCCGGCCATCGACTCGGCCGTCTTCGCTAGCAGCGACAAGGTGCCGGCCGACGAGCGGACGGCCACCTGGGAGTCCATCCACGAGCGCATCGCCAACACCACCCTCGCCCGCCACTGGGACGAGTGGTACGACGCGGTGCAACAGCACCCGCGCCTGCTGATCGCGCTGCCGCACCATGACGAGGACGGCCTCGAGGATTTCCTCGAGATCGGTGACGCCAGCCTCGGCACCGACCTCGCCCGCCTGCGGCGCGGCCAGATTCGCCCCGAGTACGTCAACCCCGACGGCCGCGAACCGGGTCCCATCCTGCTGCTGCTCGGCTGCCGCACAGGCGCCGAATCGGAACTTGGCTACGTGCAGGTCGTGCGCGAATTCCAGAAACTCAAGACCGCCATCGTCCTCGGCACGCTGGCCCAGATCCTCGGCCGCCATGCCGCGCCGCTCGCCCGCGAACTGGTCGCGCAACTGGTCGCCGTCAGCGACCCGCAAGCCGATTTCGGCACCCTGATGCGCGGCGTCCGCCGCCGCATGCTGGCCCGCGGCTACCTGCTCGCCCTCTGCCTCGTCGCGCTCGGCGACGCCGAGTGGCGGCTGACGCCAGTCGCGCACCCCGTCGCCACGCCACCCTGAAAGGCCCAACCCCATGTTCCGCATCGAGATGCTTCCTGCCGCGCACGGCGACTGCCTGTGGATCGAATATGGCAGCGGCACCGCGGTCCACCGCATCCTGATCGACGGCGGCCCGGCCCATGCCTACCCCGCCCTGCGCGAGCGCATCCTGCACCTGCCGGCAGACGAACGCCATTTCGACCTGCTCGTCATCACCCACATCGACGCCGACCACATCGAAGGCGTCATCCGCCTGCTGCTCGACGCCGAAGCACTGGCCTGCCGTTTCGAGCGCATCTGGTTCAACGGCCGGGATCAGCTCAACGCCGTGCCCGACCCTGCCGGGGCAGCCCTCGGCGGCGTCCAGGGCGAGATGCTCGGGATGCTGATCACCGACTACGAACAACGCACTGGCACGCAGGTCTGGAACCGCGGTTTCGCCGGGGCGCTCGCCGCCATCGACCGAAACAATCCGACGCTGCCGGTAGTCGAATTACCCGGCGACTGCCGACTCACCCTGCTCTCCCCTGACCACGCCCGCCTGCTCGACCTGAAGGATAACTGGGCCAAGGAACTCAAGGCGGCGCGGGTACCTTCCGGCGACATTGCCAAACTGCGCGAACGACTCGATGCCAGTCGCCGGCTGCGCCCGCTTGGCGATGTTCTGGGGACGGAAGACGACTTCGACAGCGACGCCCCGGTGGCGGAAGCGGCAGATGACGACCTCGTCGACGTGCTCGGCGGCAGCACCGGCGAACCCGGTGCCGACGCCCCATTCGGCGGCGACACCAGTCGCGCCAACGGCAGCAGCATCGCCTTCCTGCTCGACTATCCTGCGACCCAACCGGAAGTTCGCTTCATGCTCACCGGCGACGCCTGGCCCGCCGTGCTCGAAGCCTCGATCGACCGCCTGGTGACGCCGGGCGAGCGCCTCGCCGTCAGCGGTTTCAAGCTGGCCCACCACGGCAGCGTCGCCAACGTCAGCGAATCGCTGCTCGGCAAGCTGAGCTGCACGAATTACCTGATTTCGACCAATGGCGCGATTTTCCACCACCCGCACGCCCGCTGCGTCGAGCTGCTGCTCAAGACGCACGGCGCACCCGGCAAACCGCGCCTGCACTTCAATTATCTAACGCCCACAACCGAAGCCTGGCGCTCCGCTGCCGATCAGGCATCCCGCGGCTATCAGGCCTTTCACCCCAAGGGCTTGTCGCTGGTCTTCTAGGCCGGCACCAGCCGGCGCTTCCCCATTTTTGGCCAAAACAAGGCGTCGACCGCAACAGGCCTCATAGCCAGCCGCGCCGGCGGCTGGCATCGAGAAAAGCCTCGAGCAATGGCAGGCAGTCGAGCACGTCGGTGTCGCTCGGCCGCCGGAATTCCGGATGCCATTGCAACCCGAGCAGAAAATTGCGGCCGGTGCCGCGAATCGCCTCGATCATGCCATCGCCTGCCGCTCGCGCCTCGACCGCGAGATCGCGTCCGAGGGTGCGGATACCCTGATGGTGAATCGAAATGACCTGGCGCTGAGCGGCGCCCCCCAAGCGTTTTTCCAGCAAACCGCCTGCTTCCAGAACGATCTCGTGAACGTGCTGATCGTAGGCATCGGCGACATGCGGGATCGCTTCCGGCAACTGGGTCGCGATGTCCTGGTAAAGCGAGCCACCCATGGCGACGTTAATCAACTGGGCGCCACGGCAGATGCCAAGGACCGGCTTGCCATCTTCGAGGAACTCATGCAGCAATTCCATCTCATACATGTCACGGGTGCGGTCACCGGCCCACTCAGGGCTCAACGGAGATTCACCATAGGCGGCCGGATCGATGTCGGCGCCGCCCTGCAGCACCAATCCGTCGAGGCTCTTGGCGTAATCGCTCAGGCGGATCGCACTGCGGTTCAGCATGCCGCCATGGGTCACCGAGGGCACCATGAAGACCAGCACATCGCGCGCCATGATCCATTGCGCCACAGACTGCTCGAGGTACTGGAGCGTCTTGCTTTCGAGGCCCTTGCCGTCTGGCCGCGGGTGCGCCAGACGGGCTGACACGCCGATCTTGAGGGTGCGTTTCATGCTGAACTCCCGGTCCGGGTGGACACAGTCTGTCAAGTGGTCCATTCTGCCCCTCTCGGTCACCCATAACAACCGGGGAAGTACCTGCTATGGAACCTTCTGTCTTTTTCCTGCCCGACTGGCCGCCCGATCTCAGCCCGCTGCTGTGGATCGCGCTGGCGGTGGTCGGCGCCGCGCTGGCCGGCGAATGGATACGCCATCATCTCGGCCTGCCCAGAATCACGGCCTATCCGGTCGTCGGCATGCTGGTGGCGGCAATTGCCGGAAACCGGCTGGTCGCCGAACACGGCGACTGGCTACGAACCGGGCTCGACATCGCCTTGGCGATCCTGCTTTTCGAATTGGGCAGCCGCGTCGATCTGCGCTGGCTGCGCCACAACCGCTGGCTGCTGGTCACCAGCATTTGTGAATCGCTGGCCGCCTTCGGCGCGGTATTCGCCGTCAGCCGCTATCTCGGCGTCGCCATTACACCGGCCGTCCTGCTCGGGGCGATCGGCATGGCCACCTCGCCTGCCGTCATCATGCGCGTCGTCGCCGAGAGCAATGCGCAAGGTCAGGTCAGTACCCGCCTGCTGATCCTGACCGCACTGAACACGATCTACGCCGTTGTCACCGTCCATCTGGCGATGGGCGTGCTGCACCAGCGCTACAGCGGCGACTGGGTGCTGGCGATCACCCATCCGCTCTACCTGCTCGGGGCCGGGCTGCTCGTCGGCAAGCTGCTGGCCATGGCCGTCAGCGGGCTGCATCGCTGGCTGGCGCTGCGCGACGAATATGCCTCGATCATTCTGCTCGGGCTGGTGCTGATGACCATTGGACTGATTGAGGCATTGCGCCTGCCGGTCACGCTATGCATGCTGTTTGCCGGCATCGTGTTGCGCAACGGCGAACGCCGGGCCTGGGTCTTTCCCCGGCATTTCGGCTCGGTCGGCGGCGTGCTGGTCATCATGCTGTTCCTCGTCGCCGGCATGCAGATCAAGGTGGAACACCTGTTTACCGGCGGCTTCCTGGCCCTGGTCCTGATCGGCGCGCGCAGTCTTGCCAAGCTGACCGGCGTCCTGCTGCTGGCGCGGCCGGCCGGCGTCAGCTGGCGCCAGGGGCTGCTGCTGGGGCTCGCGCTGTCGCCGGCGGCGGGACCGGTCATGGTCGCTGCCGCCGACCTCGGACGACTCTACCCGGAACTGCAAGTCACCTTGATCCCGGTTGCCATGAGCGCAGCGGCCATCATGGAGCTGGTCGGCCCGGTGATCGTGGCGCTTTGTCTCAAATGGAGCGGAGAACGTCGTGATTGACGAGACAGAAAACGAGCTGCCTGAATTTTCGCAATCGGCACCGCTGACCCTGGGGGTCGAACTCGAATTGCAGATCATCGGCAGCCAGGACTACAACCTGATCGGATCTGCCCCCGATCTGCTGCGCGAGATGACCGGACGCAAGCATCCCGGCGACGTCAAACCGGAAATCACCGATTCGATGATCGAGTTATCGACCGACATCTGCCAAGACTACCAGGACGCCTTGACCCAGTTGCGCAGCATCCGCAACGAACTGGTGCATCAGGCCGACCGGCTCGGCATCATGCTTTCCGGCGGCGGCACCCACCCCTTCCAGCACTGGGGCCAGCAAGCCATTTTCGACGCGCCGCGCTTCCACCACCTGTCGCAGCTCTATGGCTACCTAGCCAAGCAATTCACCATTTTCGGCCAGCATGTGCATATCGGCTGCGCCTGTCCGGACCAGGCGCTCTGGCTGCTGCACGCCTTCAGCCGCTACATACCGCACCTCATCACCCTGTCGGCGGCTTCGCCGTTCGTCCAGGGCATCGACACCGGCTTCCAGTCGGCCCGCCTCAACTCGGTCTTCGCCTTCCCGCTCAGCGGCCGGGCGCCTTTCGCGTTGAGCTGGGACGACTTCTCCACGTACTACCGCAAGATGATCGCCACCGGCGTCGTCAAGAGCATGAAGGATTTTTACTGGGACATCCGTCCCAAACCCGAATTCGGCACCATCGAACTGCGCGTCATGGATACCCCGCTGACCGTCGAGCGGGCCGCCCAGATCGCCGCCTATGCGCAGGCACTGGCCAGTTATCTGCTCAAGGAAAAACCGTTCGAGCCACAGGAAGACGATTACCTGGTTTATACCTACAACCGCTTCCAGGCCTGCCGCTTCGGCTACGACGGCAGGCTGGTCGTGCCCGGCACGGCCGAGCAGCGCGTCATCCGCGACGACATCCTGCGGACCATGGCGACCATTGAGATGCATGCCTATGACCTGGGCTCCACTGAAGCCCTCAACCTGCTGCGCACCGAAGTCCTGCAGGGACGCAACGGCGCCAGCGAGGTGCGCGCTGCCCAGGCCAGCGAAGGCTCGCTGGAAGAGGTCGTGCGTCAGGGCAGCGAACGCTGGGCCGGGCGCCTGTCCTGAAACGCCTGACGGCAACCCGCCGTCAGCGCGCCAGTCCGGCCGCCCAGGCCTCGGCCGCCGGGCGGACGATTTCCAGCCACGGGCTCGGGTAGAGACCGATGGCGCCAACCAGGAAAATCAGGACGATCAGCACCGCCCATTCGCGCGGCCGCAGATCCTCGGCCTCGGCGACTTCGCGGCGCGTCACCGGGCCGAAGAAGGCCTTGCGGTAGAGCGCCAGGAAACCGGCGGCGGCGATGGCCAGGCCGAACAGCGCGGCCATGCCGGCGCCGGTGTGGCTTTGCAGCGCCGCCAGGATCAGCATGAATTCGCCGGGGAAACTGCTGGTGCCCGGCATGCCGACGCCGGCCAGGCCGCAGATCAGGAAACCGCTGGCGAGCAGCGGCATGGTTTTCGCCGCGCCGCCGAGGCTGTGGATGTCGGTCGAACCGGTACGCTGGCGCAGGAATTCGAGCAGCAGGAAGGCGCCGCCGGTCGCCACCGAGAAGCTGAGCAGCAATGACACCGCCCCCTGGACGCCCTGTGCGGTAAAGGCGGCTAGCCCGAGCACCGCCAGCCCGACGTGGCAGATGCTGGCGTAGGCCAGCGCGACGCGCAGGTTGCTCTGCGCCAGGATGCCGACCGCACCGTAGATCAGCGTCACGGTGCCGAGGCCGGCGAGCAGCCAGTGCAGATCCTGCGCCGCGTCGGGCGCCAGTGGAATGGCGAAGCGCACCAGCCCGTAGGCACCGAGCTTGAGGCCGACGAGCAGCGCCGTCAGAGAACCCGGCGCTGCCAGCGCGAACTGCGGCAGCCAGGTATGCAGCGGCACCAGCGGCACCTTGACGCCGAAGCCGATCAGGCAGAGCAGCAGGAAGGCGTATTGCGTCGCGTGCGGCAGTGGCACGGCGAGCAAGGCCAGCAGATCGAAAGTCGGCACCGACTGGCTGGCCGCCAGCAGGACAAAGGCGAGCAGCAAGGGCACGCCGCCGGCCAGCATGATCAGGAAGTAGTGGGCGGCGACGCGCGCGCTGCCGGCCACCGCGCCCCAGCGGCCGAGCAGGAAATAGAGCGGCACCAGCGTCAGTTCCCAGAAGACGAAGAACAGCACCGTATCGAGGGCGCAGAAAATGCCCAGCGTCGCGCACTGCAACAGCAGCAGCAGGCTGTAATAAAAGCGCGGCGCATCGTGCACGAGGTTCCAGCTGGCCACCAGCGCACCGAGGAAGAGCAGCGCCGTCGCCGGCGGGAAGAGCACCGACAGGCCGTCGATACCGAGCTGGTAATGCACGTTCAGGCTGGCCACCCACAGGACCCGCTCGATCAGCTGGAAACGCGGGCCATCGGGGTCGAAGGCGACCATCACCGCACTGGCGGCGGCCAGCGTCACCAGCATCGCGCCGGCCGTCACGAAGCGCGCGGCGCGCGCCGGCAGCAGCCAGAGCAGCGCGGCACCGGCCAGCGGCAGGAAAACGAGGAGGGAGAGCAGCGGCGGGGTCATCGCGCGAAGCGCTCCGCCACGGCCTGGCTGGCGGTTTCGGTCAGGTGCAGCCAGGGCTCGGTGAAGAAGCCGATGGCCAGCATCGCCACCAGCGCAATGCCGCACACCAGGTACTCCATGGGCATGGTGCGGTCAACGTCGTGACCACCCTGTTTTCCCTGACTGAGGAAGGCGCGCTGGAAGGCCCAGAGCAGGAAGCCGGCGGCCGCCACGTTGCCGAGCGCCGCCGCGACGGTCGGCAAGGCGCCGAAACTGTCGATCGACGCTTCGAGGATCAGGTGGGCGGCATCGAAGCCGGGCGTGCCGGGCATGCCGACAATGGCCAGACCGAAAATCAGGAAGGCGATGGCGAGAAAGGGAATGCGCTCGAACAGGCCGGACAGTTCACCGAGTTCGGTCGTCCCGGTGCGGCGGAAGACGAAGCCGACGATGAACCACATGCCGGTGACCGCCAGCCCGAAGTTGGCGGCGAGCAGGACCGTTCCCTGGATGCCGGCCTCGTGCAGGCTGAAGACGCCAATGACCAGCAGGCTGGTGTGGCTGACCACGGCGAAAGCGAGCAGGCGGCGCAGGTTGGTCTGCTGGAAGGCGAGCGCGGCGGTGAAGAAAACGCCGGCCATGGCGAAGCCGACGACATAGGGTTGCCAGTATTCCACCGCCACCGGCGTCAGCGGCAGGACGAAGCGCAGCATGCCGTAGATGCCGACCTTGACGCCGACCATCAGCGCCGGACCGACCGCGATCAGCCCGTGCTGCGCCATGTTGGGCAGCCAGCCGTGCAGCGGGAAGAGCGGCGTGCGCACTGCCAGCCCGTAGAACAGCAGATAGAAGGCGGCGGTCTGGAACTTGCCCGCCGGCACCGTGCCGGCGAGGTCGAAGAGATCGAAGCTCCAGCGCCCGCCGGTGGCGTCGGCATGGCTCCAGCCGAGCACCAGGCAGCCGCCGACGAAGAGCGCCCAGCCGAAGGCCTGATACTGGACGAAGCGGGCCAGCGCCTGCGTCTCGGCGCGCGACGAGGCCCAGCGTCGCAGCAGGTAGGTCACCGCCCACAGTTCGAGCGCCGAGAAGGCAGCGAACCAGGCAATGTTGAGCGTCACCAGCATGCCGACCAGGCCGGCCTCGGCGACCAGCAGCACGGCGAACAGGCGGCCCGGCGAGATCATGCCGCGGCTCATGCCGTACAGCGTCATCAGGAAAGTCAGCAGCGCGGCGACCAGCAAAAACACCAGGCTGATACCGTCGACCGCGACATGGTAGCCGAGCGGGGCAAAGCGCTCGGCCAGCTGCAGCGTGGCCAATTCCGGCTTGATGCGGCTGGCGACGACGATGCACAGCAGCAGCTCGGCCAGCGCGAACACCTTGCCGGCGACGACTGCGGTCGACCGCTCGTTGAAGGCAAAAACCACGGCCGCGCCAACCAGCGGCAGCAGCTGCAAGACCAGCAGCAGCGGCAGGCCCGACTGCACCGGCCAGAGGATTTCGCTGAAGCCGCCGCTCACAGGATCACCACGAAAGTCGCCATGACCGCCATCATCAGGTAGCGCGGCTGTTCGAGCAGATGCTCGACGATATGCAGGTAGGCGCCGGCGCGCCGCAGCAGCCTTTCCCCGATGCCGCCGCGGCCGCGCAGCGAGAGATGGGTTTCCAGCCGCTGCAGTTGTTCGGCGAGGGCAGCCAGGGCCCGCCCGGCCAGGCCGTCGCCGACGATCAGCGGCAGGTCGACGCGCAGCGGCGAGCCACGGCCGGGCTCGCCGAGCAGGCGGTCGATGAAGTTTTCTTCCAGGCCGTGCATGTCGTGCGCAAACGACTCGGTCGGTTTGGCCAGCAGCGTGAAGCCCATACGATCCAGCCAGAAACGTTCCAGCGCCGCTGTGTACAGCCGCTGCCAGCGGCGCAGCCAGGCCGGCGCCGGCTTCGGCGCGCCCTGCGTCAACGCCAGCCAGGACGGCGCCAGCAGGAACTGCCAGGCGCGCCAGGCGGCGTGCAGGCACAGATGCACCGTCGCCAGCGTCGTCCACCCGAGGCCGATGGCGACGAACATCAGCGCCACCTGAAACACCGTCGCGAAGATCAGCGCCGACTTGACGTCAGTCTGCACCAGCCCGCACAGCCAGGCGTAGAGCGCCGTGGCGGTGCCGATGACGACCAGCGCCGCCATCAGGTCCGGCACCTGGGCGAGCAGCGGCGACAGGCGCAGCATCAGGTAAACCCCGGCATGGACCATGACCGCCCCGTAGAAGATGGCCGACGACGGCGTCGGCCCTTCCAGCGCCCGCCCGATCCACGGCGTGAACGGCAGTTGCGCCGACTTGGCCAGCGCCGCGACGACGAAGCCGACCGCCAGCAGGCGCGCCGTCAGCATCGGCAGATCGGGGCTGCCGGTCAGCGCCGGCCACTCGAAACTGCCGAGCCAGGCGGCGGCGAAGCCAAGGCCAAGGAGGAAACCGGCATCACCGCCACGGTTGGTGACGAAGGCGAACAGCGCGTTGGCGGTCGCCACCGGGCGCTGCCAGGCATAGCCGATGAGCAGGAAGGAAGCGACACCGCACATCTCCCAGCCGACGAAGGCGAGCAGCCCGTTGCCGGCCAGGAAGACGAGCTGGATGCCGGCGAGGAACACGCTGAGGACAATGAAGAAGCGATGGAAGCCGGCCTCGCGGTGCAGGTAGTTGGCGGAAAAACGCATCGCCAGCCAGCCGATCAGCGCCGTCAGCGTCGCCACCGAGAGCGCCAGCGGATCAAGCAGGAAAGACAGTGTTCCCTGCCAGTTGCCGCTGGCGAACCAGATGCCGAGCACGCGATGTCCCGGCGCGCCGTGCAGCAGCGCGCCGAGGTCGAGGGCCAGGAGCAGCGCCAGGCTGCAAAAGGCGGCGAAGGCGCAGAGCCGGGCGGTCAAGGGTTCGGCGGCATCGCCTTGCGCCCGCCCGAGCAGGACACGCAGGCCGACAGCAACCAGCGCCAGCAGCGGCAGGGCCGGCACCAGCCAGACCAGATCGGGCAGCAGGCGCAGCAGCATATTCATGCGGCACCGCCGAGGACGATGGCCGGCGCCAGCGCTTCGCGTTCGCCGGCGAACCAGTCGACCGAGCGCCCGACCAGCGGCAGCACGCCACGGCCCGCCCACGGCAACCAGCCACGGCGCGGGCAATACAGCGCCAGCGCACCATTCTCCGGGTGCTGCGCGGCGATGGTGATCCAGCCATTGCCAATCAATTCCTGCAGCGCCGGCTGGCGGGCAACGATGGCCGACAACAGTTCATGCGTCTGTTCGACGACAACCAGCAGGCGCATCGCCTCGTGAATCTCGACCATCTGCCACGGCAGCCCGGTGCGCAGGTCGGAGTCCGCCCCTTCCATGACCCCGAAGAGACCGGCGACGTTGTGCGTCACCTTGGAGCCGCAGCCGAAACGCTCGTTGTCCACCGTCGATAAATAGTATTCGAGGCTGATCCCGGCACCGACCGGGCCGGCGGCCAACAGGATGTTCTCGACGATGCGCCCGTCGTCGTCGGCTGCCGGATCGTAGGAAATCAGGAAGACGCGGCGGTCGAGAAAGAGCCCGCGGCTCATCGCCCGGCGGCCGATGAAGGCGGCGGCGTTGGTCGCGTGCCCGAGTTCCGGCCGCGCCTGCGAGATGTCGTGGCCGCGTCCGATCACATGCTGACGGCCCTGCCACGGTGACGCACGCACGGGCGCCGAGGCCAGCCGCCGGCAGCGCTCGGCGGCATGGGCGCGGCAGGCTTCGGCCAACTGCCCGTGCAGGCGGTCGAAGGCCGGCTGCAGGCCAGCCGGCAAGAGGTCGAGGTCGTACCACTCGACCCCGTCGTCGCAGGTATTGTGCTCGGCAGCGACGAACCAGGTCGCCCCGGGAATATGCAGCCCGCGCCCGGCGAGCCGTTCGCGCACCTCGGGCCGGTTGGCCATCGCCGCGAAGACGCGGGCGTTCGGCCCGCCGTGGCGACCAGAGCAGGCGCCACAGTCGTAGGCCGACAGGTGCGGGTTGTTGCGGCTGTCCGAGCCGTGGCCGAGCATCAGCACGAGCGGCGCGAAATTGCCGGTGAGGCCGATCATGCGCAGGAAACTTTCCACCCGCTCGGTCTGCTCGGCATCGGTGAACCCCTCCTGCGGCGTATGCGGCGTGGCGCTGGTGCGTGGGCTCTCGGCGGTCAGGTGCAGACGGGTCGGCGCACGGCCGTCGAACTGTTCGCGCCAGCGCAGCACTGCCTGGCCGAACCAGCCGGGGGCCAGCGAGCCGGCGACCAGCGCGGCCAGCGCCGGCGGTGCCGCAAGCGCCGTCAACAGCGGCCCGGCCAGCGGGCTGCGGCGCGTTCCCTGCAGCAGGCGCTCGCGCCAG